>NZ_JBEZFZ010000003.1:0-922856 GCF_040649735.1 Nonomuraea sp. NPDC048892 | reverse complement strand
GAGGACTTGACCACAAAGCAACTTCTGTTTCTTTGTGCGTGTGTGTGTGCTGCGTTCTGTTACTCTTCGCCGGGTCCAGAACTGCGCCGCACCTGACAAAGGTTCAGAGATTTTCTTGCTCGCGTCCACTAAGCAATTCTGAGGCAGCAAACAGTGATGTTTGTGTGTTTCGGAGGGTTACGGCGGTTATGGCGGGAAGGAAACACCCGGTTACATTCCGAACCCGGAAGTTAAGCTTCCCTGCGCCGATGGTACTGCACTCGGGAGGGTGTGGGAGAGTAGGTCACCGCCGGACAATCTTTTGAGGAGAGGGTTCCGACACCTGTTGCAGGTGTCGGGGCCCTCTTCTTGCGTTTCCGGGCCCTGTTGTGGCGTCCTGAAGCGGTGCGACATGATCGTGCACGTCATCGACTGCGCCACTCTTCGGGGGCTGTTCGGGGGCTGTTCGGGGGTTTGGTGGGCTGCCGTCCCCAAGGGGGCTTCGGTGAGGCCGTCCCCAGGGAGGGGCCCTGCGGCCGGGGGTGGCGGGCGTGGGATGTTCGCCCCGCGTACGGACTGGTGATGACGGTCAGTAGGGTTGAGGGGTGGATTATCGTGCGGTAGAACGCGCGATCCTGGATCGTGGCGTCGAGTGGGATTTCGAGCCGACGCTCGATCGGATCGCGGCCCTTCTTGACCTGCTCGGCTCGCCGCAGCGGGCGTACCCGGTCATACACATCGCCGGCACCAACGGCAAGACGAGCACGGCGCGGCTCACCGAGGCGTTGCTGAAGGAGCGCAACCTGCGGGTGGGGCGGTTCACCAGCCCGCACCTGGTCTCGATGCGTGAGCGCATCACCGTGGACGGAGAGCCGCTGAGCGAGGAGCGGTTCGCGCAGGTCTACGAGGAGATCATCCCCTATGTCGACCTGACCGACACGCAGGGACGGCGGATCCAGTTCTTCGAACTGCTGACGGCGATGGCCTTCGCGGCGTTCGCCGACAGTCCGGTCGATGTCGCCGTCATCGAGACCGGCATGGGCGGGTCCTGGGACGCGACGAACGTGGCCGACGGCACCGTGTCGGTGATCACGCCCATCTCGCTCGATCACACCGAGCGGCTCGGGCCTGACCTGCCGAGCATCGCCACGGAGAAGTCGGGCATCATCAAGCCCGGCGCCACGGCGGTGTTCGCGCAGCAGGAGCTCGCCGCCGCCGAGGTGCTGATGCGGCGCGCGGCCGAGGTCGGCGCCGTCGTCGCCCGCGAGGGGCTGGAGTTCGGGGTGCTGAGCCGCGAGGTCGCGATCGGCGGGCAACTGCTGTCGCTCCGCGGGCTCAAGGGCGTCTACGACGACGTCTACCTGCCGCTGTACGGTGCCCATCAGGCGAGCAACGCGGTCTGCGCGCTGGCCGCGGTCGAGGCGCTGACCGGCGGCGACGACCCGCTCGACGTCGAGCTGGTCCGCCAGGCGTTCGCGCAGGCGTCCTCGCCCGGGCGGATGGAGGTCGTGCGGCGCACCCCCACGGTGGTGGTCGACGCCGCACACAACCCCGGCGGCATGCAGGCGTCCCTGGAGGGGCTGCACGAGGCGTTCGACTTCGCGAAGGTGATCGGCGTGGTCGCCGTCATGCGTGACAAGGACGTCGAGGGGCTGCTTGAGCTGCTGGAGCCGATGCTCGAAGAGATCGTCGTCACGCGTAACTCCTCGCCCAGGTCGATGTCCGCCGAAGAGCTCGCGGCCCTGGCCGAGCCGCTCTTCGGGGAGGACCGCGTGCACGTGGTCGAGCGGCTCGACGACGCCATCGACAGGGCGATCGGGATCGCCGACGCCGCGGGTGAGTTCAGCGGCACCGGTGTGCTCATCACCGGGTCGGTCGTCACGGCCGGCGACGCCCGGCAGCTGCTGAAGGCGGACGGCACATGATGAACTTCGAGGTCACCCCGGGCATGCGCCGGCTCGGCGCCAGCGTGCTCGGCATGGAAGCCATCGTGGCGGGCCTCATCACGCCCGTGGCGATCGGCGTGGGCGGGGTCGAGCCGGGGCTGGCCGTGGCGGTCGGCATCGGTCTGCTCGTCCTGTGCGTGGTCGCCGCGGGCATGCTCAAGCGGCCCGTCGGGTACGTCGTCGGCAGCGTCGTCCAGGTGCTGGCGATCGCCACGGGCTTCCTCGTGCCGACCATGTTCTTCCTCGGGGTGATCTTCGCCGCGCTGTGGATCACGGCGATTATCGTAGCTCGCCGTGTCGAGGGCGCTACTACGCGCTAAAGTCGGCCAACATGGCCGTTCCCCCGATTCAACGGCCGCCGCATCAGGCGCGCCTCAGTAACTCCTGGCTGCTCGACATCGTGCTCGGGCTGCTGGTCGTGGCGTCGCTGCCGCTGGCGGTCGTCTCGATCCCCAACACGCTCTCCGTGGTCGCCAGGCTGCTGCCGGACGACCTCGACCAGACCGGGCTCATGCGGACGAACGGGCTCTCGCTGCCCGCGCTGATGCTGACCGTCCCGCTCGTGGCCGCCGCGCTGCGCCGCGTTCCCGCGCCTCACCTGCTGCTCGTCGGGCTGGCGCTGGTGGCGCTGTCCGAGGCCGGGGGCGGCTACGCTGGCTCCGAGCTGCTCGTCGGTGTCGTACGCGTGCTGCGCGGTGTCGGCGCCGGCATCATCCTGGCCGCCACCCTGGCGGCGGTGTGGCACCGGGCCTCCGTCCTGCGGGCTCTGTGGGCGGGCACGTTCGGGCTGAGCCTGCTCACGGCGCAGGCGCTGGCGTTGTGGCCGCTCGACGCTGTGAGCAGCTGGCGGGTCACGCTGCAGCCGTACCCGCTGGTGACCGGCGTCGCGCTCGGGCTGGCGGCGGTTCATCTCGTCGCGTGGACGCTGGCCGGGCGGCCCGCCGGGCCCGTTCCGAGCGTCAAGGAACGCGGGCGGCTGCTGCTGACTGCCGTGCCCGCGGCGGGCATCGCGGCGCTGGCGATCAGCACGGCGACCGAGGGCTGGCGGGCGGTTCCCGTCATGGTGCTGGCGGTGGTCGCGATCCTGGGGCTGCTCGCGATGGCTTCGATCGGCGGCTCCGAGAGCCGTACCTCGGCGTACACGATGGTGGCGGTCGGCGCGGTGCTGCTGCCCAGCGCCGCTCAGGTGACGCTGGTGGAGATGGGCGGGCTCGGCGGGCCGGGGCTGCGGGGGCTGTGGGTGCCGTACGTGGTGGCCGGGGTGCTCGCGATCGTGGCGTCGGTGGGCGTGCGGCTGTTCGCGCGGGGTGCGGGGCGCCGGGTGGCGTCGCTGGGGCTGCTGGCCATGGTGGCCGGGCTCTGTTCGGTGCGGCTCGTGGTGCCCTCCGCCGACGGGATGGTGCTGACGGTGCCGTTCAGCCTGCTCGCGGTGGGTGCGGCGGTGGCGGTGACGGCGGCCCTGCAAGGGGTCGGGGCCGGTGCGGCCATGTCCGCGCTGTCGCTGGGGTGCGCGGGGGTGCTGGCGGGGTTCCTGCTCGGCACCGGGGTGCAGATGGCGATGCTGGACGGCGTGCGGTCGGCTCAGGAGCTCGTCGACAGCTTCGTGGGGGCGCTGCACTGGTGGGCCCTGGCCAGCGGGTTCCTGCTGGTGATGATCATCGTGCTTGCGGCCGTGATGGCTCGTCGCCCTGGGCGCGGGGTCCTGGCCGACGAGCCGGAGGGGCCCGAGGCGCCGCCGGACGTCCCCTGTGCGGGGCTGCCTCCCGCGGACGTGCTGCTCGTACGGGGAGACGGCCTCGGAGGGCCCGACGGTGACGACGAGCCGTCCACCGTGGCGATCCCGCGGATCGGCGCCTCGGTGACCGGGCCGGCCGGAGGGTCGGCGGCGGGGGCGGGTGGGGTGCCGCCCGCGGTGCCGCCGCAGGGGCAGTCGCCGGAGGACGTCACTTCCGCGTAGGTTTCCGGCTTCTGCGGGCTTGCGGCTTGTGCGTAGGCTTCCGGCGTACGGAAACTAGGGCAGGGGCTCGGGACGGTAAGCTGAGGGCCCTGCTACGGCGACGCGCGGGCGCGTGCCCCGCGAAGCGTCCTCGCGGCCAGGCCGGTGCCTGCCGCCGTGACCCCACCATGTTCGAAGGAGAACTCCAAGTGTCCGAGCGCACTCTTGTCCTGATCAAGCCCGACGGGGTTAAGCGCGGCCTCATCGGTGACGTGATCGCCCGTGTGGAGCGCAAGGGCCTCAAGGTCGTGGCGATGGACCTGCGCACCCTCGACGCCGACACCGCCAAGGCCCACTACGCCGAGCACTCCGAGCGGCCGTTCTTCGGCGAGCTCGTCGAGTTCATCACCTCGGGGCCGCTCGTCGCCCTGGTGCTGGAGGGCCCGCGCGCCGTCGAGGCGTTCCGCGCGCTGGCCGGCGCCACCGACCCGGTGAAGTCGGCGCCCGGCACGATCCGCGGCGACCACGCCCTCGAGATCGGTGAAAACGTCGTCCACGGCTCCGACTCGCCCGAGTCGGCCGCGAGGGAGATCAAGATCTTCTTCCCGGACAGGTTCTAGTCGCTTCCGCCTCCTCCGCGCCCGCGCAGCTCCGGCTGTGCGGGCGCGCGGCTTTTTCTGTCGGTCCTTTCTCGTAGGGTTCCGGGGTGGGCTCGCGCGGATTTCCTGGTCTGTGACCGCGATTCTTGAGCCGGTTTTTGTCGGGGGCTTGCCGTAGGGTTTCTTTGGATTGGATGTTGGATCGTTCCAGCGCGCTGTCGGATGTTGTGGTGCAATCCGGGCAAAATTGCGGTTGAGCTAGGGGCTGGAGATTTTTGATGGGCGCGATGGCTCATTGCGCGCATCGGTGGGTACGTCACGTTACGATTCGAATTCGATCCGTAGTCATTCGCGAACGACGTTACGGAGGGCTCCGTTCCCCATGGGCAGCAAGCTCGCGTTCCTCGGCCGTGACATGGCGGTCGACCTTGGCACCGCCAACACGTTGGTCTACGTGCGTGGCCGCGGCATCGTGCTCAATGAGCCGTCAGTCGTCGCGATCAACACCGTGACCGGCAAGATCGTGGCGGTCGGCATCGAGGCCAAGCGGATGATCGGTCGTACGCCTGGCAATATCATCGCGATCCGTCCGCTGAAGGACGGCGTGATCGCCGATTTCGACGTCACCGAACGGATGTTGCGATATTTCATCCAAAGGGTGCATCGACGGCGTCATTTCGCCAAGCCGCGCATCATCATCGCCGTACCCAGTGGCATCACCAGCGTCGAGCAGCGGGCGGTGAAAGAGGCCGGCTACCAGGCGGGAGCCAGGAGGGTCTACATCGTCGAAGAGCCGATGGCCGCGGCCATCGGGGCCGGGCTGCCGGTGCACGAGCCGACCGGCAACATGGTGGTCGACATCGGCGGCGGCACCACCGAGGTGGCGATCATCTCGATGGGCGGCGTCGTCACGAGCCAGTCCATCAGGATCGGCGGTGACGAGCTCGACCAGGCCGTGATCGCGTTCGCCAAGAAGGAGTTCTCGCTGATGCTCGGCGAGCGCACGGCCGAGGAGATCAAGATCGCCATCGGCTCGGCGTGCCCGTTCGGCGAGGAGTCGCACGCGGAGGTCCGCGGGCGTGACCTGGTCAGCGGGTTGCCCAAGACCATCATCGTGTCGAGCGAAGAGATCAGGAAGGCCACCGAGGAGCCGGTCAACGCCATCGTCGATGCCGTCAAGACCACCCTCGACAAGTGCCCGCCCGAGCTGTCCGGCGACATCATGGACCGCGGCATCGCGCTCACCGGCGGGGGCGCCCTGCTCAAGGGGCTCGGCGAGCGGGTCAAGGCCGAGACGGGCATGCCGGTCCACCTGGTCGACAACGCGCTCGACTCCGTCGCCATCGGCTCCGGCAAGTGCGCCGAGGAGTTCGAGGCACTCCAGCAGGTCCTGGTGCCGGAGTCGCGGCACTGATGAGAGACTCGCGCCGTGCCCGGCTGATCCTGGGAGTGCTGCTCGCCGCCGCACTGGTCATCCTGACCGTCGACCACCGCACCGGCGAGAGCTCGCCGCTGCGCCCGCTGCGCGCGGCCGGGGCCTACCTGTTCGGCACGGCGGAGCAGTTCGGCAGCGGCGTGGTGAGACCGGTGGGCGGGTTCGTGCACGCGATCCTGACCGCGCCGGCCGCCAAGCAGCGCATCGAGGCGCTCAAGGAGGAGAACGCCGAGCTCCGGGCCGGCCTGCTGGCCGGGAAGCTCGACGCCGACCGGGCCAAGCAGCTCAAGCAGCTGCTCGGGCTGGCCGGGACCGGGGGATACAAAGTGGTCACCGGCAGCGTGATCGCGCGGCGGGGTCAGCCGGGGTTCGAGGACGCGGTGCAGATCGACGTCGGCGCCGACGACGGGGTGCGGTCCGAGATGACCGTGCTCAACGGAGACGGGCTGGTCGGCCGGGTGCTGCACGCGTCGGCTCACACGTCGACCGTGGTGCTGCTGAGCGATCCCGCCTCGGCCGCGGGGGCGCGGCTGGAAGGCGGCAAGGAGATCGGTGTCGTCCACGGGGTGGGCGAGCACGGGCGGCTCGTCCAGTTCCGGCTGCTCGACTCCACGGCACCGCTGAGCAGGGGCGGGCGGATCGTGAGCTTCGGGTCGCAGCACGGGCGGCCGTACGTGGCCGGAGTGCCGATCGGGGTGATCGAACGGGTGGAGTCGACGCCTGGGGAGCTGACCCGGATCGCGTACGCGCGGCCGTACGCGGATCTGACGGCGCTCGACGTGGTCGGCGTGGTGGTGGAAGCGCCCAAGCGGGATCCGCGTGACGCGGTGCTGCCGGCCAAGGAGCGGGCGCGGTGATCGCAAGCCGGGACGGCCGCGTGCGGTGGGCTGGGGGCGTCGGCGTGGGGAGGGCTCGTCGCGTGTGGCCGGACGGCGTTTCGAGGCGGAGTGGTGGCCGGGTGTGGTGTGAGCGGCTGGAGCGGGGCGGCCGGATGTGGCGCGAGCGGCTGGAACAGGGCGGCCAGGTGGGGCGTCCGGGGCTGGGGCGGGACGGCCAGGTGAGGTGTCCGCTGCCGGGGCGGGGCGGTCGAGTGGGGCTGGGGCGGGTGCGACTCGCGGGTCGCGGGTGGTGGGGGTGGGGGCGTTCGGACGATGCGGTGCGTGGGTTCTCGGCGTGCGGTGAGGGGGCGGCGTGATCGGCGGGGTTTCCGTGGTGCTGGCGCTGCTGGCCCAGGTGATGCTCGTCAACCGGGTGCCGCTACCCGCCGGGGGCGCGCCTGATCTCGTGCTGCTCGCCGTCATCGGGGCGTCACTGGTCCGAGGGCCGTCCTCCGGGGCCGTGCTGGGGTTCTGCACGGGGCTGCTGGTCGACGTCATGCCGCCGTCCGCTCACCTGGTGGGTCAGTACGCGTTCGTCCTGGCGCTGGCCGGCTACGTGGCCGGGCGGGGGGCGGGCGGGCCCGCCACGACCGTCGTTCTGTGCGTGCTGATGGCGCCCCTGCTGGCGGCGGCCGTGGGCGGGCTGATCGGCGATCCGCGGGTGACGCTGTCGACCCTGACCGAACAGGTGCCGGTCACGATCGTCTACACGTTGCTGGTGTCGCCGATCGTGATCTGGCTGACCACGCGCGGCAGACAGGCGAGGTTCTCGACATGATCAGGATGCGTGCCAGGCTGCTGGTGCTTCACCTACTCGTGCTGACGCTGCTCGTCGTGCTGGCCGTGCGTCTGTGGCAGGTGCAGGTGGTGCGCGGGCAGGAGTTCGTGACGCGGGCCACCGAGACCAGGACCCGGGCGGTGATCGTGCCGGCGGTCCGAGGCCAGATCCTGGACTCCAAGGGGCGGCCGCTGGTGCGCAACAAGACCGCTCTGGTCGTGTCCGTCGACAGGACGAGGCTGTCGCGGATGAAGGACGGCGGCGTCAAAGTGCTGACCAAGCTGTCGGAGGTGCTCGGGCGGCCGGTCGCCGACCTGCAGCAGCGCATCACGCCCTGCGGTCCTGGGGTGGGCAAGCCGTGCTGGACGGGGTCGCCGTACCAGCCGGTTCCGCTGGACGAGAAGGTGGACACGCGCGAGGCGCTGCAGATCCTGGAGCGGCAGGAGGAGTTTCCCGGGGTGACCGCGGAGATCCACTCCGTCAGGCAATATCCCGGCGGCAGGGCCGGGGCGCAGATGCTCGGCTACCTGCAGCCCGTCACCGAGGCGGAGCTGGAGAAGCGGGAGGGGCTGAAGGCCAGCTTCTCCGGGGTCGACCTGGCCGGGCGCGACGGGCTCGAATACGTCTACGACGACGCGTTGCGGGGCAAGGCCGGGCTGCGCAGGGTGCAGGTCGATCGGATGGGCAAGGCGCTCGGCGTCGAGGAGCAGACCACCCCCATTCCCGGCGACCACCTGGTGACCAGCATCGACTTGCGGGTGCAGATGGTCGTGGAGAAGGCGCTGGCGAAGGCGATGAAGTCCGCGCCCGGCGCGGACGGTGGGGCCGCGGTGGTGCTCGACGCGCGTACGGGGCGGGTCGTGGCTCTGTCCAGCGCGCCCAACTACGACCCCGAGATCTGGGCGGGCGGCATCTCGGCGCGCGGCTACCAGTGGCTGCTGTCGGAGAAGTCCGGCAAACCGCTCGTGTCGCGGGCGATCAACGGCCAGTTCGCGCCGGGCTCGACGTTCAAGGTGTCGTCGGTGTCGGCGATGCTGCGCGCGGGCTACCCGCTCAACGGGACGTACTCGTGCCCCGGCTCCTACACCGTGGGCGGGCGGGCCTTCAACAACTTCCGCGGCATCGCGCTGGGCACGCTCAGCCTGCACACGGCGCTGGTCAAGTCCTGCGACACGATCTTCTACCGGGCCGCGTACGAGCAGTACCTCAAGGACGGCGGGCGCACGCCGAAGAAGCCGCCCAAGGAGATCTTCGCCAACATGGCGCGGGCCTTCGGGTTCGGCAGCCCGACCGGCGTCGATCTGCCCGGCGAGTCGGGCGGCCGCATCCCCGACCGGGCCTGGAAGAAGGACCTGTGGAACAGGACGAGCGCGATCAACTGCGAGCGCTCCCGCAAGGGCTATCCGGAGGTCAAGGACAGGGCGCGGGCCGAGTTCCTCAAGCGGCTGGCGCTGGAGAACTGCACCGAGGGGTTCCTGCTGCGGCCCGGTGACTCCGCCAACTTCTCCATCGGGCAGGGCGACGTGCTCGTCACGCCCATGCAGCTGGCCAGGGCCTACATGGCGCTGGTGAGCGACGGCAAGGTGCGCAGCCCGCGCATCGGGTGGGCTCAGGTGCGGCCCGACGGCACGGTGGTCAGGAAGATTCCGGTGCCGGTGGTGGGCAAACTGCCGCTCAGCGAGAAGGAGCGCCTCTACATCAAGAACGCGCTCAGCCAGGTGGCCGCGGACGGCACGGCGGCCGGGGCGTTCGCCGGGTTCCCGATGAACAAGGTCCGGGTGGGCGGCAAGACCGGCACCGCGGAGGTATGGGGCAAGAAGGACACCTCGTGGTTCGCGTCGTTCGCGCCGACGAAGAATCCGCAGTACGTGGTGGTCGCGATGGTGTCGCAGGGCGGCATGGGCGCGCAGACGGCGGCTCCGGCCGTACGGGAGATCTACGAGGGGATCTACGGGATCAAACGCAAGCCCGCGGTGCCGGGCGGGCGGTTGACCACCCGGCTTCCGCAGTTCGCGCCTGACGGAACGGTGGCCGGGGAATGAGCGGGCGCGAGCAGCCGGCCGCGGTGGGTGTGGCGGGAAGTGTGGGCGGGTGGTCGGCTGTCGCGGGTGTGGCGGGAAATGTGCGCGGGTGGTCGGTTGCCGTGGACGTGGTGGGAGGTGGGCGTGGGTGGTCGGCCGTACCGAGAAGTGGGTGGGATGGGTGGGGTTGGTCGGCCGCGGTGGGAAATGGGCGTTGGCGGTCGGCCGTTGCGGATGCGGCGGAAGGCTGGCGGTCGGCCGTTACGGGTGTGGCGGAAGGCCGGCGGTCGGCCGTTACGGGTGTGGCGGAAGGCCGGCGGTCGGCCGTTGCGGGTGTGGCGGGTTGCTGGCGTAGAGGGTCAGGCGGCGCTGACGTGACGGGAGGTGGCCGGTGAACGCGCGGACGGTGGCCGTTCGGCGGCCCTCGCTGTTTCGGCGGATGGCTCGCGAGAACTCGACGGTGCGGCGGCTCGACGGGCTGATGCTCGTCGCGGTGGCCGGGCTGTGCGTGATCGGCACGCTGCTGGTGTGGTCGTCCACCAGGACCTGGGCGCCGGGCGCGACGGGGCTGGTCAAGAAACACATGCTCAACGAGGCCATCGGGCTCGCGCTGTGCGGGCTCGTGGCCATGGTCGACCATCGGGCGATGCGGGCGTACGCGCCGGTGGTGTTCCTGCTGTCGGTGGTGGGGCTGGTCCTGGTCATCACCCCGCTGGGCGCGACGATCAACGGGTCGCACTCGTGGATCCTGCTCGGCGGCGGGTTCGCGGTGCAGCCGTCCGAGTTCGCCAAGGTGGGGCTGCTGCTCATCATCGCGATGTTGCTGGCCCAGCCGGCCGAGGGCACCGATCGGCCACGAGGGCTGGACGTGATGCTCTCGCTGTTCGCCGCCGCGCTCACCATCGGCCTGGTCATGCTCCAGCCCGACCTGGGGACGGCGATGGTGCTGGCGGTGATCACAGCCGCCGGGCTGATCATCGGGGGCGTGCGCAAGCGGCTGATCGGCGCGCTGACGCTGGTGGCGTGCGTCGGGATGTTCTCGGTGTTCTACTTCCAGATGCTGGAGCCGTACCAGGTGGCGCGGTTCACCGCGTTCGTCGACCCGAGCGTGGATCCGCGCGGGGTGGGCTACAACAGCACGCAATCGATGATCGCGATCGGCTCGGGACAGCTCCTGGGCAAGGGGCTGCTCGGGGGCGGGCAGACGACGGGACGGTTCGTGCCCGAGCAGCACACCGACTTCATCTTCACGGTGGCGGGGGAGGAGTTCGGCTTCCTGGGGTCGGTCACGGTGGTGCTGCTGCTCGGCGTGGTGCTGCTGCGCGGGCTGAAGATCGCCAGGCAGTGCGAGGACAGGTTCGGGACGCTGGTGGCGGGCACGATCGTGTGCTGGTTCGCGTTCCAGACGTTCATCAATGTGGGGATGACGATCGGGATCATGCCGATCACGGGGTTGCCGCTGCCGTTCGTGTCCTACGGGGGCACCGCCACGTTCGCGAACTTGATCGCGGTCGGGTTGCTGCAGGCCATCAGGGTGCGAAGACAGTCGTTCGAGTGAGGAGACAGGTCCTCCTTGGCGCCGCCCTGCGGTGACGCCTGCCTGCGATGTCCCGCGAGGGTCTATGAAGGGCTGCGTGGTGGCGCTGAGGGCGTCTGCGGGGGCTGGCGCGTGCGGGGCCTCTCGGCCCCTCCCCGGCATTCTCAGTCACGGGGTGGGGCACTACGCAAGCTAGTACACCCTGGACCAGCGCAAGGCCGGGGGCACTACACACGTCAGGAGTGAGGCACGACCCACGCCAGTAACCCCCCAGCCGGGAACCATCACCACCTGACCGCGCGCCCGAACGACAACGCCTCACCAGGCCACCACACCGTCCACACAGCAACACGTCGCCGGGACGCGGCCCGCTGGGGGCTACAAGATGCCCAAGCGGCCGCACAGCTACGCTCGCAGCCACTCAGCGATAGCGGGCAGCGCATCGGAGACCACTCGCAGACGATCCGATGCAAAGGTGAAGCGTCCCGCAGGTGCTCAGTGCGGCCGGTGCCGCGGCAAGCGTCCTCGACGCACCGCGACAACCGTTGCGACAGACATCGCGACAAGCATTGCGACAAGCATCGCGATGGACACCGCGGCAAGCGGCCTCGCAGACGTCCGCACAGGCGCCACACCTCCCGCAGACGTCCTCCACACGCATCGGCGTCGGGCCTCCCGCAGATGGCCTCACAGACACCGCGACAAGCGTGGGTGGTCGGGGACGTGTCACCGTCTGATCGCCGCTACCCTGGAGCGTATGTCTGTCGAGTCGATTTTCCCCCGCCTGGAAGCGCTGCTGCCCAAGGTGCAGAAGCCCATCCAGTACGTCGGAGGTGAGCTCAACTCGACCGTCAAGGACTGGGATTCCGCCGACGTGCGCTGGGCGTTGATGTATCCGGACGCCTACGAGGTCGGGCTGCCCAACCAGGGTGTGGCGATCCTCTACGAGATTCTCAACGAGCTTCCCGCCACGCTGGCCGAGCGGACGTACGCGGTCTGGCCCGATCTGGAGGCCCTGATGCGGGCCGAGGGGGTTCCGCAGTTCACGGTCGACGCGCACCGGCCGGTGCGTGCCTTCGACGTGCTCGGAGTGTCGTTCTCGACCGAGCTCGGCTACACCAACATGCTGACCGCGCTCGACCTGGCCGGCATTCCGTTGCTGGCCGTGGATCGCGGTGAGGACGATCCGATCGTGCTCGCGGGCGGTCACGCGGCCTTCAACCCGGAGCCGATCGCCGACTTCCTCGACGCGGCCGTGCTCGGTGACGGGGAGCAGATCTCCATCGCCATCAGCGAGGTCATCCGTGAGTGGAAGGCGGAGGGCAGGCCGGGCGGTCGCGACGAGCTGCTGATGCGGCTGGCCGAGTCCGGCGGGGTCTACGTGCCGAAGTTCTACGACGTCGACTACCACCCCGACGGGCGCATCAAGCGGGTCGCGCCCAACCGGGCCGACGTGCCGTGGCGGGTGCACAAGCACACGGTGATGGACCTCGACGAGTGGCCCTATCCGAAGAAGCCGCTGGTGCCGCTGGCCGAGACGGTGCACGAGCGGTTCAGCGTGGAGATCTTCCGCGGCTGCACGCGCGGATGCCGGTTCTGCCAGGCGGGCATGATCACCCGTCCGGTGCGTGAGCGGTCCATCACCACGATCGGGGCGATGGTCGAGAACGGCATCAAGGAGTCCGGCTTCAACGAGGTCGGCCTGCTGTCGCTGTCGTCCGCCGACCACTCCGAGATCGGCGACGTGGCCAAGGGGCTCGCCGACCGCTACGAGGGCACCAACACCTCGTTGTCGCTGCCCTCGACCAGGGTCGACGCGTTCAACATCGACCTGGCCAACGAGTTCTCCAGGAACGGCAGGCGTTCGGGTCTGACGTTCGCGCCCGAGGGCGGCTCGGAGCGCATGCGCAAGGTGATCAACAAGATGGTCACCGAGGAAGACCTGATCCGCACCGTCTCCACCGCCTATTCGCAAGGGTGGCGGCAGGTCAAGCTCTACTTCATGTGCGGGCTGCCCACCGAGGAGGACGAAGACGTCCTCGGCATCGCCGACCTGGCCAAGAAGGTCATCCAGGCGGGCCGCGAGGCGACCGGCAGCCGCGACATCCGCTGCACGGTCTCCATCGGCGGCTTCGTGCCCAAGCCGCACACCCCGTTCCAGTGGGCCGGGCAGGCCGACCACGAGACCGTCGATCGGCGGCTCAAGGCACTGCGCGACTCGGTCAGAGGCGACAAGCAGTACGGCCGGGCGATCGGTTTCCGCTATCACGACGGCAAGCCGTCCATCGTGGAGGGTCTGCTGTCGCGGGGCGACCGCAGGGTCGGCGCCGTGATCAGAGCGGTCTGGGAGGACGGCGGCCGGTTCGACGGGTGGAGCGAGCACTTCTCCTACGAGCGCTGGATGGCGGCGGCGGAGAAGGCGGGCGTCGACGTCGACTGGTACACCACGCGCGAGCGTGAGGAGAACGAGGTCCTGCCGTGGGACCACCTCGACGCCGGGCTCGACCGCGAATGGCTGTGGCAGGACTGGCAGGAGGCCGTGTCCGGCGGTGAGGTCGAGGACTGCCGCTGGACTCCGTGCTACGACTGCGGCGTATGCCCGACCATGGGCACAGAAATTCAGATCGGTCCGACGGGGCGGAAACTCCTTCCTCTTACGGTGGTCTAGCGCGCTCAGTGGGCGAGCCGTGTCACGGCGTACACGTACATACGCCGGAGCGGCTTATCCTGAGACGAAGGAACTCTTACAAGGGAAGGACGACAAGCTCTGAAACCTGTTCCCGAAGGGCCCCCGCCCGCGCCTACGGTGCAGCGCCTGCGTGTGCGTTACGCCAAGCGCGGCCGCCTGCGCTTCACCAGCCACCGCGACATCTCGCGGGCCGTTGAGAGAGCGGTTCGCCGTGCCGGCATTCCGGTGGCTTACAGCGCGGGTTTCTCGCCCCACCCGAAGATCTCCTACGCGGGCGCGGCGCCGACCGGTGTCGCCAGCGAAGCCGAATACCTCGAGATCGGTGTTACCACGCCGTGCGACCCCGGCCAGGTCAGACAGGGCCTGGACGCGTCGTTGCCGCCTGGACTCGATGTGCTCGACGTTGTGGAGGCGGGTCCGGGGGGGCTGGCCGACCGCTTGGAGGTCTCCGACTGGGAGGTGCGGCTTCCCGGTGCCGATCGCGAGCTCGCCGAGGTGGCGGCGGAGAAGTTTCTCGCGGCAGGCACGGTGGAGGTCGAGCGCCTGACCAAGAAGGGTCCCCGCCGCTTCGACGCGCGCGAGGCCGTACTGAGGCTCGAGGTGTCCGAGGGAACAGACAGAACCGCAGCTCAGGTGCGAGGAGGGCCGTGTGTCATACTGCGCATGGTTGTTCGGCACATGACGCCTGCCGTTCGACCCGACGATGTGCTCACAGGGCTGCGCCTTGTGGCCGACTTCGCGCCGCCGGTTCCCCCCGAGGTGACCAGGCTGGCGCAGGGGCCGCTCGACGCCAGCACCGGTGCGCTTGCCGACCCGCTCGACCTGGACCGCGACATCACGCGCGGCGGCGAGGCGGGACCGGCGGGTGAGCACGTCGCCGGTTAAGGACATGCCCGGTGCGAGCCGGGCACGACTGCTGACAGGACTTGGCGCCGGCGCTTCCGTCTCGGGAGAGCCGGCGGACAACGAGACACGAGGGCTCCTGCGCGGCGCGGTGACGCGCCCGGGAGCTGACGGGAGAACGCCCGCATGCTCGACAACGAGCCCAACGCCGGGGCCACTGGCCCTGACGGGGAGACAATTGAACAGCCCGAGGTGACGAAGCGTCGCCGCTCCGCCAGCCGCCCTGCGGGTCCTCCGCCGGAGCTGCCCGAGGAGCCGGCTTCCGTTCCGGTCACGGTCGCCGCGGCGCAGACGGCGCCGTCGGTGGCCGAGGTGCGACCGGTGCAGCGCACCGCGGCTCAAAGAGCCGCGGGTGAGCCCGCCGCCGATACGGCTGGTGCCGGCATGACTCATGCCGGTACGACTCATGCTGACACGACTCATGGCGGTACGGCCGCCGCAGCGTCGGTTTCCGCCGATGCGGCTTCCGCTGGTGCGGGGGCCGGTGACGTGGCCGGTACGGGTGCGGCTGGTGTGGTTTCCGGTGGAACGCCGGTGGAGAGTCCGGCCGAGGCCGCCATGGCCGATGCCGTCGCTGAAGCCGCCGGTGAAGCCGCAGGTGAGACCGAGGATGAGGCCGCGGCTGAGAAGCCGAAGCGGGCCACGCGGACGCGGTCCACCGCCACGACGACGCGGCGGCGTACGACAAAAAAGACGGCTGAGGCGGAAGCTGAGGCGGAAGCTGAGGGAGCGCTCCCGGAGGGCGAGCCCGCCGCCGAGGAGCCCGTGAAGCGGCGCAGGACCCGCAAGAAGGCGGATGAGGCCGTCGCGCCCGCCGCCGAGGCGGAGTCCGCGTCCGGAGTTTCTGGCGGGGAGTCCGCCGTGGGCGCCGGTGCGTCCAGTGACGAGGCGGGGGAGCGCGTCGCGCGTTCCGGCGCCGGCCGTGACGAGGTGGCGGCGCCGTTCGGTGAGAGTGAGGCCGACATGGCGGCGAGCGCCCGGGCCGGTGCCGCGGCCGACGGGGGCGCGGGAGACCTGGGCGGTGGCGCGGACGAGAGCGCGGCCGGCGGTCGTGCGGGCCGGGCCGGTCGCGTGCGCCGGCGGGCCGGTGCCGAGGCCGCTGCCGGTGCCGATGTCGAAGCCGTTGCCAGTGCTGTTTCTGGAGCCGCTTCCGGCGGGGACGTGGAGGCGGCGCGGGCCGAGGCCGATGAGGCCGACGACGACATCATGGAGATCCTGCCCGAGGACGAGCCGCTCGACGACGAGCCCGCCGGTGAGGATCTCGACGAGGACAACGTGCGCCCCAGCCTGCTCGCCGACCCGTTCGGGATGACCGCCCGCAGGCAGGACGAGCCGGGGACCGCGTTCCAGCGGCCGGCCGCGATCTTCGCGCCGCTGTTCCAGGCGCCCGACCCGAGCAAGGCCAAGCCCGCCGTCGCCCGCAAGGCCGAGGCGCCGCAGCCTGTCGCCGAGCCCGAGGCCGAGGAGGCCGAGGAGCCGGTTGACGAGGTGGCCGCCGAGGAGGAGAACGACCTCGACACCTCCGACGAGCAGGAGGAGGAAGAGGGCGGCAGCCGCCGCCGTCGCCGCCGCAGGGGCGGCAGGGGCCGCGGCAAGGCGCGCGAGCGCGACGACGCGGAAGACGGCGAGGAGTCCGAGGACGACGACTCCGATGAGCAGGGCGAGGAGGCGCAGGAAGAGGAGGCCTCCTCCTCGCGCCGCCGGCGCCGCCGTCGCCGCAGGGGCGGTGACGAGGGCTCCGAGCCCGCCGGCGACGACCCGCCGAACACGGTGGTGCGCATCCGCGCGCCGCGCTCGGGCCGTTCCGCCTCGCTCGACACCGCGACCGACGGCGTGCAGAGCGTGCGCGGCTCGACCCGGCTGGAGGCGAAGAAGCAGCGCCGCCGCGAGGGGCGCGAGCTCGGGCGCAGGCGCCCGCCGATCATCACCGAGTCGGAGTTCCTGGCCCGCCGCGAGTCCGTCGACCGCATGATGGTCGTGCGGCGCGTGGGCGACCGTACGCAGATCGCGGTGCTGGAGGACGGCGTGCTCGTCGAGCACTACGTCAACCGCGAGGCCAGCCAGTCCTACGTCGGCAACGTCTACCTCGGCAAGGTGCAGAACGTGCTGCCGTCGATGGAGGCGGCGTTCGTGGACATCGGCAAGGGCAGGAACGCCGTCCTGTACGCCGGCGAGGTGAACTTCGACACCGCCGGTCTTGAGGGCCAGCCGAAGCGGATCGAGTCGGCGCTCAAGTCGGGCCAGTCGGTGCTCGTGCAGGTCACGAAGGACCCGATCGGCCACAAGGGCGCCCGCCTGACCTCGCAGATCAGCCTGCCGGGACGCTACCTGGTCTACGTGCCCGACGGGTCGATGACCGGCATCAGCCGCAAGCTGCCCGACAAGGAGCGCACCCGGCTGAAGAGCATCCTGAAGAAGGTCATGCCGGAGAACGCCGGCGTGATCGTCCGCACCGCGGCCGAGGGCGCCTCCGAGGACGAGCTGGCCCGCGACGTGGCCCGGCTGTCGGCGCAGTGGGAGAACATCCAGAAGAAGGCCAAGTCGGCCAGCCCGCCGGAGCTGCTGTCCGCCGAGCCCGACCTGACCATCCGGGTCGTGCGCGACGTGTTCAACGAGGACTTCACGAACCTGGTCGTGCAGGGCGAGGACGCCTGGGAGACGGTCGACGAGTACGTCAAGTACGTCGCGCCGCACCTGGCCGAACGCCTGTCGAAGTGGGACGAGGGAGAGCACGGCGACGTGTTCGCCTCCTACCGGATCGACGAGCAGCTGAGCAAGGCGATGGAGCGCAAGGTGTGGCTGCCCAGCGGCGGCTCGCTGGTGATCGACCGTACCGAGGCGATGACCGTCGTCGACGTCAACACCGGCAAGTTCACCGGCCAGGGCGGCAACCTGGAGGAGACTGTCACCAGGAACAACCTGGAGGCGGCCGAGGAGATCGTGCGCCAGCTGCGCCTGCGCGACATCGGCGGCATCATCGTCATCGACTTCATCGACATGGTGCTGGAGTCCAACCGCGACCTGGTGCTGCGGCGGATGCTGGAGTGCCTGGCCCGCGACAGGACCAAGCACCAGGTGGCCGAGGTCACCTCGCTGGGCCTGGTCCAGATGACGCGTAAGCGGGTCGGTCAGGGGCTGCTGGAGGCGTTCTCGACGCCGTGTGACTGCTGCAACGGGCGCGGCCTGATCGTCTCCACCGAGCCGGTCGAGAGCAAGCCCGAGCCGCGCGGCACGCAGGGCAAGATGGCGATCGAGAAGGCGGTGTCGGACAAGGTTTCCGCGGCCAAGGACTCCGCCAGCCGTGATACCGTGACCGGTGCGCTTGAAGACGTCCCGGCCGAGGACGACCAGGCAAGCCAGACTTCCGGCAGAGGGCGGCGACGCTCCCGCCGAGCCAAGTCGGCCGACTAACCTCGGCTGACTTCCGACGATCCGTCCGGTTCGCCGGGGCACCGTTCATCCGGTACCCTGGTGAATCGGTGCGTCAGGTGACGTGCCCTGTTGGCGCGCTTACTCGGTTCGTCGTTTTAGACAGGCTGAATGACAGGCGCAGCATTCGGCGGCCACCTCGATGAGGTAGCTGATGTTCGAACAGCAACAGTGAGTCAGTAGAAGGGTTCCGCGGTGTACGCGATCGTTCGTTGCGGCGGCAGGCAGCAGAAGGTCTCCGTCGGTGACGTCCTCGAGGTGGACAAGGTCGCCGGCGAGGTCGGCTCTTCGGTATCGCTGCCGACGGTGCTCGTCGTCAACGACGGCGATGTGACCACGGAGGCGGGCAAGTTCACGGTCAACGCCGAGATCCTCGGTGAGACCAAGGGCCCGAAGATCCGCATTCTCAAGTACAAGAACAAGACCGGTTACAAGAAGCGCCAGGGTCACCGCCAGCGGTACACCCAGGTGAAGATCACCGGTATCGAGCAGGCCTGAACGGGAGTTTGAGAGATGGCACACAAGAAGGGCGCGTCGTCCACCCGGAACGGTCGTGACTCCAACGCCCAGCGTCTGGGCGTCAAGCGCTTCGGTGGTCAGCTGGTCAACGCGGGCGAGATCATCGTCCGTCAGCGTGGCACCCACTTCCACCCCGGTGACAACGTCGGCCGCGGTGGCGATGACACGCTGTTCGCGCTGGCCGCGGGTCACGTGCAGTTCGGTGTCAAGCGCGGCCGCAGGGCCGTGAGCATCGTCCCCGTCGCCGCCGAGTAGGTTCTTCCTGCTTTTCGGCCTCGGGCTCGTCGCTTCAGGGGTGGATCGATCCGTACGGATGCGATCCACCCCTTGGTGTTTCCCGGGCCGGTCGGCGATGGGTTGTCAGTCATGAGAGGCCCCTGGCGGGGCGATGGAGGAATGCGGGATGCCGGACTTTGTGGACCAGGTGGTCCTTCACATCAAGGCCGGTGACGGGGGAAACGGGTGCGCCTCCATCCACCGGGAGAAGTTCAAGCCGCTCGGCGGGCCCGATGGGGGCAACGGCGGGCGCGGGGGCGACGTCGTCCTCGAGGTCGATCCCAACACCGCGACCCTGCTCGACTACCATCGCCGCCCGCACAGGAAGGCCCCCAACGGCAAGCAGGGGCAGGGCTCCAACCGCGACGGCGCCAACGGTGAGGACGTGGTCCTGGCCGTGCCCAACGGCACCGTGGTGAAGGACTCCGCCACGGGTGAAGTGCTGGTCGACCTCGTCGGGGCGGGCACCCGCTACGTGATCGCCGAGGGCGGGCACGGCGGGCTCGGCAACGCGGCGCTGGCCTCCACCAAGCGCAAGGCGCCCGGGTTCGCGCTGCTCGGCGAGCCGGGCGACGAGCTCGACGTCATGCTGGAGCTCAAGAGCGTCGCGGACGTGGCCTTGGTCGGCTTCCCCAGCGCGGGCAAGAGCTCGCTGATCGCGGCGCTGAGCGCGGCCAAGCCGAAGATCGCCGACTATCCGTTCACCACCCTGATCCCCAACCTGGGCGTGGTGACGGCGGGCGACCACGTGTTCACCGTGGCCGACGTCCCCGGGCTGATCCCGGGCGCGTCTGAGGGCAAGGGGCTCGGGCACGAGTTCCTGCGGCACGTCGAGCGGTGCGACATGCTCGTGCACGTCATCGACTGCGCCACCATGGAGCCGGGGCGCGATCCCGTCACCGACTACGAGGTGATCGAGGCGGAGCTGCGCGCGTACGGGAAGCTGGAGGACCGGCCGCGGCTGGTCGTGCTGAACAAGGCCGACGTGCCCGACGCGCGGGAACTGGCCGAGCTGGTCGCGCCGGAGTTCGAGGCGCGCGGGCTGAAGGTCTTCACGATCTCGGCGGCCACGCATGACGGGCTGCGGGAGCTGTCGTACGCGATGGGCGAATGGGTGGCGGCGGCGCGGGCCAACAAGCCCGTCGAGGAGCCGACCCGGCTGGTCATCAGGCCCAAGCAGCTCGGCACGGCCGGGTTCAAGGTGCGCCGGGTCAACGAGAACCTGTTCCAGATCACCGGGGAGAAGCCGGAGCGGTGGATCAGGCAGACCGACTTCACCAACGACGAAGCGGTGGGTTACCTCGGTGACCGGCTCGAACGGCTCGGGGTCGAGGTCGAGCTGGCCAAGCTCGGCGCCAAGGCCGGGGCCGAGGTGGTCATCGGGCCGATGGAGGGCGGTTACATCTTCGACTGGCAGCCCACGCTGAACGCCGAGACGGTGCGGCAGGGGCCGCGCGGGTCGGACAACCGGCTGGGGTAGGGCGGCGCGGGTCGGGCCACCGGCCGGGGTAAGGCGGGCGCGGGCCGGACCGCCGGCTGGCCGTACGGGATGGTCTCGATCCGTCGCGGTCGGGGCCGGCGTCGTTCGATCGTCGCCGTGACACTTCGGCGCCGGGCGAAATATCCGGATCTTAGGCTGCGGACCATGAATGCCGCATTCATCCTGCCCGCGCAAGCCCCTCACCTGGTGATCGAGCCGAGCATCCTGTACTTCGGGACGCCGGTGGCGCTCCTTTCGACCGAGAACGAGGACGGCTCGTTCAACCTGGCCCCGATGTCCTCCGCGTGGGCGCTCGGGCAGACGGTCGTGCTCGGTCTGGGCCGCGAGGGGCAGACCGCGCGCAATCTCGGCGAGCGGCCCGACCTGGTGATCAATCTGCCCAACCCGGCTCTGTGGCCGGCGGTGGAACGGCTGGCGCCGCTGACCGGCCGGAACCCGGTTCCCGCGACCAAGGCGGAGCGCTGCCGCTTCGAGCCGGACAAGTTCGGTGCGGCGGGACTGCACGGCGAGCCTTCGCACGTGGTCCGGCCGCCTCGCGTCGCCGAGTGCCCCATTCAACTGGAGGCCCGTGCCGAGCGGGTACGGACGGACGTCCGCGACGAATTCGTCATCGTCGAGGCACTCGTCCAGAAGGTGCACGCCGACCCCCGGCTCGTCGTTCCCGGCACCGACCACGTCGATCCCGCCGCCTGGAGCCCGCTCGTCTACAACTTCCGCCACTACTTCGGGCTCGGCCAGGAGCTCGGCCATTCCTACCGCACCGAGACGCCCCGGTGACGTGCACCGAGACGCCCCGGTGACGTGCACCGAGACGCCCCGGTGACGTGCACCGAGACGCCCCGGTGACGTGCACCGAGACGCCCCGGTGACGCGCGCCGAGTCGCCCTGGTGACGCGGCCGTCCGCGGTCAAGATCGTCGGCTGATAGCTGGGCGCGTCCGGGGAGCGGATAGGCTGCCAGACGTGCGGGAACAGATCAGCTCAGCGTCGAAGGTCGTCGTCAAGGTCGGCTCTTCCTCGCTCACCACCCCTCAGGGCATGATCGACGTGGATCGCGTCGACGCCCTGGTCGACGTGCTGGCGGCGCGGCGCCGTACCGGGACGCAGATCGTCCTGGTCTCCTCGGGAGCGATCGCGGCGGGCCTCGGCCCGCTCGGGCTGAGCGCGCGACCGCGTGACCTCGCGACCCAGCAGGCCGCCGCCTCCGTCGGGCAGGGCGTGCTGGTGGCCCGCTACACCTCCTCCTTCGCCCGCTACTCGCTGCGCGTGGGGCAGGTGCTGCTGACCGCCGACGACATGATGCGCCGCGCCCACCACGCCAACGCCCAGCGCACGCTCGCGCGGCTGCTGGAGCTGGGCATCGTCCCGATCGTCAACGAGAACGACACCGTGGCCACCGACGAGATCCGCTTCGGCGACAACGACCGGCTGGCGGCGCTGGTGGCCCACCTCATCCACGCCGACGCGCTGGTGCTGCTGTCCGACGTCGACGCGCTCTACGACGGCCCGCCCAGCCGCAGCGGCTCGCGCCGGCTGGCCGAGATCCGCGGCCCGGAGGACCTGGTCGGGGTAGAGCTGGGCCGCAACGGCGCGGCGGTCGGCACCGGCGGCATGGTGACCAAGGTGCAGGCGGCCAGGATCGCCACCGGCGCCGGCGTGCCCGTGGTGCTCACCGCGGCCGCTCACGCCGCCCAGGCGCTCAGCGGGGCCGACATCGGCACCTACTTCCACCCAGGCGGCCGTCATCCGGGCACGCGCCTGCTCTGGCTCGCGCACGCCACCACCGGGCGCGGCCGGCTCCACCTCGACGCAGGCGCGGTGGAGGCCATCGTCGGGCGGCGCAAGTCGCTGCTGCCCGCCGGCGTGACGTCGGTGGAGGGCGAGTTCGCCGCGGGCGATCCGGTCGATCTGTGCGGCCCGCAGGGGCTCGTGGTGGCCCGCGGCCTGGTGAACTTCGACGCCGTCGAGATCCCCGGCCTGCTGGGGCGCTCCACGAGGGAGCTGGCGAGCACGCTCGGTCCGGAATACGAACGCGAGCTCATCCACCGCGACGACATCGTCATACTGGAAGCGCACAACTGAACCGCCCCGACGAGGGCCCCGCCCCGCCGCCGCCCGGCTCCCCGCCGGCGAACGCGGGGAGCGGGACGGCCATGGTGATGAGGGAAGAGCGATGAGCACAGAGTTCTTGAAGGTCGCCCAGGCGGCGCGAGAGGCCGCCGCCGAGCTGGCCCCGCTGCCGCGCGCGCCCAAGGACCGGGCGCTGCGGGCGATCGCCGACGCCCTGGTCGCCCACACGGCCCAGATCGTCGCGGCCAACGCCGAGGACGTCGAGCGGGCCAGGGCCCAGGGCACGTCCGAGGCCATGGTCGACCGGCTGCGACTCGACGAGGCCAGGATCGCCGCCGTCGCCGACGCCGTACGCGAGGTGGCCGACCTGCCCGACCCGGTCGGCGAGGTCGTACGCGGCTCGACGCTGCCCAACGGGCTGGAGCTGCGCCAGGTCAGGGTGCCGCTGGGCGTGATCGGCATCATCTACGAAGGCCGTCCCAACGTCACCGTCGACGCGGCCGCGCTCTGCTTCAAGAGCGGCAACGCGGCGCTGCTGCGCGGCTCGTCCAGCGCCTACTCCTCCAACACCGCCCTCGTCCGCATCATGCAGGAGGCCCTGGAGGACACCGAGGTGCCCGCCGGGGCCGTCCAGCTCGTGCCCGGCCAGACCCGCGACTCCGTCAAGGAGCTCATGCGGGCCAGAGGGCTGGTCGACGTGCTGATCCCGCGCGGCGGCGCGTCGCTGATCAACTCGGTGGTCGAGGAGTCCACGGTGCCGGTGATCGAGACCGGCGTCGGCAACTGCCATGTCTACGTGGACGCCGAGGCCGACGTCGACCTGGCCGTGCAGATCCTGCTCAACGCCAAGGCGCAGCGGCCGTCGGTGTGCAACGCCGCCGAGACGTTCCTGGTGCACGAGGACGTCGCCGCAGCGTTCGTGCCCAAGGCCCTGGAGGCGCTGCGCGAGGCGGGCGTGACCGTGCACGGCGACGAGCGGATCGCCGCTCACGGGCCGGGCGTCGTGCCCGCGACCGAGGACGACTTCTACGCCGAATACCTCTCGCTCGACATCGCCGCCGCCGTCGTCGGCTCGCTGGAGGAGGCGGTGGCCCACATCAGGCGCTACGGCTCCGCCCACACCGAGGCCATTGTCACCCGCTCGCAGCGGGCCGCCCGCAGGTTCGTCACGCTCGTCGACTCGGCGGCGGTGGCGGTCAACGCCTCCACCAGGTTCACCGACGGCGGAGAGTTCGGGTTCGGGGCGGAGATCGGCATCTCGACCCAGAAGCTGCACGCGCGCGGCCCGATGGGGCTGCCCGAGCTCACCTCGACCAAGTGGATCTATACGGGTGAGGGGCATTTGCGCACGTCAGAGGGTACGGTGGTGGCCGGTTAGTCGGCGTGTCGGCCTGACCGGCGCCATGCGCCGTAGGTTGACTGGGGGCCATGGAAATCGTCGTCGCCCTCGTCTTCTCGGCGGTGGTGCTGTTCGCCGCCGACCGGCTGCTGCTCTGGCTGGAGCGCCGCGGTCACGTCAACTGGCGCAGGAAGGGCCGTCGCCGGCTGTCGGAGGAGCCCACCGCGCGGCTCGACAGCATGCTCACCGATCACACTCGCGGATAATCCATCGGCGTGCCTCAAGCGGCAACTCGCGTACCGGCGCTAGGGTTGTGTCCCTTATGGCTGCGCCGGGCGGGGAGGGACGGTGAGCAAGCTCGGCAAGGTCGGGCCGTACACCCTGATCGAGCGGCTCGGCCGCGGCGGCATGGGTGAGGTCTACCTCGCCAGCGCCCGCCGTGGCGAGCAGGTCGCTCTCAAGGTTCTGCACGACCTGGCCGAGGACGAGACCTCACGCATCCGCCTGGAGCGTGAGGTGCGCGCGCTGCGCAGGGTCGAGAGCCCGTACGTCGCCAAGGTCCTCGACGCGGACCTGAACGGCGCGCGGCCGTACCTGGTCATGGAGCACATCGAGGGCGTCACGCTGCTCGACCAGGTGCGCCAGAGCGGCCCCCTCGACGTGGCCGGGCTCGTCGACATGGCCCAGGGCATCGCCGCCGCGCTCGCCATCATCCACGCGGCCGGTGTCGTCCATCGTGACCTCAAGCCCGGCAACATCATCATGGGCACGCAGGGGCCGGTGCTGATCGACTTCGGCATCGCCCAGGTGCTCGACGCGACCCGGCTCACCATGACCGGCACCTTCCTCGGCACGCCCGGCTACACCGCGCCGGAGATCTTCGCCGACGAGCACGTCGACTCGCCCGCCGATGTGCACGCCTGGGCGGCCACGGTGGCGTTCGCGGCGACCGGGCGGCCGACGTTCGGGCGCGGCACGGCCGAGGCGCAGATGTACGCGGTGCTGAACGGGCAGGCCGACCTCAAGGGCGTGCCGGTGGAACTGCTGCCGCTGGTACGGGCCGCGCTCAACCGGGAGCCGGGCAAACGGCCCACGGCGGCGCTGCTGGCCGACCGGCTGTCCAGGCTGGCTCGGGCCACCAACGCGACCGAGACCGAGCCGCCCGCGGGCGGCGCCGGGGAGGAGTCCGTACGCGGCCGCGCCACGGAGGAGCCGGCCGCGGCGCGGGGTGAAGCCAAGGCACGCAGCCGGCCCAACGCGCTGCCCGCCGAGGGGAAGGTGCCGCCGCCGCGCGGACGTACCGGCGGCAGGGTCGCTCCCGACAGTGCCGGCCGGGCCGGGGGGCGGGCCGCTGCCGAGGGGAGCGGGCGTACCGGCGGCCGGACCGCTTCTGACGGTGCCGGACGGGCCGGCGGCAGGGCTGCTCAGGAAGGCAGTGGGCGGACCGGTGGCCGGGCCGCGCCCGAAGGCACGGGGCGTGGCGCCGGGAGCAGGAGTGCGTCCGACGGCAAGAGTTCGGTGCCGGCGCGCAGCCGGGCCGAGGGCAAGGTGCCCGTGCCGCGCGGGCGGGCGGGCGGCGAGGCTAAGAACACCGGCCCGCGGGCCAAGATGGTCGCCTCGCGCCAGCGCACGGCCGCCGCCGTCAGGAGCCGGGCGGCCGCCGTCAAGCCGCAGGACAGGCGCGGCACCGGGCTGCGCGCGCAGTCGGCCACGACCCTGCCCGCGGGCAACGGCGCGCTGCTGCTGCTCGCGGTGCTGGCCGTGCCGTGCGTGGTGGCCTCGGTCATCTGGCCGATCGCCTCCATCGCGATCACGACCGTGTTCGTGGTGTTGACCAGGACCTTGTGGATGGGGCACTGGATGGTCAGGAAGCGCGGCTCGCGGCGTACGCGGGTGACGCTGCGCGTGCTGTCCTTTCCCGTCGCGCTGACCGGGGCGGCGGCGACCGCCGTGGTGTGGCCGGGCGTGCCCGTCGCGGTGGCCGCGGGCGGAGCGCTCTGGGCCACCGGCGGCGGGCAGATCGACGCCGACTGGTGGCAGCAGGCCGCGCCCGTAACGGTGGCGGGTGTGGTGTTCGGGATGTTGTGCGGCGGTATCACCGGGCGCGAGATCGAACGGATCGGGCAGCGGCTGCCTGATCTGCGCAGGGAAGGGTTGCGGGCGCTGGCCGTGCTGGGCGGGTTCGTCGCCTTGTGCGCGGCTGCCGTACGCGCCATCGCGCTGCTGCTCTGACCTGCCGCCGTACACGCCGGTCGTGCCTTCGCTCTGACCTGCCGTCCGGCCTGTACTCCGGCTCGCCGTTCGGGCTGCGGCTCTGCGGAGGTCGCGGTGACGGGTTATCGCGCCCGCTGCTTCGGGCGGTGAAGGTTTTCCGCGGCCCGCCGCTGCGTGCGGCGGGCCGGCGCGGCGATCAAGCGGATCGGCCGCGCGGTGGCGATCCGGCTAGCCCTGGCCGCCGTCGCGGCGGGAGAAGCGGTTGAAGATGCGCTCGCCCGCGTTGACCGCGCCCTCGGCCACGTCGCGCAGGACGCCGATGAACGGGTCCTGCGACTGGGACCAGGACGCGCGGTAGGACTCGGCCGCCGCCTTGATCTCGTCGGTGACCCGCGCGTTGGGGTCGTCCTCCCTGCGCGGGTAGTCGCCGCCGATGATGCGGTCGTACTCGCCGCTGCGCTGCCACTTGTCCAGCTCCGCCACGCGGACGACCGCGAACGGGTGGGTGGTGCCGAGCAGGTTGAGTACCTTGAGGAAGCCGTCGCGAAGGTCGCCCGCGGTGTCGTATTCCTGGTACTGCTCCAGGAACGCCTCGATGTTCATCTCGTGGGTGTAGTCGCCGCCGGCGAGCTTCATCAGCGCGCGCTTGGCCGCCTCGGGGTTCTGCCCCGTGAGCAGGCCGCCGCGGTCGGAGGACAGCTCGGACTTGCGGTACCACTCCTCCAGGCCCGCGACGATCGCGCGCAGGCCGATGTAGCCGAGCGGGATCCAGGCGACGCGGGCGGCGAGGCGGGTGAGGATGTCGAGCATCGTCCGGTAGACCGCGTGCCCCGACAGGATGTGCGAGGTCTCGTGGCCGATGACGAAGCGCTGCTCCTCCTCGTTCATGAGGTTGAGCAGACCGGTGGTCACGACGATGAACGGGTCGTCGAAGCCGATGGCCTTGGCCTGGACCTGCGAGTCCTGCTGGACGTAGATCTCGGGGATCCGGTGCAGGTCGAGCGTGTAGGCGGCGTCGCGCCCCATGTCGTAGAGGGAGCGGAACTGAGTCTCGCTGACGCGCACCGCCGAGGCCAGGTACATCAGGCGCAGGCGGCGCTCGCTGACGAGACCGGACATCTGCTTGAGAACCGTGTCGAACCCACTCAACTTACGCAGAGCGACCAGGGCGGACCGGTCTGCGGGGTGTTCGTAGGCTCGGGACGAGATGCCGGGCAGTTGGACGCGGTTGCGGTCCGGGGTGGTCGTCATGCCCGGCATGCTACGTCCGCAACTGAAGTGATGCGCGGTCATCACGAAGGGGGGTCCCATCATGTTGTGATACAGCCCCCGCGTAAGGTCCGTTTCATGATGAACGCGCCTGGTGTGCAGGGGAAGCGGCGAGTAGGTGTGATGGGTGGGACTTTCGACCCCATCCACCACGGGCACCTCGTCGCCGCCAGCGAGGTGGCTCACCACTTTCAGCTTGACGAGGTCGTCTTCGTACCGACCGGACGGCCGTACCAGAAGTCCGGGCGTGAGGTGTCCGCCCCGGAGGACCGCTATCTGATGACGGTCATCGCGACCGCGTCGAACCCCCGCTTCTCCGTCAGCAGGGTGGACGTGGATCGGCCGGGGCCGACGTTCACGATCGACACTTTGCGGGACATCGCGGAAATCTACGGCCCCCAGGTCGACCTGTACTTCATCACCGGCGCCGACGCGCTCGGCGCGATACTCGGCTGGCAGGAGGCCGACGAGCTCTTCGAGCTCGCCCATTTCGTCGGCTGTACGCGTCCCGGGCACACCCTGCACGACCCCGGCCTGCCGGAAGGCCGGGTGACGTTGCTGGAAATCCCCGCGCTGGCCATTTCCTCGTCAGAGTGTCGTCAGCGCGTGGCAAAGGGCGAGCCCATTTGGTATCTGGTGCCCGACGGAATCGTCCAGTACATCAACAAGCGCGGCCTCTATCAGGGGGCCTGAACAAGCCTGTCGTGGCGTAGGTGAGGGGTTTCGGGCTGGAAGGGTACCCTCAACATATGGGCATGCTGCCGACACAGGAGGACAGACCCGCATCGTGACCGCATCTGACAGATCCGTCCAGCTCGTGCGCATCGCCGCGGAAGCCGCGGCCGACAAGCTGGCCGATGACATCCTCGCGTACGACGTGAGCGAACAGCTCGTCATCACCGACGCCTTCCTGCTCTGCTCCGCCACCAACGACCGCCAGGTCCGCGCCATCGTCGACGAGATCGAGGAGCGGCTGCGCACCGAGGCCGACGCCAAGCCCGTCCGCCGTGAGGGCGAGCGCGAAGGGCGCTGGGTGCTGCTCGACTACATCGACATCGTCGTGCACGTCCAGCATGAGGAAGACCGTACCTTCTACGCGCTTGAGCGCCTGTGGAAGGACTGCCCGGCCATCGCGCTGCCGGAGAGCGTCCTTCAGGCCAACCTCCAGCGGGCGCGCGCGTGAGCGAACCGACCATCACCGGACCCGGCAGTGACACTCATCCCGATTTCGAGCGTCCCGGCGAGGAATCTGCATGAGCAAGAGGATCGTGTGTCTGCGTCACGGGCAGACACTGTGGAACGTCGAGCAGCGATTCCAAGGTCACTCCGACATCCCCCTCGACGAAACCGGCGTCGCGCAGGCCGCGAGGGCGGCCTCGCTGCTCGCCTCGCTACGGCCCACCCTGATCGTCTCCTCCGACCTGCAGCGGGCCAACGACACCGCGCTGGCGCTGGGGCGCATCGTCGGGCTGGAGGTGGCCGTCGACAAGGACTTCCGCGAGCGCGGCGGAGGTCAGTGGGAGGGGCTGACACGCGAGGAGATCGCCGCGCGCTGGCCCCACGAGTACGCGGCGTGGGAGGCGCCGGACGGCGAACCCGTCACCGACGTGGCCGGGAGGGTGGCCGGCGCGATGCGTCGCTGGGCTTCCCGGCTCGATGACGACGGGCTGCTGGTCGTGGCCTCACACGGGGCCGCGCTGCGGCTCGGGATCTGCGAACTGCTCGGGCTGCCCGAGGAGCTGTGGCCGGCCCTGGGCGGGCTCGGCAACTGCTCCTGGTCTGTGCTGCAGGAAGGGCGCAGAGGGTGGCGGCTGCTGGAGCACAACGCCGGCACCCTGCCGGAGCCGGTGCACAGCGACGACAAGCCCGAAGCCGAGGTGTGAGCGCGGTTCGTACGGCTCGGGGGCCGTACGGGCTTCCGCGCGCCTTGCTGCTGTGCCTCTGTGGCTTGAGGATGGGCGATTAGGTGAATCGGGGCGGATGGCTATATGCTCTCGGAGCGCCGCAACGGGTGGACTCGAAGCGGTGACCAGGGGCTATGGCGCAGTTGGTAGCGCGCCTCCATGGCATGGAGGAGGTCTGGGGTTCGAATCCCCATAGCTCCACACGATCGAACCGCCTCTGCCTGGTGACGGGCAGGGGCGGTTTTGTGTTGTTCGTGGACGTACGGGGCTTCGGGTGTGATCTGAGTCCTGGTCGTTGTCCCCGTTCGGGGGAGTGCCCTGATCACGGTGTGGTGGCGGGTCGCTGTCGCTGAGCGTAGGGGTGGGGCGGTCAAGGTGATCGCCGGCTGGGGACTCCTGGGGTGGCTCCGGCGCGCCGGTGATGCCGAGCAAGACACGGGCGGGGCACGTTGGTGCTGCTCTTCGCTGGTGCTGCTCTCCGTTGGATTGTGCTGAGGGGACCGCTCTGCGGGTGTGCGACGTGGGCTTCGACGCAGGGACGCTCACCGTGGGACGCGACCCGGCCCAGGCCGCCCGCGAGGACCCCGCACAGAGAAGCTGCGGAGGGCGAGAGCCCTGGGAGTCACAGAGAGCGGGAGCCCGGAAATCCATGGCGGGCGGGAGCCCTGAAAACGCGCCGGGGGCGGGAGTTCTGACTTGCACGCTGCCTCCCACGCCCTGGAAGTGCTTGCTGCACAGGCGCGAAGCGAAGGGCAGAACGAAACGGGGCGAGTCGGCTGTTGGTTCCGCTCCTGTCGGCACGGTGGGTCATTGGGGCTGTGGGGTCGGCTATTCCGATGCCGGACTGCCGGCGCCGCACGTTGTGCCTGCCTGGAGGGGTGCTGCGCCTTGCGTTGGCCTGGGCGGTGCCGTATCTCGTGTCCGCCTGGACGGCGCCATGCCTCGTGCCTGCCTGGACGGCGGCGTACCCCGTGCCCGCCTGGACAGTTCCGGGCCTCGTGTCTGCATGGGCCGCGATGCCTTCGACGCTGCCACCTGTGGCTGTTCGGCCTGGCTCGCCGCCTGCAACCACCCCGGTCTCGATCCCTGTATCCATAAAACGCAACGGATCAGACGCTATCCGGATATTGGCGCCGGCGGCCTCACCGCTACCCTCCCTCAGGGTGGGGGAGACGGGCGTAGAAAGCATGATGGCGCTCGGCGCGGACGGTGCCGATTCATTGCTCTGCGCTTTTCTCGGTGGATTGAGTCCTGGTCGGCGGCGCTGCTGAGAAATGTGGTTACCCAGGACCGGATTCGGTGCCGTGGGCTCATGTCGCGGAGTTGCCGCAACGCGATGGGGATCCCCACCCCATGGCAGGAAGTGTGCGCAGTTGGAAACAAGAATGGGGGGTGCCATGACTATCAGGATTTGCAGGGTGAAGCCGGTGAAGGCGACCAGCGAGCCGACGGGTAGCTGACGTCGAACCGGGGTTGCTGAACAATGCTCGCGAAAATGGCTGGCCGTAGGCGAATTCCCTGCCGGAGAGCGTGTGGGAACGCGCCTCCGACTATCTTGTCGTCGTCTGCGATCCGGGCAGGCAGTGCTTGGTTTCGCGTACCGGTCTTTATCTGGCGAATTTCCTGGTGGTGGTCAGGAGAAGACGACCGACCTGAGGAAGAGCCTGTCGGAGCCCCTGCCGCCGGGGCGGAGTGAGTAGTAGGGGCCGGAGCAGTCGGGGCCCATGAAGAGGGTGGCGGTGGAGTCGGTGTCGTTGCGCGGGGTGTGTGCGCTCTCGTCGGAGTAGCGGATCTCAGGGATGTCGATGCACGCACCGCTCCTCGGGTGGTGCAGGTGGCCGGCGCCCGTGCCGTACGAGGCGGGGAAGCTGTAGGCGAACGTGCCTGTGGCCGCGACGGCCGGGAAGGACGGCGCCAGCGTCAGGGTCAGGGCGGAGAGGGCGATGGTGGCGGTGCGAGCGATCATGTGGCTCGTCCCTTTCGTGGGGTGGACGCTTTGGGCGAGCTCACATCTTATGGCTACTGAGAGTAATCATGCCGCTACCGATGTTCGTGGTCAGCGGCCCTTTTCGTAGACGAGGAGGCCGCGTGACAGGTGCAGGGGGACCAGGATCAGCTCGACCAGGAGGGCCTTCCAGGCGTAGTAGAGGTTGACGGCCTTGTTGAGGTAGACGAAGGGCAGGTTGAACAGGACCTTGCCCACGGGGAGGCGGCGGCGTCTGGCCGCGTAGAGGAGGGCCGGCACGGTGAGGAGCAGCTCGCCGCCCGCCCACCAGGCCAGCGTGCGGGTCGCCGGCTCGTGCATCGCCAGGGTCAGGACCAGCGGGGTCGCCCACCACAGCGGGGCCAGGAGGATCTCCAGCAGGGCGATGACGATCCAGGTGGCGAGCATGGGCTTGCGGACGAGCAGGCGCGGGAGGTGGAGGCGGACGTTCTGCATGAAGCCGGCCATCCAGCGCCAGACCTGCTTGCGGAGGTAGGTCAGGCTCTCCGGGTCGGCGGCCCAGGCGACGGCGCCGGAGACGTAGACCGCCCGGTGGCCGTCACCCTGCTGGGTCCAGGTGTAGTCCATGTCCTCGACGATGGTGCGCTCGGGGAAGCCGCCGGATTCGGTGAGGGTCGTGCGTCTGAACGCCGAGCAGCAACCCGAGCAGACCATCGGGCTGTTCGCGAGTTGCTGGATCGGCCGGTGCCAGTGGAAGCCGAAGAGGTATTCGGTGGATCTGCCTCGCTCCCACGGGGTGCGGGCGAACCTCGTCTGCACGTTGCCCGCCGCCACGTTGACGGCCGGGTCGGTGAAGGCGGGCTTGATGCGCTCGATGTAGTCGGGGGCCAGGACGGTGTCGGCGTCCACGGCTAGGACCAGGTCGGTGTCGCAGTGGGGGAGTGCGTGGTTCTGGGCTTTGGCCTTGCTGCCCAGATTGCGCGGTGGGCGTAGCACGGTGACGCCGTAGGAGGTGGCCACCTCTCCTGTGCGGTCGGTCGAGCCGTCGTCGACCACGATGATCTTCTCTGGTGGGCTCGATTGGGCCTGGATGGAGCGCAAGGTGGCGGGCAGGCCCTGCTCCTCGTTGTGGGCGGGGATGATGACGGTGACCGTCAGCGGCGGGGTGGACGTGGGCTCCGTTTGGGTGCTCATCTGTCGCGACGCCTCCGCAGCTTGGGGGCGATCAGGGCGATCAGTCCTACCGTCGCGTAGATGAGCAGGCTGAAGCCGAGCGTGGGCGGGCCTCCGGGCATCCTCTTGCCTTCCTTCCTTGTCGTGATGGGGGCGGCGTGGTGTTGCCGTGCGGGTATGAGGATGCATTTCGGCGGTGGGGTGGGATGGGGCCGAATCGGGTTCTGTGGATGGAGGGTGTGGGGACGTGGCCACCTGTGGATGGCGGGTGGTGGATGGGATTGCGGGTGGTTATTGCAGGTGTTGGTGGGTGATAACGGGTGTTGGTGGGTGGCGGGTGGTGGAGAGTGCCGGGGTGGGCGGCCAGTCGCCCGGTGGTGTCGCCGCTGATGGGTTGGCGACTGCAAGGGCGTTGATGCGGGCGCGGTGGGCGGATGCGAGGGGGAGGGCAGCGTGGAGGAGTGATGATCGTGGCGGTGTCACCGTGGGTGCCCTGAGTGGGGGCAGGGTGATGGCAGCGTGAAGGAATGACGACTGCGGGGGTGCCGCTGTGGGTGCGGTGAGCGGAGGTCGGGGCGACTGGCGGCGTTGAGGAGCGACGGCTGTGGGGACGTGGCCGACGTTGGTGCGGAGGTGCACGGTGGGAGGGGCGCTGCTTACGTGGAGAAGGTGGGAGGGTCGCCGCTTGGGTGGGGAGGCTTGCCTGGGGAAGCGGCGGGAGGGTCGCTGCTTGCGTGGGGAAAGGGTGAGGGCCGGGCCGTGAGTGTGGCCCGGCCCTCGAAGTGGGGTCAGTGTTGGACGGCCTGGCGGTGGGCTGCTCTGCTGGCGGGGAGGGCGGTCAGGCTGAGTACGACCGTGAGGACCCCGATGACCCAGGACGTCCACGACGCCCCCTGGCCCTGCGTGTACGTGATGGCCCACGGCGCGATGAACAGCAGCACGCCCCACAGGGCGTTGAGCCATTCCGTCGCCACGACGCCCGGGTTGGCGAGGGCGACGATGGACGTGAGCACGATGAGGGCACCCAGGACGATCAGTGAGGGGGCGGCGCCCGACGCGCCGGCGACCCAGATCGGGGAGAGCGCCGCGTAGAGGCCGGCGACCAGGGTGGCCCAGTCCTGCCAGCGTGACCATGCCTTCATGAGAACCTCCGCTTGGTGCATATGCGAGAGGCTGGCCTTTTGGTCAGTCGATTACGTGAAACTTCATGGGACGTGCGGTGATTCCCGGGTGGGTGGGGGTCAGGGCGACATGGTGATGTGATATTCGTCACGCCGTTGGCGGCGCACTTCGGGCATTCGCCGCGCACCGTTGGCGTCGTGCTTCGGGCGTTCGTCGCAGGGTTGCGTCGCGCGTCGGGTGGGGGCAACTCTCCATAGATACCGCAGACGAAAACAATTTTCTAGATGTCCGACTTATCGGAAAATTTCTTCCGAAATCTTCTTGACCTGGGCGGTTGACAGTGGGAAAGCTGTGGCGGGAGTGCCGAAAGGTGAAAGGACCACTCCCCTCATGGTCACCGTCCGCCCCTTCCAGTCCGGCGATGAGACCGCGCTGGTCGACGCCTGGAACCGCAGCATGCCCGCCGACCCCACGACATCCGGCTGGTTCAGGGACTGCGTGCTGCTCGACCCCAACTTCGACCCCGAGGGCCTGCGCGTGGCCGTGGACGGGGACGACGTGGTGGGTTGCGCGTACGCCGTCCGCCGCCTGATCCCCTTAGCGCCGGGCACCGACCTGGAGCCCGACACCGGCTGGATCCCGTTCTTCTTCGTCGTCCCCGAGCACCGCGGCGGCGGGCTGGGGCGGCGGCTGGTGGGTGAGGCGGTGGGGTTCCTGGAGCGCCTCGGCCGGACGAAGGTGGACTTCTCGTCGTACACCCCCTACTACGTGCTCCCGGGCGCGGACGCCGAGCTCTATCCGGACGGTCACCGGCTGCTGGAAGAGCTCGGGTTCATGACGCTCTACTCGCCGGTCGCCATGGACCGCGCGCTCGTCGGCTACCGGACTCCGCCCGAGGTGGACGAGCTGCGGCGCGCGCGTGAGCGCGAGGGGTACGTCTTCCGCAGTCCCACCGCCGGCGAGTTGCCCGAGCTGATCCGGCACGCGGCCGACGTTTTCAACCCCGACTGGGGCGAAGCGATCCGGCAGCACCGCGATCCCGAACGCATCGTCATCGCGAAAAAAGATCACATAGTGGGCTTCGCCTTGTACGCGGCCTACCGCGGCATCCCCGAGCGCTTCGGCCCCTTCGGCGTCGACCCGGGCCAGCGCGGCACCGGCCTCGGCAAGATCCTGCTCCATCTCACCATGACCCGGATGCGCGCCGAAGGGCTGCATTCGTCCTGGTTCCTGTGGACCGGCGCTACCAGCCCGGCCGGCCACCTCTACACCAAGGCGGGCTACGAGATCACCAGAAAGTTCCACGTGATGAGGCGATCCGCATGACACACGTTCTCGCCATCGGGGCCCACGCGGGCGACCTCGACCTGACCGCGGGCGCCGTGCTGGCGCAGCACGTCCTGCGCGGCGACCGGGCGACGCTGCTGCACCTGACGCTCGGCGAGCGCGGCCATCCGCGCATGACCGTCGCCGACTACGCCAAGCAGAAGCGCGAGGAGGCCGAGACGTTCGCGGAACGGATCGGCGCCGGCGTCAGGTTCCTCGACTACGAGGACGGCCTGCTGCCCGAGGACGACGAGACCAAGATGCGCATCGGCGACCTCATCAGGGAGCTGCGCCCCGACGTGATCCTGACGCACTGGAGCGCCTCCATCCACAAGGACCACGCCCGCACGCACCGGATCGTCGAGGACGCCCGCTTCTTCGGTGGGCTGAAGACCCTGGAGCGTGAGCATCCGGCCTACTGGGCGAGCGAGCTCTACTACGCCGACAACTGGGAGGACGCCGAGGGATACGCGCCCGACGTGTTCGTCGAGCTGGGCGAGGAGGCGTACGAGCTGTGGTCGCAGGCGATCACCGGCTACGCCTACGCCAGGGGCGAGACCTACGGCTTCCCGTACGTCGACTACTACCGCGCGCTGACGATCGTGCGCGGCGCGCCGGCCGGGTTCGGCCGCGCGCAGGCCTTCGCCGCCCCGAAGGGGTCGCGGCAACTGCGGACGAAGTACTTCGGAAAGGCGGCCTCCGCATGAGACGTCACAAGGCGGGGCAGGTCGCGGCGGTGCTGGCCGCACTCGTGCTGGCCGGATGTTCGAGTGGCGGTGGCGCCGCCAAACCGCAGGCGGACGCGCCGCCGCTGGTGATCCACGCCGTGGACGCGGGCACGTTCCAGGAGGACTTCAACCCGTACCACCTCGAAGGCGTGAACTTCGGCACCAGCGGGATGATCCACGAGACCCTCATGTACTTCAACAAGCTGAAGCCGGGGGAGATCACGCCCTGGCTGGCGCTGGACCACAAGTGGTCGGACAAGGGCAAGTCGGTGACATTCACGCTGCGGCAGAACGTGAAGTGGTCCGACGGGCAGCCGTTCACCGCCGACGACGTGGCCTTCACGTTCCAGATGCTGAAGAAGTATCCGCAGCTCAACAGGAACGCGCTGGAGATCGAGGACGCCGAGGCGCTGGCGCCCGACAAGGTGCGGGTGGACTTCGCCAACACCTCGTACGCCAAGCTGTTCAACATCGCCGGCAACTCGCCCATCGTGCCCAAGCACGTGTGGGAGAAGGAGAAGGACCCCTCCACCTTCACCAACCCCAAGCCGGTCGGTACGGGCCCGTACACGCTGTCGAAGTTCTCGGCCCAGCTGTACGAGCTGGTCAAGAACCCGTCCTACTGGCAGCCGGGCAAGCCGGAGGTGCCAGTGCTGCGCTTCCCCGCGTACACGGCCAACGCCCTCCAGACGGCGCTGCAGCAGGGTGAGGTGGACTGGGCGGGCGCGTTCGTGCCGGACATCCAGAAGATCTACGTGCAGGGCAAGCCGGAGCAGAACAAGTTCTTCTTCCCGCCCGAGGGCGTGGTGACGCTGCTGCCGAACCTGACCAATCCCGTGCTGGCCAAGCCCGAGGTGCGGGCCGCCATCAGCCTGGCCGTCGACCGGGACAAGATCGTTCGTGTGGCCGAGCGCGGTTACACCAAGGTCGCGCACCCGACCGGCGTGCCGATGCCGGGCGGGGAGGCGTACATCCCGCCCGAATACCGCGCGCTCTCCTACAAGGTGGACGTCGAGAAGGCCAAGGAGCTGCTCAAGGGCGTGGACCCGGCGCAGCTGAAGTTCACCCTGCTGGTGCCCTCGCCGTTCACCGACTGGGTGAACGCGGCCCAGCTCATCCGCGAGGACCTGGCCAAGATCGGCGTCACCGTCGAGACCAGGGGCGTGGCGTTCCAGGACTGGGTGTCCAAGGTCGGCAAGGGCAACTACGACCTGTCGATCAGGGCCACCGCGTCCGGGCCGACGCCGTACTTCCAGATGCGCTCGATGCTCTTCGGCGGGCTGGCCGAGCCCGTGGGAGAGGCCGCCACCGGCAACTACGAGCGGTGGAAGGACGCCGAGACCGACAAGCTGATCGACGCCTACGCCGCCACCGAGGACGAGACCGAGCAGCAGGAGGCCACCCAGGGCCTGGGCAAGATCATGGTGGAGAAGATGCCCACGCTGCCGCTGTTCTACAGCCCGTCGTGGGCGCAGTACCGGACGAACAAGTACGTGGGCTGGCCGTCGGAGCAGGACCCGTACGCGATGCCGTCGCCGTACACCTCGCCCGACGCGGCCGTGGTGCTGCTGCACCTGAAGCCGGCCGGAAAGTGAGATTCCTGGCCAGGCGGCTCGGGTTCTACCTCCTGACGGCCTGGGCCGCCATCACGCTCAACTTCCTGATCCCCCGGCTCATGCCGGGGGATCCGGTGGAGCTGCTGGTGGCCCGGATGAGGGGGAACGTCGACCCCGCCGCCATCGACGCGATGCGCAGGGCGTTCGGCATCAGCGACGCGAGCCTGTGGCAGCAGTACCTGGACTATCTGGGCAATCTCGCCCAGGGCGAGCTGGGCCGCTCGATCACGTTCTTCCCCACCGAGGTCTCCACGGTGATCGCCGACAGCCTGCCGTGGACGGTCGGGCTCGTCGGCGTGGCCACGCTGATCAGCTACCTGATCGGCACCGCCCTCGGCGTGATCATGGCGTGGAAGCGCGGCACCTGGCTGGACGGCGTGCTGCCGGCGGCCACGTTCATGCACGCGGTGCCGTACTTCTGGGTGGCGCTGGCGCTGGTGTTCGTCTTCGGGGTGACGTTGCAGTGGTTCCCGGTCAGCCGGGCGTACGGGCTGGACGTGATGCCGGGGCTGACCGGTGAGTTCGCGCAGAGCGTGCTCTACCACGCGGCGTTGCCGGCGATCACGATCGTGGTGGCCTCGATGGCCGACCGGATCCTCGGCATGCGCAACGTCATGGTGACCACGCTCGGCGAGGACTACGTGGTGATGGCCGAGGCCAAGGGGCTGACCTCGCGCCGGGTCATGTGGGCCTACGCCGCCCGCAACGCGATCCTGCCGAACATCACCAGCTTCGCGCTCTCGCTCGGCTTCGTGGTGGGCGGCTCGGTGCTGACGGAGATCGTCTTCTCCTACCCGGGCATCGGGTCGATGCTGCTCAAGGGCGTGGAGAACGAGGACTTCCCGCTCATGCAGGGCATCTTCCTCGTCATCTCGCTGGCCGTGCTCGTCGCCAACTTCCTGGCCGACCTGGCGTACGTGGTGCTCGACCCCCGGACCAGGCAGGAGTCGGAATGAAGATCAAGATCGGGGCTGGGATCCTCGTCTTCTTCGCGCTGATGGCCGTCTTCGGGCCGCTGCTCATCGGCGCCGATCCCGCCGCCACCAGCGAGGACGGGCTGCAGGGCCCGTCGGCGCAGCACTGGCTCGGCACCACCCAGACCGGCCAGGACATCCTCGTCCAGATCGTGTACGGCGCCCGCGTCTCGCTCGGCGTCGGCGTGCTGTCGGCGCTCATCGCCACGGTGCTGGCCGTCGCGGTCGGCCTGGTCGGCGGCTACGTCGGCGGCGCCGTGGACGAGGCGCTGTCGGTGCTGACCAACATCTTCCTCGTGCTGCCCGCCCTGCCGCTGATCATCGTGCTGGCCGGCTACCTGCCGCAGCGCGGCGTGGCCTCGGTCGCGGTGGTGATCGCGGTGACCGGCTGGGCCTGGGGCGCCCGGGTGCTGCGCGCCCAGACCCTGTCGGTACGCCGGCGCGACTTCGTCCAGGCCGCCAGGGCGAGCGGCGAAGGGCCGCTGCGGATCGTCTTCTACGAGATCCTGCCGGTCCTGCTGCCCGTCATCGCCACCAGTTTCCTGGCCACCGTGGTCGCGGCGATCCTGGCCGAGGCCGGGCTCTCGTTCCTGGGCCTGGCGGACCTGTCCACCGTGAGCTGGGGCAGCATGCTGTACTTCGCGCAGAACGGGCAGGCGCTGCTCATCGGGGCCTGGTGGTGGTTCATCCCGCCCGGCCTGTGCATCGCGCTCATCGGCACCGGCCTGGCCCTGGTGAACTTCGGCATCGACGAGATCGCCAACCCGCGGCTGCGGACGATCAAGGCCCCCAGGAAGGCACGCGCATGAACGTCCTGGAGATCCGCGACCTTGGCGTGGACTACCTGTCCGGCACCGGAGCCGTGCACGCGGTGTCCGGCGTCTCGCTCGACCTGCGCCGCGGCGAGATCCTGGGCCTGGCCGGCGAGAGCGGCAGCGGTAAGACCACGCTGGCCAACGCGGTGGCCCGGCTGCTGCGCCCGCCCGCCTCGATCACATCCGGGTCGGTCGTCTACCACCGCCAGGACGGCTCGGCCGTGGACGTGCTCGCCCTCGGCAGGAACGAGCTGCGCGCCTTCCGCTGGAAGGAGCTGGCGGTCGTCTTCCAGAGCGCCATGAACTCCCTCAACCCGGTCATCACCGTGGGGGCCCAGATCGACGACGTGCTGCGCATCCACGCGCCCCGCATGTCCCGCGCAGAGCGCACGGAACGCTCGGTCGAGCTGCTGCAGCGCGTCGGCATCAGCGCCGACCGGCGCCGCTCCTACCCGCACGAGCTGTCCGGCGGCATGCGCCAGCGCGCCGCCATCGCCATCGCGCTCGCGCTCAACCCCGAGATCATCATCATGGACGAGCCGACGACCGCGCTCGACGTGGTGGTGCAGCGCGACATCCTCGCCGAGATCAAGGCATTGCGGGAGGAGTACGGTTTCGCGGTCGTCTTCATCACCCACGATCTGTCGCTGCTCATGGAGATCTCCGACCGGATCGCCATCATGTACGCGGGCCGGGTCGTGGAGACCGGGACGGCCAAGGCGCTGCACCGGGCGCCGCGGCATCCGTACACGGTGGGGCTGCTGCGCTCGTTCCCGCGCCTGCGCGGGCCGCGCGAAGAGCTGCTGGGCATCCCCGGCACGCCGCCCGACCTGCGCTCACCACCGCCCGGCTGCGCCTTCCACCCCAGGTGCGCGATGGCGGTGGCGGAGTGCTCCGAGCGCCTGCCCGTGCTCACCGCGGCGGCAGACGGTGAGGTCGCGTGCCTGCTCAACGACGGGAGGGGAGTGTCATGAACATCCTGGAGGGGCGCGAGCTCACCAAGCACTTCACCGCCGCCCGCGGCCCTCGGGGCCGCTTCGGCCGGCGGCCGCCGGTGCGGGCGGTGGAGGGCGTCTCGATCGCGCTGCGAGCCGGCGCGGTGACGGCGCTGGTCGGCGAGAGCGGCTGCGGCAAGAGCACGGTCGCACGGCTGCTGGCCCAGGTCTATCCGGCCACGTCCGGGGAGGTGCTGCTGCGCGGCGAGCCGGTACGCGCCCACCGCGGCGCCGCCTTCAGGGAGTACCGGCGGCAGGTCCAGCTCATCTTCCAGGACCCCTTCGCCTCACTGAACCCGTTCCACCGGGTCCGCTACCACCTGGCCAGGCCGCTGCGCCTGCACGGGCACGCCCGCTCCGACGCCGAGGAACGCGAGCAGGTCGCCGAGTTGCTCGAACGCGTCAGCCTCACCCCGGTCGAGCAGTTCATGGACAAGATGCCGCACGAGCTGTCCGGCGGGCAGCGGCAGCGGGTGGCCATCGCGCGGGCGCTGGCGGTGCGGCCCGTCGCGCTGATCGCCGACGAGCCCGTGTCGATGCTGGACGTGTCGATCAGGCTCGGCGTGCTGCGGCTGCTGGAAGGGCTGGCCAGGGACAGCGGGCTGGCGCTGCTCTACATCACGCACGACATCGCCAGCGCCCGTTACTTCGCCGAGGACATCACGGTCATGTACGCGGGGCGGCTGATCGAGAGCGGGCCGAGCGAGGAGCTGACGCAGTCGCCGAGGCATCCGTACACGCAGCTGCTGCTGGAGTCGGCGCCTGACCCCGACCGGGTGGCGGCTCCCGGGGGACGTCGGCACGGTGAGCCGCCCAGCCTGATCGATCCGCCGGGCGGCTGCCGGTTCCATCCGCGCTGCCCGGTGGCGCTGCCGGTGTGCTCGACCGAGGTGCCGGGGCGCACGGAGCTGGGCGAGGGGCACTGGACGCACTGCTGGCAGGCCGAGGCGGCGCTCACCCGGTAGACCTCACCCGCTAGACCTCACCCGGGAGGACGGTTCAGGAGGCGCGGTAGCGTTCGGAGAGTTCGGTGGTCGTCGCGGCCATCCGGTGGCGTAGTTCGACGGGCGAGAGCACCTCGGCGTCCGTGCCCAGCCGCAGGAACTCGCTCGTCGCGTGCTCGATCGACTCGATCGGCACCGTGACCAGCGTCCAGCCCCGCTCGTCCGGGCCCCGCGCGCTTTCCCGCGCCGCCTCCACCACGCCCGGCGTCATGAGGTCGGCCAGGCGCTGCATGCCGTGCGGCGACAGCCGCACCTCGGCCTGGCCCCAGCGCAGCCTGCTCTCGAACTCGGCCAGGTAGTCGCGCCAGTACGCGGCCAGGTCGAACCCCTCGGGCCGGGTGAACCGTTCCGGCAGCGGATGCAGGTCGAGGATCTGCGAGACGCGGTAGGTGCGTACCTGCTCGCCCGAGCGCGCCACCAGATACCACCGCCCGGCCTTGACCACCAGCCCGTACGGCTCCAGCCGCCGCTCCACCTCCTGCGGCGCTTTCCACCGCCGGTAGCGGACCTGCACCCGGCGCTCGTTCCAGACGGCGTCGGCCACGGCGGGCAGGTAGGTGACCGGCTCCCGGTCGCGGTACCAGGTGGGCGCGTCGAGGTGGAAGCGCTCCTGGATGCGGCCGGCCCGGTCGCGCAGCTCGACCGGGAGCGCGGCCATCAGCTTGAGCTGAGCGGCGGTCACCACCGCGCCCAGCCCCAGCTCGGCCGCGGGACCGGGCAGGCCGGCCAGGAACAGCGACTCGGCCTCGTCGGCGGTCAGGCCGGTGAGCCTGGTGCGGTAGCCGTCGAGGAGCTGGTATCCGCCCTTCGGGCCGGCGTCGCCGTAGAGCGGGATGCCGGCGGAGTGGAGGGATTCGACGTCGCGGTAGATGGTGCGGACGGAGACCTCCAGCCGGTCGGCCAGCTCCTGCGCGGTCATCCGGCCGCGCGTCTGCAGGAGCAGCAGGATCGAGACCAGGCGGGAAGCTCGCATATCACTGACACTACCTGTCAGTGACCCGGCCCTATGGTCTCAGCCATGAACGACTTCGACTTTTTCGCCGGCCGCTGGAACGTCGTCAACCGCCGGCTGGTCAAGCCCCTGTCCGGCAGCGACGAATGGGACGAGTTCCCCGGCGTCTCCACGGCCGGCCGGCACTTCGGTGGCGGGGCCAGCTTCGACGAGATCGAGTTCCCCACGAAGGGCCGCAGCGGGATGACCGTGCGCCTGCGTGACGTGGACAGCGGGCTGTGGTCCATCTACTGGGCCAGCAGCGCGACCGGTGTGCTCGACACCCGGCCCATGGTGGGCTCGTTCGAGGGGGACCGGGGCGAGTTCTACGGTGAGGAGACCTGCGACGGCCGGCCGGTGCGCTGCCGGTTCATCTGGACGGTCTTCAGGGATACCGATGCCGCCCGCTGGGAGCAGGCGTTCTCCGAGGACGACGGGCAGAGCTGGGAGACGAACTGGACGATGGACTTCACCCGCGCGTGACGTCCGCGATCCCGTACGGCAGCGCCGCGGCGTCGGCGTTGCCGCGCACCCAGAGGATCACGCCCACGGCGACGGCCGCGACCAGCAGCAGGACGAGGCCGGCCACGATCACCCACCACCACCCGGACCGCGCCGGCTTGGCCTCGTAGAGGGGCACGTCGGGCAGCATGTCGGGGGTGTACGGCAGCCGCTGCGTGTAGGGCGCCTCGGGCGGGCCCTGCTCGGACGGCTGTCCTGGATGGGGGTAGCGGTGCCGGATCGTCTGGTCGGGATCCGGCCGGCGGGGCTGCTCTGGCGTCATGACTCCCTCAGGCACGCTGCGGAATGTCCGATACGCCAACATTGTCACACTCGTCGGCGCGGTGTCGCCTGCGCGGCAGGACTTCCGCGTCAGCCGTGGGCGGGCGGCTGACCTTCACCGTAAGGCGGCTGCGGGTGCTGCGGCTGCCGGCCGGGCTGCTGCTGCTGCCACCCCGGCTGCTGCTGCGGCGGGCCCTGCTGCTGGTACCCCTGCTGCCACTCGGGCTGCTGCTGCCAGCCCTGGGGCGCCTGCTGGGCGTACGCGGCGGCCTGAGCCTGCTGCGGCGGGTTCCTGCGGGCGATCACCGCGAAGATCAGCAACCCGGTGCCGCTCACCTGGATGAGCAGGGACAGCAGGTTCATCACCAGCGCGATCGGCCCGTACTGGTCGAAGCCGAGGGAACGGACCAGATCGGGGGCCATGAGGATGAACACGCCGTTGATCACCACCCCCACGAGCAGCACGACGCACCCGATCATGCCGAGCACGCTCCCCCGGCCGTGCTCCGCCCGGCGGGTCGCCATCAGAATGGCGCCACCGAGCAGCAACAGGACCATCACGATCGTCGTGAGGATGCTGATGATGTTGGACAGCGAGGACATCAAGGGGAACTCCAGCGGTTAGACGGGCAACGCGAAGACGCTACGCGGATTCGCGCTGTTGTTCCACCGCGCGGGTGATGGAGGCGAGGTCGTGGCCGCCCTCATAACGCACGCCGTTGATGAACAGGGTCGGAGTGCCGCGTACGCCGCTCGCGCGGCCCGACTCCTCGTCCACCCCGATCCTGGACACCCGCTCGGGGATCTCCGACCACGGCTCCACGTCCAGCTGAGCGGCGTAGCGTTCGAGGTCGGCGTCGGTGAGGAAGCGCTGGTTGTCGTAGAGGAGATCGTGCATCTCCCAGAACTTGCCGCGGCCGGCGGCGGCCTCGGCCACGATGGCGGCGGAGGCGGCGTGCGGATGCAGGGTGCGCAGCGGGAAGTGCCGGAACACCAGCCGCACGTCCGGGTTCTTGCGCAGGATCTCCGCCAGGATCGGGTGCAGCCGGCCGCAGTAGGGGCACTCGAAGTCGCCGTACTCGACGATCGTCACCCGGGCCTTGGCGGGCCCGCGCACGTGGTCGCCTGGGCCGACCGGCACGGTCAGCGTGGTCGGCAGCTCCTCGGCGGGCTCGGCGTCGGGCGGCGCGCACACGCCGCCGCGGTCCCACGCCATCCGGAAGATCACCCAGCCCAGTACGGCGGCCAGCAGCGACCCGGCCAGGATCCCGATCTTCGCCTGGTCGTGCAGGGCCGAGTCGTCGAAGGCCAGGTCCACGATGAACAGCGCCACCGTGAACCCGATGCCCGACACGGCCGCTCCGCCGAACAACTGCCCCCACACCAGGTTCCCCGGCAGGACGCCCCACCCGAGGCGCAGCGGCAGCCAGGTGCCGAGCCAGATCCCCACGAACTTGCCCACCAGCAGCCCCAGCGCCACGCCGATGGCGACGGGCGAGGTGGCGGCGGCGCGCAGGGTGTCACCGTCGAGGCTCACGCCGGCGTTGGCCAGCGCGAAGACGGGCACGATCACGTAGCTGCTCCACGGATGCAGCCGCAGTTGCAGGCGTTCGTTCACGGAGACGGCCCGCTGCACGCGCCGGGCGGCCTCCCTGGCGGCCTGCGCGCTGGGCTCGCTGGTGAAGCCCTGGACGGCCTCCCCGGCCAGCAGCAGCTTGTGGTCGGTGGGCGCGTACACGAAGACGAGGATGCCGAGCGCGATGCCGACCAGCGTCGGGTGGATCCCGCTCTCCAGCGTGGCCACCCACAGCGCGAACCCCAGCACGATGTACGCCGGCGCCCGCCAGATCTTCAGCCACCGCAGCGTCAGGATGGCCGCGAGCAGCACCGCCGCCGTGAGCAGGGCGGGCACGGACAGGCTGTCGGTGTAGAAGATCGCGATGATCATGATGGCGAGCACGTCGTCCACGATCGCCAGCGTCAGCAGGAACGCCCGCAGCGGATCGGGGCAGCGCGCCCCCACCACCGCCAGCACGCCCAGGACGAACGCGGTGTCGGTGGCGATCGGCACGCCCCACCCGCCGGCCCCCGGCCCGCCGAAGTTCAGCAGCAGGTAGACGCCGGCCGGCACGAGCATGCCGCCGAACGCCGCCACGGCCGGCACCGCGATCAGCCGCCGGTCCCTGAGCTGGCCGAGCCGCACCTCGTAGGAGACCTCCAGCCCGATGAGGAAGAAGAACACCGACATGAGGCCGTCGTTGACCCAGTGCCGCAGGTCCAGCGAGAACGCCGCGTCACCGAAGGAGATCCCCATGGGGGTGTGCCAGAACGCCTCGTAGGTCTCGCTCCACGGCGAGTTGGCCCACAGCAGGGCCAGCACGGTGGCCACGAGCAACATGCTCGTGCTGCCGGCCTCGGTCCTCAGGAACGCCCGCAACATGACAGATCTCCCCCTAAGGTGTCGATATTACGGCTGGTCGGGCACTTGTTCGTCGGGGCGTCCCGCTGATCGCCCGGCACGCCGGACCATCCAGATCGCGAACGCCGTCACCAGGGCCAGCGCCGCCGTGCTGATGGCCAGCAGCAGCGGGAGCGGGCCGGTGGAGCCGATGGGACCGGTCGCAGCGGCCGTCTTCACGGGCGCGGTCGCCGGAACGGAGGCGGTGGGGAGGGCGGGGGCGAGCGTCACGGGGCCGGTGTCGGGCGTGAGCGTCAGGCCCTGCTGCCGGTCGGGCGGCCCGTAACCCATGGTGTCGTGGTACGTGGGCACGCCGGCGGGCTCGCCCTGCACGTCCACGGTGAGCGTGATCGGCACCTTGACGTCGGCGGCGCCCTGGTCGGTGAACAGGCGCACCCACAGCTTGTAGTAGCCGGGCAGCGTCGTGTCCCGGATGTAGTCCTCGTCCGACTCCCTGTTGCGGTAGGCCACGGGCACCGACGCGCCGGTGTAGGACTGCGGCCGGTCTCCGAGCGTCGCCTTCCAGGCGTAGTCGCGAAGTCGCCGAGCACCCGGGGGTTCTCGGGGCTGAGGATGGAGCTCGACACGTTGAGCCGCGCGCCGTCCAGCGTGGCGCGGTCGGCCTCTGACAGGGCCGGCACCTCGATCCGGTACGCCAGCCGCTGGCCGTAGGTGAGCGGCACCCGGAAGTACGCCTCCTAGCCGGGCGCCATCGTGTCGGTGTAACGGCCGTCGGCCAGCACGGGCAGCGCGGCGGCGTTCGTGACCGGCGGCTCGATGACCAGGCTCAGCTCCAGCGGCGCGGGGGAGCGGCGGGCCTGGTCGCCCTTGTTGGTCACCTCGATCACGAAGCGGCCGGCCGCCGCGCACGGGCCTGAGCCTTCGGTGATCTGGGTCTGCCCCACCACGAACGCGCTGCCCCCGGTGGGCAGGTCGCTGAGGAGGTCGTGGCTGTCGCAGGGAGGAGCCGGTCGGCGGCCAGAGCACCAGGCTCGCGCCGATGACCGCCCTGGCCCCGGTCGGTGCCGTCGCGCCGATCCGCATCCCGGCGTACGCGGTGGCGCCCGTGGGCAGGTCGAAGGCATAGTGCCGCTTGACGTCCGGCCCCGGCGGCATCGCGTCCAGGTAGGCGCCCGGCTTGAGCACCGGGGCGGACTCCCGGTCGGCGGTGCCGGTCACGGGGATGCCGACGGGCGCCGTATGGGCGAGCGCCGTGTGGGCGAGCGCTGTGTGGGCGAGCGCTGTGGGGGCGAAAGCCAGGGGCGTCAGGGCGAGCAGGACGACCGGGGCATGAACCCCCGTTATTGATCAATCCATCAGTTGAAAAACAGATGGACGGCCGCGTCTCTCGCCAGCAGGAACCCCACGATCGCCACCCCCCAGCTCACCATCGAGGCCGAGTGCTTGGTGAGCCAGGCCCGCAGCCGCTCCAGCTTCGGCTCCAGCCAGCCGCCGGCCATCCCGCGCAGCGCCATGAGCACCAGCGTCGGCACGATCATGACCAGCACGTACGCCGCCAGCACCGGCACCCACTGGGCCGTCGTCAGCCCGGAGGTCGTCATCAGGCCGATCGCCGCCAGGTACGGCACCATCGTGGCCACCTCCAGCGCCCCGGCGGTCAGCCCGAGCAGCACCATCGTCCGCGGCCCGCCGGTGCGGGGCTCGAACGTCCGCTGGGGCTTGCCCCGCTTGGCCCGCCACTTCGGATCGAACCGGTAGCTCAGCGCGAACAGCCCCACACCGGCGACGAGCTCCACCACGCGGACGGGACGGCTGTCCAGCAGGCCGCCGAAGGCGTCCATGGCCGCGGCCAGCCCCAGCATGAGCGCCACGCCCACGAGGAAGTAGAAGATCGCCACGGTGGCGAGGTAGGTCAGCAACCGGGATCCCCGCGACCTGTCCGAGGCCAGCAGCAGGTAGACGGGGATGCCGAGGGTGCCGAAGCTGGTGCTGTCGACCACCGCCAGCGCCGCGAGGGTGAGCAGCAGTGCGATCGTCATGGGGAAATCATGCTGAACGCGGGCCCGGGCCCGCCTCCTCCGGCGGGCTGAACCGGGCGTACATCCTTCTGCTCACCCCTGAGGGCGGTGCTACAGATTGCGCAGATAGGCCAGCGACGGCGCGAAGAAGTGTTCTCCGCCCTTCATCGTGACCGTCTGGGGCACCTGAGCGTGCGGGGGCGACATTTCTGGCTTGCCCCACACCTTGGGGAAGGTGACCTTCAGGTCGCGGGTGCCCTGCCCGATGATCGGATCGTGGCCGGTCCCCGGGATCTCGAAGTCGGGATTGTCGGCCCAGAACTCCTGGGTGAACTCGAACTGCCTGAGCAGACTGCTGTTGAACGCCATGAACAGCAGGCCCACCTCACCGCTCGGCCGCACTTCGGGCGGCGAGTCGTCCGACGGGTCGTCGGTGCGGTCGCCGTACGTCTGCCCGCGCCTGGCCATGATCACCTCACGCCCGAACGAGCGCGGGTTGGTCTTCCTGACATGACCGCTGAACGGGCACTTGGAGCCGTCGTCGGCGTCGAAAGTGAAGTCGTTGACCACCGGCCCGCCGCCGCCCTTGGGCTTGAGCGTGAGGGGAGTGCCGTCCTTGAACCGGCCGACGAGCATGGCGCCCGCCCGGTCGCGGTCGGCGCCCTTGAGCCCGAGGCTGTCGGCCAGGTCCCGCTCGATCTTCTTGAACGCCCGCACGTTCTGCTCCAGCTTCCTGAAGACCAGGTAGCTGCCGTGGTGGCGGGACGGGTCCGGCGCGAACGGGTCGGGCACCAGGACGTTGCTCAGCGGGAAGGCCGGATCCCAGTGCTGCTTCGGCTCCCTGTCGATCTCGTCCTTCAGGAACAGCGGCTGGCTGCGGCCGTCCACGTAGCCGAAGTGCTCGATGCCGTCGCCGGCCGGGTTGCGCATGCCGTGGCCGCTCTCCTCGCCGAGCAGCCTGGCGCTTTCCGGCAGCTCGCCCAGGATCTCCTCGCGCAGCCTGGCCACCGGCCCGGGCTCGGCGTCGCCGATCAGGATGACGGCGTGGATCTCCCGCTGGTAGGGGCGCTCCCACTCCTCCACCGGCGGGTCGCCGGCCCGCGCGATCCGCCGCTTCATGCCGTCGCGGAAGACCTCGTCGTCGAATTTGCGCACGTCCTCGACCGTGTGGCCGAGGTCGCGGTAGCCGGCCTTGCTGATGCCGATCCCCACGTACGGGGTGCCGCGGCCGCGGCCGGCGGCGAAGTCGCGCACCTCTTCCAGATGCCGGCGCGCCGACTTCATCCTCGTGGTCGCGATGCCGCGCAGAAAGGCCCTGCCCTCGGCCACGTCGTTGAACCGGACGAACAGCAGGCTCAGGTGCTCGCGCACATGCGCGCGCAGGATGTTCGGCTGCAGATTGTCGAGCATCGCCTTGGTGTCCGCGTCGAGCGTGGCCGAATCCCAGGCCAGGGGTCGTTCATTGTTCAGGTCGACAGGCACTGCCGTGTCCTTTCCCCGTTTCCCATCAGAAATCGGGCCCCCTTACGCGTCACGGAGAAAACACATTTCCGTTGATTCGACGCGCCCAGTCAGTACGACTCCCCAGGGGTCGGGAAAGTTTCCCGGCATCCGGTCAGCTTGATTTCCCTTTCAGCGGACGGTGAGCGAGGTACGCGCCACTCCGCCGTTCGCGCAGCGTACGGTCACGCCGTGGGTGCCGGGACGGGTCGCCCGCACGTTCGCCGACCAGGAGGTGGTGCCCGCGGCGGGCCGGTAGCCGGCCGTGGCGAAGGCGGTCGAGGTCACGTTCCGCACCTGGGAGCCGCCGCACACCGCCGTCACCCGCACTCGCGCGCCCGCCCTGGCCGTGACGGGGGAGACGCCGACGCCGGCGTTGATCGCGACGGGAGCGGTGCCGTTGCCGGGAGCGGGCGTGGTGGGCCGGGTGGTGGGCCGGCCGGTCGGGGCGCTCGTGGGTGTCGGCTTGGGGGTCGCCGTCGGGGTGCCGGTCGGGGTCGGCGCGGGGGACGGGTTGCTCTGCCCGAAAACCACGTCCGAGCAGGAGTAGAACGCCTCGGGGCTGTCGCTGCGCTGCCAGATCGCGTAGATCAGGTGGCGTCCCTGCCGGGAGGGGAGCTTGGCCGTCATGGTGTAGAAGCCGTCGACGACCGTGGGGTTCGCGACGTGGAACGGCTTGGCCTCCAGGTCCGACCACTTCAGCGGGCTGGACGGGTCGTAGCCGTCCCTGGTCATGTAGAGCTCGAAGGAGCCCTTGTGCGGGGCCGTGGCGCGATACCTGAAGGTGTGCGTGGCGCCGGCGGTCATGCTCGTCGCCGGCCAGTCGGCCCGCGCCTGGTCGAAGCCGCGGTACTTGTCGCGGCCCGCGCTGCACAGCTTGCCGTCCGGGATGATCTGGCGGTGCCGTCCTGCCGCGTCGGCGATGTTGACCTCGTTCCAGTCGTAGAGGGGCTGCGTGCCGCCGATCGCCACGGCCTGCTTGCAGGCGGCCGACTTCGGGTTCTCCGGGCCCTCGCTGTAGCAGACCATGGTGCGGCTGGGCGGGTTGCTCATGGTGCCGTGGGCGGAGGCCGTGCCGGGGGCGACGGCGAGCACGAGGAGCGTGGGGGCGGCCAGGGTGGCGGCGGCGAGCGCCTTGCGGTTGATCTGCATGCAGATCACCTTGGAGCACGAAAAACCCGGAAATATCGGGGTTAAGCCTCCTTTAAGGCTGACTTAGAGAGCTTTTCAGTGTGAGCAGACGTCCGCAGCCACACCCCTATCTGGGCCCCGCCCATCGACGAACGGTCCAGCCGCAGCACCCCGCCGGTCGACTCCGCCAGCCGCCGCGCGATGTCCAGGCCCAGCCCGGTGGACCCACTCCCGCTGGCGCCCCGCTCCAGCGCCGTCTCCGGGTCCGCGATGCCGGACCCCGCGTCGGCGACCAGGATGCCGACCGTGTCCCGGCCCTCGTGCAACGTGACGCCGAACGCCGTCCCCTCAGGCGTGTGCCGGAACACGTTCCCGAGCAGCGCGTCCACCGCCGCCGTCAGCTCCCCCGCCGGTACGGGCGCCCGCACCGGCAGCGTGGCCCCGACGAGCTGCCACGGCCGCCCCTGGTCCTCGGCCAGCGCCGACCAGAACGCCAGCCGCTCGCGCAGCACCTCGGCGGCGTCGCACGACCGCGCCGCGCGGCTGGGCCGCCTGGCCGCCGAGATGATCGTGGTCACCTCGCCCTCCAGCCGGGCCAGCGCCTGCCTGCTCGGCTCCGCCTGCGGCCCGAGCTGGTCCAGGCTGAGTTTGAGCGCGGTCAGCGGCGTGCGCAGCCGGTGCGACAGGTCGGCGGCCAGCTCCCGCTCGGCCGCGAGCAGGTGGGTGACCCGGTTGGCCATGGCGTTGAACGCGGTGGCCGCCGCCTTGAGCTCGGGCGGGCCGTCGGGGTAGATGCGCTCGCTCAGGTCGCCGTCGCCGAGCGCGGTGGCGGCCGTGCCCAGGCGGCGCGCGGCGCGTACGACCCTGGCCCCGAGCCGGTCGCCGACCAGCACCGAGCCGAGCACCAGCACCACGGCCACCCCGGTCAGCACCGCCCACGAGGCGTAGACGCCCCGGTCGAGGTCGTCGGCGGGCACGAACACCTCGATCACCGCGCCGCGGTCGTCGTCCAGCACCACGGGGCGCAGCAGCACATAACCGCCGGCCAGCTCGGCCGTGCTCGCCCTGGTCCCCGCGGCGGCCCCGGCCACCTGAGCGGCCGGCGCCCTGGTCGTGCCCACCGTGGCGCCGCCTCCGACGTGGATGGCCAGCAGGCCGCGCCGCCCCGCCTCGGTACGCGCCATCGCGTGCGCGAGGTCGTCCGTGCTGGTCGTCAGCGCCAGCACCGGCACCAGCGCGGACGCCTGCCGCTCGGCGGCGGCCACGGCCCTGCTCTGCGCCGTCTCCCTGACGATCAGGGCCAGCGGCACCAGGAAGGCCAGCGCGACCATCGAGGTGACGGCCACCATGAGCACCGCCAGCGTCCGCCTCATCGAGCCCTCCGCGGGCGCTTCACCGGGGCGCCGACAGCATGAAGCCGACCCCGCGCACGGTGTGCAGGTAGCGGGGCCGCGCGGCGCTCTCGCCGAGCTTGCGCCGCAGCCACGACAGGTGCACGTCGATCGTCTGGTCGTCGCCGTAGGTCAGCTGCCAGACCTCGGCCAGCAACTCCTTGCGGGTGACCACCCGGTCGGCGCGGGCGGCCAGGTAGGCGAGCAGGTCGAACTCGCGCCTGGTCAGCGCGAGCGGGCCGCCGTCGAGCGCGGCCGCCCGCCGGTCCACGTCCACCACCAGGCCGCCGACCTGGAGCGTGCGCGGCTCGGGCGCGGACCTGGCCCGGCGCAGCACGGCGTCCAGCCGGGCGCTGAGGTGGTCGCCGGAGAACGGCTTGACGAGGTAGTCGTCGGCGCCCGCGCGCAGCAGCCGGACGATCTCGCTCTCGTCGTCGCGGGCGGTGGCCACGATGACCGGGACGTCGGAGATACCGCGCACCATGCGCAGCGCCTCGGAGCCGTCGAGGTCGGGCAGGCCCAGGTCCAGGATGACGGCGTCAGGCGGAGCCTGCGAGATCTCCCTGAGCGCGTCGAGTGCGCATCCCGCGCTGCGGACGACGTGCTGCCGCCGGCCGAGCTCGTGAATCATCGCCGATCTGACGAATTCATCGTCTTCGACTACGAGAACCGTCGCCATGCGCACCAACCGTACTGGGGCCGTACATAATGCGTCTCATGCGTCGAGCAATGAGATATGCCGCTATCTGGTGCGGCGCCACCGCGGTCGCGGTGTCGGTCTCGTGGTTCGGCGTGCGTGGCGTGCTGCGTAATGAGTTCGTGGACGATGTGAACGTCGAGCCGTTTCTCGCGCAAACGCTCGCGGCGGACGCGCGCGATTCACCGGCCACGCCGACTGCCCGTCGTACGACGAAGAAACCGGCTCCGGTGAAAACGCCTGCGACCACCCCCGCACCCGCTCCTGCGCAAACCCGCACACCGCCCTCCGATACGCCTTCCCCCGCGAAGCGCAGGACGACGACGCAGAAACCGGCGAGCACCCCGACGCCCAGCCCCACGCCGACCGTCGCCAAGAACCTCGAGGTGGTGAAGGTGAAGGGCGGCGAGGTGGCGTTCACGCTCGGCCCCGAGGGCTGCCGGCTGGTCTCGGCCACCCCCGTCAGCGGCTACACCGCCAAGGTGTCGCGCGCCGAGGGCTGGATCCGGGTGGACCTGGCCAAGGGCGAGCACGGCACCGGCGTGTTCTGCATCAGCCACGAACAGCGCACCGACACCTGGGAGTACTGATGCGCAGCCGACGCTGGAGCCGGTCGAGCGGCACCCAGGACACGCTCCTGCGCGCGGCCAGGGACGTCTTCCTGGCCAAGGGATACGCCGACGCCACGGTCGCCGACATCGTGGCGGCCTCCGGGATCAGCGTCGGCAGCCTCTACCACCACTTCGGCGGCAAACCGGGTCTGTTCCTGGCGTTGTGGGAGCAGTTCATGCGCGGCCAGGAGGAACGCACCTCCCGGGCGGCCAAGGCGGCGGAAGAAGCCGGAGAGCGCTTCCTGGCGGGCGCCAGGGCCTATCTGGAGGGTTCGTGGGAGCAGCGCGAGCTGGCCAGGCTGTTCCTGGAGAGCGACGGGCCGGCCGAGTTCACCGTCCTGCGCAGGCAGCGCGGCTGGGACTGGATCGGCGGTAACAAGCGCCTGCTCGGCCTGGCGGACACACGGGAGAGCCACGTGCTCGTCGTCCTGCTGACCACGATGATGGGCGAGGCGGGCCGCGAGGTGGCCGCGTGCGAGTCGGAACGCGACGCCGAGGTCACCATCGACGAGGTGATCCGGCTGGTGAGACGGCTGCTGCCTACCTCTCCCGATGTAGGCGGGGCGTCTCCCTGAGGCCGATTCCCCGGCCCGCGCGGGATGCGACCGTGGGGGCATGGACGCACTCCGCAGGGCGCTGGGCGGGCTCTCGCTGCTGTACGCGCTGACCTTCGCCACGTTCGCGCTGCTGCACGCCGGGATCGGGCTCGGCCCCCTGCGCGAGCCGGTGATCGTGCCGGCCGCGATCGTCGAGACCCTGTGCGCAGGAGCCATGCTCGCCGGTGCGTACGGCGCGCTGGCCGGCCGCCCGGCGGCGTGGGACCGGCTGATCTACGCCCACGCGGCGGCGCTGGGCGGCGTGCTGCTGGGCATGCTCGCGCAGGCGTTCGGCCCGGGCGGCGGGACGACGCTACTGATCTGGTATCACAGCACGATGGCGCTCGCGCTGACCGCCGGCCTGGCGGTCGCGTTCTACGTCTCCAGGGTGCGCAGGTAGGCGGCGGCCTCGTCGAGCTGCTCCTCGGTGAAGACGCGGATGCCGTGCTGCTCCAGCAGGGCCGTCGTGACGCCCTGGCCCGGCGCGCGCTGCCCCTGGAAGCTGCCGTCGTAGATCGACAGCACGCCGCACGAGGGGCTGCCCTCCTTCAGCACCGCCATCCGCACGCCGTGGGAGCGGGCGGCCGCGAGCGCTCCCCGCGCGCCCGACACGAACGCGGCCGTCACGTCGGACCCGTCGCTCGCCAGCACCCGGGCGGCGCCGGCCAGGACGGCCGCCCCGCCCGCCCCGCCCTCGATCTCGGCGGCCGGTCGGGGGATGGGCAGCCCGCCCTCCACCTCAGGGCAGTACGGCACCAGCCGCCCCTCCTCCCGCCAACCGGCGAGCCAGGCGTCGGAACTGGTCTTGGCGCGGCCGTCGAAACGCACCTTGCGACCCATCAGACAGGCGCTGACGAGGATCCTCTCCACGCCTTCGATCCTATGAGCGCGATCGGCAGCAGCGAGACGGCGGTCAGCGCCGCCACCGCCCAGAACGCGTACGTGAACGGCCTGGCCACCCCCGCCGTGGTGAGCAGGTGCAGCAGCCCGGCCAGCATCGCCACCCCGAACGGGGAGGCCAGGCGGACCGCGATCGTGCTCAGCGTGGTGGCGGCCGGGATCGTGTCACGTTCGAGCGTTCCGAACGCCGCCGTCATCACCGACGTGGACACCAGCCCGTGCCCGAGCCCGAGCAAGAACATCGGCGCCGGCCCCGCGCCGAGCAGCACGAAGGCCACGATGCCCGCCACCGCCGCCACCACGCCGGCCGCGCCGACGCCGCGCGGCCCCCTGCTGTCGCTCAGCTTGCCCGCCAGCGGCATCGTGATCGCCGCGCCGATCCCCATCGGCGCCAGCAGCAGGCCGGCGTCCAGCGCGTCGCCGCCCTCGGCGAGCTGGCTGTAGAGCGGCACGAGCACGGTGAAGCCGAACAGCGCGGCCGAGTAGCACACGAGCGCGCCGACCGCCGCCGCGAACGTACGGTCGCCGAACAGCCGCAGGTCCAGCAGCGTCTCCCGGCCGCGCAGCGCCCGCACCGCGAACACCGCCACGAGCGCCGCCCCGATCCACAGCGCCGGATGCAGGACAGAGGCCCCGTCGCCCACCGCCGACAGCCCGTAGACCAGGGCGGCCAGGCCGGGGGAGAGCAGGGCCAGGCCGAGCACGTCGAGCCTCCGCGCGCTCGCGCCCCGTTCGCGGGGCAGCAGCACGAAGGCGGCCACGAGCGCCACCGCGCAGACCGGCACGTTGACCAGGAACAACCACCGCCAGCCGAGCCCTTCCACGATCAGCCCGCCGAGCGGCGGCCCCAGCACGGGCACCAGCATCGCCGGCATGGAGATCGTCGCCATCGCCCGGCCCATCCGCTCCTTGCCCGCCGCCTGGGCCAGCATCGCCTGGCCGACCGGCAGCAGCAGGCCCCCGCCCAGCCCCTGCACGGCGCGGAACGCGACCAGGCTCCAGACCGACCACGCCGCGGCGGCGAGCGCGGAACCGGCGACGAACAGCACGAGCGAGACCAGCCAGACCCGCCTCGTGCCGAACCTGCCCATGGCCCAGCCGGTGACCGGGACCGTCATCGACAGCGCGAGCAGGTAGCCGGTGACCGCCCACTGCATGGTCGCGAACGTGGTGCCGAACTCGCGGGCCAGGGTGCTCAGGGCGACGTTGACGATCGTGGTGTCGAGCATCGTCATCACGACGCCCAGGAGGACGACGAGGCTCGTGGCCCGGAGTGGCGATCGTACGCTGTCTCGCATGCCGTACACCGTATCACTTTCGTACGCTGTCTAGACTCGGGGGCGTGAGCTCCATCTGGTCGCGGCCCTCGCCGCCCCGCCGCCCGGTCCTGACCAGGGAGGCGATCGTGACCGCCGCCGTCGCGCTCGCCGACGCCGAAGGGCTGGACGCGGTCTCCATCCGGCGCGTGGCGGCCGAGCTGGGCGCGCGGGCGATGACGCTGTACTCCTACATCGAGCGCAAGGAGGACCTGCTGGCCCTGATGCTCGACGAGATCAGCGCCGAGGTGCTGGTCGCCGAGCCGCTGCCGGCGGACTGGCGGGAGGCGCTGCTGCTGCTCGCCCGGCGGGAGCGCGAGCTGGTACGGCGGCATCCCTGGCGGGTGGACCTGGTGCACCAGCGGGTGCCCGTGGGGCCCAACGGGCTGCGGCACGTGGAGCAGAAGCTGGCGGCCTTCGACGGACTGAAGATCGACCGGCTGACGGCCTGGCGGTTCCTGGCGGTCTTCAACGACTACATGACGGGGTTCGTGATCAGGGAGGCGGTGGAGCGGGCGGCGCCCCGGGAGGAGGGGATCGACGCCGCCGAGCGGGCCGCGGTGGCGGAGCCGTACATCAGGGAGCTGGTCGACAAGGGCGAGCTGTCCCGGCTGGCGCCGATGATCGAGCAGGGCGTGCGGGGGGCGGACGACAACTTCGAGCGCGGGCTGGGCTGGGTGCTGGACGGGATCGAGAGCCACCTGCGCGCGTGAGGGCCGTTCGCGGCGGCGTCCAAGCTCAGTGCGTCACTCAGTGCGTCGCTCAGTGGCGTCGCTCAGTGGCGTCGCTTCGTGGCGTCGAGGGGATCGTGCTGGGTGACGGCCTTTCGCGCTGGTGGACGGGTTCGGCGGCGGCCTTTCCCGGGAGCGTCGGGGGCGGGCGATAGCCTTACCCCCGATGAACACCACCGTCTCCACGATCGTCATCGCCGGCGCGCTGCTGCTGATGCTGGCGAGCCTGATCGTCGCGATCCGCAACCGGCCGATGGGCATGGTGCTGCTGGTCGGTTTCGCCCTGCTTGAGGTGGCCGTCCTGGTGCAGGCGGGCTTCGTGATCGCGGCCGTGGCGGGCGGCGCGGGGCCGGACGACAAGGCCACGTTGTTCGGGTACGTGGGCGGTCAGGTGCTGATCCCGCCCGCCGGGGTGTTCCTGGCCCTGGCCGAGCGGAGCAGGTGGGGGCCCGCGATCCTGACCGTGGCCGGGTTCGCCATCGCCGTGATGACGGCCCGGCTGCTGCAGATCTGGCAGGGGACGGCGTGACGAGCTCGATCGGCACCGGGCCCGGACGGGCACTGATCGCGGTCTACGGGCTGTTCGCCCTGGCGGCGGGGGCGCGGGCGGCCGTGCAGATCGCGGGCAGGTTCGGCGAGGCGCCGCTGGCGTACTCGCTGTCGGCGTTCGCGGCGATCGTCTACATCCTGCTCACGGTCGCGCTCTGGCGCGGGGCGCGCCGGCTCGCGCTGATGTCGCTCGGCATCGAACTGGGCGGCGTGCTGCTCATCGGCACGGCCAGTCTGGTCGATCCGGCGGCTTTTCCCGACGAAACCGTGTGGTCGGCGTACGGCAAGGGTTACCTGTTCATCCCCCTTGTTCTGCCTCTGGTGGGCCTGTACTGGCTGTGGCGCCGGCGTTAACGCGTCAACCGCATGGGCAGTGCTTGAACCCATGAGCACGATCGAACACTCCGAAGATGTCAATGTCCCCGTTCGCGCGGCCTACAACCAGTGGACGCAGTTCGAGGGCTTCCCCGAGTTCATGGAAGGAGTGGAGTCGGTCAAACAGATCGGTGACACCCGTACGGCATGGGTGGCCGAGATCGCGGGAGTGCGCCGCGAGTTCGAGGCCGAGATCACCGAGCAGCACCCCGACGAGCGGGTCGCCTGGCGCAGCACCGACAAGCCGCACCATGCGGGCGTGGTGACCTTCCACCGCCTCGACGACAACACGACCAGGGTCACGCTCCAGATGGAGTACGACCCGGACGGCTTCATCGAGACGGCGGGCGACTGGCTGCAGCTCGTCCGCATGCGCGTCGTCGGTGACGTCAAGCGGTTCAAGACGTTCATCGAGTCGCGGGGCGGCGAGAGCGGCGGCTGGCGCGGCGACGTGCCCGGCCCGCACCAGCAGGGCTCCGGCCTCGGCGAGAGCGACCGGCCGGTGCCGCCCGGCACCGTGGGCGGCGGCGCCCCCCGGCCCGGCGGAACGCTTCCGCCTCCCGGGCCCGCGGTTCCCGGCACGCCGGGCCCGGCGACCCCTGGCGCTCCCGGGTCCGTGCCTCCCGGCGGACAGCCCCCGGAGGGCCCCCGCCCCGTGATGTAGGGCCGCCGGACAAGGGGCTCATAGCTCCCAGCTGATCGATCGAAGACCCCCGGAACGCGATCTGGGGGTCTTCTCATGTCATGACCAGGAATAAACGCATATTTCGTCCCTGTTAAGGTGAGCATTCATCCCATGACTTGATGAGTGGAGGACCTTCCCCGCATGACCGTGCTCGCCCAAGAGTCCCGAGGCAGAACCGCCCCTTTGGCCTGGCTGCTCGTGCTGGGAATCGTGCTCGCCGCGCTCAACCTGCGCACCGCCGTCACCAGCGTGGGCCCGCTGCTCGATCAGCTCGCCGGCGCGCTCGGCATGTCGAGCGTCGGCACGGGGTTGCTCACCACACTACCCGTACTGGCCTTCGCCAGTGTCGGAGCGATCACCCCGACCCTGGCCAGGCGGCTCGGCGAGCACCGCCTGCTGCTGCTCGCCCTCGTCACGCTGGGCGTGGGGCTGCTGGTCAGGTCGATGGTCGACTCGGCCCCGGTGTTCCTGCTGGGCAGCGCGGTCGCGCTGTCCGGCGGGGCCGTCGGCAACGTGCTCATCCCGACGCTCATCAAGCGCCACTTCCCGGCCCGTACCGGGATCATGACCACCGTCTACACCACGGCCCTGGCGGCGGGCACCATGCTGGCCGCCGCCGCGACCGTGCCGATCGAGCGCGCGTCGGGGGATTGGCACATCGCGCTCGGCGTGTGGGCGGCGCTGGCCGCCGTCGCCGTCATTCCGTGGCTTGCGCTGCTGCGCAGTGAGCCGGAGCGGGACAGAGGCGGCCGGAACGTGGGCATGCGCCGGATGGTCGGCAGCAGGCTCGCCTGGATGGTGGCGATCTACTTCGGCACGCAGTCGATGATCGCGTACATCATGTTCGGCTGGCTCGCCACGATCCTCACCGACAACGGCTACAGCACCTCGCAGGCCGGGCTGATCCTCGGCGTCTTCACCGCGCTGAACATCCCCGTCTCGATCCTCGTGCCGCTGATCGCCTCGCGTTTCCGCGACCAGCGGCCCACTGTGGTGGGGCTCGTCGTGTTCTACGCGACCGGCTTCGCCGGGCTGTGGTTCGCCCCGGCCTCCACGGCGATGATCTGGGTGGTGTTCGTGGCCATCGGGATGGGCTCGTTCCCGCTGGCGCTGATGATGCTGGCCCTGCGCACCCGTACGCCGGAGTCCACGGCGGCGCTGTCGGCGTTCGGCCAGAGCGCCGGATATCTCATCTCGGGCGCGGGGCCGCTGCTGGTCGGCGTGCTGCGGGAGACGACCGGGGGATGGGCGCTGCCGTACACGATGATCTTCGTGGTGCTGGTCGCGCAGCTCGTCACCGGTCTGTACGCGGGGCGCGACCGCTACCTGGAGGACGAACGGAGACCGGCTGGAACAATGACCGGGTGAAATCCACCGTCGTCACCTTCCCCAGCGGCCTGACCAGCGGCCGCTCCACGATCGCCGGGATCGTGCCGGTGGGGGACCGGCACGGTCTCGTCGTCGCCGAGACGCCGTTCCATCCCCTCGACCACACCTGGCCCGACCAGCCCGCAGACCGGGGCACGATCGGGGGCCTGCCGGTCGTCGACTGTGTAACAGGGGCCCAGTCGAACACCGGTGAGGTCTTCCTCGGCGCCGACATCCCCGCACGGAGGGGCGCCGAGGGCTGGGAGTGGCTGGTCGTCCACGTGAGCGAGGAACCGCTGCCCGAAGGGGCGGAGGTGGAGCTGTCCGTGGACCCGGCCTACCGGGCGGCGCTCTCGGCGGGCCACACCGCCTGCCATCTGGCCGCGCTCGCGCTCAACGCCGCGCTGGCCGGCCGCTGGCGCAAGGAGGTGCGGCCCGACTCGCTCGGCCGTCCCGACTTCGACCAGGCGGCGATCACCTCCTCGCGGATCGTGCCCGGCGGCAGCGTCGACGTCTACCGTCTGGGCAAGTCGTTGCGGAAGAAGGGCTTCTCGGCCGAAGATCTTGATCCCGCCGAGGTCGCCGGCCAGGTGAACGACCGGCTGACGGCATGGGTGACGGCCGGCGCGCCGGTCCGGCTGGAGGTGCCGGGGCCCGAGCTCACGGCACGCAGGACCTGGCACTGCGCGCTGCCGGAGGGCGAGGCGTCCATCCCGTGCGGCGGCACGCACGTGAGCCGGACCTCGGAGCTGGGCGGGGTCGAGGTCTCCCTCGCGTTCGCGCCGGAAGAGGCGACCCTCACCATGCGAACCACCGTACGGACCGCCGTCCAGCCGTGACGCGGACCGCTGCGCGAGCCACTGAAGGCTCATCATCTGTCAGCATCTGTTGACAAGCGGGTGCTTGTCAGCACATGCTGACACCATGGAAGTCACGGAGCTGGCCGAGGCGGCGGCGGGAAACGATCCCGGCACGGGCCTGGCGGCGGTGGCCGCGCTCAGGGCCCTGCTGGAGGAGCTGGAGGCGGTGCACGTGTCGAGCGCCCGCGCCCAGGGCTGGTCGTGGGAGCAGATCGCCGATGCGCTAGGGGTGCGACGCCAGTCGGCGCACCGCAAGCACGCCCGGCGGACGGGGAGGTAGGAGCATGTTCGCCAGGTTCACCCAGGATGCCCGCCGGGCCGTGGTCAGGGCCGGGATCCACGCCCTCGACGCCGGGCGGCCCGCGCTCGACGCCGGCCTGATGCTGCTGGGGGTGGCCGAGACCCGGCCGTTCTCGCTGCGGTCCTTCACCGCCACGGCGGACGGCGTGCGCGAACGCGTCGGCGTCGGCGACGCCCGCGCCCTGCTCGCCACGCTGGGCATCGACCTCGACGAGGTACGCCGCCGCACCAGGGGCGGCACGGACGACCCGGAACTGTGGACTCTGCGCTGCTCGGCCCTGCGCCCCTTCCGCGTCACCCTGTACGGGCCGTTGGGGGAGATCCCGCTGGCCATGCACGCCAGGAAGGTGATCGAGGTGGCGCAGTGGCGGCCGGGGCCGGTCACGGGGGAGCGGCTGCTGTGGGGCCTGCTGGCCGACCACCGCAACGGCGCCGCCCGCATCCTCCACGAGACCGGCGTGGACCTGCGCGAACTGGCCCGCGAAGCCCACATCCCCACCCGCGGCGCCGCCTGACCACCCCGTTCCGCGGGCGGTGCGTCTTGGGTGGAGGAGCCGTCAGGCGGCCGGGTCGTCGTCGCCGGGGTTGTCGTCGGCTGGAACCGGCTGCAGGTGGGCCACCTTCTCCGGGTTGGCGATCAGGTAGATCGTCTCGATCCTGCCGTCCACCACCAGCAGCGTCATGACGGTGACCACGCGCCCGCCCGCCGAGATGGTCAGGGAGGGCGCGTTGTTCAGCATCGCCACCCCGAACGACAGGTCGTGGATGTCCGACATGCCGATCGAAGCCATGAAACGGGCGATGTTCACCGGGGAGCTGATCGACATCAGGTAGCGGCTGACGTTGTCGGAGCCGGTGATGACCCGCAGCGCCGCCTTGGCCTTGCCGCCGCCGTCGGAGATGATGTTCACCTGGTCGGACAGCAGCGCGATCAGCCCGTCCACGTCGCCGTCGGTGGCCGCCCTGATGAACTGCTCGGTGATCCGCCGGCGCTCCTCCTGGTTCACCTCGAAGCGGGGCCGCTTGTCGCGCACGTGGTCGCGGGCGCGCCGCGCGAGTTGCCTGGTGGCCGGCTCGGCCCGCCCGATGATCTCCGCGATCTCGGTGAACGGCAGGTCGAACGCCTCCCGCAGCACGAACACCGCCCGTTCGAGCGGCGACAACGTCTCCAGCACCACCATCAGCGCCATCTCGACGGAGTCGGCCAGCTCGGCGTGCTCGGCGGCGTCGGGAGTGGTGCCGATGGGCTCGGGCAGCCACGGCCCAACGTACGACTCCCGCCGCGACCTCGCCCAGCGCAGCCGGTCGATGGCCAGCCGCGAGGTCACCCTGATCAAGTACGCCTTGGGATCGTCGACACCCGCCTCGTCCACTTTCGACCAGCGCAGCCAGGCCTCCTGCACCACGTCCTCGGCGTCGGCGACGCTGCCGAGGATGCGGTAGGCGACTCCGGTGAGCAGGCTTCGATGATCTTCAAAGGTCGTCATGACTCTTAAGACGTATCATGCGGCTTCCGGCGTGACACGAGCGGTGCCGATCTCCGTTACACTTGTTGATCGCAAGGGGCTATGGCGCAGTTGGTAGCGCGCCTCCATGGCATGGAGGAGGTCTGGGGTTCGAATCCCCATAGCTCCACCCACTTGAGCACGACGGCGGTGCCCGTTCCGGGCGCCGCCGTTTCGCATTTCCCCTGGCGGGTCACTCGCCGAGGACGGCCAGGTAGTGCGGGTTGCGCATGATCCCGAGCACGTTCCCGAACGGGTCCACCACCGACGCCGTGACGAACCCCTCGCCGTCACCCTGGTGCGTGATCGGCTGATACTCCTTCGCGCCCATGCTCAGCAGTCGCTCGAAGGTGGCGTCGAGGTCGTCGACGTGCCAGTGCATGACCGCGCCCGCGGGCCGGTCCGTGGCGCCGGGCGGGGCGTACCGGCTGTCGATCAGGCCGAACTCGTGCTGGTAGTCGCCCAGGCGGAACTCGACGTAGCCGGGCCTGCGGTAATAGGGCTCGACGCCGAGGAACTCGGCGTACCAGGCCGTGGCGGCCTCCAGGTCGGCGGCCCAGAAGGTCAGGGTGGCGAATCCGCGGAGCATCTCGGTTCCTCTCGTCCAGTGATCGTCCGGTGGTTGTGCGGTGGTTGTGCGGTGTTTGTGCGGTGGTCGTCCGGTGGGTCGGAACTATGATGCGCCCGGAAAGTGCTCATCGAATGACTACTTTTCCGGAGAGAATGGCGGGCATGCGAGCCGATCGACTGGTGGCCGCCCTGCTGCTCATGCAGGCGCGCGGCCGGGTGACCGCGGCGGAGCTGGCCGAGGAGCTGGAGGTGTCCGTCGCGACGGCGCGCCGCGACCTCGAAGCGCTGTCCACGGCCGGCATCCCCGTCTACCCGCAGGCGGGCAGGGGCGGCGGATGGTCGCTGCTGGGTGGCGCGCGGACCGACCTCAGCGGGCTCACCGCGCACGAGGCGCAGGCGCTGTTCCTGCTCGCGGGCCCGGCCGCGCCCGCCGCCCCCGAGGTCAGGTCCGCACTGCGCAAGCTGCTGCGGGCGCTGCCCCAGACGTTCAGAGCGGACGCCGAGGCCGCCGCGGGGGCGGTGGTCGTCGATCCCACGCGCTGGGGCGAGCCGGAGAAGGAACGGCCCGCGCTGGTGCGCGTCCTCCAGGACGCGGTGGTACGGCGGCGCAAGGTCAGGCTCGCGTACGAGGGCCGGTCGGGGGGAGGGTCCCGGGGCGGGAACGGGGGCGCGGCCGAGGGCCGGTCCGGGAGCGTGTCCTCGGATGGGCCCGGGAGCGGGAGCCGGGAGCGGGCCGAGCGGGTGGTCGAGCCGTGGGGGCTCGTGGCCAAGGACGACGTCTGGTATCTGCTGGCCGGGACCGAGCGCGGCCGGCGCACGTTCCGGGTGGACCGGATCGCCGGGGCCGAGGTGACGGAGCTGGAGTTCGAGCGGCCGGACGACTTCGCGCTCGCGCGGGAGTGGGAGGAGGTCGTCGCGGAGATGGAGCGGCGGCGTTCGACGGTCTCGGCGACCGTGCTCATCTCCGCCAGGTTCCTGCCCGTCCTGCGTGACCATTTCGGGCGTCACTTCGAGGTCGTGGGGGACGAGCCGGACGGCCGGGTCAGGGTCCGGGTGGCCGCTCCCATGCCGCTGACGATCGCCGAGCAACTGGCCGGGTGGGGCGCGCGGGTCGAGGTCGTGGAGCCGGAGGAGGTCAGGGCCGAGCTGGCCAGGATCGGCGCCGAACTGGTCGAACACAACCGTCCCCGAGACGACGCAGGCGGGTGACGCGTCTCCGCACAGTGCGTTCCCGAACTGTCGCGTTCCCCGGCCGTGCGTTCTCGGGCGGCTCTCCGCGAGGGCGTCCTGGCGACAGGGCGGACGAAAGGGGACGGGCCGGAGGGTTTCCCCTCCGGCCCGTTCTATCTCAAGCGGTCAGCGACCGCCGAGTGTCCTGCGCCAGTGGAAGCCGCCGGGCAGGTTGATCGTCAAGGTCCGCCGGCCGTCCGCCGCCCGCGTCACCCGGAACAGCCGGTTGCCCCAGCTGTGTCCGACACCGCGGCGCGACAGGTTCAGCCGTAACGGACCGACCTTGATCGACTTGCGATAGCTCCAACCCATCGCTTTCCTCCAGAGATCGCGAGGAGGTCCCGCTACCCCGGAGACGGCGCGTCTACCGTTTTTCTCGCGCCTTAGTAAGGTCCGTGATACCGGCGGGAGCCGAAGGTCTTACCCACGTGGAAGCCGCCCGGCAGCCGCACGGTCACGTGGCGGCGGCCGTCGGGGGTGGCCGAGACGTGGAAACGCCGGTTGCCGAAGCTGGAGCCGACACCGTGCCGCGACAGATTGATCCGAAACGGCCCGACCTTGATTGACTTGCGGTAGTGCCAGCCCATGTCGCTCCTCCGCCACTCGTACGCTCACCGGGAAGAACGTCCGGGACGACGACCGGGTTCCCGGCACCGGTGACACGCCGTCCGAGCCCGGCGGCCCCTGAACTCACGTCCGGTTGGGGCTCCCGGCGTACGGTGGTGGGCAGCCTGGACAGGAGGGACCCACCTGATGATCGTGATCGCGCACCTGAGCGACGTCCACATCGGCGCCACACCCGAGAGCGCCGGCCGGTGCGACGCCGTCATGCGTTACCTCGACGCGCTGCCCGGCGACCTGGACGCGGTCCTCGTCACCGGCGACATCGCCGACCACGCGCTGCCCGCCGAGTACGAGGCCGCCGCCAAGCTGCTCACCTCACGCCATCCGATCCTGATCGGCCCCGGCAACCACGACCGCAGGCCGGAGTTCCGCCAATTCCTGCTGGGCGAGGCGCCCTCAGAGGAGTCCACAGACGAGTCCACAGGGAGGCCGGTCAACCAGGTGCTGCGCACCGGCAGGGCGGTGTACGCGATGTGCGACTCGTCCATCCCCGGCCGGGACGACGGCCACCTAGACGACGAGACCCTCGACTGGCTGGAGGGCGTGCTGGACGGCGCGGACCTGCCGGTGTTCGTGGCCTTCCACCATCCGCCGGTGACGCTGCAGAGCCCGCCGATCGACGCGATCAGGCTGCACGAGACCGGGCGGCTGGAGCGGCTGCTGGCCGGTCGCGCCGGCGTGCCCGCCGTGCTGGTGGGCCACTCCCACATGGCCGCTGTCACCACGTTCGCCGGTCGGCCGCTGCTGGTGGGCGGGGGTGTGGTGTCCACGCTGAAGCTGCCGTGGGAGGGCGCCGTCAGCTTCGACACCGGCATCTCCTACGACCAGCCGCCGATGGTCGCCTTTCACGTGCTCGACGACGAGGGCCGGCTGACCACCCACTACCGCGTCGTCCAGTAGCCGGACCGGCGGCGGGGGCGGGCCGCGCGTGAAGAGCCCGACGGTCGGGGCGGGCCCAAGGAAGAGCCCGCCCCGACCGTCGTCACCGCTCTGTGAGCTCGATGAACGTCACCGAGTACGCCGGGAAGTCGTAGGTGAAGGCCGAGGAGAAGCCGTCCACCTGCTGCCGCCGCGGCGCCACCCGCTCCGGCTCGGAGATCGAGTTCATGTCGGAGGGCGAGCCGGTCAGCGAGGTCACCGTGGCGTTCGGCCGGATCCGCGCGGAGCCGAGGTCCACCCGGGTGCGCACCGCCGTGTCCTGCGCGTTGACGACCTTGACCGTCATCTTCCTCCCGTCCCTGGACACCACCTTGTACAGCGGCTCCACCCGTGAGCTGTCCACGAACTCGTTGACCTTCTCCCCGTCCAGCCAGGTCGTGATCGTGCGCCCGCTGACCTGGACCTTCAGGCGGTAGTCGCGGCCCGTCTCGACGGTGTGGGAGGAGGTGGCGATCTGGGCCTTGCCGCCGTTGACCGCCTTCTCGACGGCGGATTGCGTGTTGCCCCAGCCGCCGACGTTCCACCAGTAGAAGTCGCCGGTGCCGCGTACCCCGAACATGACCAGGAAGCCCTCGGCGCCGGCCGTCTTGCGGGCGGTCACCTCCATCGTGTAGTCCGACCAGCCGGCCGAGCCCGCCGTCGACCTGGCGTCCTCGACCTGGGCGGTCTGCTCGTAGCCGCCGTCCCGCACCGCCCAGGTGCCGAGGCCGGGCGTCCAGCCGGGGGCTCCGGCGGAGAAGTCCTCGGACAGCAGCACGGTCCCGTCCGCCGCGGTCACCTTCACGTCGTCGTAGCGGACCGCGGTGTTCCACGCGCCCAGCCCGACGCCGCCGCTGATGTCATCGACCGGCCTGACCTCGCCCTCGAACGTGCTCGGAACCACCCGCTCGCCGGCGTTCGTGGCGAACAGGCGCTGGACGTGGTAGCTCGGCGACCCGTACGCCTGGTCGTTGTCGAACCAGATCAGGTCCGGCGTCCAGTCCACGTAGTCGACGTTGGCCAGCAGCGGCGCGTACGACGCCAGTCGCACGACGTCGGAGTTACGCTCCAGCCCCGTCATGTACGCGGCCTCGGACAGCGCGTTGAAGAACGTGTTGCCCCTGGAGGCGTACTCGCCCACGAACACCTTCGGCCCCTCGCGGTCGTAGGAGTCGTAGCGGCGGGTGTTGGACAGGAACCAGTCGGTGTTGTTGTAGTAGTGCTCGTCGACCAGGTCGGCCTTCTGGTCGCGGGCGAACTGCCACATCCGGTCGAACCAGGCCCCCTGCGACGTCTGCCCCGAGTTACTGATGATCTTGATCTTCGGGTACCTGGCCCTGATCGCGTCGGCGAACTTGGGATAGTTCGCGAAGAACTCCGGATAGATCTCCTCGTTCCCGAGCCCGATGTACTCCAGCCCGAACGGCTTCGGATGCCCGAGCTCCGCCCGCTTCCTCCCCCAGGGGGAGCTGACCGGCCCGTTGGCGAACTCGATCAGGTCCAGCGTGTCGCGCACCCATCGGGCCAGCTCGGTCTCGTCGGTCAGCGGCCGGTTCTCGCCGCACCCGTTCACGCCCACCGACAGCACCGGCAGCGCCTTGGCCCCGATGTCCTCGGCGAACTGGAAGTACTCGAAGTAGCCGATGCCGTAGCTCTGGTTGTAGCCCCAGAAGTTGAAGTTCGCCGGCCGCTCCTCGACCGGGCCGATCGTCTCCTTCCACTGGTAGATGCGCCGCCGGTCCTGGGCGGCGGAGTACGGCTCGTACGTGCCGACGTTCGTCACACAGCCCCCGGGAAAGCGGAGGAACCGCGGCTCCAGATCGGCGATCATCTCGGCCAGGTCGGTCCGCATGCCGTGCCCCTTGAAGGTGTCACGGGGGAACAGCGAGACCATGTCGAGGTCGGTCCGCCCGGCGGGCGCCCGCACGACCAGCCGGCCGGCGTCGGTGCCGCCTGAGGCGGTGAACGACGCCTTGTACCTGGCCCAGCCGCCGGCCTTGACCCGCAACGTGGCCTGGCCGAGCACCGTGCCGCCGTCCTCGACCGTGACCGTCAGCGTGGCGGGCTGAGCCCGCGTGGCCCACAGCGACAGGTCGTAACGCGCGCCCTGCTTCAGCGGCAGGCCGCGGTTGAAGCCGGCGTTGGCCGCCCCGGCCGTGCCGTCGCCGGTCACGTCCAGCCGCAGGTAGTTGCGGTTGGCGGCGTTCAGCGGCTGCTCGCCGGTGACGGTCAGGGCCGCGGTGGCGCCGCGCTCGACCTTGCTCCAGGCGGTCAGCCCGGTGTAGGAGCTCTCGTCGGTGGCGTTGAACTCGAACGAGCGGTTCTGCACCAGCTCGGCGTAGAGCCCGCCGTCGGCGGCGTGGTTGATGTCCTCGTAGAAGACGCCGTACAGGTCGGGGCTGACCTTCGTGCCCTTCGCCCTCGTGTCCACGCCCAGCTCGCCCGAGGTGTAGCCCTCGACCCGGAACTTGGTCGCGTCCGCGCCCATGACGAGTCTTCCGCCGGAGACCGAGACGTTCCGGCCGCCCGAGGACATGGTGACCTTGCCGCCCCCGGCGTCCTTGAGCTGGAAGACCGAGCCGCGCGCGCTCAGCCGGACCGTGGCCGACGCCTCCAGGTACCTGCCGTTCGTCACGTCCTTGAGCCTGATCCCGTCGCCGTCGCCGTCGCCGTTGGGCTCGGCGGTGACGGCCAGACCGGTCATCGGCGCCTCGGCCGAGGCCCGCACCGTCCCCGAGCGGTCCGCCGACAGGTACGGCCGCGCCGCCGACCGCAGCGTGAACGTGCCCTCGGGCACCACCGGCCCGCCCTCGGCCGCCTTGATCGCGAGGTAGTCGAACGCGACCCCCATGGACGTGCCGTTCTGCGCCGACAGCCCGAAGAGCCCGACCTGCCCCACCGTGAGCCGGGCGGTCATCCTGGACGCCTGCACCCACGCCGAGCCGTCCCAGTAGGAGGAGACGAACTCGTCGCCGGTCCTGGCCAGCTTGACGATCTCGGCGGTGGAGCCGGGCCTGGCCGCGAAGGCCGAGGTGAAGGCCGCGCCGACCTCGGTGGCCGTCTCGATCACCGGCCCACCGGCGAACCCGACGTGGGCCAGGCCCGCCCGTACGTAGTTGTCCCAGTCCTGCCAGGCGAGCAGCCCGGCGCTCTGGAAGTCGAGCGCGACCGGCGCGCTGAGCTTGGTGACGATCTCGAAGTCGCCGTCGGGCACGTCCACGAGGAAGAGGTTCCTGGCGTTGTTGGTGCCCTGGTGGGTGTCGCCGGTGAGCGTGTCCAGCCGCAGCGCGCCGTCCGACAGGCGGTAGCGGGAGTCGTCCGGTGAGAGCACCGTCCAGTCCGGGCCGAGCGTGGTGCCGTCGAACTGGTCGACGACGGCGCCTTCCGGGATCGGCTCCGCGAGCGCGGACGTCGGCGTGGAGGCGGCCGAGGAAGGAGCAGGGGAAGGCGGCGGCGCCACCAGGGAACCAGCGACGAGCAGGGCGGATAACGCGATGCGCAACATGAGTGGGGGAGCTCCTCAACTGTTGTTAGCGTTAACACAGAAGTGAGCGTTAACAACGGCGATTCGCGACAAGTTAAGGACCCCTCAGGGGCTCCGTCAAGGGCCTTCCGTGTAACCCGACCGTAATCCGGCGGACCCTTGACGGGACGGGTTGTTAGCGTTCACAGTCGGGGCCAAGCCAGGAAGGGAGCACGGCCGTGGGATCCACCCTGGGGCGCCGCCTGCCGGTCATGGCCGACGTGGCCAAGGAGGCCGGCGTGTCGCATCAGACGGTCTCGCGCGTGCTCAACGATCATCCGAACGTGCGCAGCGAGACCCGCACCCGGGTGCTGCAGGCGATCGACAAGCTCGGCTACCGCCGTAACCTCGTCGCCCGCGCCCTGGTCACCAAGCACTCCAGGACGCTCGGCGTGGTCAGCTTCGACACCACGCTGTACGGCCCGGCCAGCACCGTCTACGGCATCGAGCAGGCGGCCAGGGCGGCCGGCTACTTCGTCAGCATCGTCAGCCTCAAGTCGATCGACAGAGCGGGCGTGCGCGACGCCCTCGACTACCTGACCGACCAGGGCGTGGACGGCATCGTGGTGGTCGCGCCGCAGCGCTCGGCCGCCCGCGCCCTGGCCGACCTGCCGCTCGGCGTCCCCACGGTCGCCGTCGAGGGCGGCGAGGCGGGCGAGGTGTCGGTGGTCAGCGTGGACCAGGTCGAGGGAGGCAGGCTCGCCACCGAGCACCTGCTCTCGCTCGGTCACGAGACGGTCTGGCACGTCAGCGGCCCCTCCGACTGGCTGGAGGCCGAAGGTCGCGTGGCCGGGTGGCGGGCCGCGCTTGAGCAGGCGGGCCGCGAGGCCCCGCGCCCGCTCGCCGGGGACTGGAGCCCTCGTTCCGGATACGAGGCGGGGCGCAGCCTGGCGAGCATGAGGAACGTCACCGCGGTCTTCGTCGCCAACGACCAGATGGCGCTCGGCGTGCTGCGGGCGTTCACCGAGCAGGGGGTGAGAGTGCCCGAGCGGGTGAGCGTGGTCGGTTTCGACGACATCCCCGAGTCGGAGTTCTTCTCGCCGCCGCTCACGACCATCAGGCAGGACTTCGGCGCCGTGGGCAGACACAGCATCGAGGTTCTCGTACGGCAGCTCGAAGGCGGTCCGCAGGAGCGGGAGCGGCTCGTGGTGCCGCCGGTGTTCGTCGCCAGGGTCAGCACGGCCCGGGCCTGACGCCGTAACGGAAGGCAGGAGGCGCTGGCATCCGACCAGGGTTGTTAGCGTTCACATTCAAGGAAGGGACCCCCCACGTGTTAAAGAGGATCTCGGCGTTGGTGCTGGCTGGGCTCACCGCCATGGCGGTGACGTCCTGCGGCGGTGGCGGCAGCACGAGCGCGGGCAGCGGCGGTGGTGGCGACAGCACGATCACGATGGGCTTCTCCCAGGTCGGTGCGGAGAGCGGCTGGCGGACCGCGAACACCAAGTCCGTGCAGGAGTCGGCCAAGAGCGCCGGTATCACGCTCAAGTTCTCCGACGCCCAGCAGAAGCAGGAGAACCAGATCAAGGCCATCCGCTCCTTCATCCAGCAGCGGGTGGACGTCATCGCCTTCTCGCCGGTGGTGGAGTCGGGCTGGGACCCGGTGCTCAAGGAGGCCCAGAACGCGAAGATCCCGGTCATCCTGACCGACCGCGCCGTGGACTCCACGGACACGAGCCTCTACAAGACCTTCCTGGGCTCTGACTTCATCGAGGAGGGCAAGAAGGCCGGTCAGTGGCTGGTCGAGGAGTACAAGGACTCGACGGACAAGGTGAACATCGTCGAACTCCAGGGCACCACGGGCTCGGCCCCGGCCAACGACCGCAAGGCCGGCTTCCAGGAGGTCATCGGGGCGGACACGAAGTTCCAGATCGTCGCCACGCAGACCGGTGACTTCACCCGGGCCAAGGGCAAGGAGGTCATGGAGGCGTTCCTGAAGTCGACCCCGGACATCGATGTGCTCTACGCGCACAACGACGACATGGGCCTGGGCGCGATCGAGGCCATCGAGGGCGCGGGCAAGGTGCCCGGCAAGGACATCAAGATCATCACGGTGGACGCGGTCAAGGACGGGATGCAGGCGCTCGCCGACGGGAAGATCAACTTCATTGTCGAGTGCTCCCCGCTGCTCGGCCCGCAGCTCATGGACCTGGCCAAGAAGGTCGTCAAGGGCGAGCAGGTGCCGGCCCGCGTGGTGACCGAGGAGACCACCTTCACCCAGGAGCAGGCCAAGCAGGCCCTCCCCAGCCGTCAGTACTGATCACCATAGACAGGGACCTTGAAGGGATTTGCCTGTGCCGGTCTTGACGATGCGGGGGATCGGGAAACAGTTTCCGGGGGTGAAGGCCCTGGACGGCGTGGACCTGCGGCTGCTGCCCGGCGAGGTGCACGCGCTCATGGGAGAGAACGGCGCGGGCAAGTCCACCCTGATCAAGGTGCTCACCGGCGTGCACACCGCCGACGCGGGCACGATCGAGCTGGGCGGCGCGCCGGTCGCGTTCGGCAGCCCGCTGGAGGCGCAGCAGGCCGGGATCAGCACCGTCTACCAGGAGGTCAACCTCTGCACGAACCTCTCGGTGGCGGAGAACATCCTGCTCGGCCGCGAGCCGCGCCGCTGGGGCCGGATCGACTGGAAGCGGATGCGGGCCAGGGCGGGCGAGCTGCTGGCGCGGCTGGAGCTGAGCCTGGACGTGTCGGCGCCGCTGTCGTCGTACTCGCTGGCCATCCAGCAGATGGTGGCCATCGCGCGGGCGATCGACGTGGACGCGAGGGTGCTGATCCTGGACGAGCCGACCTCCAGCCTGGACGCCGACGAGGTGCTGCAGCTGTTTCGGGTGATGCGGCGGCTGAAGGAGGAGGGCATCGCGATCCTGTTCGTCTCGCACTTCCTCGACCAGGTGTACGAGATCTCCGACCGGATGACGATCCTGCGCAACGGGCGGCTCGTGGGCGAGTTCATGACCGAAGGGCTGCCGCAGGTCGAGCTGGTGGCCAAGATGATCGGCCAGGAGCTGGCGGCGCTGGAGCGGCTGCACGGCGAGGCCAAGGTGTTCGACCGGCCGCTGATCGAGGCGCGCGGTCTTGGCCGGGCGGGCGCGATCGAGCCGTTCAGCCTGACCGTGCACGAGGGCGAGGTGGTGGGCCTGGCGGGGCTGCTGGGCTCGGGCCGTACGGAGATCGCGCGGCTGCTGTTCGGCGCCGACCACGCCGGCACGGGCGAGGTCGCGGTGAGCGGGTCGCCGGCGTCGTTACGCACGCCGCGCGCGGCCATGACCCACAAGATCGCGTTCTGCTCGGAGAACCGCAAGGAGGACGGGCTCATCCCCGACCTGACCGTGCGCGAGAACATCATCCTGGCCCTCCAGGCCACCAGGGGCTGGACCAGACCGGTTCCGCGTGAGCAGCAGGACGAGCTGGTCGGCGGCTACATCAAGGCGCTGAAGATCAGCCCGCCCAACCCCGAGCACCTGGTACGCAACCTGAGCGGCGGCAACCAGCAGAAGGTGGTGCTGGCCAGGTGGCTGATCCTGGAGCCCAGGCTGCTCATCCTCGACGAGCCCACCCGGGGCATCGACGTCGGGGCCAAGACGGAGATCCAGCGCCTGGTGGCCGAGCTGTCGGACGGCGGCGTGGCGGTGCTGTTCATCTCCGCCGAGCTGGAGGAGGTGCTGCGGCTCAGCCACAAGGTCGAGGTGCTGCGCGACCGGCGGCTCGTCGCCGAGCTGCCCAACGACGAGGCGCTGACCACCGACGTGCTCATGGAGACGATCGCGAGCGGAGGGAGGGCGGGATGAAGCGATTGTTGTGGCCGGTCGTGGTGCTGGCCCTGCTGCTGGTCCTGAACGTGTTCTTCGCGCCCGGCTTCTTCTCGATCCAGGTGCGCGACGGGCACCTGTACGGCAGCCTGATCGACATCCTGCGCTTCGGCGCCCCGCTGATCCTGGTCTCGCTCGGGATGACGCTGGTCATCGCGACCGGCGGCATCGACCTGTCGGTGGGGTCGGTGGTGGCGATCTCGGGCGCGCTGGCGTGCCTGCAGATCAGCCAGGACGCCAGCCTGTTCACCGCCGTGGCGCTGGCGCTGGGCCTGTGCCTGGTGCTGGGGGCGTGGAACGGGTTCCTGGTCGCCGGCATCGGCATCCAGCCGATCATCGCCACCCTCATCCTCATGGTGGCCGGTCGCGGGCTGGCGCAGCTCATCACCGACGGCCAGATCATCACCGTCAACAGCCCGGCGTACAAGGTGATCGGCGGCGGCTACTGGCTGACCGTGCCGTTCGGCATCCTGATCGTGCTGGTGGTGCTGGCCGTCACCGCGTTCCTGACCAGGCGGCTGGCGCTGGGCATGCTGATCGAGTCGGTCGGCGGCAACGCCGAGGCGAGCCGGCTCGCGGGCATCAGGGCGCGCGGGATCATCATCATGGTGTACGCGTTCGCCGCCCTGTGCGCGGGCGTGGCCGGGCTGATGATCAGCTCGAACGTCTCCAGCGCCGACGGCAACAACGCCGGCCTGTGGATCGAGCTGGACGCGATCCTGGCCGTGGTGATCGGCGGCACGGCGCTGTCCGGCGGGCGGTTCTCGCTCGGCGGGACCGTGCTGGGCGCGCTCATCATCCAGACCCTGACCACGACGATCTACTCGATCGGCGTGCCGCCGGAGACCACGCTGCTGTTCAAGGCGCTGGTGGTCACGGCGGTGTGCCTCATCCAGTCGCCGTCCTTCCGCGCGAAGGTGTTGCGTAGCAGGGGCCGGCCCGCCGTGCCGGGCCCGGCGTCCGAGGAGAAGGTGCGGGTGAGCCTGTGAGCACGCTGACGCTGGGCCGGACGGCGGTGCCGGCCAAGTATCTGCCGGTGCTGGTGACCGGGTGCCTGTTCGTGGCCATGTTCGCGGTGGGCGGGTTCCGCTACGAGGGGTTCGCCAGCGGGCAGGTGATACTCAACGTCTTCATCGACAACGCCTTCCTGCTGGTGGTGGCGGTCGGGCTGACGTTCGTGATCCTGACCGGGGGCATCGACCTGTCGGTGGGGTCGGTGGTGGCGCTGTCCACGATGATCTCGGCCAGCCTGATGGAGGGGCCGGGGTGGCCGCCGTACCTGGTGATCCCGCTGGTGCTGGCCATCGGCTCCGGGCTGGGGCTGGTGATGGGTTACATCGTGCACGCCTTCGACATCCAGCCGTTCATCGTGACGCTGGCGGGGATGTTCCTGGCGCGGGGGCTGTGCTACACGATCGGCACCGACTCGATCCCGATCCGCGACCCGACGTTCACGGCGTTCGCGCAGACCAGGATCGATCTGTTCGCCGATCTGTGGATCTCGCCGAGCGTGGTCATCGCGGTGCTGGTCGTGGGGGTGGCGGCGTACGTGCTGCACTACACCCGCTTCGGCCGTTCGGTCTACGCGGCCGGCGGGAGCGAGCAGTCGGCGCTGCTCATGGGGCTGCCCGTGGGCCGGACCAAGATCACCGTCTACACGGTCAGCGGGTTCTGCTCGGCGCTCGGCGGGGTGCTGCTGTCGTTCTACATGCTCTCCGGTTACGGGCTGCACGCCGTGGGCATGGAGCTCGACGCGATCGCGGCGGTGGTCATCGGCGGAACCCTGCTGACCGGCGGCAGTGGCTTCCTGCTCGGGACGGTGCTCGGTGTGCTCGTGCTCGGCCTGATCCAGACGATCATCAGTTTCGAAGGGACGCTTCTGTCTTGGTGGACCAAGATCTTCATCGGAATGTTGCTCTTCGTCTTCATCCTGCTGCAGCGCCTGTTCTCGGCCCGTTCACGGCGCTGACCTGCGCCGAAGTTACGTGAAAGTTTCCGTCCGGTTATGGTTGAACGTTGACACAGTCGTTGTTAGCGATAACAATCAGCCTGAACCAGGTGTGAACTTTGTTCTGATTCGTCACGTTCTGTGATCGAAAATCCTTCGCTATACCGGCAGGCGCCACGTCCAGCGCCGCCGCGACCCCCATGGAAAGGGATGCACATGAGGTTGGGACGGATCGGGGGCGTGGTGTCCGCCATCGCGCTCGCCGCGACCATGACGGCCTGTGGCTCCAGCACCAAGACCGTGGACGCCGAGGCCTCCACCTCGGCCGCCGCCGGCAACGCGGGGGCTCTGATCGGCGTCACGATGCCCACCAAGTCCTCCGAGCGCTGGATCCACGACGGCGACAACGTCAAGAAGCAGCTGGAGCAGCTCGGCTACCAGGTCGACCTCCAGTACGCCGAGAACGACATCCCGACGCAGGCCAACCAGATCGAGAACCAGATCACCAAGGGCGCCAAGCTCCTGATCATCGCCTCGATCGACGGCACCGCGATCACCTCCCAGCTCCAGCAGGCCGCCGACGCCAAGATCCCGGTCATCGCCTACGACCGGCTGATCCGCAACAGCCCGAACGTCGACTACTACGCCACCTTCGACAACTTCAAGGTCGGCGTGCAGCAGGCCAGCTCGCTGCTCAAGGGTCTCGGCGTCGAGGACGGCAAGAAGGGCCCGTTCAACGTCGAGCTGTTCGGCGGCTCGCCCGACGACAACAACGCCACCTTCTTCTGGAACGGCGCCATGTCGGTGCTCCAGCCGAAGATCGACGACGGCACCCTGGTGATCAAGAGCGGCCAGACCGACTTCAAGCAGGCCGCCATCCTCCGGTGGGACCCCGCCACGGCGCAGAAGCGCATGGAGGACATCATCACCAAGACCTACACGGGCAGCACCAAGGTCGACGGCGTGCTGTCGCCGTACGACGGCCTGTCCATCGGCATCCTGTCGGCGCTGAAGAGCTCCGGCTACGGCAAGCCGTACCCGATCGTGACCGGCCAGGACGCCGAGCTGCAGTCGGTGAAGTCGATCATTTCCGACGAGCAGTACTCCACCATCTTCAAGGACACCCGCAAGCTCGCCGAGCAGACGGTGAAGATGGCCGACGCCGTGCTCAAGGGCGGCCAGCCCGAGGTGAACAACACCAAGGACTACGAGAACGGCAACAAGGTCGTCCCCTCGTACCTGCTCGACCCGGTGATCGTCGACAAGAGCAACTACAAGGACGTCATCATCGGCGGCAACTACTACACCGAGGACCAGCTCAAGTAAGGGCCCGCCCCGGGGACGCAGACCGCGTTCCCGGGGTTCTCCCTGAGCGAGGGGCATATGACCGAGCACATCTTGCGGATGAGCGGGATCACGAAGACGTTCCCCGGCGTCAAGGCGCTGCAGGACGTCAACCTGTCGGTCCGGCGCGGTGAGATCCACGCCATCTGCGGCGAGAACGGCGCCGGCAAGTCGACGCTGATGAAGGTGCTGTCCGGGGTCTACCCGCACGGCGACTACGAGGGCGAGATCTTCTTCGAGGGCAACCGCTGCGAGTTCGGCGGCATCCGCGACAGCGAGCACGCCGGCATCGTCATCATCCACCAGGAGCTGGCGCTGAGCCCGCAGCTGTCGATCGCGGAGAACATCTTCCTCGGCAACGAGCGCGCCAAGCGCGGTGTCATCGACTGGAACCGCACCAACTTCGAGGCCGCCGCGCTGATGAAGCGGGTCGGGCTGCAGGAGAACCCGACGACCACGATCGCCGACATCGGCGTGGGCAAGCAGCAGCTCGTCGAGATCGCCAAGGCGCTGTCGAAGGAGGTGCGGCTGCTCATCCTCGACGAGCCGACGGCCGCGCTCAACGACGACGACTCGGCGCACCTGCTCGACCTGCTGCGCGGGCTGCGTGACGAGGGCATCACCTGCGTGATCATCTCGCACAAGCTCAACGAGGTGATCGCCATCGCCGACTCCGTCACGATCATCCGTGACGGCCGCACGATCGAGACGCTGGACATGGCCGGCGACCACGTCACGGAGGACCGCATCATCTCCGGCATGGTCGGCCGCGCCCTCGACAACCGTTTCCCGCCGCACGAGCCGACCATCGGCGACGAGGCGCTGCGGATCGAGGACTGGACGGTCTACAGCCCGAGCCAGCCCGGCCGCAAGGTCGTCGACAACGCCTCGCTCACGCTGCGGCGCGGCGAGATCGTCGGGCTGGCGGGATTGATGGGCGCCGGGCGCACCGAGCTGGCCATGAGCGTCTTCGGCCGGACGTGGGGCGTGCACATCACCGGCAAGCTCTTCAAGGACGGCAAGCCGATCGAGGTCCGCAACGTCCAGGACGCGATCAGGCACGGCATCGCCTACGCCACCGAGGACCGCAAGCGCTACGGGCTCAACCTCATCGAGGACATCAAGCGCAACATCAGCGCGGCCGGGCTCACCGGCCTGTCCAAGCGCGGCTGGGTCAACGAGAACGAGGAATACCGGGTCGCCGAGCAGTTCCACAAGAGCATGAACATCAAGGCCCCCGGCGTGGACAGCATCGTGGGCAAGCTGAGCGGCGGCAACCAGCAGAAGGTCGTGCTGTCGAAGTGGATCCTGACCGAGCCGGACGTCCTCATCCTCGACGAGCCCACGCGCGGCATCGACGTCGGGGCCAAGTACGAGATCTACACGATCATCAACCGGCTGGCCGACCAGGGCAAGGCCGTACTGGTGATCTCCTCTGAGCTGCCTGAGCTGCTCGGCCTGTGCGACCGCATCTACACGCTCTCGGAAGGTCGCATCACCGGCGAGGTGCCCCGCCAGGAGGCCACCCAGGAAAGCCTCATGCATCTCATGACCAAGGGACAGGAGTAGCTTCGATGAGCAGCATCACGCCCGCCGACGTCGCGGTCGGCACCACGGGCGACGGGGGAGGGCCGCGGCAGCCGGGCCGGGTGTCTCTGGGCGGCATCTCGCTCAACCTGCGATCCAGCGGCATCTACATCGCCTTCGCGCTGATCATCGTGCTGTTCTCGGTGCTGACGGACGGCGCGCTGCTCACGCCGCAGAACATCTCGAACATCATCGTCCAGAACTCCTACGTTCTGATCCTCGCGATCGGGATGATCCTGATCATCATCGCCGGGCACATCGACCTGTCGGTCGGCTCGGTGGTGGCGGTCACGGGAGCGCTGGCCGCGGTGCTCATGGTGAACATGGGCTGGCCGTGGCCGCTGGCCCTGCTCGCCACGCTGGTGGCCGGCGCCCTGATCGGGGCCTGGCAGGGCTACTGGATCGCCTACTTCGGCATCCCGGCCTTCATCGTGACGCTGGCCGGCATGCTGCTGTTCCGCGCGCTGACCCTCACCGTCCTGGGCAACCAGGGCATCGGCCCGTTCCCCGACCAGGTCCGTACGCTGGCCAACGGCTTCACCGACGGCTATCTCGGCAACATCGGCCTCGGCCCGCTCGGCGGCGCCGACCTGTTCAGCCTGCTGATCGGCGTCGTCGCCATCGCCGGCATGGTCGCGGCGCAGTGGCGCACCAGGGGCGCCCGCAAGGGTTACGGCCAGACGGTCGAGCCGATGGCGCTGTTCGTGCTGAAGATGGCGGCCGGCGCGGCGCTGATCCTCTTCCTGGTCGTGCAGCTGGCCCGGTTCAAGAACCTGCCGTGGGTGCTGGTGCTGCTGGCGATCCTCGTGCTGGCGTACTCGCTGATGGCCAACCGCACGGTCTTCGGCCGGCAGATCTACGCCATCGGCGGCAACCTCCAGGCGGCGGTCATGTCCGGCGTGAAGGTCAAGTCGGTGGTCTTCTGGATCTTCGTGAACATGGGCGTGCTGTCGGCCATCGCCGGCATCATCTTCGCCGGCCGGCTCAACCAGGCGGGCCCGACGGCGGGCAACGCGTTCGAGCTGGACGCCATCGCGGCGGCCTTCATCGGCGGCGCGGCTGTGCAGGGCGGCGTCGGCAAGGTCGTGGGCGCCATCACCGGTGGTCTGATCATGGCGGTCATCAACAACGGCATGTCCCTGATCGGCTCCCCCAGCGAGCGGGTCATGCTCGTCAAGGGCGCGGTGCTGCTGGCGGCGGTCGCGTTCGACGTGTGGACCAAGCGCAGGGCAGGCGCCGCCCGCTAGGTAAGATCCCGGAAGCCCCGGTGATCGGGAGCTCCAGCGAAAGGAGAGACCGTGACGACCCCCAAGCGCCGCCTGCCGGTCATGGCCGACGTGGCCAAGGAGGCGGGCGTGTCGCATCAGACGGTCTCCCGGGTGCTCAACGACCACCCGAACGTCAGGGCCGACACCCGCGCCAGGGTGGAGGCGGCGATCTCCCGGCTGGGCTACCGGCGCAATCTCGTCGCCCGCGCCCTGGTCACCAAGCGCTCGAGGACGCTCGGCGTGGTCAGCTTCGACACCACGCTGTACGGCCCCGCCAGCACCATCTACGGCATCGAGCAGGCGGCCAGGACCGCGGGCTACTTCGTCAGCATCGTCAGCCTGAAATCGCTCGACACCGACAACGTGCGCGACGCCATCGACTACCTCGCCGAGCAGGGGGTGGACGGCGTGGTGGTCGTCGCGCCGCAGCGCTCGGCCGGGCGCGCCCTGGAGAACCTGCCCGTCGGCATGCCGGCCGTGGCGGTCGAGGGCACGCACCGGGCCGACGTGTCCGTGGTGTGCATCGATCAGATGGAGGGCGCCAGGCTGGCCACCCGGCACCTGCTCGACCAGGGCCACGAGACGGTCTGGCACGTCAGCGGCCCGGCCGACTGGCTGGAGACCGAGGGCAGGCTGGAGGGCTGGCGCTCGGCGCTGATGGAGGCGGGCCGGCCGGTGCCCGAGCCGCTGGCCGGCGACTGGAGCCCGCGGGCCGGTTACGAGGCCGGCATGAGCCTGGCCGCGATGGACGGCGTCACGGCCGTCTTCGCGGCCAACGACCAGATGGCGCTGGGCGTGCTGCGCGCCCTGTCGGAGAAGGGCGTGCCCGTTCCCGGTCGGATCAGCGTGGTCGGTTTCGACGACATCCCCGAGTCGGAGTTCTTCTCGCCGCCGCTGACCACGGTCAGGCAGGATTTCGACGTGGTGGGCCGGCACTGCATCGAGGTGCTGCTGCGGCAGATCGACGTGGGGGCCACCGCGTACGAGCGGCTGGTCGTGCGGCCCAGCTTCGTGGTGCGGTCGAGCACCGCTGCGGTCAGTAGATGATGGGCATGCCCCCGGAAAACCCTGGAGTTCAATGTGAACGCTAACACCTACGTGGTCGGAGTGGACTTCGGCACGCTCTCAGGGCGGGCCGTGGTCGTCCGCGTGAGCGACGGCGCCGAGCTGGGCAGCGCCGTGCACGAGTACGCGCACCGCGTCATGGAGCAGACGCTCCCGACCGGCGAGCGGCTCGGCCCCGACTGGGCGCTGCAGTCTCCCCAGGACTGGATCGAGGTGCTGCGGACCGCCGTCCCCGAGGCGGTCGCCGCCGCGGGTGTGCGGCCCGAGGAGGTGGTCGGCATCGGCACCGACTTCACCGCCTGCACCGTCATGCCGACCAGGGCCGACGGCACGCCGCTGAGCGACGAGACGCCGGGCGAGCCGCACGCCTGGCCCAAGCTGTGGAAGCACCACGCCGCCCAGCCGCACGCCGACCGGATCAACGAGCTGGCCGCGCGCAGGGGCGAGAGCTGGCTGCCCCGCTACGGCGGCAAGATCTCCTCCGAGTGGGAGTTCGCCAAGGGCCTGCAGCTCCTGGAGGAGGCCCCCGAGGTGTACGCCAGGGCCGAGCGCTGGATCGAGGCCGCCGACTGGATCATCTGGCAGCTCACCGGCGTCGAGAGCCGCAACATCTGCACCGTCGGCTACAAGGGCGTCTTCCAGGACGGGAGCTACCCGTCGGAGGAGTTCCTGGCCGAGCTGAACCCCGGTTTCGCCGGTTTCGTCGGCAAGCTGGCCACCGGCCAGGTCGGCGACGACGCAGGCGGCGTCCGGCTGGCCGCGCTCGGCGGCCTGGCCGGGCGCCTGACCGCGCGGGCGGCCGCCTGGACCGGCCTGCCCGAGGGCGTCGCCGTGGCCGTCGGCAACGTGGACGCGCACGTCACGGCCGCCGCCGCGGACGCCGTCAGGCCCGGCCAGATGGTGGCCATCATGGGCACCTCCACCTGCCACATCATGCCCAGCGACCAGCTCGCCGAGGTGCCCGGCATGTGCGGCGTGGTCCGCGACGGCATCGTGCCGGGCCTGTGGGGCTACGAGGCCGGGCAGTCCGCGGTCGGCGACATCTTCGCCTGGTACGTGGACAACTTCGGCACCGACGGCCACGAGCGGCTCACCGAGCTGGCCGAGAAGCAGCCCGTGGGCGGGCACGGCCTGGTCGCGCTCGACTGGTTCGGCGGCAACCGCTCGGTGCTGGTCGACCACAACCTGTCCGGCGTGATCGTCGGCCAGACCCTGCAGACCAGGCCGGAGGACGTCTACCGGGCGCTCATCGAGTCCACCGCGTACGGCGCCCGCATGATCGTGGAGACGTTCGAGAAGTCGGGCGTGCCGGTCGAGGAGTTCGTCGTCGCCGGCGGGCTGCTGAAGAACCCCTTCCTCATGCAGGTCTACGCCGACGTGCTGCGCCGCCCGCTGTCGGTCATCGGCTCCGACCAGGGGCCCGCGCTCGGCTCGGCCATCCACGCCGCCGTGGCCGCCGGGGCCTACGCCTCCATCGAGGAGGCCGCCGCGGCGATGGGCAAGCGCACCGAGAACGCGTACGTGCCGGACGAGGCCCGCGCCGACGCCTACGACCGGCTCTACGCCGAGTACCGCAGGCTCCACGACTTCTTCGGAGACGGACAGATGCTGCACGCGCTGCGCGCGATCAGGAACGAGGCACACACGTCATGACCATGAGAGAGATCGTCGCCGGCCTGCACGCGGAGCTGGTCCGCTACAACCTGGTGGCCTGGACGGCGGGCAACGTCTCCGGGCGGATCCCCGGCGAGGACCTGTTCGTCATCAAGCCGTCGGGCGTCTCCTACGACGAGCTGACGCCGCGGAACATGGTCGTGTGCGACCTCGACGGCAACCTGGTGGAGGGCGAGCACTCCCCGTCCAGCGACACCGCCGCGCACGCCTACGTCTACCGCAACATGCCGGACGTGGGCGGCGTCGTGCACACCCACTCCACCTACGCCTCGGCCTGGGCCGCCCGCGGCGAGGCCATCCCGTGCGTGCTGACCGCGATGGCCGACGAGTTCGGCGGCGAGATCCCGATCGGGCCCTTCGCCCTCATCGGCGACGACTCGATCGGGCAGGGCATCGTCGAGACGCTCAAGGGCCACCGCTCCAAGGCCGTGCTGATGCGCAACCACGGGGTGTTCAGCATCGGCAAGGACGCCAGGGCCGCGGTCAAGGCCGCCGTGATGTGCGAGGACGTGGCGCGTACGGTGCACGTGGCCCGCCAACTCGGCGAGCCGCTGCCCATCCCGCAGGATGACATCGACCGCCTGTACGACCGCTATCAGAACGTCTACGGACAGAGGAGCCCGCGTTGAACATCTGGTTTCTGACCGGCAGCCAGGGACTGTACGGCGAGGACACGCTGCGCCAGGTGGCCGAGCAGTCGCGGCGCATCGCCGAGCAGCTGCCCATGCCGGTGGAGTGGAAGCCCGTCCTGACCGACGCCGCGGCCATCCGGCGGATCATGCTCGAAGCCAACGCGGACGACGAGTGCGCCGGCGTGATCGCGTGGATGCACACCTTCTCCCCGGCCAAGATGTGGATCGCCGGGCTCGACGCGCTGCGCAAGCCGCTGCTGCACCTGCACACGCAGGCCAACGTCGAGCTGCCGTGGGCCACCATCGACATGGACTTCATGAACCTGAACCAGGCCGCGCACGGCGACCGCGAGTTCGGGCACATCCAGACCAGGCTCGGCGTGCCGCGCAAGACCGTGGCCGGGCACGTGAGCGATCCGGCCGTGGGCGCGCGTATCCTGACCTGGCTGCGCGCCGCCAAGGGCCTGGCCGAGGTGCGCACGCTCAAGCTGGCCCGCTTCGGCGACAACATGCGCGACGTGGCGGTCACCGAGGGCGACAAGGTGGAGGCGCAGCTGCGCTTCGGCGTCTCGGTCAACACCTACGGCGTCAACGACCTGGTCGAGGTGGTGGACGCGGCCTCGGACGCCGACGTGACGGCGCTGGTCAAGGAATATGCCGAGCAGTACACCGTGACCCCCGAGCTGCTCGGCGAGCGCAACGACTCGCTGCGTTACGCGGCCAGGATCGAGCTGGGCCTGCGCGCCTTCCTGGAGGAGGGCGGCTTCAAGGCGTTCACCACGAACTTCGAGGACCTCGGCGGCCTGCGCCAGCTGCCCGGCCTGGCCGTGCAGCGGCTCATGTCCGACGGCTACGGCTTCGGCGGCGAGGGCGACTGGAAGACCTCGGTGCTGCTGCGCACTCTGAAGGCGATGCCTGAATCCGGGGCTGCCGGCGGCACCTCCTTCATGGAGGACTACACCTACGACATGACGCCGGGCCAGGAGCTCATCCTCGGCGCCCACATGCTGGAGGTGTGTCCGTCGATCGCGTCCGGCACGCCGTCCTGCGAGATCCACCCCCTCGGCATCGGCGGCAGGGAGGACCCGGTCAGGCTCGTGTTCGACGCCGAGCCGGGCCCCGGCATCGTGGTCGGCCTGGCCGACATGGGCGACCGGTTCCGGCTCGTCGCCAACGAGATCGACGTGGTGACGCCGCCGCAGCCGCTGCCCAAGCTGCCGGTGGCCCGCGCGGTGTGGCGTCCGCGTCCCAACCTGCGCACCTCCACCGAGTCGTGGCTGACCGCCGGGGCCCCGCACCACACGGTGCTGTCCAAGGCCGTCGGCCGGGACGAGCTGACCGACCTGGCCGACATGCTGGGCGTGGAGCTGGTGGTCATCGACTCGGCCACCACGACCGAGCGCTTCGCCAAGGAGCTGCGCTGGAACCAGGCGTACTACCGGCTGGCGCAGGGCTTCTAGGATCGCCCCCGGTCCGCCCCTGGGCGGACCGGGCGGGCGATGGTGTGGGATGGTAAGGCCGTGACGCTGACGAACTGGGCAGGAAACACCACTTTTCAGGCACGAGACGTCCACCATCCGACCTCGCTCGACGAGCTCCAGCGGCTCGTCTCCGCCAGTTCCCGGGTGCGGGCGCTGGGGAGCGGACACTCCTTCAACCACGTCGCCGACACCACCGGCGACCTCGTGGTGCTCGACCGGATGCCGGACCTGGCGGAGATCGACGGCGCGGCGGCCAAGGTGCGGGTCGGGGCGCGCATGACGTACGCGCGGCTCGCGCCGCTGCTGCACGAGGCCGGTTTCGCGCTGGCGAACATGGCCTCGCTGCCGCACATCTCCGTGGCCGGCTCCGTCGCGACCGGCACGCACGGCTCGGGCCCGTCCATCCCCGGCCTGGCCGCCGCAGTGTCCGGGATCGACCTGGTCACCGCCGACGGCTCGACGCTGTCGCTCACCCGCGAGGACGCCGACTTCGCCGGCGCGGTGGTGGCCGTGGGCGCGCTCGGCGTCGTCACGTCGCTCACGCTCGACCTGGTGCCCGCCTTCGACCTGCGCCAGTACGTCCGCGTGGGCCTGCCCGCCGACGCCCTGGGCGAGTTCGAGGCGATCATGTCGAGCGGCTACAGCGTCAGCCTCTTCACCGACTTCCGCGACACCCGCGTCTGGCTGAAGCGCGAGGACGAGCTGACCGACCCCGACTGGTACGGCACCACCCCGGCCGAGGCCCCCCAGCACCCGCTCCCGGACATGCCCGCCGACAGCTGCACCGCGCAGCTGGGCGTGCCAGGTGCCTGGTACGAGCGGCTGCCGCACTTCCGCGCCGACTTCCCGCCCAGCGGCGCCGGCGACGAACTGCAGTCCGAGCTGCTGCTGCCCAGGGAGCACGCGGTCAAGGCGCTGCGCGAGCTGTGGGCGATCGGCGATCGCATCCGGCCGGTGCTGCAGATCTCCGAGATCCGCACGATCGCCGCCGACGACCTGTGGCTCAGCCCCTTCAGGGGCCGCGACAGCGTGGCTATCCACTTCACCTGGGTCAAGGACGTCCCCGCCGTGCTGCCGGTGCTGGACCTGGTGGAGCGGACGCTGGCGCCGTTCGACCCGCGGCCGCACTGGGGCAAGCTGTTCACCCGCTGGCCCGAGTGCCCCGAGGGCTTCCGCGATCTGGTGCGCCGCCTCGACCCGGCGGGCAAGTTCGGCAGCGAGTTCACCCGGGTACTGCTGGGGGAGTAGGGCGCGGCCTGGGGCTTGCTCCCCCTGACGTACCGGCTCACCGGTCCCCGGGACGATGTGCCGGGCCCGCTCGTCGGCGATCGTGAAGGGCATGACCGATCACCCCTTCAGGTTCGGCGCGGTCGCCGGACAAGCCCCCGACGCCGGCGCGTGGACCGGCCTGGCCCGCCGGGCCGAGAGCCTCGGCTACGCGACCCTGCTGGTGCCCGACACGCTGGGCACGCTGTCGCCGTTCACGGCCGCGGCCGTCGCCGCCACGGCCACGACGACCCTGCGCGTCGGCACGTACGTGCTGAGCGTGGCCAACCGCACGCCCGCGGCCGTGGCGTGGGAGTGCGCCACCCTGCACACGCTCACCGGCGGCCGGTTCGAGCTGGGCCTCGGCGCCGGGCGGCCCGACGCCGAGCGCGACGCGGCCACGCTGGGCGTGCGCTTCGGCACCCCGGGGCAGCGCGTCTCGCGGGTCGCCGAGACCATCGACGCCGTCAAGGACGTGCCGATCCTGGTGGCCGCGTCCGGCACCAGGCTGCTGCGGCTGGCCGCGCGCAAGGCCGACACGGTCGCGCTCGGCGTGCCGCCGCAGTACACCGAGGAGCAGGTCGCGGCCAAGCTGGACGAGCTGTACGAACTGGCCGGCGACCGCTTCCACGACCTGGAGCTCGGCATGAACCTGGCCTGCGCGGGGGCCGCGCCGCCCGAGTGGGCGCTGCGCCGGTTCGGCCGCACCGGCACCGGGATCCTCACCGGCACCCTCGAGGAGATGGCCGACACGCTGCGCCGCCGCAGGGACCGGCTGGGCATCTCTTACATCTCGGTGAACGCCCAGTTCATGGAGGAGTTCGCGCCCGTCGTGGAACGGCTCGCCGGTACCTGACACGGCCTGACAGGTATGCCTGTCACGCTGGCCCCATGACCGCAAAGGGAACCTTCGACACCGCCAACTGGACGCCCCAGCCGCCCTTCGACGACCGCGACGGCGTCACCCTCGGGCTCGTGACCCTGGACAAGACCTGGCACGGCGACCTGACCGGCACCAGCGTCGTCACCATGCTGATCGCCACCACCCCGGTGGCGGAGTCGCGCTCCTACGTGGCGATCGAGCGGATCGAAGGGACCCTCGACGGGCGCACGGGCAGCTTCGTCGTCCAGCACGACGCCACGGCCGACGAGGGAGAGCAGTCGCTGCGGATCCGGGTGGTCGCCGACTCGGCGACGGGGGAGCTGACGGGGCTCAGAGGGGAGATGGGCATCGTCATCGCCCCCGACGGAGGTCACTCCTACACCTTCGACTACACCCTGTGACGCGCGGCCGCCCAGGGACGACAATCGTCGTATGCCGAAGAGTCACTGGGCATGGGGGCCTGAGCCCGCCGAGCCCGAATTACGGGAGATCGCCCGGCTGTTCACCGAGCACACGGGTCTCGGCGAACCGGCCGCGTGGGAGCCTCCCGTGCCGTTCTCGCCGGCGCTCGTGCCCGCCTCGCGGGTGCCGGCGCCGCCGTTCTGCACGAGCGACCCGTACGAGCGGGCCGTGCGCACCTACGGTCAGGCCTACCGCGACCTGATCCGCGCCTACCGGGGCGACTTCGCCAACGCCCCCGACCTGGTGGCGCTGCCGCGCGACGAGGACGAGATCGCGCGGGTCCTGGAATGGGCCAGTGACCAGGGCGTGGCGGTCGTGCCCAGGGGCGGCGGCACGAGCGTCGTGGGCGGTGTCGAGGCGCGCTTCGACGGCCCGTCGCTCTGCCTGGACCTCGGCCGGATGAACCGGGTCCTGGAGGTGGACCGCGACTCCCAGGCGGCCCTGGTGGAGGCGGGCGCGACGGGGCCGGAGATCAACGCGGGGCTGCCCGACGGGCTGCAACTGCGCTTCTTCCCGCAGTCGTACGAGTTCTCCACGCTGGGCGGCTGGATCGCGACCAGGGCCGGCGGCCACTTCGCCACCCTGCACACCCACATCGACGACCTGGTCGAGTCCATCAGGGCCAGCACGCCCGCCGGGATGTGGGAGTCGCGCCGGCTGCCCGGCTCGGGCGCTGGCCCGTCGCCCGACCGCTGGCTGCTCGGTTCGGAGGGCGCGCTGGGCGTGATCACCCGCGCCTGGGTCCGCGTCCACCGGCGGCCGGTGCACAAGGTCTCGGTGCCGGTGCGCTTCGCCGAGTGGGAGGCGGGGGTGGCGGCCGTGCACGACCTCGCCCAGTCGGGCCTGCACCCCGCCAACTGCCGGCTGCTCGACCCCCGCGAGGCCGCGCTGGCCTCCGGCGGCGACGGACGGCACGCCCTGCTCATCGTCGGGTTCGAGTCGGCCGTGCATCCCGTGGACGCCTGGATGTCGCGGGCGCTGGAGATCGTCTCGTGGCACGGCGGCGTGGCCGGGGCCGCCCGCCAGGAACAGGGCCAGGACCAGGTGTGGAAGGGGGCCTTCACCCGCATGCCGTACCTGCGCAATGCCTATCCGGGCCTGGGCGTGATCGCCGAGACCGTCGAGACGGCGGTCACCTGGGACCGCTTCCCCGCCCTGCACGAGGCCGTCATGGCGGAGGGCGAGGCCGGGACGACGACCTGCCGGCTGGCCTTCGCCTACCCCGACGGGCCCGCGCCGTACTACACGATCATCGTGCCCGCCGAGAAGGGCGCCGAGCTGGAGCAGTGGGACGACCTCAAGCGGCGCGTCTCGGAGACCGTGCTGCGCATGGGCGGCACGATCACCCACCACCACGCCGTGGGCCGCGACCACCGGCCCTTCTACGACCGGCAGCGGCCCGACCCGTTCGCGCTGGCGCTCAAGGCGGCCAAGACCGCGCTCGACCCTCAGGGGGTGCTGAACCCGGGGGTGCTGATCTGACGGGCGCTGATCCGAGGGCGGAAGCGGCGCGGCGGGGTGTGGATGTCGAACCGCAGGCTGGGCTGGGCCAGCACCGAGTGGGGGCGGCTCGCCTCGGTGATCAGGCCGAGCCGCTCGAAGACGGGGAACCTGGCCTCCGTCGCCGTCAGGTGGCGGGGCCGCATCACCGGGTGCCAGATGCTGTAGGTGCCGACCAGCCCGTCCCTGCGCCGGTACCAGCCCAGGGTGGGGTGGGTGAGCCGTTCGAGCCAGTCCTGCTCGCCGTCGAACCCGTCGAGCAAACCCGGTTCCGGCGATTCGGTCGCCACGCAGCGGGCGTCGCCGGCCCGCAACTCCCACCGGGCGGGCGCGGCGTCCCAGTTGGCCTCGACGTGGATGCGGTCGCGCCGCCACGGCATGCCCCACAGATGCTGGGGGATCGCCACGACGGGATGGTCGAGCGCCGTGCCGAAGAACCAGACGCCTGGCCTGCCGAACGCCGTGACGTAGGCCCGGTAGTTGATCTGCCCGCAGTCGATGCCCACCTGGGGCAGGAAGCGGAAGTGGAAGTCGCGGTCGGTGAAGGCCACGGCCGAGACCAGCGCGCCGGGGCCGTCCGCGAAGGTCATCTCCATCGGGGCGAACCCGTTGGGCAGGTGCGCGGCCAGGGCGGCGGCGTCGACCCGGTAGCTGACGATGGCGAAGTCGTCGAGGTCGGTGACCGCGTGGTACCAGCGCGGGCGCGGTCGGGGGGTGCCGGCGAAGGTCATGAAGGTCACCGTACGACCCGCCGGGGCCGCTCGCGCGCCTGTCTGTTCTCGGGGCGCTGCCGGTCGGTCATGGCGAGGCGTCCGTAGCCGGCGGCGAAGACGGCCGCCAGCAGGGCCGCCGCCGCCGCGACGGCGAAGCTCCAGCCGGTCCCGCCGCTCGACAGGATCACCGCGCCCACGGCTCCTGCCACGCTGCCGCCCACCACCCTGACCAGGGCGTTCACGCCGCCGGCCGCCGCGGTCTTGGCGGGCTCCACGTGCTCGACGGCCATCGTGCCGAGCGCCGCGTAGCCGAGGCCCATGCCCACGCCGAGTACGGTCGCGGCGCCGTACAGGGCGGGGCTGGAGGGGCCGGACAGCGCCAGCCACAGCGCGGCGGCCGTCACCAGCGCCGAGCCGCCCGCGACGAGGGCGGAGGCGGTGAACCGGCGCATCAGGGGCCCCGCCAGCAACGAGACCACGAGCATCAGCACCGTCGTCGGCAGCAGGTAGATCCCGACCTGCAACACCGAGGCCCCGAGCGCGCCCTGGGCCAGCGCCGAGACCGTGGTGAGCAGCGCGAACAGGGCGAACCCCAGCAGGAACGACGCCACGGTCGCCCCCACCGTCCCCCGGTGCAGCAGCATGGGGATCTCGATCAGCGGCGCCGCCGTGCGCCGGGCCGTCACCACCCAGACGGCGGCGACCGGCGCGGCCGCGCCGAACAGGCCGAGCGTCAGCGGCGACGTCCAGCCCCAGTCCGCGCCCTTGCTGATCGCGAGCAGCAGGCAGACCAGCCACACCGTGACCAGCGCCGCCCCCGCCAGGTCCGGCCGCCCGGCCCCGCGCGCCGGCTCCTCCCGCACCACGGCCGCGACCAGGGCGAAGCTCAGCAGCCCGAGCCCGGTCAGCAGCCAGAACACCGCACGATGGTCGCCGCCGACCAGCCCCGCCAGGATGACGCCACCGCCGCTGCCGACGCCGATGGTCGAGCTGAGCACGCCGATGGCGCCCGGCAGGCGGTGCGCGGGCACGATCTGCCTGACCAGGCCGATGGCCAGGGCGAGCAGGGGCGCGGCGGCGCCCTGGAGCACCCGGCCGGCGATGAGCGGGGGCAGCGTGCCGGCCACGGCGCTGAGCACCGACCCCACGACGAGCAGGCCGAGGGCGACCAGCGAGACGGCGCGCCTGCCGTACATGTCGCCGAGCCGCGACAGCAGCGGGATGGACACCGCCCCGGACAGCAGCCCGGCGGTGAGCGCCCATGAGGCGGTGGTGGAGGAGAGCCCCCACTGCCGTTCGAGACCCGGCAGCAGCGGCACGACCACGGTCATCTGGAGGGAGCCCACGGCCACCGCGAACGCGAGGACCGCCACGACCCAGGAGTTTTTATACATGTATAGAAAGTAGCATGACAGGATGCCGACGCGAACGGGACGACCGCCGAAGATCACCAGGGCCGAGATCGTGGCCGCCGCGCTGCGGGTGATCGAGACGGACGGGGTGGGCGCACTGACCATGCGCCGGCTGGCCAGAGAGCTCGGCACCACGGCGATGGCGATCTACCACCACGTCCGCGACAAGGACGAGCTGCTCCTGCTGCTGCTCGACGACTACGCCGCCGCCACGCCCAGGCCCGAGCTGCCCGACGACCCGCGCGAGCGGCTGGTGACCGCGGCCACGGCCATGCGCGACGCGCTGGCCCGCCACCCGTGGGCGGTGGACGTGCTGCGGGCCGACGACCTGTTCGCGGTCGGGGCGCTGTGGTATCCGGAGCAGATCATCGACGCGGCGGTACGCGGGGGGCTGACGATCGAGGACGCGGTGGACGTGTACCGGATCGTCTGGCACTACACCAGCGGCGAGATCGGCGGGCGGGCGGCCGCGCGCGAGCGGCGCGAGCAGGGCGGGAGCATCTACAGGGAGCGGGTGTTCACCGAGATCGACGCCGGGCGGTTCCCGCGGCTGGGCCAGGTGGGGAGCCGGTGGGAGGAGCTGACCGCCCGCGACACGTACGCCAAGGGCGTTCGCGCGCTGGCCGTGGGGCTCCTACCGTAAAAGAGGTGGCCGCGAAGGCGCGGCCCGTGAAACGGTCGGTTGCCATGATCCGGTGGAGCGAGGCAGGGCAGGAACGGTCGGCGGTCTGGCGTACGGCGTCGGGGGTGGCCCCTCCCGCGCGCGTCGTCGTGGCCGACGACCGGATGCCGGCCGCCACCGCGTACCGGCTGGCCTGCGAGGGCACCGCGCTGCTGTGGCGCGGCGACTTCCACAACGCCCGCCGGCTGCTCAGCGCCATGGGCCGGCGCTGCAAGCCGGTCGATCCCGCCGGCGGCTTCCACGCCCACCGCCAGGCCAGGTCCCAGCGCGCCCGCACGCTCGGCATGCTGCTCGTCCCCTACGCCGAAGGCAATGTCATTCCGCTGCGCAGGGCGCCCGACGTGCGCGCGGCCTGCGCCGAGGTGTACGGCCCCGACGCCCCGCCAGGAGCCGGGCAACTCCGTGAGCTGCTCGGGCTGATCGGCGCGCACGAGTGGCGCAGGAAGGGCGTGCCCGTTCCCGCGCTGGGCGCCCGCATCCACCCCCACCACGGGGTCTTCTCCCCGATCAGGGGCGAATACGTCGATCTGGTCGCCCAGGCACCGCTGCCGGCGGACGATCGGCTGGCCTTCGACGTCGGCACCGGCACCGGCGTGCTGGCGGCCGTGCTGGCCGGGCGCGGCGTCCGCCACGTCGTGGCCACCGACCTCGACCCCCGCGCCGTCGAGTGCGCCGGTGACAACGTCGCCCGCCTGGGACTCGCCGATCAGGTGGAGGTCGTGCGGGCCGACCTGTTCCCGCCGGGGCGGGCACCGCTCGTCGTGTGCAACCCGCCCTGGCTGCCCGCCAAGCCCGCCTCGCCCCTCGACCACGCCGTCTACGACCCCGGCGGGCGGATGTTGCGCGGCTTCCTGGGCGGGCTGGCCGAGCACCTGGAGCCGGCGGGGGAGGGCTGGCTGATCCTGTCCGACCTGGCCGAGCACCTCGGGCTGCGCACCCGGGCGGAGCTGCTGGCGGAGTTCGACCGGGCGGGGCTGCGGGTGGCCGCCCGCCTCGACGTCGCCCCGCGCCACAACCGGCCGGCCGACGTGGCCGACCCGCTGCACGCGGCCCGCGCCGCCGAGGTGACCTCGCTCTGGCGGCTCACCCGCTGAGCAGCGGCGCCTTCGGGCCGCTCGGCGCTTGCGTCATGGTGGTCCGACCGCGAGGGGCCGGCAGCGGCGCGCGCAGGTTAGCCGGGCCCTCTCAGCGGCAGGAGAGGTGTATGCATATCTCGGGAGTACAGACCGTTCTGCCTGATCACCGCTATGAGCAGGCGGAGATCACCGAGGCGTTCTCCCGGCTGACCAGCTGTGACGAGGACCTGCTGCGGCGCTTCCACACGGCCACCGGGGTGAAGGGCCGCAACCTGGTGCTGCCGCTGGCCGACTACGCCAAGCTCGACTCGTTCGGCCGGGCCAACGACACCTACGTCGAGCTGGCCCTGGAACTCGGCGAGCAGGCCATGGCGGGCGCGCTGCGCAAGGCGGACATATCCCCGGAAAAGGTTGATCATCTGCTGTTCTGCTCCACCACCGGTCTGGCCACGCCCTCGCTCGACGCCAGGCTGGCCCAGCGGATGGGGCTGCGGCCCGACGTGAAACGGCTGCCGGTCTTCGGGCTGGGCTGCGCGGCGGGCGCGTCCGGGCTGGCCCGCCTGCACGACTACCTGCGCGGCTGGCCCGACCACGTCGCGGTGCTGGTGTGCGTGGAGCTGTGCTCGCTGACGGTCCAGCGCGACGACACCTCGATCGCCAACCTGGTCGCCAGCGGCCTGTTCGGCGACGGCGCGGCGGCCGTGGTGGCGACGGGGCGCGGGCGCGGCCCCGAGGTCGTGGCCACCCGCAGCCGCCTCTATCCCGGCACCGAGCACCTCATGGGCTGGGAAGTGGGCGATCACGGCTTCCGCATCGTGCTCGACGCGGACCTGACCGACTTCGTCGAGCAGGTGCTGGCCGCCGACATCAAGGCGTTCCTGGCCGACTACGGCCTGACCCCCGAGCAGGTCGCGAGCTGGGTCTGTCACCCCGGCGGCCCGAAGGTCATCGACAAGATCCTCCAGACGCTGAACCTGGAGCCCAAGGCCCTGGACGTCACCTGGCGCTCGCTGCGCGAGCACGGCAACCTGTCCTCGGTCTCGGTGCTCCACGTCCTCCAGGAGACGCGCGGCCGGCCCGGCACCCCCGCCCTGCTGATGGCGCTGGGGCCAGGGTTCTCCGCCGAACTGCTCCTGCTGCACTGGTGACGGCCTACCTGCTGCTGATCGGCGCGGTCGTGCTCGAACGGCTGGCCGAGCTGGTCGTGGCCCGGCGCAACCTGGCCTGGGCTCTGGCGCGCGGCGGTGTCGAGCACGGCGGTGGGCACTATCCCTGGATCGTCCTGGCCCACGTGGCGCTGGTGATCGCCGCCCCGGCCGAGGTGTGGCTGCTCGGACGCCCCTTCGTGCCCGCGCTCGGCTGGCCCATGCTCGCCGTCGTCGTGCTCGCCCAGGGCCTGCGCTGGTGGTGCATCGGCACGCTGGGCCGGCGGTGGAACACGCGCGTGGTCGTGGTGCCGGGGCTGCCGCTGGTGCGCCGAGGGCCGTACCGGTGGCTGCGGCATCCCAACTACGTGGCCGTGGTCGCGGAGGGGATCGCGCTGCCGCTGGTGCACTCCGCCTGGCTGACCGCGCTCGCGTTCACGGCGGCGAACGCGGCGCTGCTCACGGTACGGATCCGCGTGGAGAACGCGGCTCTGGCAGGCTGGGCACCATGACCGAGATCCTCCCCCTCATGAGACAGGCGGCCGACCGCACCTCCGCACTCGTACAGAAGGTCGGCGACGAGCACCTGGGACTGCCCACACCCTGCGCGGAGTACGACGTCAAGGAGCTGCTCAACCACTTGGAGTGGGGCGCCTCCCTGTTCGAGTCCGTCGTGGTGGGCGGCCCGTTCACGCCGCCGAAGGAGTACACCGGGGACTTCCCCGAGCGGGTCGAGCGCATGCTGGCCGTCTACGAGCGCCCCGAAGCCTGGGAGGGCACGAGCGAGGCCATGGGCGGGCTGCCGAAGGTCGCGCTCGCGAACATGGCGCTGACCGACCTCGTCGCGCACGGCTGGGACCTGTCCCGGGCGACCGGCCTGCCCTACGAGGTGGACGAGGAGACGGCCGGCGTGCTGCTCGCCTTCTCCGCGCGGATGGCGCCCACGGGCCGCGAGCGCGGTGCCTTCGGCGCGGAGGTGGCGGTGCCGGACGACGCACCCCCGCTGGATCGTTTCCTGGGCCTCATCGGCCGGGATCCGGCCTGGAGACCGTGATCCGCGGCAGGCCCTCGGGCTGCTTGCCCGGATAAAGGCCGGTCAGCAGCGTGCTGACCGTGTAGAGATGCCAGGCCAGGGCGGGTTTGGCCACGACGGGGGCGGCGAACAGCGCGCGCACCTCGTCGGGGTTCACGATCGGCGCGAGCGCGTCGAGGCTGCCGAGCACCTGCTCGCGCAGCAGGTCCGTGAGCGCGGGGCCGGGGCTGGTCCGCCAGCTCCACCCGCCCGCGGTCCTGGCGGTGGGCAGGTGCTCGGGCAGGCGTCTCCTGAACAGTGAGGGAGTCTGGTTCGCGGCGAAGCGCCACGGCTTTCCCTCGATCGGCACATCCCGCAATTTCGGGGCTAGCCGCAATATGAGGGTATAAATCACTTCTTCGGAGAGTCGCCAGCTTTGATCAAGGCTCAGCGCCGCGCGTACCACCCGATTGTCCAGGAACGGCCGCACCGGATCACCACGCCGCAGCGAACCCGCCCGCGCGCTGGCCTGCCAGCGGCCGACCTTGTACCAGATGTAAAGGTGATCAAGGGCCTCCAGCCGGTCCGTACGCGCCAGCCACGGCCGGGCGAGCTCGCGGGCGTGCTCGTTGGCCTCGGCGGTGAAGAGCTTGGCGTCCTTGCCGAAGGTCGTCTCGATGCGCCGCCGCAGCGCCTTGTCACCGAGGTCGGTCTGGAGCAGGTTCAGGCTGCCGGCCCGCAGAGTCTCGCCGCTCTGCCCCGACATGGTGGGCTTGCCGGAGTAGGGGAGATAGCTGACGATCGTCTCGTACGCCGAGGTCATCCCCTCACACGTGCGCAGCGTCTCCCAGGCCCGGCTCAGCGGATGCTCCACCAGCACCGCGTCCTTCGCGGCGGTCTGCGGCGGGGCGATGACCGTGTGCTCCACGCCCAGCCTGGCCGCGATCATGCGCGCGATGATCACGTCGGGATGCGTGTCGAGCCCGTTGGTCGTCACCCGGAACGGCACCCGCGCCGCGTGCAGCAGCGCCGCCAGCACCCGGGTGTCGCGCCCGCCGGTCAGCGCCAGGTTCACCGGCTCGCCCAGGTCGCGCAGCGGCTCGACGGTGGCCAGCAGCGCCTCGGCCAGCTCGCCGATCGCCGCCCGCTTGCGCCGCGCCGAGGTGGGCATGGGCGCCGCCTGCGGCAGCGGGGTCTCGGTGACGGTGCGGGCGCCGTCCCGTACCAGCAGGCGTGAGCTCGGCCGCAGCGCCGAGACCCCCTTGTACGGCGTCTCGTCCGACAGGAAGAACCCCTGCCTGACCATCGTCTGGAGGGCGAGCACGTCGTGCTCCACCCGGTCGTCGTCCCGGGCCGCCAGGTGCACGAGCAGGGCCCGGCTGCCGGCCACGTGCAGGTCGGGGGTCTCGGTGTGGAAGACGGGACAGACCCGGTTGATCGCGGTGCTCGCCGACAGCTCGCCGTCGCGGGCGATCCAGGCCGAGAAGCAGCCGCCCGCCGAGTCGTCGGGCAGCCGGGTCACGTCGGCGGGGTCGGCCAGGTGGCCGTTCAGCCCGATGATCCGGCCGTCGTGCTCGGTGAGCAGCGGCGGCTGCCGGGAGTCGTCCGGCTCGTTGGTCCAGGCGAACAGGGAGACGCCGCGGCCGTGCCATTCACGCCCGCGGATGACCTCGGGCGGCACCGGAAAAGCGGATTCGATCAGTGAACGAACCCGGTCCAGGGCACTGGCGGGGATTTCCCCCCGTTTCGCGGCCAAGCCGAGATAAACACGCACATGTAGATATTTATCCCAATTGCCACATTTGTTACAACTGATCACGCATTGATCGCGGTTTGTACTCGCTTATGTCACCGACCCGGCCGCCTCGAACCACATTCCGTCGTACGACTCGGAGGTGGTTGAAATGAGATTTCGCCCATTGATCGTCGGTGTCGGCCTCGTCGCCCTGCTCGGTCTGGCGGCCTGCGGCGGCGGTGAGAGCGGCACCAGCGGAGCGGCCGCTCCCGTGCAAGAGGACGAGAGGCAGCGTCGCCCCGCCGTGCCCAGCGCCTCGCCGAAGCAGCAGGACGAACAGGCCGCGCGCGAGGACGGCGAGCAGGACACGACCGCGGCGCAGATCTCCACGTTCGCCCTCGACGTGGACACCGCCTCGTACGGCTACGCCCGCCGCACCCTCAAGGAGGGACGCTGGCCCGCGCCGGCCGAGATCCGCCCCGAGGAATGGGTCAACGCCTTCAGGCAGGACTACGCGCAGCCGCCGGACGACGGATTCACCGTGCACGTGGACGGCGCCAGGCTGCCCGCGCGCGACGAGGCCGTCATGCGGGTCGGCCTGCAGACCCGCGCCAGCCAGGCGGCCGAGCGGCGGCCCGCCAACCTCACGTTCGTGGTGGACGTGTCCGGCTCGATGGCCGAGGCCGGCCGGCTCGACCTGGTCAAGTCCGCCCTGCAGAAGCTGCTCGACCAGCTCGCGCCCGGCGACCAGGTCTCGATCGTCTCCTTCAGCGACGAGGCGAGCGTGCTGGCCTCGATGACGCCGCTGACCGCCAGGGACGAACTGCGCCGGGCGGTGAACGAGCTCACCGTCGCCGGCGGCACCAACCTGGAGGCCGGCCTGGTCACCGGCTACCAGGAGGCCTCCAAGGCGTTCAGGCCCGCCGCCACCAACCGGGTCATCGTGCTGTCCGACGGCCTGGCCAACCAGGGCAGCACCCAGTGGCAGGCCCTCCTCGACCGGGTCAAGGAGCACGCGGGCAAGCAGGTCACGCTGCTGACCGTCGGCGTCGGCAGGGAGTACGGCGACGAGCTGATGGAGCAGCTCGCCGACAACGGCGACGGCATGGCCGTGTACGTCAGCTCCGAGGAGGAGGCCGAGAAGATCTTCACCACCCAGCTGCCCGCCACCATCGAGCTGCGGGCGCGCGACGCGAAGGCCCAGGTGGTCTTCAACCAGTCCGTGGTGGAGAGCTACCGGCTCGTCGGCTACGAGAACCGGGCGCTGTCGGCCGAGGAGTTCCGCGACGACAGCCGCGACGGCGGCGAGATCGGCCCCGGCCACTCCGTCACCGCCCTGTACGCGCTCAAGCTCAAGCCCGGCGCCGACGGCCAGCTCGCCCAGGCCACCGTGCGCTGGCAGGACCCCGACACCAGGGCAGCGTCCGAGACGAGCGAGTCCCTGCGCTCCGGCGACCTGGCCGCCTCCGTCTGGGACAAGGCGCCGGTACGGCTGCAGGTCGACGTGGTGGTGGCCGCGTTCGCCGGCTACATGCGCGACAAGGAGGCGTTCGGCATGGACCTGGGCTCGCTCGGCGAGCACGCCACCCGGCTGGCCGCCACCTCGGAGGACCCGATGGTGTCGGAGCTGGCCACGCTGATCGACCGGGCGAAGTCGATCCGCTGACACCGGCGGGGCGGCCCGGACCGGGCCTCCCTGTCTGCCTCCCTGTCTGCCTCCCTGTGCCGGCCGCCGGCCCGATCGGCGAGTGTGCGCCGGAAGTCCCGGAGTCGGCTACACTTTTGACTGGCACGAGGGGCTATGGCGCAGTTGGTAGCGCGCCTCCATGGCATGGAGGAGGTCTGGGGTTCGAATCCCCATAGCTCCACTCTCGGCGAAGGCCGCTCCCGCGATCGGGGGCGGCCTTTCGTGTGTCCGGAGTCAGGACGGATCCCCCGATATCGTGGATCTATCGAACAATTGTTCGTATAATAGAAGACATGAACCCTGTGGAACTGCCTGAGATCTGGAGGCCGCCCGTCGTCGAGCATGCCGCGGCGATCCGCGACGGCGCGGAGCGTTACCTGCTCGCCTGGGGTGACGACGCCCAGGGGGCGCGGTGGGGATACCTGCTGTGGCCGCCGCGGGCCCGGCACGACGCGAGCGCGCGCTGGGTGCACTGGAAGGAGATCCGCCCCGTCGCGGGCGAGGATTACAGCGCGGTCCCCATCGCGGATCCGCTCCTGTGAACCGGCTGATACTGACTAGAGTCAGATAATGGACGACACGGCGATCGGACGGGTCCGCCGCTTCCAGCGGACCGTGACCCAGCGGATAGGGGCGCTCAACGACGGATTCCTGGCCAGGGGGCGAGCCCTCGGCCAGGCGCGGGTGTTGTGGGAGATCGGCGCGGAAGGCAGCGAGATCCGCGCGCTGCGGGCCCGGCTGGAGCTCGACTCGGGATACATGAGCAGGCTGCTGCGCTCGCTGGAGGCCGACGGGCTGGTGGAGGTCGGCGGCGCGGGCCCCGACGGGCGCGTCCGCACGGCCCGCCTCACCGCCGCCGGGCTGGCCGAGCGGGCCGAGCTCGACCGCCGCTCCGACGAGGTGGCCGCGTCGATCCTGCGGCCGCTCTCCGGCACCCAGCGCGAGCGCCTGGTGGCCGCGATGTCGGAGGTCGAGCGACTGCTGATCGCCTCCATGGTCGAGGTGAAGGTGCTCGACCCCCGCCACCCCCATGCCCGCCACTGCCTGCGGGCCTACTTCGCCGAGCTGGCCCGCCGCTTCGACGACGGGTACGATCCCGCGCGCGGCATCCCGGCCGGTGACGAGGAGGTGCGGCTGCCCGCCGGGATGTTCCTGGTCGCGATGCTCCACGCCGAGCCGGTGGGGTGCGTCGCGGTGAAGCTGCACCCCGCCTCCAGGGCCGGTTCCGGGTGGGCGGAGATCAAGCGGATGTGGGTGGACCCGACGGCCCGCAGGCTCGGTCTCGGGCGGCGGCTGCTGGCCGAGGCGGAGGGGCGGGCGGCCGGCCACGGCGCGCGTACGCTGCGGCTGGAAACCAACCGGGCGCTCACCGAGGCCGTCGCCCTCTACCGGGCGGCCGGTTACGAGGAGGTGGCGGCGTTCAACGACGAGCCGTACGCCCATCACTGGTTCGAGAAACGCCTCTCGCGATGAGCGGGCCCCCGATCAGGGGTGCGATCAGGCGGGCGGGTTGAAGCGGTGGTAGCCGGGGGCGGTCCAGCCGGCGGGCAGGGTGCCGGCGCGGTCGACGTACGCGTCCAGCTCGAACCGCACCACCGGCTCCGCGCCCCATTCCACCCGCGCCCGCCCGGTGAGCTGCAGGGTCCCGCCGCGCTCCCAGTCGGGGAACAGCAGCCCGGCCGCCGGATCCAGCTCCAGGTTGCCCAGAGTCATGTACATGGTGTTGCCCGGATAGTCGGGGAACTCCAGTGAGCGTGGGCCGGTGACCCGGACGAAGCCGGGGTTGCCGCCCCGGTGCGACACGTCGGCGCCGTAGCCCTCGGCGCGCGTGGCGATGAAGAACGTGTCGGCCGCCGCGATCAGGTCCGAGTGCCGCAGGTCCAGGGCGGTGCCGTGGCCGAGGACGGCCGGGGTGCCGGGGGCCGAGGTGGGTTCGCGGGTCTGGATGTACTTGGGGCAGTTGGCGTAGACCTGCTCGGTCCTGACGACGAGCGTGTCCCCGTCCCGTACGGCGCCGCCGTTCACCCGCATCCTGCGCCGCGTGTGCGGCTCGATGGCCAGCAGGCCGAGGTCCCGTTCGGACTCGAACAGCCCGTGCAGGGGATCGCCCGCGCCGGGCAGGGCGCGCAGCACGATCGTGCGCTCGCCCGCGGCCGTGGCGAACCCGGCGGGGCCGGTGAGCACGCTCGCCCACGGCCGCCCGAGGTCGTCGGCGGCGCCGATCAGGATCATGCGCTGCGCCCGCAGGAACGCGGCCGCGACCTCGGGGATCTCCGGCCTGGTCCGCGAGCTGCCGCGATCGTGCGCGACGCCGTTGCGCCGCTGCACCGCGACCTCGCCAGGGTGTGCGCGCATTAGAAGAATCCGCAGGTCGGCGCGCCGGTCGTGGGTGCGGGGCGGTCGCCGGCGCCGTCTGGGGCGAAGATCTCCAGCCGGATGCCGTCGGGGTCTTCGAAGAAGACGCCGCCCGAGGTGGCGCCTTCGCCGTGCGGCACCACGCCTCCGTGGTGCACGACCGCGCCCAGCTCCCTGATCGCCCGCTCGGCCCGCTGGACCGCCTCCAGGTCCGCCACCTGGAACGACAGGTGGTGCAGCCCGGGCCGGGCGGTGGCGAAGCGGCCCTCGCTCTGCTGCCACAGGGTCAGCTTCAGCGTGCCGTCCTGGGCCAGGAACACGTAGCGCCGGCCGTCCTCCTCGGACTCGCGGGCGACCGTGAACCCGAAGACGCGCCGGTAGAACTCCTTGGACGCCTCGACGTCGGTGACGTTGAGCCCGATATGCCCGGTCTGGAAGGACATGCCTCACTCCTCTAACGCATGCGGCGCTGGTTTGCCGTTAGAAGGACTATAACGGCAAATTTGCGTCTATGGCGTTAGAAGTGGGTCACCTCTTGTGCTCCCGGTAGTGCCGGGCCGCGCGGGCGCGGTTGCCGCAGGCCGTCGAGCACCATTCCTGACGCGGATGCTCCTTGACGAAATAGAGCACGCAACGCGGCGCCCGGCAGGTGCGCAGCAGAGCCCGGTCCGGGCCGGCGAGGAACTCCACCGCCGCCGTCGCCAGCCGCCCGCACAGCCGGGCCGGCTCATCCGTCCCCCTGGCGGGGGTGACGACGAGGGACGGCTCTCCGTTCCAGGACAGTTGCGCGGCCGTGGGGGCCGCCAGGGCGGTGGCGTTGACCAGGGCCAGCGACTCCTCGAACCCGGGCAGCTCTGGCGCGTCCGCCCGGCTCGGCGGCTCCGGGGTCACGGCCCTGGCGAACAGGGCGCGTACGGCCTGACGCAGTCGTACGACCTGATCCCGCAGCTCGTCGGAGGCGGTGAAGCCGGGATCCAGGCCCAGCTCGGCCGCGTGCTCGCGGGCCCAGGCCGTCAGGCCGTCCGCGTCCGACAGGGCGTCGACCAGGCCGGAACGGTCGGCTCTGACCGTGCTGACGAAGTCCAGACTGAGATGCGGCACCTGTTCAACCTAACGCCTGTCCGACTGTCTTGCCGTGAGAAAGAAGCCGGGAACTACCGTCCGCTCCTGAGGTCAGGCGCGGGCGACTCCGGCGAGGATGCCCGACCTGACCAGGTCGTACGCCTCCCCGGGCGTCCCGTCGGGCGTCCAGTCGGCCACCGGCACGACACCGGGACCGACCAGCTCCATCCCCCCGAAATAGGACGCGATGGTGTCGTAGCCGCGCCTGGCCAGGCCACCTGAGTCGGTCGCGGCGTAGACCTGCTGGCCCGCCCGCGCCTCCTCGTCGGTGACGTCGCCCGCGTACAGGTGGGAGAGCACCAGGTAGGAGCCCCGCGGCAGCCGCTCGCGCACGCGGGCGACGATCCTGGCCGCCTCGGCGTCGTCGGTGATGAAGTGCAGCACCGCCACCATGAGGACGGCGTACGGCTCGGAGAGGTCGAGATGCCCCGTGACGAGCGGATCGTCGAGGATCGCGTCGGGGTCCCTCAGGTCGCCCTCCAGCGCGATGACATCCGGCTGCCTGGCCAGCAGCGCGCGGGCGTGTGCCAGCACGATCGGGTCGTTGTCCACGTAGACGACGCGGGAGCCGGAGACGTGCCGCGCGGCCACCTGGTGCACGTTGTCCTGGGTGGGCAGCCCGGCGCCGATGTCGACGAACCGGCGCACGCCCGCCTCGGCGATCGAGCGCACCGCGCGGCCGAGGAAGGCGCGGTTGGCCAGGGCGATCCGCCGGGTGTCGTTGCCCATCCTGCGGCCGAGCCTGATCATCTCTTCAGCGGCCCTGCGGTCGGCGGCGAAGTTGTCGCGGCCGCCGAGGTAGTAGTCGTACATGCGGGCGACGCTGGGCACGGTGGGGTCGATCCCGGCTGGTGCGCGGTCCGCCTCGGTCATCTCCCGCCCTCCCGGTGGCTTCGCTGCCGCGAAGTCTACGAGCCATGCCGGAGCGTTCCGGGGGGTCATGCGGCGAGCGGCCGATCAGGTGCGCCGGAAGGTATGGCGGTAGGCGAGCGGCGACACCCCGACCGCCGCGTGCAGGTGCTGGCGCAGCGAGACCGCCGAACGGAAGCCCGCCCGCCTGGACACCTCCTCCACACCGAGATCCGTCGTCTCCAGCAGCCGCCTGGCGTGCTGCACCCGCTGCCCGTTCAGCCACCTGGCCGGGCTCATGCCGGTCTCCTCGCGAAAGCGCCTGGTGAACGTGCGCACACTCATCCTGGCGTGCCCGGCCAGCGCGGTGAGGTCGAGCGGGGCGTCGAGGTGGGCGAGCATCCAGTCGCGGGTGGCCGCCGTGCCGCCGCCGTCGCCGTACGGGAGTGGCCGGTCGATGTACTGAGCCTGGCCGCCCTCCCGCCACGGCGGCATCACGCAGCGCCGCGCCGCCCTGTTGGCCACCTCGCTGCCGTGGTCGCGCCTGATCACGTGCAGGCACAGGTCCATGCCGGAGGCGACGCCCGCCGAGGTCAGCACGTCGCCGTCGTCCACGAACAACACGTCGGGATCCAGCTTGACCTGGGGGAACAAGCGGGCGAAGCGGGCCGCCTCACGCCAGTGCGTGGTGGCCGGGCGGCCGTCGAGCAGACCCGCCGCCGCCAGCACGTACGAACCGGTGCAGATCGACATCGTCCGAGGGCGCCCCCGCAACGCCCGCCGCAAGGTGTCCGAGATCGTGCCGTCGCGCAGCGCCCGGCCCGCGTGGATGCCGGGCACCAGGACCGTGTCCGCCGTGTCGAGCACGTCGAGGTCGTGGTCGGGCAGCACGCTGTAGCCCGCGTTGCACCGCACCGGCATGCGGCCCTCCGAGCACGTCACCACCTCGTACAGCTTCTCGCCCGACGGCGTCTCCGCCGCCCAGAACACCTGGCCGGGCACGCCGAGGTCGAGCGGGGCGAAATGGTTGAGCACGACGACCGCGACACGATGCACCATGGCCGGATTCTTACACATATTGGCTTTCCGGCCACTCGTGGCCGTGTGGCGGGATATCCCAGGATGGGCGCATGACCTTGAGCACCACCCCCACGCGCCGACTCCACCGGGCCTGGTACGTGGCGGCCGTCGCCTTCGTGGCCATCCTGGGCTCCGCCGGGTTCCGGGCCACGCCGGGCGTGCTGATCACGCCGCTGCAGGAGGAGTTCGGCTGGTCGGCGGGCACCATCTCGCTGGCCGTCTCGATCAACCTGGTGCTCTACGGCCTGACCGCCCCCTTCGCCGCCGCGCTCATGGACCGCTTCGGCATGCGCCGCGTGGTCGCCGTCGCCCTGCTGCTGATCGCCGCGGGCAGCGGGCTGACGGTGCTGATGACCGCGAGCTGGCAGCTGCTGCTGTTCTGGGGCGTGCTGGTGGGACTCGGCACGGGGTCGATGGCGCTGGTGTTCGCCGCGACCGTGGTGGACCGCTGGTTCGTCCGGCACCGCGGTCTGGTCACCGGCGTGCTCACCGCGGCCGGCGCCACCGGGCAGCTCGTCTTCCTGCCCGTGCTGGCCCAGCTCGCGCAGGGCCCCGGCTGGCGCTTCGCCTCGCTGACCGTGGCCGTCGCGGCGCTGGCCGTGGTGCCGTTCGTGTGGTGGCTGCTGCGCGACCGGCCCGAGGACGTCGGCACGACGGCGCTCGGGGCCGATCCTGAGGCGGCGCCCGCCGCGCCGGCCGCGAAGGTCAACGCGGCGGTGCGGGCCGTCTCGGTGCTCGCCTCCGCCGCGCGGACGCGCCCGTTCTGGCTGCTGGCGGGCGGCTTCGCGATCTGCGGAGCCAGTACGAACGGCCTCGTCGGCACTCACTTCATCCCCGCCGCCCACGACCACGGCATGGCCCAGCCCGTCGCCGCGGGCCTGCTGGCCGTGATCGGCATCTTCGACATCGCGGGCACGATCGCGTCCGGCTGGCTGAGTGACAGGATCGACCCCAAGGTGCTCCTCGGCGTCTACTACGGGCTGCGCGGCCTGTCGCTGATGGTGCTGCCCGGCCTGTTCGCGGCCACCGCCGAGCCCAGCATGCTGATCTTCATCATCTTCTACGGCTTGGACTGGGTGGCGACCGTGCCGCCCACGGTGGCGCTGTGCCGGCGGATCTACGGGGCCGACGGGGCCGTGGTGTTCGGCTGGGTGTTCGGCTCGCACCAGGTCGGGGCCGCCATCGCCGCCGTCGGCGCCGGGCTCACCCGCGACCAGCTGGGCGCGTACGACCTGGCCTGGTACGTCTCCGGCGCCCTCTGCCTCCTCGCCGCCGGCATGTCCCTGGCCATCGGGCATGCTAGGAGACGATGAACAGCGAGCTTTACGTGCTGCCCCTCGTCGTCAGGATCGAGCGCGCCGCACCCCAGACCGCACCCGACTCCGGCCTTGTCCCTGGCCCAGCGAAGGGACCTCGCCAAGGGCCTCCTGAGCGCACCGACGCGCTGGAGGCCGCCGCCATGGCCGTGCTGAGCCTCCTCGACGACCCGGGGGAGTGGACCGGCGAGCTGCACGCCTGGCAGTCCACCGGAAAGATCCGCAAGGTCGTGCGCCGGGCCAGGGGCGCCGAGTGGCGCAGGGCGCTCGCGCTGCCCGGCCGGACGATCGAGCACCGCACGGCCGAGGTGCGCGTGCACCCGCCCGTGCCGCTCGACGACTGGCCGCGCGACCTGGCCAGGCTGCAGGTCTCCGGCACCGAGCTGACCGACACCGCCCCGCCCGGGCCCGCCGAGCCGCCGATCCTGTGGGCCAACCCGGCGCTGGAGATGTCCGCGGGCAAGGCCATGGCTCAGGCCGGGCACGCCGCCCAGCTCGCCTGGTGGGCCAGCGACGCGGACGAGCGGGCCGCGTGGCGTGAGCGGGGGCTGGCGGTGTCCGTGCGCACGGCCGGCACCCAGGAGGAGTTCGACTCCATGGTGGCGGCGGGGCTGCCCGTGGTGCGCGACGCCGGGTTCACGGAGATCGAGCCGGGTTCGTGCACGTTCGTCGCGGACGCGCCCTGGCTCTACGGCCGCGTCCCCACCAGCGGCGCCTGAACGCACGTCCCCGGCGCTACGGGCTTTGCTCCGGGCTTTATGGGCGCGGGGTGAAGACGTCCGCCAGCACGCCGCCCGCCGGGGTGATCCGCGCGGGCGAAGGGCTGTCGTACACGACCATGAGCCGCCCGTCCGCGAGCCGTACCAGCCCCTCGGGGTGGTCGCAGCCGACGCCGTAGGGCAGGTCGGCGACGACCTCCAGCTCGCCCTCCGGCACGACGCCGGGCCGCCTGTCGTTCTGCCGGTCCGGCTGCCACCGTATGACGCGTACCGGACCGTCGAGGTCCATGGTGGGCCCGGCGAGCAGCAGCAGCGCGTCACCGTCAGGGCACATGTCCCGCACGCCCAGCCCGCCCAGGTCCAGGAAGTGCTTGCGGTACGGCTCGCGCAGCCGCAGCCGTCCCTTGCCCGCGTCCTCGATCCGCAGCTCCAGCACCACCGCCCAGCCCCGCAGCACAGGACCCCGCAGCCCGAGGTGGACGCGGTCCCCCGTGACGGCGATGCCCTCGACGTCGAGGCCGTTGTCCTTGCCCGGCAGCGCCAGGAACGGCGCGAGGTGCCGGTCGTCCTTGAGCGCCTCGGCGAGGTTGTCCCGGCCCGAGAGGATCGCGCCGGGCAGGGGCGTCCCGGTGGCCTCGTCGAGCGGCAGGCGGACGAGGATGAAGCGGTTCTCCTCCCTGACCACGGTGGCGAGCCGGTCGGCGGCCTTGGCCGGGTCCTTGGACTTGACCCGCTTGCGCTTGAGACTGTGCGAGCCGGCCAGCCACAGGTGGCCGTCCGTCCTGGCCAGACCCTCGATGTCGGCCTCGTCGTCCGGACCGGCGGGCAGGCTGACGTAGTCGGCCAGGCGGAAGGTGCGCTGGGCGCCGTAGTGGTCGCCGGTCCACGTGAGGTGTTCGAAGGTCGCCGTCTCGTCGCCGGCGACCCAGAGCCCGGTGGAACTCTGGCGGATCGCTGAGAGATTTGTGTGTGTTTGCGCCGCTTGCGAAGCATGGTCGAATCGCAACTCCACCTGTTCCACCACGCCATGATTGCACTTCGGTCGCTTCCCGGACGCGATGGCGGGATATGTCGTACGCTCCCGTCGTGCTCCATGGGGAAGATGAGATCAAGGGTTCCCGAGTGATAACGGCCGCACGGCATGGGATCCCTGCCTCTCCGCCCAGACGCTCCCGCATCGGCGATCTGCGGATGCGGGACGTGTACCGGGGGCTGGCCATGGCCACCGCCGTCGCGGCGGTAGTCGCTGCGCTGGTCATGGTGCTCCCGTCGGAGCCGGACGAGGTCGCGGCGGGGCCGGTCACCGCGCCGCCGGCCGCACCGCCCTCGTCCGGCTCCGCCCGGTCGTCCGAACCGTCGTCCGCGCAGTCGTCCGAACCGTCGCCGGAGCCGTCCGCGGGGCCCTCGCAGGAGCCCTCGCAGGAGCCTTCGTCCGGGCCTTCTGATCCGCCCGCCAGCGCCGCTCCCGCGCAGCAGCCGACGCCGTCACCCAGTGGGTCGCTGGCGCCCGGCTACACGGCCATGGAGGCCCTGCACGCCGACCCGCGCGTCCCCAAGCTCTCCCGGGGCGTCAAGCGCATCCCCCTGCGCTCCCCGGGCAAGCGCTTCGTCAAGGACGCCCGCACCGGGCTCGCGGTGCCGCGCCTGTCCGGCCCGTGGAAGCCGCACGGGGCGGCGCCGTTCACCACCAAGCAGGTGCTGCCCAGGACGCGCGGCGCGGACATGCGCGGCATGTTCGTCACCTGCCCGCTGCCGATCCTGGCGCAGAAGTCCCCGCGCGACACCGCCCTGCTGGCCGCCCGCTGGACGCTCAACCACCACCCCGACGGCTCCAGGATCACCTGGCTGGCCTCGCAGCCGGTCAAGCGCGGCTGGATGCTCGTCTACCGCGTCACGTACGGGAAGCACACCTCGCGCGCCGCCGTCGTGATCATGGACGGGGGAATGAGCAAGCCGGGACTTGCGTTCGTCACAGTGCCGGATTCGCGGCGAAAGCAGTGGCGCGACATCGGCCGCGTGGCCTCAGGGGTACGTGTTCTAGGCTAGAAGATCATGTGTGCGGCGATGTGGGGGAGTGACGCCGTGGAACGCTCTGGACCGCCGCAAGCTCCGGAGAAGGACAAGGGCAAAGGCAAGCCGCCCTGGCGCTCCGAAGGGCTGCCGGGCACGCCCGGCGGCCGGCCGAAGATCAACTGGTGGCGCTTCGTCGTCACGCTGCTCGTGGTGTACGCGGGCTTCTTCGTCGTGTCGTCGTTCGTCGACAGCGGATCCGTCGAGACGATCTCGTACACCGAGTTCACCAACCAGGTGAACGCCAAGAACGTCAAGGACATCTACGCCGAGGGCCTGTCGGTCGAGGGCGACCTGCGTTCGGCGGTGAAGAACCCCGACGGCGGCGCCTCCTACACGCGCTTCGCCACCGAGATCCCCGCCTTCGCCAACACCGACCAGCTCGACCAGCAGCTGTCCACCGGCCAGGTCGTGATCACCAGCAAGCCGATCACCCGGGGCTTCTTCTCCAACCTGCTGCTGTCGCTGCTGCCCGTGCTGCTCCTGGCCGGCCTGTGGATCTGGATCATGCGCCGTGGCGCCAGCATGATGGGCGGCGGCCTGGGCGGGCTCGGCAAGTCCAAGGCGGCCAAGCCGGTCGAGGCCGGGCAGGTGCGGGTCACGTTCGAGGACGTCGCCGGCATCGACGAGGTCGAGAACGAGCTCGTCGAGATCGTCGACTACCTCAAGGATCCCGGCAAATACCGCAGGCTCGGCGCCAAGCTGCCCAAGGGCGTGCTGCTCGCCGGCCCTCCGGGCACCGGCAAGACGCTGCTGGCCAGGGCGGTCGCCGGTGAGGCCAAGGTGCCCTACTTCTCGGCCAGCGCCTCCGAGTTCATCGAGATGATCGTGGGCGTGGGCGCCTCGCGGGTGCGCGACCTGTTCGAGGAGGCGCGCAAGGTGGCGCCGTCGATCGTCTTCATCGACGAGATCGACGCCATCGGCCGGGCCCGCGGCGGCGCGGGCGGCATCGGCGGCCACGACGAGCGCGAGCAGACGCTCAACCAGATCCTCACCGAGATGGACGGCTTCTCCGGCGCCGAGGGCGTGATCGTCATCGGGGCCACCAACCGGCCCGAGATCCTCGACCCCGCGCTGCTGCGTCCCGGCCGCTTCGACCGCACGGTCCAGGTGGGCCTGCCCGACGCGGCCGGCCGCACCGCGATCCTGGCCGTCCACACGCGCGGCGTGCCCATGGACGCCAAGGTCAGCCTCGACCAGCTCGCCAAGACCACGCCCGGCATGACCGGCGCCGACCTGGCCAACCTGGTCAACGAGGCCGCCCTGCTCGCCGCCAAGCGCGGCAAGGACAAGGTCACGATGGCCGACTTCGCCGACGCGCTGGAGAAGCTGCAGCTCGGCGCGGCCCGCAGCATCGTCATGCCGGAGGAGGAGCGCACGCGCACCGCCTTCCACGAGGCCGGCCACGCGCTGCTCGGCATGCTCCAGCCCGGCGCCGACCCGGTCAGGAAGATCTCCATCATCCCGCGCGGGCGGGCCCTGGGCGTCACCCTCTCCACCCCCGACACCGACCGCTACGCCTACGACGAGCAGTACCTGCGCGGCCGCATCACCGGCGCGCTCGGCGGCATGGCGGCCGAGCAGGTCGTCTTCGGCGTCATCACCACCGGCGCCGAGAACGACCTCGAACAGGTCACCATGATCGCCCGCGGCATGGTGGGCCGGTGGGGGATGTCGGAGAAGGTCGGCCCGCTGACCATCCTGCCCAACGACGGCCAGCAGCCGCAGGCCTCGCCCGCCACGCTCGCCACGGTCGACGAGGAGGCGCGGCGGATCGTGGACGAGTGCTACGAACGCGCGCTCCAGGTCCTCGGCGACAACCGCGACAAGCTGGACGCGATCGTGGCGGCGCTGCTGGAGCACGAGACGCTGGACGAGGCGGGGGCGTACGCGGCGGCCGGCCTCTACACGCCGAACGGGTCCGGCGGCTCCGCCGATCGGCGGCCCGCGGCCGTCGAGGCGCGGCCGACGGCCTTCACCCAGGCCCATCCGGTGGCTACCGCCGAAGGCGTCCCGGCCACGACGCCGGAGTCCGAGCCGGTCACCGCTGACACGGAGACGGGCCAGGCGGCGCCGGCCGGCGACCCCGACCAGCACCCCTTCACCGACCCTCAGCCCCAGCACCAACGCTGACCTTTCGGTCGGGCACGAACGCCGGCCACCTCATATCTGGACAGGCGGCTTCATTTCGAACCCCGGCCCTGGCCTCCGGACACCGATCGCGTTTCCGGAGGCCAGGGCCGCGGCTTTTCCGAGAATTAGGACAATCCGGACGTTGGTCCTGGTTCTCCAGGGGCAGGTCATCCGAGACGACTGTGATCGGGGGACCGTCGTGACACTGTATGACGAGCTTCTCGCCGGACTCGGAGACTCAGGACTGGAGCAGATCGCCGGCATGCTCGGCTCCGACACGCTCACGGCCCGCAAGGTCATCGAGGCCGTGTCGGGCACGATCGTCGGCGGCCTGGCCCGCAACGCCGAACACCCGGACGGCGCCGACGCCCTGCTCGGAGCGCTGGACGACCACAGGGACGCCGACCCCTTCAACGGTGACGTGGCCTCGCTGACGAGAGACGGGCACAGCATCCTCGGCCACGTCCTGGGGGGTCAGGGGACCGAGCTGGCCGCGTCCCAGCTCTCACGCCTGGCCGGGGTCGACTCGGGGACCATCATGAAGCTCATGCCCCTCATCGCCCCCATGATCATGTCCCTGCTGGCCGGTCGCGCCGCCAGTCGCGACATGGACCCCACCGCCCTGGCCGACGACCTCGAACGCGAACGCGCCTCGGTGCCAGGCGGGCTGGGGGAACTGCTGGACGGGATCCTGGGGGACATCTTCGGCGGGGCCGTGCCGCGGCAGCTGGGGCCGTACGAGCCGCGCATCGACCCGTACCGGACCGAACACGAAATACCCCCCTCCAGCGGCACCTCAGGAAGGGGCCACGGCGCGACACCGGCCACGGGCGGGGCCGAACGCGGGCTGACGCCGGGTACGGCGCGGGGCGAACGCGGGATGACCTCCAGGGGCGAGCGTGGGGCGGCACCGGGCACGGCGGACCCCGACTGGTGACCGGTAGGCTGTGCCGGTGATCGTTCTGGCCTCAGCTTCCTCCGCCCGCCTGGCCCTCCTCCGCAGCGCCGGTCTCGACCCGAAGGTGATCGTCAGCGGGGTCGACGAGGACTCCTTCTCCGCCCACTCTCCCGCCGCGCTCAGCCTGGTGCTGGCCAAGGCCAAGGCGGAAGCTGTCGCGAGCGAGCTCGAAGAGGGGCTGGTCATCGGCTGCGACTCGATCCTGGAGCTCGACGGGCGCCCGTACGGCAAGCCCGGCACCCGCGAGCAGGCCGTGGAGCGCTGGCGGCTGATGCGCGGCCGCACGGGCCGCCTCGTCACCGGCCACTGCGTGATCGACGTGCCGGCCGGCCGGCAGGCGGCCGAGGTGGCCACCACGGTCGTGCACTTCGGCCAGCCGTCCGAGGACGAGATCGCCGCCTACGCCGCCAGCGACGAGCCGCTCAACCTGGCCGGGGCGTTCAGCATCGAGGGGCGGGGCGGCTGGTTCGTCGAAGGCATCGAGGGCGACCACGGAAACGTGCTCGGCATCTCGCTTCCCCTGCTGCGCGACCTCTTCACCGAACTCGGCTACGCGGTGACGTCGTTCTGGCGCTAGCCTGCCGGTCATGCGATCAGTGCGCGACTTCACGGCCGGCATCGGCTTCTTCCTCCAAGGGGTCGGATGGGTCGCCAGGAACACCCGATGGTGGCTGTTCGGCCTGATTCCGGCGTTGATCGCGTTCGCCGTCTACGTGGCGGCGCTGATCTTCCTCGGCACCAACGCGTCGGAGCTGGCCGAGTTCCTGACGCCGTTCGCGGACACGTGGAGCTGGCGGGACCTGTTCCGCACGCTGGTGGGCATCCTGCTCTTCCTCGGCGGGCTGGCGCTGGCGGTGATCACGTTCGCGGCGCTCACGCTGGCGATCGGGGAGCCGTTCTACGAGAAGCTTTCGGCCGCGGTGGACCCGCTGGAGACGGAGAACGAGCAGCCGTGGTGGCGTACGCTGCCGCGCTCGATCCGGGACAGCCTGGTGACGCTCCTCTATGTACTGATGTTCACCATTCCGCTGTTCCTGCTGGGATTCATCCCGGTGGTGGGGCAGACGGTGGTGCCGGTGCTCGGGGCCGCCGTGTCCGGCTTCTTCCTGACGGTCGAGCTTACGACCCTGGCCATGGAACGCCGCGGCCTGGCCCGCAAGCAGCGCTTCGCGCTCCTGCGCGGGAACAAGGCGAGTGCGCTGGGGTTCGGGGTGGCGGTGTTCCTGCTGTTCCTGGTGCCGTTCGTGGCCGTGGTGGCCATGCCGGCCGCTGTGGCGGGCGCCGCCCTCCTCGTACGCACCCACCTAACCCCCACCCCCGGCCCCACTCCCACCCCCGGCCCCACCCCCTCACCCTGAACCGACTCGTCCCGGCTGGGAGCCTCACCCTGACCCCACCGCCCCGGCCCGACCCTCACCCGGCCTCACCCTGAACACGCCCGCCCACGCCGACCCACCGGCCTCGTCTGCGTCGCTCGGCTCCACCTGAACGCACCCGCCTGAGCTGAACGCACCCGCCTGAGCTGAACGCGCACGCTTGGGCTGAACGCCGTCCGTCCGCGGTCGCCCTGCCCCGACCCCCCTGCCCCGACCCCCCTGCCCCGACCCCCTGCCCCGACCCCCTGCCCCGACCCCCTGCCCCGACCCCCCTGCCCCGACCCCCCTGCCCCGACCCCCCTGCTCCGGCCCGCCTTGCTCGGTCCGGCCTCGTCTGAACGCGCCCGCCCCGGCTGAACGCCGCCCCTTTGGTCCGGCCTAAGTGCACCCCCGCCCTGCCCCTGCCTACTCCGCCCCCGGCCCGCCTGCTCGGTCTGAGTCTCGCCCGCTTCGGTTGAACGTCGCCTGTCCCGGAGCGGCCTGATCCCCCCGTGCCCCCGCCCCGCCAGGCCTGGGCTGAGTCTTGCTCGGCTGGGTCCGGCAGCCGGCAGCAGTCCGCCTGGCCCAGCCGCATTGATCAGAGGGAAGGACGCCGGCCATGGCGGTGGACGACGGTGTGCTGGGCGCGGTCACCCTTCCGAATCGGAAGCCCCGCACGCCTCCTGGCCCGGCCACCCTGCCCGTGCAATCCGCCTCAGCGGAAGCCGTTCGATGCCCTCCATCGGTCGAGTCCTACTATTTGGCCCCCTGTCGGCTGTGGACAGCCCTCCGTCATCCACAGAACCGCGTTCGGCCCATCGCCGTCCAACTCGTCCACGGCATCCTCTCGGCCCATGACGACCAACCACCCAGCCCCCACCCCAACCCACGCTGCCACTCCCACCCCCAGCTACGCCCCCACCCCAACCCACGCCGCCACTCCCACCCCAACCCACGCCCGCACCCCTGACCCCGTTCCGGTCCCCATAGGCCCTGCCTCCAGGACCAGCCCCGTCCAGGGAAACCCCGTCCAGGGAAACCCCGTCCACGGCAACCCCGTCCACGGCGGCTCTGTCTCCACGGTCGGCTCAACCGCTCATGGCGGCCCAACCACCAACCCCGACTCCGTTACCGGCCCCAACCCCGTCACCAACGGCAGCCCTGCTGGTGACCCCAGCCCCGTCACCCACGGCGGAACTGCCGCCGACCGCCACACCAACCCGGTCGCTCCGGGCGGCACAGTCAGCGACCTCGACCCAGTCGCTCATGACGAAACTGCTGACCACGACGCCAACCCTGTCGCCCGCAGCAGCACCACCGCCGGTCCCAACTCCGCTGGTCAGGGCGGCACCGTCGGAGACCTCGACCCGATCGCTCACGGCGGCACTGCCGGCGACCCCCGCGCGCAAGGAAGCCGCAGTCGTGTGCCCAACCCGGGAGGTGACTCCAACCCCGGGCCTGTCATTGACCACCACCGCCACCAAAATCACAGTCAGCGTGGCCGCCACCGCAAAGACCCGCTCCCCTTCACCCCCGACACAACCACCTCCGCTCTCGATCTCCCACAGGACTTCTCGACCTTCGACACCGATGCCTGTCTCACCCTGAGAAGCCCGACCGACGTTCTGGCCGCCGTGCCCTACCTGGTCGGCTTCCACCCCACCGGCAGCCTCGTAGTCGTCGGCCTCGCACGCGGGCAGGCCAAGATGGTGGCCAGGTGGGGCCTGCCGTTCCCGCAGGGCACCCTCGACGCCCTCGCACCCCTCTTCGAACGCGAAGGTGTCACGGAGATCGTCGTGATCGGCTACGGCCCGGGGGAGCTGGTCACCCCGGCAGCCGACGAGGCCAGGCTGCTCGCGGCCAAGTCAGGGGTGCGGGTGGGCGAGGCGCTACGGGCCCACGAGGGCCGCTATTGGTCGTACGTCTGCGACCTGGCGACGTGCTGCCCGGCGGAAGGCACCCCATACGACCCCTCCACCAGCCAGATAGCGGCCGAAGCCACCGTCCGCGGCCTGGTGGCACTCCCGGACCGCGAGTCCCTGGAGCGCACACTTGCCCCCATCACAGGTCCGGTACGGATGGCGATGCGCCGGGCCACGGCCGAAGTGATCGCCGACTTCCGCGCCCGGCTGATGGCCGCCACCGACCTGGACGCCTTCGCCGGGCAGTTCGTCTCCGACGGCCTGGAACGGGTCCGGGCCGCGCTGAAGACCCACTCCGAGGGCGGCAGGCTGGACGATCTGGAGGCGGCGAAACTCGGCCTGGACCTGGTCATCATGAGGGTGCGCGATGAGGGCTGGACCCTCATGGAAGACTCCCACGCCCCGCTCTGGAAAGACCTGACCCGCAGGCTGGAGCCCCGCTTCGTGCCACCGGCCGCGTCACTGCTGGCCATAGCAGCGTGGCGGGAGGGCAACAACGTTCAGGCCACCATCGCCCTCGAACGTGCCCTCGCCGCCGACCCGACCTACTCGATGGCCAACCTGCTCATGCACGCCCTGCAGAACCTGCTCTCGCCGGCCATCCTCCGAGGCCGCCTCCCGACCCCCGCAGAACTCGACGCCACCATGGGCCCCGCCACCGCCGTCTGGCTGCTCCCCCTGGTCAACCTCCTCGACGACGAGGACCCAACCCCCACCCTCCAATAATCTCCGCATCACGGAAGCGAAGAGCAGAGCCGAAGGAGAAAGAGAACGAAGGAAGCACAGGGGCGGGGGACCCCTGTGCTGTCGACCTCACCCGGGCCGGCTCATGTGTACCAAAGGAGGGAGAAAGGAGCCGCTTTAGAGACTGCCTTCTTCCTTCTTACGGCGTTCGTTGTAGGCGCGCATGCGCTGCGGGTAACCCGTGAGCTGCACGTCGTACACCGGAAGGGCAAGGTCGCGGGCGACCTTGCGGATCACTGCGGGTGAACCCACCCTGCGCCGGGTCCACTCGCCGTCGTCGGCCACCGCCACAGCGGTCGTGTCGGTGGCAAAAGTTTCTGGCTCGACATAAAACTCGACACCACGCCGCGAACGGGCGAAGGCGATAAGAGCCTCGATGTCGGCGTCTGTCGCCTCGCGGTCGAACTTCGCGATCTTGCGGCCGCGCAGTCGACGAATGCCGTAGCGGTCTCGCCATCTCATGAATCCTTTTTATACCGTCTGGAGCCCTCGCGTCGGGGATGATCTAGGGGACAGATCGGGGATTCTCCCGATGGCATCGAAGGTTCGGCGGACGCAGTATGTGAGGAGACAGCTCGATTCTCTAAGGAGAGGCATGGCGATTATGGCTGGGGTACCCAAGACCCCCGGGCCGGGACAGGTGCCGCCAGCTCATCTGCGCGTCACCCACCAGGACCGTGAACACGTGGTCGAGCACGTCAAGACCGCCTACGCGGAGGGTCGCCTCGACGAGCTCGAGTTCGACGACCGGTTGGAGCGCGCCATGACCGCGCGCACCCACGGCGACCTGATGCCCATCATGAAGGAGCTGTACGGCACCGCGCCCGTCCCCCGGGTCGCTCCGGTGTCGACCCCGGCTCGTCCTCAGGGTACGACGGAGAGCAACGAGCGTCTCGGCGCCGCCCTGGCGCACACGCTGCCCATCGTCGGCTTTCCGATCCTCGGGCCGCTGCTCCTGATGCTCACCGGCGGCAAGACCTCGCCGTACATCCGCTCGCAGGCCGTCGAAGCGCTCAACTTCCAGATCACGGTCGTCGGCGCCTCGATCCTGCTGCCGCTGACCATCATCGGGACCCTGCTCGTTCCCGTCATCTGGGTCGTGGCCGTCGTCCTTTCGGTCGTCGCCGGTGTCTCGGCCCTCTCGGACGGTAACTACCGCTACCCGATGACGATCCGTCTTGTGAAGTGACCTGGCGGGGAGGGGGCTGTCAGCGGTTTCCGCGGCACAACCCCTTCTCCGCGCCGTCTCAAGGCGTTCGCGTCGTCTGCCAGGTGTTCGGTCGGTCGCGACGTCCATTCACGTTCGGGTTGGGAGCGTCGTCCGGGCCGCACATGGTGCGGGCGGACGGCGATGACGAGATCGGTGTGAGCTGATGGTGGATCGAGGTGATGGGGGTCGGTATGGGCTCGCCGCCCCCGCCTCCGTGCCTCTCGGCTTTCAGCGCGGGGGTGATGGGGGTCGGTGTGGGCTCGCCGCTCCCGCCTGCATGGCTCTCGGCTTCTCCGGCGCGGGACCCTCACCGCCTGGCTAGACGATCGCCCAGACGGATCGGCCGGGCTCGCGTTCAGCGGTTTCATCGGGACCCGTGCCTGGCCGTCGATGATGGCGGTCACCTGGTGAATCTTCCGCACAATTAGCTAGGTTGCCGTCACTTCGTTTGATTCTCACAGGGAGTGGCAGCCGTGCGGCAACAGCACAAGACCTTTCAGGCGATCGAGGTCGGCGACGGCGGCGACGGGCGGTGGGCCGCTCACGCGCGGGCCCTGTGGCAGGACATGGAGGGCCTGCTGACCGCGGAGGGCCGGACTCCGGAGGGCGCGGACCGCGTCCGGGCGCTGTTCCGTGCGCACATGCCGGAAATGGTTCCGGTGCTGAACCGCCTGACCGGCCAGCTCGACCGGCCCGAGGCGGAAGCCTTCCTCACCCATGCGGCACTGCGACCGTTCTCCCCGGCCTGCACCCAGATCGGCAGGAACGGCATTCTGCTCCGCAACTATGACTTCCCGCCCGATCAGTGCGAGGGCACCATCGTCTCCTCCTGCTTCCTGCGCCCCGTGATCGGGATGCAGGACCTGCTGTGGGGCTTGCTGGACGGGATGAACGACGCCGGTCTCGCGATCTCGCTCACCTACGGCGGACGTTCCGTCTACGGACGCGGCTTCGCCATTCTCATCGTGGTGCGTTACCTGCTGGAGACGTGCGACACCGTCGATGAGGCGGTCGGCAGGCTGCGGACCCTGCCGATCGCGGTCCCTCAGAACCTCACCCTGGTCGATCCCGCGAAGGCGGTGACGGTGTTCGTCGGGCCGGACATGTCGCCGACGATGGCACCGGATGCCTGCGCCGCCAATCACCAGCACCTGCCGGTGACCGACGAGCAGGAGCGGGACATGCGGACGCAGGAGCGGCTGCACGCCATTCGCGCCGCGGGTGCTGACGTGGCGGCGATGCTGAAGCCGCCGCTGTATCGATCCGTCGACGAGCAGGGAACGGTAACGCTCTACACCGCCTGCTACCAGCCCGTTGAGGGCCGTGTGACGTATTACTGGCCCGGTGAGTCCTGGCACCAGTCCTTCGGTGACTTCACCCCCGGATTCCGCACCGTGGGCTGGGGCCTGGCCGGCTGAGAGACCTTCCGGACTCCTGCTCACCCCTGCGCGAAATCGGGCCGGCCATGAGTTCGGTGCCGATCTTTCGAGCGTCTCGCCAGGGAGGCCGACAGTCACAGGTGAAGCGGGCCGAGGTCCCGTACGGTCTGGGCGAGTACGCGGATGGCGGCGTTCTCGGCTCGCCACACCAGACCGTAGGCCAGGGGTTCGAAGTCGGCGAAGGGCAGCCAGGCGATGTCCGGGCGGTTCCAGTAGCGGGCGGAGTGGGCGGGCAGGGCGTTGACGACCTCGCCGAAGCTGACCAGCGAGAGCAGTTCCTCCATGTGGGTGACGAGCGGGCCGCGCACGATCCGGTTGCCGCCCGGGGTGTGTGAGGGGAGAAAACCGTCCGCCCAGTAGCCGGGGACCTGCGGCGCGTCGCTGTGCTGGAAGTCGGCGAGCATCTCGATCGAGGCGGCTGGGCGGGTGGCCAGTTCGTGATCCACGGAGACGGCCAGCACTCGGGGGTCGGTGAACAGGACCGGTCCAACGGTGAGATCCGGCTCCTCGACGGGCAGCCAGGTGACCAGGACATCCACCGTGCCGTCGCGGAGAACCGCGAACGGGTCGATGAAGGGGACATGGCGGATGCGCAGCTCCCACTGCGGGTACTGGGCCCGGAACGCCTGCCAGTGGTCGCGCAGGTCGTGGGCGTTGCCGGGGATCATGCCGACGCGGAGCACGCCGGCCTTGCCCTTGGCGGCGAGACGGGCCCGCCGCATGCTCTCGTGCAGTTCCCGGTAGACCGGCCGGAGGTCGTCTCGCAGCTGCTCGCCGATCGGTGTCAGCCGTACGCTGCGGCTGGTCCGGTAGAAGAGGTCGGCGCCGATCGTCCGTTCCTGCTTCTTGATCACCTGGCTCACTCGCGCGTGAGTGATGTGCAGCCGCTCAGCGGTCCGGCCGAAGTGCAGTTCTTCGGCGAGCGTCAGGAAGATCTCGATGTCGAGAAGTTCCACGTCCGCCTTCCACCGGTAAATCGCGCTTACCGCAGCATAGCGAAATGCCTCGTTGATCCTTATTGGCGGCGAATCCACCATGTGGAGAGACGTTAAAACGGACGAGGAGAAAGACTGTGACGTACCGAGCGCGGGTCGTGGTCCCCGGGGGTGGGCGGTTCGCCGGTGGTGACGCTCGACGAGCTCGCGGACGAGGCCACCGGGTCGAGGTCGCGGGTGACAGGGGGCGGGCGAGTACGGGTCGTCGCCGAGACGGTGGGAAGGCCACTGAGGTTCGGGGAGCTGGCTCGCCGGCGGGTTCGCAGGCGACTGCACCAGCTCGGCGTGCCTGCTCCACCACGGCGTGCCCGCTCCCGCGATCGACGCCATGGGCAACGGGCTCGGCGCCCGAGACGGCAAGACCGTACCGGTCCTGCCGGCGATCGGCGGGAACGGCGGGAACGGCGGGAACGGCGGGAACGGCGGGAACAGCGGGTGGCCGGCCTGTATCTGCGGGTGTGGGGTCGTTTGCTGGGTTCGAGACGGTATGGCCGTGCCGGTCCCGTCGGCGGCTGGTGGGATCGCTGGACGGCCGGTCTCGTACCTGCGGATGTGGGACCGGCCTCCGCGTCTGAGACGGTATTGCCGTGCCGGTCCTGCAAGTGCTCGGTGAGATGGTCGGGTGGCCGACCTGTATCTGCAGGTACGGGTCGTCTTCCGGTGTTCGGGGCGGCCGAGACCGTTCAGGTCCTGCCGGCGATCGGCGGGATCGTCGGGTGGCCGGTCTGTATCTGCGGGTGTGGGGTCGTCTTCTGCGTCCAGGACTTCGGCTCTGTGCCTGCCTGGTGCTGTGTTCATCAATCGACTGAAAGTGAGAACGTCATGATTCTGCTCACCGGAGCCAACGGTGTCGTGGGACGCCAGGTCATGAAGCAACTGCTCGACGACGGCATCTCCGTCACCGCGGTCACCCGAGGTCCCGCCGCGCCCCCGTTCCCTGAGGGTGTGAAAGCCGTCAGTGGAGATCTGTTCCGTCCTCAGTGGATCGAGGCGGCGCTGGAAGGGGTGGAAGCCATTCAGATCAGCCCGCGCGCCACCGGACCCGGTCTCGGCGAGCTGCTGAAGGTGGCGGCCGGGCAAGGTGTGCGGCGCGTGGTGCTGCTGTCGGCCACCACCGTGGAGCATCCGGCCGGGGAGGCCCGTTTCGCCGCTCAGTTCAAGCTCGCCGAGGACCTCGTCACCGGCTCCGGCCTGGACTGGACGGTGCTACGCCTGGCCGACTTCGCCGCCAACGCCCTGGCCTGGGCGCCTCAGCTCAGGGCCGGTGACGTGGTACGCGGCGCGTACGGCAAGGCGGCGACCTCCCCGATCCATGAAACCGACATCGCGGCCGTCGCCGTACAAGCACTCCGTACCAGCGACCACGCGGGCAAGACGTACACGCTGACCGGGCCGGAGTCGCTCGACCAGTACGAGAAGGTGCGTCTCATCGGCGCCGCCACCGGCCGGACGCTGTCCTTCCAGGAGCTCCCGCCCGAGCAGGTACGGCAAGGCATGCTCGCGCAAGGACTGCCCGAGGAGGTTCCGGCCCGCCTGCTCGGCTCTCTGGCCGACTACGCCACCCGTTCCGGCCCCACCACCGGAACCGTGCAAGACCTCCTGGGCCGCCCCGCACTCACCTTCGCCGACTGGGCCCGCGACAACGCATCCGCCTTCAGCGGCGGCTGATCACCACCCGATCAAACAGCCCCCGGTGCGCTCACCGAGGGGTTTTGGCCAAGTAATGGCTTCTGTCGCCGGGCGTACTGCCTGACGTGCCGGGACCTGCGGCGCGCGCCAGAACGCCCCGGGATCTGCGGCGCGCGTCCGAGCGACTACTCGGGGCGGCGGTGTGGTGGTGGGGGCCGCGAAGCATGCCCATCACAGGGATCTCCCGGCCGCCGCCACTGCCCGCCACGAACGAGGCGTCATCACCCCCTTAATCAGAACAAAGAATGGAATGAGATCATGAGCAAAGGTTTGGTTCGTCACCGGTTCGTCGCGCGGCCTCGGGCGCAACTTCGTCGAAGCCGCCCTGTCGCGCGGCGACAAGGTGGCCGCCACCGCCCGCAACGTCCAGCACCTCGATGACCTGGTCCGCGCCTACGGTGACGCCGTGCTCCCGCTGGAGCTGGAGGTGACCGACAAGGCCGCCGTCGTCGAGACCGTCAAGCGGGCCAGGGAGCACTTCGGCCGGCTCGACGTCATCGTGAACAACGCCGGGTACGCCCAGTTCGGTGCGATCGAGGAGCTGACCGAGCAGCAGTTGCGCGATCAGCTGGAGACCAACGTGTTCGGTGCGTTCTGGGTCATTCAGGCCGCGCTGCCGTACTTGCGCGAGCAGAAGTCGGGGCACATCATCCAGATGTCCTCGGCGGCCGGGCTCATCGCCATGCCGCTCGGCGGGGCGTACCACGCGTCCAAGTGGGCGCTGGAAGCTCTGAACGAATCGCTCGCGGGCGAGGTCGCCGGCTTCGGCATCAAGGTGACCATGATCGAGCCCGGCGGGTTCGCCACCAGGTCCGGCAAGAACCCGAACCCCCTCGACAACGGCCACAAGGTCGAGCCCCTGCCGAGCTACGACGGTGTCCGCCAGGCCCTGGCTGGGGTCGCGGGCAAGCTGCCCGCCGGCGACCCGGCCGCCGCGGCCCAGGCCCTCCTCAAGATCGTCGACGCCGACAACCCGCCGCTGCGGGTGCTTTTCGGTAAGGGCTTCTACCCGATGATCCAGCAGGCGTACGCCGCCCGGCTCAAGACCTGGGACGACTGGCAGGACCTGTCGATGGAGGCGCACGGTCAGGCCGGTTGAGGAGCGCGGCTCGGATGGCGGCCTCGCGCACGATCACAGCGTGATGCCGGCAGCGATCCGGGCGCGGGTCTCCAGCCGGGCCGACAACAAGGCCGTACAGGCTCATGCCGGGCAACGACACCCCCGGTGTGAGCCCGTATGGCCGCGATGGGCGCCGGCGTCGTCAAGGGGATCGCGGCTCACCGGTTTCGACGGGAGTCCCGGCGCGCAGTGGGGCAAGTTCATCGCGACGCCCGTCCGCGATCGGTCCTTCTCCGCGTACGCAAGGTCGCGGTGGGGTGGTTTACCTCCCTCGGAATCATATTGAACAGACAGGTCTGTATAGTTAGGGACGTTTGTTGCATACCAAGAGATAAGTGACCCCATGAGCTGCACATCCGCCACAGCCGCCCCCACGCCCCACATAGTCCCGACCAAGCAGCCCCCCGCCCACGCGGCCCCACGCCGCAAGCTAGGCCCCAGAGCGTCCATCGCCGTGCTGGCCTCCATGTTGGTGTCGTTCCTGGGATCGTCCAGTGCGCCGACCCCCCTCTACGCCGTCTACCAGCAGCATTGGGGCTTCTCGCCCATCACCACCACCATCGTCTTCGGCGTCTACGCGCTAGCCGTCCTGTCCTCACTCCTGATCTTCGGCAGGGTCTCCGACCAGGTCGGCCGGCGCCCGGTCCTCCTGACGGCCCTGATCGTGCAGGTGCTGGCCATGGTCGTGTTCATCGCCGCTGACAGCGTGGGCGCCCTGCTGGCCGGCCGAGTTCTCCAGGGGCTGAGCGCGGGCGCGGCGGTCGGTGCCATCGGCGCCGGGATGCTCGACATCGACGCGCGCAAAGGCGGCTTCCTCAACTCCTTCGCACCACTGATGGGCACCGTGGTCGGCGTCCTGGCCTCCGGACTGATCGTGCAGTACCTGCCGGCCCCCACTCGTCTCGTCTACGCGATCCTGCTCGGGATCTTCGTGCTGCAGACGCTGGCCGTACTGGCGCTGAAGGAGACGGTCACCCGACAGCCGGGCGCGCTGGCCAGCATGGTTCCGGAGTTCAAGCTGCCCAGGTCGGCGCGTACGTCGATAGCGATCGCCGCCCCCTTGATGTTCGCGGTGTGGGCGCTCAGCGGCCTGTACGGCGCGCTCGGCCCGGCCATCATGCGGACCCTGCTGCACTCCACGTCCGTGCTGTGGGGCGGTCTGCCGCTGTTCGTCCTCGCGGCTCCCGCCGGCCTGGCCGTCGTGCTGCTGCGCGGGGCCAGGACGCAGGTCATGCTGCGGACCAGCATCAGCACACTGATCGTCGGCGTACTGATCACGCTGCTGTCCATCGCCTGGGGCGACGGCGGCACGCTGTCGGCGATCGGGTTCTTCGTCGGCGCCGCGATCTCCGGCGTCGGTTTCGGCACCGGGTTCCAGGGCGGCCTCAGGCTGGTCGTCCCGCAGGTGCGGTCGCACGAACGAGCCGGCGTGCTCTCCCTCCTGTACGTCGTCTGCTACGTCGGCCTGGGCGTTCCCGCCGTGATCGCCGGCATGCTGGTCGTGTACGGCGGCGGCCTGGTGCGGACGTCCGAGGAGTACGGCATCGCCGTCATCGTGCTGGCCCTCGCGGCCCTGACGGTCCTCGTGCTCAGCGGCCGTCGCGCCGAACGGAGGCCGGTGAGCCCCGGTTACCAGGAGAGCGCGGTACAGGTCTCAGAGGGCTGATGGATCTTTCCCGCGCTAGAGTAGACAGGTCTGTCGAATAGGCGACTCTTCAAGGTCAGAGTGAACAGGTCTACCCGAAGGATGGTGGCAGCCATGGCGGCCAGGACCGCGGCCAAGGCGTCCGCACGTGAGCGGCTTCTGGAGGCGGCTGACGAGCTGTTCTACAGCGAAGGCATACAGACCGTCGGCATCGACCGGGTGATCGAACACGCCGGGGTGGCCAAGGCCTCGCTCTACAACACCTTCAAGAGCAAGGAGGGTCTGGTCTGCGCCTACCTCGAACACCGCTTCGCACGCAGGAGAGACCGCGTCGCCCGCGCCATGACCCGCTTCCGCACCCCGCGCGAGCAGGTGCTCGGCGTCTTCGACGCGCTGGGTGAGACGTTCACGGACCCGCAGTACAACGGCTGCGCCTTCGCGCGGGCGACCTCGGAGGCGCCGGAGAACAGCGCCATCCGCAAGGTCGCGGAGGATTATCGCGTCTGGATCCGTGACCTCTTCGCCGGGCTGCTCACCGCGTCCGGATGCGCCGACCCCGACACCCTGGCCCGCCAGTTCCTTCTGCTGTACGACGGCGCGGCGCAGTCCGCGAGCCTGGACCATGACCCCTCGGCCGCCACGACCGCCCGCGCCGCCGCATCCGTCCTCCTCGACGCGGCCCCGCTCAAGACGCCCACCCCGTAGGAACGGCACCCCGCGCAGGGCGTGCTCACCCCGTGGGAAGCCTGCCCGGTCAAGGCGTGCCCACTCCGCAGGAACCGTGCCCCGGACAGGGCGCGCCTGCACACGGCCGCCGCGTACGCCCCCTGCACACCACCGTGATCTCACGCCCGCCGAAACGCCAAGTCGTCCGGTGCATACCCCCTCGTACAGGGCAGATCTGTCGAAGACACGTATGACGCTCGGAGACTCTCATGACCAGCACGAACACCTTCACCAAAGCCCAGAAGGGCCCGGGCGTGACCACCGCCGCGACGACCAGTGCGCACACCCCGAGCGGCTCCGCCACGCGACAGGATCCGGCGCCGGAAGAGACCGGGGCCCACGCGTCCTTCGGCCGCCTCAAACGGATCGAGGCGGGCCTGCTGGACGTCGGCTACGCCGAGTTGGGCCCCCGGACGGCCCCGCGGTCGTCCTGCTGCACGGCTGGCCGTACGACATCCACAACTTCGCCGACGCCGCACCGCACATGGCGGCCGAGGGCTACCGCGTGATCGTGCCCTACCTGCGCGGCTTCGGCACGACCCGGTTCCGTTCCGACGAGACGTTCCGCAACGGTCAGCAGGCGGCGGTCGCTCTCGATATCATCGCGCTGATGGACGCTCTTGGGATCGGCAAGGCCGTGCTCGCCGGCTTCGACTGGGGCGCGCGAACCGCCACCGTCATCGGAGCCCTGTGGCCGGAACGCTGCACGGCCCTGGTCCCGGTGAGCGGCTATCGCATCACCGACCTGCGCGACAACCTCCGGCCCAAGTCCCCCGAGGCCGAGCGCGCATGGTGGTACATGTTCTACTTCGGCACCCCGCGTGGCAAGAACGCCATGGAGGACAGGGCCACGCGCAGCGACCTGACCCGGTACCTCTGGAAACTCGTCTCGCCGACCTGGGACTTCGACGACGCCACCTTCGAGCGCACCGCCGCCGCCTTCGACAACCCCGACCACGTCGCCGTCGTGCTGCACTACTACCGCTGGCGGCTCGGCCTCGCCGACGGCGAACGCCGCTACGACCCGTACGAGGAGCGACTCGCCGCGCGTCCGGCCGTCACGGTTCCGACCATCGCCGTCGACGGGGGCAGCGACCCGTTCACGGACCCGCCCGGCGACGGCTCCGCGTGGCGCGACAGATTCACCGGAACGTACGAGCACCGTCTGCTGAAGGACGCCGGCCACAACCTGCCCCAGGAGGCCCCGGCGGAGTTCGCCCAGGTCGTCATCGACGCCGGGCGCCTCTGATCGGACCTCGGCCGATGCCGGCCGCTGTGGCTCAGACCTCGGCGGGAGCCCGCCGCTTCTGGGCCGGTGGTTGAGTTGCTGACGTGGCGCGAAGACGACGGTCGTGGCGTCAGTGGGCCAAAACCTCGTACTTCACCCGCATGACCCCGGCACCGACGTCGCCGATGGCGGCGAAGGCGGCCCTGGACAGGTCGAGGCAGCGGCCGCCGACGTACGGGCCCCGGTCGTTAATGCGGACGGTCACCGACTCGCCGCTGTGCGGGTTCGTGACGCGTACCTTGCTGCCCAGCGGCAGGGTCTTGTGCGCGGCGGTCATGGCGGCGGGGTTGAAGCGCTCACCGCTCGCCGTCAGCTGGGGCTCGCCGTAGTACGAGGCGCCACACCTGCCGGACGACAGCACCCGGAACGTCGGCTTCTTCGCCTCGTTCTTGACGGTCCTGGCAGCCGGCTCAGGGGCGCTGGTCTCCCGCTCCGAGGTCTTGGCGGACGCGGAGGATCCGGTCGCGCGCGGGGTTCCGGTCGGTCGCGGGGAACGGGTGCTCTTCGGCCTGGACGCGGCCGGTGGCTGCTGGGGTGCCGCGCCCTGGTTCGGGGGCTTGGGTACGGAGTCCGTCTTGGTGCTGCTGGGGACGGCGGAGGGCGGGTTCGGAGTCGTCGCCGCGCGCTTGGAGGAGTCGTCGTTGCCGATGGCCGCCCAGGCGGTGGTCGAGGCGGCTGCCACGACGGCCGCACCGATCGCGACGGTGGTCCAGCGGCGCTTGTTCACGGACGACTTGCGGGCGTCGGGGGACGGCGTGCGGGAGTGCTGGCCCAAGGTAAACCACGGTCCTCAGTAGGGGAAAGGGCGAGGAAAGGCCGGACCGTGGGGGAGCGAGGGCGTCGCGGCGGCCGATCCGTCGGCGGGGCAGGGGCCCCGCGCGGCGAGCACGAACATATGCGACAAATACCAGGTAAAGGCAACTTAAAGGGATGTTCAGTGAAATATCTCACTTATGCCACAAGAGTGCCCAGATCGCCAAGCGTAAGCCCTGGATCTTCGCCTTTCAGGCGAACGCCGCAACACACCTTCGACCGCACGCAAGCCCCGGTCCGCCGCAGCGCGGGGGTGGGGGTGCGCCATGAACCGCAGGACACGGGGATGCAAGGGGCAGGGACGTGGGCGGCGGCGGCGGTGCCAGCCATAGGCGCGTGGTGCTAGCCGAAGCGTGCAGTGTCGGGTGGGTGGTGTCGGCGAAAGGTGGGTGGTGTCGGCTACCAAGGCGTCGGCAGTGCTCCGCCCTTCAGGCGGGGGTGAAGCCGACTCTCCCGTGCGGCGGGGCAGGGGTGGACGAATCGCTGTCAAGGCGATTCGGCGTCTCCGGCTACGGTGTTGAGCGCCACCTCGATCAGGTGCACGATCTCGGAGTTGAGGGACCGGCGATCGGTCTGGGCCTGGGTGAGCAGCCGGGCGTGTACGTCGTCGGGGAGTCTGAGCGTGATCCGGATCATGACACCACTGTAGTGTCATCTGCGGTAAGATCGGATGGTGCAGCTGCGTTACAACTTCCGCCTCTACCCGGCCGCCGGTCAGCGTCAAGCGCTGGCCAGGGCGTTCGGGTGCGCGCGGACGGTGTTCAACGACGGGCTGCGCATGCGGCGGGAGGCTCGCGAGAACGGGCTGCGGTATATCTCGGACGGGGACCTGTCCAAGCAGGTGATCACGCAGGCGAAGAAGACGCCGGAACGGGCATGGCTGGGCGAGGTGTCGGCCGTGGTGCTTCAGCAGGCGCTCGCCGACCTGAACCTCGCCTGTCGCAACTTCTTCGCCTCGATCACCGGGAAGCGAAAGGGCCCGAAGGTCGCGCCGCCCCGGTTCCGGTCGCGCAAGGACAACCGGCAAGCGGTCCGGTTCACCAGGAACGCCCGGTTCGCGATCACCCCTGGTGGGAAGCTGTGCCTGCCGAAGATCGGCGACGTGCCGATTCGTTGGTCCCGGGACCTGCCCGCCGAGCCGTCATCGGTGACAGTGATCAAGGACGCCGCAGGACGGTACTTCGCGTCGTTCGTGGTCGAGACGGCCGACGAGCCGCTGCTGGACTCGCCGAACGAGATCGGCATCGATCTGGGGCTGACGCATTTCGCGGTCACCTCGGACGGCCGCAAGATCGCCAACCCGCGCATCCTGCGGCGCGCGGCGAAGAAGCTCCGCAAGGCACAGCAAGCGCTGAGCAGGAAAGAGAAGGGCTCGGCGAACCGGGCCAAGGCCAGGCTGAAGGTCGCCAAGGCGCACGCCCAGGTGGCCGGCACGCGCCGGGACTTCGCACACAAACTCTCCACACAGATCATCCGCGACAACCAAGCGGTGTACGTGGAGGAGCTTGCCGTGAAGGGTATGGCGCGCACGAAGCTGGCCAAGTCGGTGCACGACGCGGGCTGGTCGCAGTTCGTGAACATGCTGGAGTACAAGGCGAAGCGGTACGGCCGCACCTTCGCCAAGATCGACCGCTGGTTCCCGTCGAGCAAGCTGTGCTCGGCCTGCGGAACCGTCGCAGACAAGATGCCGTTGAACATCCGGTCGTGGACCTGCCCGTGTGGGGCGGTCCACGACAGGGACGTGAACGCGGCGATCAACATCCTCACCGCCGGACGGGCGGAGAGGTTAAACGCCTGCGGAGGGACCGTAAGACCCGCCGCCTAGCGGAGGGCAGGACCCAGAGAAACAGGAAGCCATCAGAAGTGCCGCACGCGCGGCACAGGCTGAATCCCCAGCCTTCAGACTGGGGAGCGTGTCAAAGCATGAGGGAGCGGACCGTGTCGACCGTGTCGGCGTCCTCGACGCGTTTGTCGGGCCGGTAACGGAGTACGCGGGCGAAGCGCAGCGCCATGCCGCCCGGATACCGGGGCGAGCGTTGCACCCCGTCGAAGGCGATCTCCACCACGAGCTCAGGCCGCAGGACGACCGTCCACTCGTCCGTCGGGCCCTCCGCGAGCTCAAGGAAGCGCGCGGTCTGCCACGCCAGCAGTTCGTCCGTCAGGCCCTTGAAGGTCTTGCCGAGCATCACGAACCCGCCCTCCGGGTCACGCGCGCCCAGATGGAGGTTGGACAGTTTGCCCTCGCGCCGGCCGTGGCCCCATTCGGCGGCCAGGACCACGAGGTCGAGCGTGTGGCGGGGCTTGACCTTGATCCAGCCCGCTCCCCGCCGCCCGGCCGCGTAGGGGGAGGTGAGGGACTTGACGACCAGGCCCTCGTGGCCCGCCCTGACCACGTCGGTGAAGAACTTCTCCGCCTCCGACACGTCCCCCGTCACCAGCCGCGGCGTCAGCAGACCCGGCGGGACCGCGCCGGCCAGGGCCTCCTGGCGCTGGGCGTAGGGCAGGTCGAGCAGGTCGGCGCCGTCGACGCGCAGGGCGTCGAAGAAGAACACGCTCAACGGCGTCTGCTCGCGCAACCGCTCGACGTTGGTCTTGCTGGAGACGCGGCTCGCCGTCACCTGGAACGGGTGCGGCCGGCCGTCGGGCCGCAGGGCGATCACCTCGCCGTCGAGGACCAGATCGTCGGAGGGCATGGCGAGGACCGCCTCGACCAGCTCGGGGACCTGGGCGGTGATGTCGTCGAGCGTACGGGTGAAGACCTTCACGGCCGAAGGGCCGGAGCGGTGGGCCTGCACGCGTACGCCGTCGAGCTTCCACTCCAGCGCCGCCGGCGTGCCGGCCTTCTCCAGGGCGGCGGCCACGTTGGGCACGCTGCCCGCCAGCATCGGTGAGACCGCACGCCCCACCTCCAGCCGGAACGCGCGCAGCGCCTCGACCCCGCCGCCCAGCGCCGCCGCCCCGACGGCCGGGAGCCAGCCGCGCAGGGTGAGCGCGCGCCGCACGTCGGCGGACGGCGCACCGGACGCCTTGGCCACGGCCTCGATCATGACGCCGTCGAGCGCGCCCTGCCGCAGCTCGCCGTGCAGCAACCGGCTCATGAACTGCTGCTCCTGGCTCGTCAGGCCCGCGAACAGCTCGGCCACCAGGGCCTTGCGGGCCGCCTGCGAGCCCTGGCCTGACACGGCCTTGATGCGGCTCAGCAGCTCGTCGACCGCCGTGAGCGTGGCGGTGGCGGCCAGCTTGGGCTGCGGGATGTCCTCCAGCGTGCGCCAGCCCACCCCGACCTGCCGCTGCGGCAGCTCGCCCGAGAGGTAGGAGATGGCGATCTCCGCCTCGTCAGGGCCGACTCGGCCCAGCAGCTCCGCCAGATGGCCGATCTTGCCGAGCCTGGCGGACGTGCGTGTCACCGCCTCCGAAACCCGCACCACGTCGATCAGAAGCACACGCCTATGGTGCCTCACGCAGGTGACATTTCCCTACCCGATATCGGCACACTCGCGGAGTGTGTCGGCGCGGCCGACAAATCTGGCGAGAAGAGGGCGAGAAGAGGGCGAAGCGAGTGGGTGAGCGGTGGGCCGTGCCGGCGCCGGATCGTGGAAGCCGACCGGCGCCGGGCACGCCGTACCGCGCGGGGCGACGGAACGAGGCGTCGCGTCGCGTGAAGCGGTGGGACGTCGGTTGGACGTCACACCGCGGGCGGCGGACGGGACGTCAGCTCACGCCGAGCAGGTCGACGACGAAGATGAGCGTCTCCTTCGGCTTGATGCGCGGCGGGGCGCCACGGTCGCCGTAGCCGAGGTGCGGCGGGATGACGAGCTTGCGCCGGCCGCCGACCTTCATGCCCGCGACGCCCTGGTCCCAGCCCCCGATGACGCGCCCGGCGCCGAGCGGGAACTCGAACGGCTGGCCGCGGTTCCACGACGCGTCGAACTCCTCCCCGGACGAGAACGAGACGCCCACGTAATGGACGCGGACGGTCTGACCGGGCTTGGCCTCGGGGCCGTCGCCCACGGTCAGGTCCTCGATCTCCAGGTCGGCGGGCGGGTTGCCCCCCGGGAAGTCGATCTCGGGCTTTTCGAGTGCCACGAAGTGCTCCTGTTGACGATTGTTGTCGATGAGAACGGACCCGACGACTCTATGCGGTCGGGATATGGTCGTCGTTCATGGCCGCCCTTTCGCCCGACACGATCCTGCTCACCGGCCGTGTGGCCGTCGTCACCGGAGCGGCCAGAGGCATCGGGCTGGCCACGGCGCGGGCGTTCGCGGCCTTAGGCGCTCACGTCGCGGTCTGCGACCGCGACAAGCCGGAGGCCGAGCTGGCCATGACGCTCGACGTGCGCGACCACGTGGCGGTCGAGGTCTTCGCCCAGGCCGTACGCGAGCGCTGGGGCCGGGTGGACGTGCTGGTCAACAACGCGGGCGGCACCTTCCACGCCGGGTTCGCCGAGACCTCGGCGCGCGGCGAGCAGATCCTGATCGAGGAGAACTTCACCCAGGTCACCGGCATGATCAGGCGGTTGCTGCCGTTGATGCCGCCGGGCGCGTCGATCATCAACGTGACGTCGAGCGAGGCGCACCAGGCGGCGCCGGGGTTCGCGGTGTACGCGGCGATGAAGGCCGGTCTGGAGAGCCTGACGAAGTCGCTGGCGCTGGAGTTGGCCCCCAGAGGCATCAGGGTGAACGCGATCGCGCCCGACGCGATCCAGACGGCCGGGGAGTCGGGCGTGCGGGCGCGCATGCTGGCCGGCTCACTGCCCTACGAGCCGGTACGCGTGCCGCCGCTGGGTCACCTGGGCGATCCCGGTGACGCCGCGGCGGCGGCCGTGTTCCTGGCCGGCGATCTGGCCAGGTTCGTGACGGGGACGACGCTGCACGTGGACGGCGGCATCAACGCGGCGGGTGGCTGGCGTAGATCCTGACGCCGACGAGCCCCGCACGCGTTGTCCCGGCGTGCCCCTGGGGCCCGAGCAGGCGGCCCGGTCACCAGCTCTGGTGCAAGGGCATGCCCTCCGTGTACCCCGACGAGCTCTGGATCCCCACGACCGCCTGCGCGTGGAACTCCTCCAGGTTCGACGCCCCCGCGTACGTGCACGCGGACCGCAGCCCGGCCACGATGGCGTCGATCTGGTCCTCCACGCTGGGCCGCTTCGGGTCCAGATACATCCTGGACGTTGAGATGCCCTCCTCGAACAGCGCCTTCCTGGCCCGCTCGAACGCCGAGTCCTCGGCCGTCCGCAGCCGCACGGCCCGCGCCGAGGCCATGCCGAAGTTCTCCTTGTACTTGCGCCCGGAGGCATCGGTACGGGTGTCGCCGGGCGACTCGTACGTGCCCGCGAACCACGAGCCGATCATCACGTTGGAGGCTCCGGCGGCCAGGGCGAGGGCCACGTCGCGAGGATGGCGCACGCCCCCGTCCGCCCACGCGTGCCGGCCCAGGCGGCGGGCCTCGGCGGCGCACTCCAGCACGGCCGAGAACTGGGGACGCCCGACGCCGGTCATCATCCGGGTGGTGCACATGGCGCCGGGCCCGACGCCGACCTTGAGGATGTCGGCCCCGGCGTCCACCAGGTCGCGCACGCCGGCGGCGGTCACCACGTTGCCGGCCGCGACGGGCACGCCGGGGTCGAGGGCGGTGACGGCGCGCAGGGCGCTGATCATCTTCTCCTGGTGGCCGTGCGCGGTGTCGACGACCAGGCAGTCGACGCCCGCTTCGAGCAGTTCCTTGGCCTTGGCGGCCACGTCGCCGTTCACGCCGACGGCGGCGGCGATGCGCAGCCGGCCCTGAGCGTCCACGGCGGGCTGGTAGAGGGTGGCGCGCAGGGCGCCGGTACGGGTGAGGATGCCGACCAGCCGCCCGTCCCCGTCCACGATGGGCGCCAGCCGGTGCCGCCCCTCGTGCAGGCGGTCGAAGGCCGTGCGCGGGTCGAGCCCGGCGGGCAGGGTGAGCAGCTCGGTCGACATGACCTGGGCGAGCTGGGTGTACATGTCGACGCCCTGGCAGTCGGCCTCGGTCACGACGCCCACGGGCCGGTTCTCCCAGTCGACCACGATGATCGCGTTGTGGGCGCGCTTGGGCAGCAGTTGCAGGGCCTCGCCGACGGTGTCGTGCGGGGTCAGGGTGAGCGGCGTGTCGTGGACGAGGTCGCGCTTCTTGACCCAGTCGACGACGTTCGCCACGACGTCCAGGGGGATGTCCTGAGGGATCACGGTGATGCCGCCGCGGCGCGCCACGGTCTCGGCCATGCGGCGGCCGGCCACGGCGGTCATGTTGGCCACGACGAGGGGGATGGTGGTGCCGGTGCCGTCGTTCGTCGACAGGTCGACTGCGAGCCGGGAACCCACCGCCGAACGTGAAGGAACCATGAACACGTCGCTATAGGTCAGGTCGTATTGCGGCTCGAGGTCGTTGAGAAATCTCACGTTCATCCATCTTATGTGCGGACAGCTTAACTAGGGGTTTCCCCCTTTCTCGGGGGCTTATGATCGGCCGGGACACATTTGGGGGAGGGGGAGGGTCTGTGAACGTCACCGAACGAGGCGAGCTGATCGTGGTCGGCTTCGCCGTGCGCACGAGCAACGCCGACGAGATGGATCCGGCCCGGGCCAGGCTGCCCGGGCTCTGGCAGCGGGCGGGGGTGCCGGGGGCCTTCGCACACGTGCCCGGCCGCGTGGACGAAAACCTCTACGCGGTGCTGACCGACTACGAGAGCGACCACCACGGCGCCTACACGCAGATCGTCGGCACGGGCGTGCGTACGGCGCCGCGGCTGCCCGAGGGCATGGTGGCCGTGCGGGTGCCGGCAGGTCAGGCGCTGAAGCTGGAGGCGCGCGGCCCGATGCCGCAGGCGCTGGTCGAGTCGTGGCAGGAGGTGTGGAAGCACACCGAGTCGGGCGGTACGCCGTCGCGCTCGTTCACGACCGACCTCGAAGTGCACCACCGCGACGGCGTCGACCTCTACATCGCCGTCTGACCGAAAACATCCCAACGGCCGGAACGAGGGGCCGGGATACACGGGCCGGGAGGACGAGAGAGCCCGGTCAGATGCCGAGTGCGACGGCCGCCGCTTCGACGGCCGTCGGCTTGACCTCCTCCAGCGCCAGCTCGGCGTACTCCACCACACAGTCCGACATGCCGCCCAGCGCCACCGTCGCCCGGATGTGCTGCTCCCGCGTCAGGTCGGGCCCGAGCAGCAGGGCGACGATCTGCCGCCGCCAGCCGAACACGCGCGTGCCCAGGTCGAGGTGGCTCAGCGTGGACAGGTCGCGCACCATCATGACGATCACGTCGCGGTGCCGCCACATCAGGTCGAAGTAGTCGCCCAGCAACCGCCTGGGATCGCCGCCGGTCGGCTCGCGGTCGTCGACGAACCGCTGGAAGTCCTCGATCAGCGGCTGCACGATGCTGCGCACCAGGTCGTCGCGTGAGGCGAAGTGGTAGTAGAGCGCGGGCTTGGTCAGGCCCAGCCGTTCGGAGATCTGGCGCAGGCTGGTGTTCTGCACGCCTTGCTCGACGAACAGTTCGCGGGCGACCGCCAGGATGCGGCTCTTCGTGTCACCGGGCATGCAGCCCACCCTAGTACTTACCTACCGTTAAGTAAGCACGCGTGCTACCGTCTTACTTAACGGTAGGTAAGGAGGAGCGATGAGGATCCTGATCTCCGGAGCGAGCGTGGCGGGGCCGGTGCTGGCGTACTGGCTCGTCCGCGCGGGCTTCGACGTCACCGTGGTCGAGCGCGCGCCCGCTCCGCGCAAGACGGGCGGGCACGCGGTCGACCTGTTCCGGCCCGCGATGGACATCGTGGAACGCATGGGCGCGCTGGAGCCGGTCATGGCGCATGCGACCGGCACGCACACGCTCACCATGCACACCGAGAACGGCGCGCGAGCGGCCGAGCTGGAGATGCGCAGGCTCATGGGGGCCTTCTCCGACCGGCACGCCGAGATCATGCGCGACGACCTGAGCGAGATCTTCCACGACCTCACCCGCGACGACGTCGGCTACGTCTTCGGCGACTCGATCACGTCGATCACGCAGGACGGGGAGGTGACGTTCGAGCGCGGCGCGCCGGCCGCGTACGACCTGGTGATCGGCGCCGACGGCCTGCACTCCAACGTGCGCCGCCTGGTGTTCGGCCCCGAGGAGGACTTCACCACCTGGATCGGCGCCTACCTGGCCGTCGCGTCGGTGCCCAACCACCTGGGTCTCGACCGCAGGGTCGAGGGCCTCGTGGGGGTGGACAGGACGGCCGCGATGTACGGGGCGGCGCACATGGAGGACGCGCGGGCGGTGTTCCTCTTCAGGACGCCGCGCCCGCTCGACTACCACCACAGGGACGTCGCCCGGCAGAAGGAGCTGCTGCGCGATCACTTCGGCGACGCCGGCTGGGAGGTGCCGAGGCTCCTGGACGAGGCGGACCGCTCGCCCGCCTTCTACTTCGACTCGATCACCCAGCTCCGCCTCGACACCTGGTCACAGGGCCGGGTGACGCTGGTGGGCGACGCGGGATACTGCCCGGGGCCCGCGGTCGGGGGCAGCACGAGCCTGGCGGTGGTGGGGGCGTACGTGCTCGCGGGAGAGCTGGCCGCCTGCGACGGCGACCACACGCGGGCCTTCCCCGCCTACGAGGCCGAGCTCGGCGAGTACGTGCGCCGCAGCCGGACGTTCGCGGTCAACGCCGCGCGGAGTCTCATGCCCGGCGGCCGCTTCGGGCTGTGGGCGCTCAACCGCGGCCTGCGGCTGGTCAACCGCCTGCCGACCGCCCTGACCAAGGCCGTGGCGCAGGGGACGAGCAGAGGCGTGCGCCTGCACGACTCGATCGTGCTCAAGGACTACGCGGCGAAGGACGGTCGCACGCCCTCACGCGAGCACTCCAAGGGCGCGTAGTTTGTCCGCCTCCTCTGCCGGCAGGCCCCACTCCGACAGGTCGGTCAGGCGGGTGGCGGGGGAGAGGCCCTGGCGGGGCGTCCCGAGCAGCCGGGGCGCGGGCACCGGATGGGTCACGCCGCTCACCTGGACGAACGATTCCCTGGCGACGTTGTGCGGATGGGCGGCGGCCTCGGCCATGGACAGCACGGGCGAGACGCAGGCGTCCGAGCCCTCGAAGAGGGCCTCCCACTCGGCCCGCGTGCGCTTCCTGAACTCCTCGGCCAGGCGTGCCCGCAGCGCGGGCCACTGGGCCCGGTCGTTCCTGTCGGGCAGGTCGGTCAGGCCCATGAGGCCGACCATCGCCTCCCAGAACTGCGGCTCCAGCGCGCCCACGGCCATGTGCTCGCCGTCGGCCGTCTCGTAGGTGTCGTACTGCGGGGCGCCGGTGTCGAGCAGGTTGGTGCCGCGCGGGCCCCAGTGGCCGCTCTGCACCGCCTGGTAGAACATGGAGAACAGGATGGCCGCCCCGTCCACCATGGCCGCGTCGATCACCCGTCCGGCGCCGGTGCGCTCCCGTTCGAACAGGGCGAGCAGCACCCCGTACGCGAGCATGAGCCCGCCTCCGGCGAAGTCGCCCAGGATGTTCATCGGCGGCGTCGGCCGCTCGCCCTCGTGCCCCAGCATGGACAGCACGCCCGAGACCGCGATGTAGTCGATGTCGTGCCCGGCCGTCGGGGCGAGCGGGCCGTCCTGGCCCCAGCCGGTCATCCGGCCGTAGACGAGCCGTTCGTTGACCGCGTGCAGGTCGGCGGGCCCGATGCCGAGCCGTTCCGCCACGCCCGGCCGGAACACCTCGATCACCACGTCGGCGTGGCGCACAAGCTCCTTGAACGCGGCCACGCCCTCGGGCGACTTCAGATCCAGCCCGATCGTGTGCTTGCCGCGGTCCATGACGTCGGCGCGGGGGCGGTCGGAAACCGCTCCGACCCGGTCGACTCGCAGGACTTCGGCGCCGTGATCGGCTAGCATCATCCCCGCGAACGGCCCAGGAGCGAGCCCGGCGAGCTCCAGCACTCGCACACCGGACAGGGGACCCTGGCGAACCTCAGGCATCGGACTCTCCTCGTTGCTGACCCTGCCTCAGTAGAACAACATTCGGTGATCTGGTGCAAGCGGCCTTTCCGACTTCCCGCGAAGTCCCGGGAGGTATGGGAAACTTGCCCACTGTTCGGGTGGTCTACAGGCGGTCGCGTTCAGCGTCCGTCTGCAGCAGGCGCGTGCGCCGCTACAGGGGTAGGACATGGTTTCGGATGGCAACCGGCTCATCGCAGGGCGCTACCAGTTACTGCGCGAACTGGGTCGCGGGGGGATGGGCGTGGTCTGGGAAGGCCGCGACACACTGCTGAACCGGCAGGTGGCGATCAAGGAGGTGCTGCTGCCCGACGGGCTGTCGCCGGGCGACCAGGAGCGTCAGCTGCTGCGCACCGCCCGCGAGGCACGCACCGCGGCGAAGCTCAATCACCCTTCGGTCGTCGCGGTCTACGACGTCGTCGAGGAGGGCGGCCGGCCGTGGATCGTGATGGAGCTGGTCAGCCATCCCTCGGTCGAGCAGGTCGTGCTGACGACGGGCGCGCTGCCCGTGCGCGAGGCGGCGAGCGTGGGCCGGCAGGTGCTGTCCGCCCTGCGGGCCGCCCACGCGGCCGGCATCCTGCACCGCGACGTCAAGCCGAGCAACATCCTGCTGTCCGACGACGGCCGGGCCGTGCTCATGGACTTCGGCATCGCCACCGTCGAGGGTGACGCGTCGCTGACGCGGACCGGCATGGTCACGGGCTCGCCGAGCTTCCTGGCGCCGGAACGGGTCCGCGCCGAGAACGCCGGCCCCGAGTCCGACCTGTGGTCGCTGGGCGCCACGCTGTACGCGTGCATGGTCGGCCGCTCCCCGTTCGAGCGCGGCGACGCCATGGCCACGCTCAACGCGCTGCTCACCGAGGAGCCCGACTACCGCAGGATCCCGCCGATCATGCACCCGATCCTGAAGGGCCTGCTCCGCAAGGAGCCCCAGGACCGGGTGGGCGTCGAGGAGGCGGACCAGCTGCTCGCGGCCATCCTCGCCGCCAAGCCCGCCAGCGCCGACCTCGACTCGCCCAGAGAGCGCAAGAAGGGCTCGGGCCCCGGCCGGGCGCTGCTCGCGGCGGCCGCCACGGTCGTGCTGGTCGTCACCGGCGGCACGGTGGCCTACTTCAGGACCGCCTCGCCCGCCGAAGGCGCGCCGCGCACCACCACGCAGCCGGCCGCGGCGACCAGCCCGCTCACGCCGACCGCGGCACCGACGCCGAGCACGACGCCGTCCGCGACCCCGTCGCCCAGCGTGACCAGGCTCGCCCCGGCCGTGCGGGCGTGGCGGTCCAAGGACGGCTGGTCGATCATGCGGCCGATCGGCTGGCGCGGAGCGCTCGGCGAGGGCTACACCGAATGGACCCGCAGAGACGGCAACGCCCACGTCGGGGTCGAGTCCTTCTACGCCAACCGCGACGCCAACCAGGTCATGCGCGACTCGGAGGAGCGGCTCAAGGCCGAGGCCCAGACCGTGATCAACCGCGGCCGCAGGATCGTCTCGCACCGAGGCGTCAAGGCCGTGGAGTGGGAGTTCACCTGGATCGCGGGCGAGACGAGCGACGCGCCCTGGGTCCGGCCCGGCACCCGCTACCACGAGGTCCGGCGGGTCGTCTCGACCGGGGACGCCGCCTACCTGCTGTCGTGGACGGTGGCCGAGGGGCAGTGGGTGCGCAGCAGAGCCCTGATGCGCCAGGTGATCGCCAGCTTTACTGTGAGGGCATGAGTCCCTGGAACCTGCTCGCCCTGCCGCCCCTCCCCGAGGAGCTCATCCGCCGCCTCCTGGCCCCGCTCGGCGACCGGGTGACCATACGCGTCCCGGCCACCCGTGACCGTGCGGCGCTCCTCGCGGCGCTGCCTGAGGCGGAGATCGTGCTCGGCGACTGGACGGGCGCGCTCGTCCTGGACGCGGAGGCGGTCGCGGCGGCGCCCCGGCTGGCATTCGTGCAGCAGCCGTCGGTGGGCGTGGACGGTCACGACCTCGCCGCTCTGAGCGCCGCGGGCGTGCCCCTGGCCAACACGCCGGGCGTCAGCGCCGTGGCGGTCTCCGAGTGGTGCCTGGCCGCGGCCATGTCGCTGGCGCGCAAGCTGGGCGCCGCCGACGCGGCCGTACGCGCCGGAGAGTGGCCCCAGCAGGGGCTGCAGCCGCGCGAGCTGCACGGGCAGCGGGTCGGGATCGTCGGCTACGGCCCGATCGGCGTCGCCTGCGCCCGGCTGTTCCGCGCGCTCGGCTGCGAGGTCTCCTACTGGACGCGCACCCCGCGCGAGGACCCCGGCCACACCGACCTGGACACGCTCGTCGCCGGCAGCGACGTGCTGGTCGTCGTGATCGCGCTGTCGGACGAGACCAGAGGGCTGATCGACCCCGCGCGCATGAAGCAGGGCGCCCTGCTCGTCAACGCGGCCAGGGGCGGCGTGGTGGACCAGGGCTCGCTCGTCACCGCCCTGCGCGAGGGCTACCTGGGCGGGGCCGCCCTCGACGTGTTCGACGTCGAACCGCTGCCCGCCGGCGACCCGCTGCGGGAGCTGCCGAACGTCCTGCTCTCCCCGCACGCGGCCGGCGTCACCCCCGAGGCCAGCGGCCGGCTGCTCGCCGCAACCGTGGAAAATCTGGCCGCCGCGGTCGAGGGTGGGGAGGTGAACAGCGTGGTCAACGGCGTAATGCCGGTGATCTTCAGGAAGTTTACGCAATCGCCTGCTACGTAGGGGATTCACCTGGCACGATGAACAGTTTTCGTGTCTTTAACGACCCCGGTCTGGTCCGGATCGGCCATGGGAGATACCGTCTTACGGACGATCTCTACCAGCTCAAGGGGGTGCTCTCGTGACGACGAAGATGTCGACACACCGACGGGCAGTAGAGCAGATCCGGCAGTCGTACGCCGAGATTCCCGGCGACGCCGCGCCCCGCCTGGCCAAGTCCACGTCCAACCTGTTCAGGTTCCGCGACGGCGGCAGGACGGCCAAGCTCTCGGCCAGAGACCTCGACGAGGTCATCAGCGTCGACCCTGAGACCATGACGGCCGAGGTCCAGGGCATGACCACGTACGAGCACCTGGTGGACGCCACGCTGCCGCACGGGCTCATGCCGTACGTGGTGCCTCAGCTCAAGACGATCACGCTGGGCGGGGCCGTGACCGGGCTCGGCATCGAGTCCACCAGCTTCAGGGACGGGCTGCCGCACGAGTCGGTGGAGGAGCTGGAGATCCTCACCGGCGACGGGCGCGTGGTGGTGGCCCGCGACGACAACGAGCACCGCGAGCTGTTCCGCGCGTTCCCCAACTCCTACGGCACGCTCGGCTACGCGCTGCGGATCAGGATCAAGCTGCGCAAGGTGCAGCCGTACGTGCACCTGACCCACCTCAAGTTCACCGACGCGGGCAAGTGCATGCTGGCCATGCAGGAGATCAGCGAGAGCATGGTCCACGACGGCGAGAGCGTCGACTTCATCGACGGCGTCTTCTTCGAGCCGGGCGAGATGTACATCACGCTCGGCCGCTTCGCCGACCGCGCCCCCTACGTCTCCGACTACACCGGGATGCGGATCTACTACCAGTCGATCAGGCAGCGCAGCCGCGACTGGCTGACCGTCCGCGACTACCTGTGGCGCTGGGACACCGACTGGTTCTGGTGCTCGCGCGCCTTTGGAGTGCAGCAGCCGGTGGTCCGCTCGCTCATGCCGCGCCGCTGGATGCGCTCCGACGTCTACCGCCGCCTGGTGGCGCTCGACCGCAAGCACGGCCTGACCGCCCGCGTCGACAGGTGGCGCGGCCTGCCGGTGAGCGAGGCGGTGATCCAGGACGTCGAGGTCCCGGTCGAGCGCGGGGCGGAGTTCCTGGAGTTCTTTCACGACAAGGTGGGCATGACCCCGGTGTGGATGTGCCCGCTGCGGGCGGCCTCGCGGTGGCCGCTCTACCCGCTGGAGCCGGGCAAGCTCTACGTCAACTTCGGTTTCTGGGGAATGGTGCCGCTGCCGCGGGGGCAGTTCGACGGGTATTACAACCGGCTGATCGAGCACTCCGTGCACGAGCTCGACGGCCACAAGTCGCTCTACTCGACCTCGTTCTACGCCCGTGAGCGGTTCTGGCAGCTGTACAACGGCGACGCCTATTGGCCGGTCAAGCGGGATTACGACCCGAACGGTCGCCTGCTGGACCTGTACGAAAAGTGTGTACGGGGAAGGTGAGCAGATGGCTCTGGCAACCATCTTTGAAAAGATCGTCGGCCGCGAAGCGAACATCGCGTTCACGGCTTACGACGGAAGCAAGGCGGGGCCCGACGGCGCCGACCTCGCGATCGAGGTGAAGTCCCCGATCGCGGTGGCGTACCTGGCCCACGCACCGGGGGAGCTCGGCCTGGCCAGGGCATACGTGTCCGGCCATCTCGACGTCCAGGGCGACCTCTACGCGCTGCTGGACCGCATGTGGAACATCACGACCAACGACCTGACGACATCCGAGAAGCTGGCCGCCGTCCGCGCGCTGGGCGTCAAGCCCCTGCTCATGCGCGTGCCCCCGCCCCCGCAGGAGATGCGCCAGAGCGCGCTGGCCCGGCTGGGCTCCAGGCACGCCAAGCAGCGCGACGCCGAGGCCATCCACCACCACTACGACGTCTCGAACCGCTTCTACCGGTGGGTGCTCGGCCCGTCCATGGCCTACACCTGCGCCTGCTACCCGGGCGAGGACGCCACGCTGGAAGAGGCCCAGTTCGCCAAGTTCGACCTGGTGGCGCGCAAGCTCGGCCTTGAGCCCGGCATGCGTCTGCTCGACGTGGGCTGCGGCTGGGGCGGCATGGTCATGCACGCGGCCCAGCACTACGGCGTCAAGGCCCTCGGCGTCACGCTGAGCCGCCAGCAGGCGGAGTGGGCGCAGAAGGCCATCGCCGACGCGGGTCTGCAGGACCTGGCCGAGGTCCGGTTCATGGACTACCGCGACGTCAAGGAGACGGGCTTCGACGCGGTCAGCTCCATCGGCCTGACCGAGCACATCGGCAAGGACAACCTGCCGTCGTACTTCGATTTCCTGTACGGCAAGCTCAAGACCGGCGGCCGGCTGCTCAACCACTGCATCACCCGGCCGACGGGCAAGGAGAAGACGTTCAACAAGGGCGGCTTCATCAACCGCTACGTCTTCCCCGACGGGGAGCTGGAGTCGGTGGGCTGGCTGATCAGGCAGATGGAGGACCTCGGCTTCGAGATCCGCCACGAGGAGAACCTGCGCGAGCACTACGCCAAGACGCTGCGCCACTGGTGCGACAACCTCGATGCCAACTGGGACGACGCGGTGCAGGAGGTCGGCCTGGGCACGGCCCGGGTGTGGGCCCTTTACATGGCCGGCTGCATCGTCGGCTTCGAGCGCAACAAGGTCCAGTTGCACCAGGTGCTGGGCGTCAAGCTTGACCAGAACGGGCGCTCGGGCGTTCCGCTGCGGCCGTCCATCGACTGGCCCTGACAGATCGTCGGCCCTGACAGATCGTCTGGCACGGTCGGCAACCGAGTACGGCCGGATCACCTAGCACGGCCTGATCGTCGAACGGCGCGACAGGTCCGCGGGTCTCACCCCGCGGACCTGTCGCGCCGTTCCGCTGTGTGGGGCGTCTGTGTGCGGCCTCTTGTGCCCTCGCACAGCTTCTGCCCCGGTGCATCGTGACTTTCACCGATTTTCGGCGAAAGGCTATGGGCAAGTCGGAAATTTCGCCTTATATTACGGCGCAGAGCAGCGTTATCCCCCTTGCTTTCCGACTCACGTGACCCGGCATCCGCCGACGGCCGGCCCGGCGATGCCGCACCCCCACCCGCGCCGTACCAGGGCGCCCTCAACGAGATGGGCCAAGTCATGCGGAGATTACCCCTCTTATCCGCTCTGCTGATCATCGCGCTCTCCTTCCTGACCGTCCCCGCCCACGCGACCGTCCCCGCCCACGCGACCGTCCCCGCACGCGCGGGCGCCGACGTGCCGCCACAGGTGCCGGGCGTCACCCTGCGCACCTATGACGTCCAGGTCGAGCTGTCCAAGATGTGCACGCTCAAGCCAGGACAGACGCCCAACGTGGACAAGCTGATGCCCGCGATCGACTGGACGTCCGACGCCGACTTCGGCCTCACCGACCTGTTCGTCACCGAGGTCACCGGCAACCTGTCCGTCCCGGCCGCCGGCACGTACGAGTTCCGGCTCATCAGCGACGACGGCTCCCGGCTGCGGATCGGCGACACCGTCGTGATCGTCAACGACGGCCGGCACGGGCCGATCGCGGTGGACGGCACGATCACGCTGACCGCCGGCTACCACCCGCTGCGCGTCGACCACTTCGAGCACCTGTACGGCCAGCAGCTCAGGCTGGAGTGGAAGCCGCCGGGCGCCCAGGCGTTCACCCTCGTCCCGACCGAGGCGCTGAGCACGGACGCGGACGTCGTCCGGGTGACCTCCCCCGGCCGCAAGGAGTGCGAGAGCGGCGCCGACTCCCCGGGCGACGGCCTGCCGCTGCAGGCGGTGCACCCCGACTACACCCTCACCGACCTGCGACCGGCCGGGTTCGAGCCGCAGGTGACCGCGATGGCCTGGCTGCCCGGCGGCCGGCTGGCGGTCACCACCTGGGGCGGCTCGGAGAACCGGCTCGGCGAGGTGTACCTGCTGAGCGGCGTGACCGGCACGACCTCCCCGGCGCGGGTGACCGCCAAGAAGATCGCCGAGGGGCTGCAGGAGCCCATGGGCATCGCGTACGTGGACGGCAAGCTGTACGTGTCGGAGAAGTCCCGCCTGGTGGAGCTGAACGACACGAACGGCGACGAGGTCACCGACTCCCTCAGGACGGTCGCGACCTGGCCGTTCGGCGGGAACTTCCACGAGTTCGCCTTCGGCCTGCTCTACCGGGGCGGTCACTTCTACCTCAACCTGTCGGTGGCCATCGACTACGGCGGCGCCACCACCGTCCCGCAGCCGGCCCGCGACCGGGGCGTGACCGTCAAGGTCAGCAAGGCGACCGGGAAGGTCGAGTATCTCGCCGGCGGCCTGCGCACCCCGAACGGCATCGGCTGGGGCCCGGACGACGACCTGTTCGTGCTGGACAACCAGGGCGGCTGGCTGCCGGCCTCGAAGCTGGTGCACATCGAGAAGGGCCGCTTCTTCAACCACTACACGACGCCCGAGGGCCTGTTCGACGCCGGGGCGGTGAGCCCGCCGGTGCTGTGGCTGCCGCACAACGAGATCGCCAACTCGCCCAGCACGCCGCTGCTGATGAAGCAGGGCAGGTACGCGGGTCAGCTCTTCTTCGGCGACGTCACGTACGGCGGGATCCAGCGGGCCTACCTGGAGAAGGTGAAGGGTGAGTACCAGGGCGCGGTGTTCCGGTTCACCCAGGGGCTTGAGGCGGGCGTCAACCGGATCAGCCTGGGGCCCGACGGTGCCATCTACGCCGGCGGCCTGGGCGCGGGCGGCAACTGGGGCCAGCCGGGCAAGCTCACCTACGGCCTGCAGAAGCTGACGCCCGGCAAGGAGAAGGCGTTCGACTTCCTGAAGATGCGGGCGATCGAGGGCGGCTTCGAGCTGGAGTACACCCAGCCGCTGTCGGCGGAGACGATCGAGTCGCTGGCCGGCCGCTACCAGCTCACTCAGTGGCGCTACGTCCCCGCCGTCACGTACGGCGGCCCGAAGGTGGACGAGGAGCCGCTGACCGTCACCTCGGCGAAGGCGTCGGGCCGGAAGGTCACGCTGAAGGTGGCCGGCCTGAAGCCGGGCCGGGTGGTGCACCTGCGCTCGCCGCGCCCGTTCAGCTCCGCCTCAGGGGAGCCGCTGTGGAGCACGGAGGCGTGGTACACGCTCAACTCGCTGCCCGGCGGCGCGAGCGCCGACACCACCTATGAGGCCGAGAGCGCGGCCCAGAGCGGCGGCGCGAAGCTGAACACCGATCACCCCAGCTACTCGGGATCCGGGTTCGTGGACGGCTACTGGAACGCGGGCGCCACGACGCGGTTCGCCGTCCAGGTGGAGCAGGCCGGCACCTACCACGTGGGCCTGCGTTACTCCAACGGCCCCGACCCGGCGCCCGGTACCAAGTCGCTCAGCGTGTACGTCAACGGCACCAAGGTCAGGCAGGCGCAACTGCCGTCCACGGGCACGTGGGACCTGTGGGCCACCCGGGTCGAGCCGCTGGCGCTGAAGGCGGGCGTCAACACGATCGCCTACCGCTACGACACCGGCGACACGGGCAACGTCAACCTGGACGCGATCACCGTGGCCGCCCGCCCGGTGCTGGAGGCCGAACGGGCCACGCTGCGCGGCGGTGCCGCGGTCAGCACCGCCCATCAGGGCTTCACCGGCACGGGCTTCGTGGACGGCTACAGCAAGCCGGGCGCGAGCACGTCGTTCTCCGTCCGGACCGACGCGGCAGGCACGTACAACGTCGGGCTGCGTTACGCGGCGGAGGCGGGCACGTCGGTGAGCGTGCACGTCAACGGCAAGAAGGTCAGGCAGGTACGGCTGGCCGCTACCGGCGGCCGGGACGCCTGGGAGGTGCAGACCGAGGCGCTGCCGCTCAAGCGCGGGACGAACACCGTCGTCTACCGCTACGACTCCGGCGACGGGGGCAATGCCGGGCTCGACCACGTCACGGTGTCGAAGGGGGAGCGGATCACCCTGTTCGACGGCTCCAGCCTGGCGGCGTGGGAGAGACGAGCCGGCGGTGCGGCGACGTGGCCGGTCGCGAACGGCTCGATGGAGTCGTACGGCGGCGACATCCGCACCCGGCGCACGTTCGGCGACTTCACCCTGCACGTCGAGTGGTACGAACCCGACTACCCGCCGGAGGTGACCGGCCAGCAGCGCGGCAACAGCGGCGTCTACCTGCAAGAACGCTATGAGGTGCAGGTGCTGGAGTCGTACGGCGACACCACGCCTGAGGCCAACGAGGCGGGCTCGATCTACTCCAAGCGCGCGCCCGACCGCAACATGGCCACCGCGCCCGGCACCTGGCAGACGTACGACATCACCTTCCGCGCGGCCCGCTTCACCAGCGCGGGCGCCAAGGTCGACGACGCCAGGGTGACGGTCGTCTGGAACGGGACGGTGGTGCACGACGACGTCGCGGTCGACGGCGGCACCGGCGACAACATCCCGGAGAACGCGGCCTCGGCCGGCATCCGCCTCCAGGACCACGGCGACCCGGGGGAGAACCCGCGCTTCCGCAACGTGTGGATCGAACCCGTCACCTGATCCGCGAGGGGGTCTGGCCCGGCCGGGGCCAGGCCCCTTGCGGCTCTTGATCGATCGGCCGGGAGAGCCGACGATCGAGGCAACGCCCCCACTCCTCCGGAGGAACCCATGCTCCGCCGTCTCCTGCCGGCCACCGTCCTCGCCGTGGCCGCCGTCACCGCCGTCACCACGGGTCCCGCGCAGGCCCGCGCCTGTAAGCACGGCCACGCGTGCGTCACCGTCTTCTACAGCGACTCCACCCGCACCACCGTGGTCGGGGAGAAGTACGAGGACTGCGACGGGGCAGTGGACATGTGGGGCGTCCGCAGCGGCTACCAGGACTTCTACGAGAGCCCCTGCTGACGCGAGAGCCGTCCCCGCCCCCGGTGACGCCGGTGGCAGGGACGGCTCAGGACTTCTCGGCCGGCGGGGTGGCGGTGCGGAGCGTGCGGTCAGGTCGTGGTGCAGGCGGTGCCGTTCAGGGTGAAGGCGGCCGGTTCGCCGGTGCCGCCGCCGTGGGTGGCCTGGAAGCCGAACGAGGCCGACGCTCCCGGCGCGACGGCGCCGTTGTAGGGGGCGTTGCGGGCCGTCACCTGGCCGCTGGACGGCGACACCGTGGCGTTCCAGGCCGAGGTGATGGTCTGGCCGGCCGGCAGCGTGAAGGCCAGGTTCCACGAGGAGAGCGCGGCCGTGCCGGTGTTGGTGAGCTTGACCTCAGCGGTGAAGCCGGTGTTCCAGGTGTTCATCGTGTACGTGACCACGCACGTTCCCACCGGCTGGGTGGGGGAGACGGTGGGGGACACGGTGGGTGATGTGGTGGGGTCGGGGCCGCTGCCCGACAGGCCGAAGAAGTCGATGGCCGCGGCCGCCATCCCGCCCTGCGGCAGGCTGTGGCCGACGCCCGCCAGGCTGATCGCCTCCACCGGGGCCATGGTTCCGGTGCCGCCGTAGCGGGTCCTGGCCCAGCCGGCCCGCGGCTGGTCGCTGAGGCTGGGGGTCTGGCTCACGCCGTGGACGTTCGTCCACTGCTTGATCTGCTCCTGGAAGTTCGGATAACGCAGCGTGGCGTCCTCGGTGCCGTGCCAGATCTGCATGCGCGGGCGGGCGCCGCTGTAACCGGGGTAGGCCCCGCGGACGAGGTCGCCCCACTGCTGCGGCGTCCTGACGACCTGGCCGTTGGCGCAGGCGCTGTTCCAGCTTGAGCCGTCGGTGGTGGCGAAGCAGGCGAAGGGCACGCCCATGAACGACGCCCCCGCCTTGAACACGTCGGGGTAGGCGCCCAGCAGCACGTTGGTCATCATGCCGCCGGAGGAGGCCCCCATCACGAACGTACGGGCGGGGTCGGCGTTGTAGCGCGCCTGCACGTACCTGACCATGGAGACGATCCCCACCGGATCGCTGCCGCCGTCGTGCCGCAGCGCCTGCGGCGAGGATACGTCGTAGCAGGAGCCGCTCCTGGTCGCGGACGGGTAGATGACGACGAACTTGTGCCGGTCGGCGAGCGAGGCGAACTCCGTGCCCGAGTAGAAGGCGGGGCCCGAGCCGGTGCAGTAGTGGACGGCCACCAGCAGCGCCGGGCGGGCGGGGACGCCGTCGGGGACGTAGAGGTGCATACGCAGGCCGGTGGGGTTCGCGCCGAAGCCGGTCACCTCCGTGAGCTGGGCCGACGCGGCCGGGGTCGCGGTGATCAGGCCGGCGGTCACGAGCGCCGCGGCGGCGATCACGGCGCTCGCGATACGTGCTCTCAGCTTCATCGAGGTCCTCTCGCTCGGCGGCCGAAACATTGCGAGTGTCCAAAGAAAATTTCGGCATCGCAATGTCGCCAGTGAGCTGACCGGCCGGCGCGTTCGTGAGCTGCGGGTGAGCGGCGGCGCTCCGTGAAAGTTTCGGCTACCGGAGGAGAGGCGCTCCTGCCGCGTCGTCGTCCGCGAGCTGCTTGAGCGTGCCGGTGAGGGCGGCCCAGGACTGCTCGGCGTCCGGCGTGCGCGCGTGCGGCGAGCGGAACCACTCGACGAACTCCGCCACGTCGTCGAGCGCCCAGCGCAGCCGGTAGAGCGCGAGGGTGTCATCGTCGGGGCGGCGGCCGGTCGCGTCGGCGTAGCGGGCCAGGTCGTCCGCGTCCCTGGCCACCAGCCACAGGTCGCGCTCCGGCGGGGCCATCCCGACCGTGTCCCAGTCGACCAGCAGCAGCCGCTCTCCCGGTGCCCGCAGCAGGTTGCCCGGATGCGGCTCCCCGTGCGTCACCACGGGCTCGCCCGGCTCGGCCGCTCGCCGGTCGAACTCGGCCAGCCTGCGCCGCAGCACGGTGGCGTACTCGGCGATCAGCTCCTGCGCCGGCCGCGCGTACGGGCCGCCCAGCCAGGGCAGGGAGGGGTCGCCGAGAGCCTGCTCCAGGGCGGCCCGCCCGGACAGCTCCAGCGGGCGGGCCGGGGCCGGCAGCGGCGGCGGCGTGCGGTGCAGCTCGGCCAGCAGGTCGATGATCTGGGCACGCTCGCCGGCCGGCGGCTCGTCGCCGAAGTCGCCGGCCCGGCCCTCCTCGTACGGGAACACGCTCATGGCGTGACGTCGGGCGTCGAGCCGGCGCAGGGTCGTGCCGTCACCGGCGCGCAGCGGCGCCACCACGAACCCGAGCCCCGCCTCCTCGCGCAGCGTGGCGGCTGTCTCCATGGCCAGCCGCAGCCCGTCGAAGGTCCGCCGGCGCACGTCGGCGACCGTGACGAACCAGCGCCGCCCGCCCCGGCCGCCCGCGACCCAGTGGAAGTCCCCGAAGCCGACCGGCGCGTAGTCGAGCGTGGCGGCCTCGATGCCCCACGCGGCCAGCGCGGGCCGCAGCAGCCCCTCGTCGAAGTCGTCCGGCCGATCTCGCATGGAGGCCAAGCTACCGAACCCCGGCCCGACCGAGCACGCGGATAAGCGGACAAAGGGGTCCGAGGCGCGGAGCCCGCGCCTCGGAAGAGAGACGGTCAGCGCAGCTCGCGCTTGAGGATCTTGCCGGTGGCGGTCATCGGCAGCGAGTCGCGGAACTCGATGATCCGCGGGTACTTGTAGGCCGCCATGTTCTCCCGGCTCCAGGCGATCAGCTCGTCCTCGGTGATCGTCGACCCCGGCGTGCGGATGATGTACGCCTTGACCTCCTCGCCGTGCGACTCGTGCGCGACGCCGACGACGGCGGCGAGCGACACGTCGTCGTGGCTGATCAGGACCTCTTCGATCTCGCGCGGGTAGACGTTGAACCCGCCCCTGATGATCATGTCCTTGGCCCGGTCGATGATGGAGTAGTAGCCGTCGGCGTCGCGGGTGGCGATGTCGCCCGTACGGAACCAGCCGTCCTTCATCACCTCGGCCGTCGCCTCGGCGCGGCCGTAGTAGCCCTTCATGATGTTGTGGCCCCTGATGGCGATCTCGCCGGGCCCCTCGCCCTCGACGGTCTTCCAGTCGCTGTCGACCAGCTTCATCTCCACGCCCCAGATGGGCGTGCCGATGGTGCCGGGCTTGGTGGGCCGGCCGGGCTGGTTGAAGCTGGCGACCGGCGCGGTCTCCGACAGCCCGTAGCCCTCCAGGATGCCGATGCCGAAGGTCTTCTCGAAGTCCTTGAGCACCTCGACCGGGGAGGACGCGCCGCCGGCCACCGCCACGCTGAGCGACGTGGGCACCTCCGCGCCGTCCGCGTGGATCTTGGTGAGCATGCCCCAGTACATCGTGGGCACCCCGGCGAAGAAGGTCACCTTCTCCTTGACCATGAGCGCCAGCGCCTCGCCCGGGTCGAAGCGCGGCATCAGCACCACCGTGGCGCCGCGCAGGAAGCCGGTGTTCATCACGACGGTCTGGCCGAAGGAGTGGAACAGCGGCAGCACCGCGAGGTAGGTGTCGCCCTGCTCCGCGTCCGAGGGGAACATCTTGTCGCTGACCATGGCGTTGAGCAGCATGTTCTGGTGGCTCAGCTCGGCGCCCTTGGGCTGGCCCGTGGTGCCCGAGGTGTAGAGGATCACCGCGGTGTCGTCGGGGGCCGTCTGCACGGTCTGGAACTCCGCCGGCATCCCGCCGAGGGCGGCCCAGATCGACTCGCCGTGCTCGGACTCGGTGGCCAGCGGCGTAGCGGGCAGCACGAAGAAGTGCTCGCAGCCCTCCGCCGCCTCGAAGCCCGCCCGGCCGCGCTCGCCCAGCGGCAGCTCCGGCGTGCCCTCGAAGCAGAACAGCGCCTTGGCGTCGCTGTCGTCGAGGTGGTAGGCGATCTCGCGTGACTGCAGCAGCACGTTGAGCGGCACCACCGTGGCACCGGCCTTCAGGATGCCGAAGTAGACGAACGGGAAGTAGGGCAGGTTGGGGCAGGCCAGCGCGACCTTGTCGCCCTTGGTGATTCCGCGTGAGATCAGCAGGTTCGCGACCTGGTTGGCCACAGTGTCGATCATGGAGTACGGCAGCCGCATGTCGCCGAAGACGATGGCGGTGCCGTCGGGGGTGTTTCTGGCGCTGTCCTCCAGGACGATCGACAGATTCAGCATGACGCCTTCCTCCCTCTAGAACCGGCTTCGGCGCCATCTTCGCAGGCCCCACATACCGACTGGTAGGTAACTCAGGTCACAACTGGATATGGACGCGCGTGAGCCCTTCCGCTAAGCAAGGAGGACGTTACTTACCCCAGGAGGGGGTCATGGAGTACGACTACGTGATCGTCGGGGCGGGCTCGGCCGGCTGCGTGCTGGCCGCCCGGCTGTCGGAGGATCCCGGTGTTTCGGTGGCCCTGGTCGAGGCGGGCGGCAAGGACGACAAGTTAGAGATCCGCATGCCGGCCGGTTTCGCCAAGCTGTTCAAGACCGAGTACGACTGGAACTTCACCACGGCCAAGCAGGGCGAGATGTCCGGCCGCGAGCTCTACTGGCCCAGAGGCCGGGTGCTCGGCGGCTCGTCCTCGCTCAACGCGCAGATGTACGTACGCGGCTGCCAGCTGGACTACGACCAGTGGGACGTCCCCGGCTGGGCGTACGACGACGTCCTGCCCTACTTCACCAGGGCCGAGCGCCGCGTCGGCAGCAACGAGGGCGGCGTCTACGGCACCGGCGGCCCCCTCTACGTCTCCGAGCTGCGCAGCCCCAACGTCACCACGGCCGCCTTCCTCCAGGCGTGCGAGGAGATGGGGATGACCCGCCTGGGCGAGCTGAACGGCCGCTCCAACGAGGGCTACTGCCCCACCCCCGTCACCCAGAACCGGGGCAGGAGATGGAGCTCGGCCGACGCCTACCTGCGCCCGGCCGTCTCGCGGCCGAACCTGACCGTCGTCACCGGCACCGCCGTGGACCGGGTGACGTTCGACGGCAAGCGGGCGACCGGCATCGAGTACGGCGGCGGCACCCGGATCGGGGCCAGGCGGGAGGTCGTCCTGGCGGCGGGCGCGATCGGCTCGCCGTACCTGCTCATGCGCTCGGGTGTGGGCGCGGCCGACGAGCTGCGCGACGCCGGGGTGCCGATCGTGCACGAGCTGCCCGAGGTCGGCAAGAACCTCCAGGACCACCTGTCCAGCGGCGTGTTCGTCGAGTGCACCAGGCCGGTGACCCTGACCGGGGCCGAGTCGATCGGCAACCTGCTGCGTTACCTCGTCACGCGCTCCGGCATGCTGACCACGAACGTGGGCGAGGCGGTGGCGTTCATCAGGACCTCGGACGGCGAGCCCGCTCCCGACATCGAGCTGATCTTCGCGCCTGGGCCGTTCATCGACCACGGGCTCACGCCGCCGACCGGTCACGGGCTCACCGTCGGCGTCGTGTTGCTGCAGCCGGAGAGCCGCGGCCGGGTCGGGTTGAACGGCGCGGACGTGCTGATCGACCCCGCCTACCTCAGCGCGGAGGCCGACGTCAGACGCCTGGTCGCGGGGCTGCGGACGGCTCAGCGGGTGTTCGCCACCGACGCCATGAAGCGGTTCGCGGGCGGGCCGATGGCGCCCTACTGGGCGCCGGAGACCGACGAGGAGCTGGCCCGGTGGGTACGCGAGCGCGGCGAGACCCTCTACCACCCGGTCGGCACCTGCAGGATGGGCACCGACGACGGCTCCGTCGTGGACCCGGAGCTGCGCGTGCGCGGCGTCGAGGGGCTCAGGGTCGCCGACGCCTCCGTCATGCCGACCCTGAATCGCGGCCACACCCACGCGCCCGCCGTCATGATCGGCGAGAAGGGAGCCGACCTGATCAAGGGCGCCGAGGCTTGACGTAAGTGGTCACTTGCGTAGGCTCGACGGTATGACGCTGCCCGTGGACCTCGACCTGTCGCAGATCCCGTTCTGGGGACGGCCGCAGGCCGAGCGCATGGAAGCCTTCCGCAAGCTGCGCGAGCTGGAGCGTCCAGCCTTCGTGCCGGAGCAGGCCGTGCCGTTCGTCGGCGGCGGGCCGGGCTACTACGCCCTGGTCCGCCACGCCGACGTGACCGAGGCCAGTAGGAACGCGGCCGTCTTCAGCAGTGAGCCGTGCTCCAACAGCATCCCCGACATGCCGCGCTGGCTGAGCGTCTACTTCGGCTCGATGATCAACATGGACGACCCGAGGCACGCGCGGCTGCGCCGGATCGTCTCCCGCGCGTTCACGCCGCGCGTGCTGTCGAAGATGGAGGAGGACCTGGCGCGGGCCGCCGCCGAGATCGTGAACCGGGCGGTCGCCGAGGGTCCCGGCGACTTCGTGACGCAGGTGGCGGCGCGGCTGCCGGTGCGGGTCATCTGCGACATGATGGGCATTCCCGAGAAATTTCATGACATGGTGTTGCGGCGGACCAACGTCATCCTGGGCAACGCCGACCCCGAGTACACCGGCCTGTCGCCCGACTTCAGCCGCGTCAACGTCGCCCGCGGCCTGGTCAAGCTGCTGCACGCCGGCTTCTCGCTCAACCGCCTGGCCGCCCGCCTGGGCGACGAACGCCGCCGCAGGCCCACGGGCGACCTGGTCAGCCTGCTGGTCAACGGAGACGAGCGGCTGTCGTCCCAGGAGCTCGGCTCGTTCTTCATCCTGCTGGTGGTGGCGGGCAGCGAGACGACCCGCAACGCGATCGCGTACGGGCTCAAGCTGCTCACCGACCATCCCGAGCAGCGCGAGCTGCTGCTGGCGGACTTCGACGGCCGCATCGTCGGGGCCTGCGACGAGATCGTCCGCTACGCCACGCCGGTGATCCAGTTCCGCCGTACGCTGACCCGCGACCACGAGCTGAACGGCGTCGCGTACAACAAGGGCGACAAGGTGCTGCTCTTCTACAACTCGGCCAACCGCGACGAGTCGGTCTTCACCGACCCCGACCGCTTCGACATCACCCGCGACCCCAACCCGCACGTCGGCTTCGGCGGCCCCGGGCCCCACTACTGCCTGGGCGCCCACCTGGCGCGCAGGGAGATGACCGTGATGTTCCGCGAGCTGTTCACCCGCCTGCCCGGCATCAGGGCGGTGGGGGAGCCCGAGTTCCTGCTGTCCAACTTCATCAACGGGATCAAGCACCTGCGCTACACCTTCTGAGCGCCCGGTCGGAGCGCGGCCGTCGTGCTAGGTTTCGCAGTCATGGAGATCAGGACTATCCACGCCAATGGTGTGGAGTTCGCGTATCTGTCTTTGGGCGAGGGGCCGCTGGCGCTGTGCCTGCACGGCTTTCCCGACACCGCGCACACCTGGCGGCACCTGATGCCCGCCCTGGCCGAGCACGGCTACCGCGCGGTCGCGCCCTTCATGCGGGGCTACGCTCCCACGGAAGTCCCGGCCGACGGCGCCTACGAGGACGCGGCGCTGGTCGCCGACCTCCGCGCGCTGCACGAGGAGCTGGGTGGCGGCGACGACGCCGTCGTCATCGGACACGACTGGGGCGCCTTCCCCGTCTACGCCACCGCCGGCCGCTTCCGCCGTGCCGTGACGCTCTCGGTGCCGCCGCCGGGCTCGCTGGCGGGTGGCTTCCTCGAGTACGAGCAGCTCAAGCGCTCGTTCTACATCTTCCTCTTCCAGACGGCGCTGGCCGAGTCGGCCGCCGCGGCTCCCGGCTTCATCGACAACCTGTGGCGCGACTGGTCGCCGGGCTACGACGCGAGCGAGGACCTGGAGTTCGTCCGCCGCAGCATCGGCGCCCCGGCGAACCTCGCCGCGGCCATCGGCTACTACCGGGCCATGCTCGGCACCACGCCGCCCTCGGGCCGTTATCCGGCCGTCGAGGGCGGGGTCGCCGGGCCCGTCCTCTACCTGCACGGGGCCGAGGACGGCTGCCTGAGCGCCGACCTGACCAAGGACGCGCTCAGCCACCTGCCCGAGGGCTCGCGGACCGAGGTGGTGCCGGGCGCCGGGCACTTCCTGCAGCTCGAACGGCCGGCCGAGGTCAACCGGCTCATCCTCGACTGGCTCGGCCCGGCGGCCTGAACCTCTGCTGGGGTTCCCCTTCTCGTACGCCGCTCGCGCGGCTGGGAGGCACCGGCTTCCCGGCCGCGTACGTACGGTGTACGTCGAAACCATTGACGTAAGTGCCCGCTTTTCCCATGATGGGCACATGAGCGTCCTGGACTTCGACCTGTCGGACCGCGACTTCTGGGCCAAGCCCATGAGCGAGCGCGAGGACGCGTTCGAGCGGCTGCGCGCGCGTGACACCCCCGCCTTCTTCGAGGAGATGGAGATGTCCTACGCGCCCAAGGGGCCGGGCTACTACGCCCTGGTCAAGCACGCCGACATCCTCGAAGCCAGCCGCAACCCCGAGGTGTTCTGCTCGGGAGACGGAGGGGCGACGAACATCCCCGACATGCCCGCGGAGTTCGCCGAGTACTTCGGCTCGATGATCAACATGGACGACCCCCGCCACGCCAGGCTGCGCCGGATCGTCTCCAGGGCCTTCACCCCCAAGATGATCAAACAGTTCGAGGCGGACGTCGAGGCCGCGGCCGTCACCATCGTGGACGACCTGCTGGCCAAGGGGCCCGGGTGCGACTTCGTCACCGAGGTGGCCGCCCGCCTGCCCCTGAAGATCATCTGCGACATGATGGGCATCCCCGAGCGCGACTACGGCTACGTCTTCGACCGCTCCAACATCATCCTCGGCGGCTTCGACCCCGAGTACACCGGCGGCGACCTCGACCAGATCGCCGAGCGCCTGCTCAACGCCGGCGTGGAGCTGCAGCAGCTCGTCCAGGACCTGGCCGCCCACCGCGCCGACCACCCCACGGCCGACCTGACGTCGTCCCTGGTCAACGCCAACATCGACGGCGAGCGGCTGACCATGCAGGAGCTGGGCTCGTTCTTCATCCTGCTCGTCGTGGCCGGCAACGAGACCACCAGGAACGCCATCTCCTACGGCCTGCGCCTGCTCACCAAGAACCCCGACCAGCGGGCCCTGTGGCTGGAGGACCTCGACGGCCGCGCGCCCGGCGCGGTCGAGGAGATCGTCCGGCTGGCCTCCCCGGTGAACTTCATGCGCCGCAAGCTCACCAGGGACTTCGAGATGAACGGCCACCTCTACCGCAAGGGGCAGAAGGCCGTGCTGTTCTACTGGGCGGCGAACAGGGACGCCGCCGTCTTCGACGACCCGCAGCGCTTCGACATCACCCGCCACCCCAACCCCCACGTCGGCTACGGCGGCCCCGGACCCCACTTCTGCCTGGGCGCCCACCTGGCCAGGCGGGAGATCACGGTGATGTTCCGCGAGCTGCTGCGCCGCGTCCCCAACGTCGAGGGCGGCAAGCCGGACCGGCTGCACTCCAGCTTCATCAACGGGATCAAGCACATGGAGTGCACCTTCTGACCGCCCGCTCAGCGGGTCACGACTGCGTGTTCAGCCTGATCTGGTTCATCACCGTGCGGATGTCGGGCAGCAACTGCTTGCTCGTGGACGGGATCGACATGTAGACGATCGCGGGGACGTCGGCGCCGGTGTTCACCGCCATCGTCACGAGCGTGGCCTTCTCGGTGCTGGACGTCAGCTGGTAGGCGATCAGCCGGCCCGTCTGGTCGCCCACCTTGATCGGCTGCTGGGCGATCTTGCGCACCTTGTTGTCCGCCGGGAAGAACCGCTTGCGCGCGTTCAGCACCACCTGCCTGATGGCCGGCTCCAGGTCGTCACGCTCGTAGTACGTGGCCAGCCGCGCCGACAGCGGGCCCGACATGACCGTGGCATACCGCTCCGGGGCGACCTGGACGTACTGGCGGGTGTCGAAGCCGTAGGTGGCCTTGACCGTGGCGCGCTGGTCGAGCTGCCACGTGCCACCCAGGCGCGGCATCGAGATCCCGGCCGCCGCGTCCGGGACGCGCCCGATCACCGGGGACGCCTTGCCCGGATACTTCGGCAGCGCGCCGATCGAGGACGAGGTCTTGGTGCTCTTCGGGCTGGTCGGGGTGGCCGTCGCCTTCTCGGCCACGCCGGCGCTCGAGGCGTCCTCGCCGGCCAGCGGGCCCCACAGGAACGCCCACAGCAGCGCCACCACCAGGGCGACCGCCACCGAGCCGCCGAGCGCGAAGACCCAGACCGGCCGGCCCGCGTCCTCGTCGTCCAGCGCGTCGTGCTCGCCCATGGCCTGGTAGTTGTCGCCGAAGACGGTGTTCCAGAGCTCCTGCTGGCGCTCGGGGGGCGGGGTGCGCGAGCCGCTGATCTGGCCGGCCGTGACGAAGCGGTGCTCCGGGTCGGAGGGGTCGCGGCTGAGCTTGTGGCCGGGACGGGCGGACTCGTCGGGAGGCCCGTCGCCGCGGCCGCCCTGCTGAGGGCCCTGTTGGCCGTTGGGCGGACCACCGTGCTGAGGGCCCTGGTGGCCGTTGGGCTGGCCGTTGGGGCGGCCGCCGCCGTGCTGGCCGCCACCCTGGTGATTGCCGCCGTGCTGATTTCCGCCGTGCTGGCCGCCGCCGGGCTGCTGAGGGGCGGGGTGGACGACCCGGTCGCCGGGGGAGGCCGGGTGGACCACGCGGTCGCCGGGTGCGGACGGCACGGCGCGCTCGTTCAGCAGGTTCTCGGTGTGCTGGCCGTAGGTGACCGTGCGCTCGTCGGCCGGATGCACCTGCGGCGGGGGTGGCGCGTCGGCCGGGATGTTCGGGGAGCCGTACTGCGTCGCGCGCTCGCCGTCGGCGGCGGGGCGCTCGGCCGGCCACGGGGCTGGGCTGGACAGGTTGGACCAGGCGTCGGGGGAGGGGGTGGGCGGCTGCGCCCACGCGGGGACCGGGTCGGGGACGGCCGGCCCGCCGGGCGAGGGCATGCCCTTCGACGAGACCTCCGGCCAGGCGGCCGGGCCCGCGGTGCTCTGGGGCGGCGCGTCCGGCCAGGAGCTCCGCACGTCCGGCGAGGAGTTCCCCGACCAGGAGCCGGGCGCGTCCTGCGGGGAGGCCTCCGGCCACGACATCGGCACGTCCTGCTGGGGTCCCTCGGGCCGGCCCGCGTCGTACGGGAGTGGCGCGCGGCCGGCGTCCTGGCGGGGCGGCTCGGGCCAGGAGGGCGACGTTCCGTGTGAGGAGTCCTGCCACGACGGCGGCCCGCCGGCCGGTTCCCTGCGCCCGCCGCCGGGCGGATCGGGCCAGGACGGATCCTTGCGCGGCGGCTCGGGCCAGGACGGCTCGGGGTGGGACGACCGCGAACTGTCGGGCCAGGACGTCGGCACCTCGGCGGGCGAGTCAGGCCAGGAGGGCGCCTCGCGGCGAGGTGCCTCAGGCCAGGAGGATGGCAGGTGAGGTCCGGAATTCTCCGTTGCCATTACTGCCGGCCCTCCCGAGGTTGTGTCCGGATGTCCCGTTATATCCGGATTTGACGTCTCACGCATGATCTCATGGGATTTTCCAGGAGATGTAGGTGGTTCCGCAGCGAAACGAGCGAAGCCATGAGGATCGGTCGGCGGGTCCTGCATCGGCAGGTCGCCGTCCGGTCTATGGGGCTCAGCTGGGTACACCACTTCAACAAGGCTATTCTTCTGGGACGAATGAGGTCACAACGGATACATCACCATCAGGTCTCGCCGGGCCTGAAGGATCCATTGTGCCCCCGGACCTCGATCGAGTGTCTGCATTCAGCCGAAGAGGTGCGCTAGGCTTGACACGTGCGTTCCGCGACCCTGCTTCTTAGCGGGCCGCGACGGCCCTGAAGAGTCCGCCGTCGCGGCTCCGCCCCTCGTTGTGTGCACGGGGGGTTTTCTTATTGGGTCCGAGTCAAGCCAGAAGGACACAAGCCGTGAGTGAGTACGACCCGCAGGCGCTGCAGGCCAAGTGGCAGCAGCGATGGGAGGAGCAGGAACCCTACCGGGCGAGCGAGGACGCCGCGGACCCCCGCGAGCGCCGCTACATGCTCGACATGTTCCCTTACCCGTCCGGCGACCTGCACATGGGCCATGGCGAGGTGTTCGCCATCGGCGACGTCGTCGCGCGCTACTGGATGCAGAAGGGCTACAACGTCCTGCATCCCATCGGCTGGGACTCCTTCGGTCTCCCGGCGGAGAACGCCGCCATCAAGCGCAACGCGCACCCGGCCGAGTGGACCTACGCCAACATCGAGACGCAGGCCAACTCCTTCCGGCGCTACGGCATCGCCTTCGACTGGTCGCGCCGCCTGCACACCAGCGACCCCGACTACTACCGCTGGAACCAGTGGCTGTTCAACCGCTTCTTCGAGCGCGGCCTGGCCTACCGCAAGGGCGGCCTGGTCAACTGGTGCCCCAACGACCAGACGGTGCTGGCCAACGAGCAGGTCGTGGCGGGCAAGTGCGAGCGCTGCGGCGCCGACGTCGTCCGCCGCGAGCTGACGCAGTGGTACTTCAAGATCACTGACTACGCGCAGCGGCTGCTGGACGACATGAGCCAGCTGGACGCCTGGCCCGAGCGGCTGCTGACCATGCAGCGCAACTGGATCGGCCGCTCCGAGGGCGCCGACGTGCTGTTCGAGATCGAGGGCCGCGACGAGCCGGTCCACGTCTACACCACGCGCCCCGACACGCTCTACGGCGCCACGTTCTTCGTCGTCGCCGCCGACGCCGCGCTGGCCGACGAGATCGTCACCGACGAGCAGCGCCCGGCGTTCGAGGCCTACCGCGCCGAGGTCGCCAAGCTGAGCGACATCGAGCGGCTGGCCACCGACAAGGAGAAGACCGGCGTCTTCCTGGGCCGCCACGCGATCAACCCGGTCAACGGCGAGCGCATCCCGGTCTGGGCGGCCGACTACGTGCTGTCCGACTACGGCCACGGCGCCATCATGGCCGTGCCCGCGCACGACCAGCGCGACCTCGACTTCGCCCGCAAGTTCGACCTGCCGGTGCGGGTCGTCGTGCACACCGGCCTGGCCGACCCCGGCGAGACCGGCGAGGCCACGCCGGGCGAGGGCACCCTGGTCAACTCCGGGCCGCTCGACGGCCTGACCAAGACCGAGGCCATCGCCAAGATCATCGAGATCCTGGAGGTCGACGGCAGAGGCACCGGCGCGGTGAACTTCCGGCTGCGCGACTGGCTGCTGTCCCGCCAGCGCTTCTGGGGCACGCCGATCCCGATCATCCACTGCCCCGACTGCGGCGAGGTGCCCGTACCCGACGAGCAGCTGCCCGTCACGCTGCCCGACATGCGTGGCGAGGCGCTGGCGCCGAAGGGTGTCTCCCCGCTGGCCAGCGCCACCGACTGGGTCAACGTCGCGTGCCCCAAGTGCTCAGGCCCGGCCCGGCGCGACACCGACACGATGGACACCTTCGTCGACTCGTCCTGGTACTTCCTGCGTTACTGCTCGCCCGGCTACACCGAGGGCCCGTTCGACCCCGAGCAGGTGCGCAAGTGGGGCCCGATCGACCAGTACGTCGGCGGCATCGAGCACGCGGTGCTGCACCTGCTCTACTCCCGCTTCTTCACCAAGGTCCTGCACGACATGGGCATGGTGGACTTCACCGAGCCGTTCGTGCGCATGCTCAACCAGGGCCAGGTGATCAACGGCGGCAAGGCCATGTCGAAGTCCCTGGGCAACGGCGTGGATCTGGGCCAGCAGATCGACGAGTTCGGCGTGGACGCCGTCCGGCTGACCATGATCTTCGCCGGGCCGCCGGAAGACGACATCGACTGGGCCGACCTGTCGCCGGGCGCCTCGCAGAAGTTCCTGGCCCGCGCGCTGCGGGTGATGTCCGAGGTCGCCAGCGAGCCAGGGGTGGCGTTCGAGAGCGGTGACACCGAGCTGCGCAAGGTGACCCACCACACCATCGACGAGGTCACCAAGCTGATCGACTCCTACCGCTTCAACGTGGCGGTGGCCCGCATGATGGAGCTGACCTCCGCCGCGCGCAAGGCCATCGACTCCGGTCCCGGCGCGGCCGACCCGGCGGTGCGCGAGGCCGCCGAGACGCTGGCGATCCTGCTGTCGCTGGTGGCCCCCTACACCGCCGAGGAGGGCTGGGAGCGGCTGGGCCGCACCGGCCCCGTCGCGTTCGGCGGCTGGCCGGTGGCCGATCCCGCGCTGCTGGTGCAGGAGTCGGTCACCTGCGTGGTGCAGGTGGCGGGCAAGGTGCGCGACCGCCTGGAGGTGCCGCCCGGCATCGGCGAGGACGAGCTGCGCGCGCTGGCGCTGGCCTCCGACAAGGTCTCGCCCTACCTGACCGGCATGCCGCGCAAGGTGATCGTCCGCGCGCCCAAGCTGGTCAACATCGTCCCCTAGTCACCCTTCGTCCCCCCTGCGGCCGGCCCCAAAATCGGCCATAGGATCGGACACAGCGCCGATCACTGGGTCGGCCCCCGGGGCGGGTCACAGCTCGCGCAGGGCCGGCAGTAGCTTCCTCTCCGCCCAGTCGAAGAACGGCTGCTGCTGGTCGTGCCCGATCTGCACGAGCGCCACGTGCGTGTAACCCGCGTCGGCGAACTTCCTGACGCCCTCCACCACGGCCGCCACGTCGTCGCCGCACGGCACGCTCTCCGCCACGTCCTCGGGGCGGACGGTGCCGGCGGCCGCGGCGAAGTTCACCGGTCCCGGCAGCTCCGCCATGACCTTCCAGCCGCCGACACTCGACCAGCGCCACAGCTCGTGCGCACGCCGCACGGCGGCCTCGCGGTCGGTGTCGTACGCGATCGGCAGCTGCCCGTAGATCGGCTTGCCCTCACCCCCCGCCGCCTTAAACTGCCGCACCACCGACGGCATCGGCTCGTTGACGACCAGCACGTCGCCGAACTCGGCGGCCAGCTCGGCCGACTGCCCGCCGGAGGCGGCGATGCCGATGGGGACGGGCCGCTCCGGCAGGTCGTACAGCTTGGCCGAGTCCACGTCGTAGAACTCGCCCTGGCGGGTGATGTACGCGCCGCTGAACAGCTCCCTGATGATCTGCACCGCCTCGGCGAACATCCGGTGCCGCGTGTCCACGGGCGGCCAGCCCTCGCCGATGACGTGCTCGTTGAGGTTCTCGCCCGCGCCCAGCCCCAGGGTGAACCTGCCCTTGCTGAGCACCCCCATCGTGGCCGCCTTCTGCGCCACCACGGCCGGGTGGTACCGCATGATGGGGCAGGTCACGTACGTCATGAGCGGCAGCCGCTCGGTCACCTGCGCCGCGGCACCCAGCACCGACCAGCAGTAGGGCGAGTGCCCCATCTCCTCCAGCCAGGGAAAATAGTGGTCGGAGATGACCGCGTAGTCGAAGCCGGTGCGCTCGGCCGCGGCGGCGTAGTCGACCAGCTCACGGGCCGGGGTCTGCTCGGACATCAAGGTGTAGCCGATCTGTACCATGCGTCCCGGCTACCCCGACTTTGTCTGGTCTAGCGTCGAGGAAGCGGAGATCAATGATGGCCGCGTTCGCGCAGCTCCTCGATCACCAGGCCGAGGCCGATGCCCAGCAGCCAGACGTCCTTGGCGACGGCCAGTCCCTGCGCGGACGGGCGCAGGCTGCCCTCCTCCCGCATCCCCGGCGTGCGCAGATACAGGCCGAGCAGTCCCGCCGCGAAGCCGGTCACGGCGGCTCCGGCCAGCAGCGACGGCACGAACGGCGCCGCCAGGGCCACGCCGAGGGCGATCTCGGACCTTGACAGCAGCCTGACGAACGCCGCAGGGTCCATGCGGCCGAGGAAGGGGTAGGCGGCCGCGGCCATGCCGTGCGTGGCCGCGGCGTCCTGCTCGTCCACGTGGGTCTTGCCGAGGCCGGAGTGCAGGATGATGGCCGCGGCGGCCAGGCGCGGTGGCACCTGGTGGGCGCGAGCGAAGATCTTCATGTGTCCTCATCTCTCCGAAAACCCGACATTTAATCCCTTATCCCTCCATACCTCCGCCTCTCTGATATGCGGTTTCCTGGGACAGGGCACGTCCGCTGGCGGAAGAATCCATAGGCCGGGCTTGACCGCGCGGACTAGTGTGCAGCTGTGACAAATGGCGCATACCTGAGATACCCGCACCTGCACGGTGACCTGGTCACTTTCGTCGCCGACGACGACGTCTGGCTCGCCCCGCTGACCGGAGGAAGAGCCTGGCGCTTCACCGCCGACCGCGTCTCCGTGTCGTACCCGAGGTTCTCGCCCGACGGCGCGCGCATCGCGTGGACCGGTACCAGGGAGGGCGCCGCCGAGGTGTTCGCGGCCGAGATCGACGGCGGGGAGGGCGAGCGGCTGACGCACTGGGGCGGCGGCTCGACCTCGGTCCGCGGCTGGACGGCGGACGGGCGGGTGCTCGCCGTCAGCGCGACCGGGCAGAGCTCCGACACCCGGCGGTGGGCGTACGCGGTGCCGCTCGACGGCGGGCCGGCCGCGCGGCTGCCGTACGGCTGGGTGAGCGACGTGAGCGTCAACGGGCCCATCGGCGAGGCTGCGACCGGGGCTGGGGCTGGGGCTGGGGCTGGGGCCGGGGGTGGCGCGCGGGTCGTCACCGTGTCGTCGATCTGGCGTGAGCCGTCGCAGTGGAAGCGGTACCGGGGCGGCACGGCCGCCAAGATCTGGGTGGACGCCGAGGGGAACGGCGAGTTCACCCGCCTGTTCGCCGACAGCGCGGCGCAGTACTGGTCGGTGAGCTGGTCGGGCGACCGGATCGTCTACCTGTCCGACGTGGACGGCGTCGGCAACGTCTACTCCTGCCTGCCCGACGGGTCGGACGTGCGCCGGCACAGCTCCCACGAGGAGTTCTACGCCAGGCACGCCACCAGTGACGGCGAGCGGGTCGTCTACAGCCACGCCGGTGACCTGTGGCTGATGGAGAGCCTGGACGCGGAGCCGTACCGGCTGGACGTGACGCTCGGCGGGCCGCGGCCGGGGCGCGCCAGGCGGCCGGCGCCGCTGCGGGTCGGGGCGTATGCGCCGGACGCGACCGGGCGCGCCAGCGCCGTCGAGATTCGCGGCACCGCCCACTGGGTGACCCACCGCGACGGGCCCGCGGGCGCGCTGCGGGCCGAGCCGGGCGTCCGCGTACGGCTGCCGCAGGTCCTCGACGCCGACGGCAAGGCCGTGTGGGTGTCCGACGCCACCGGCGAGGACGGCCTGGAGATCGGCACCCCGGGCGGCGAGGTCAGGACGCTGGCCGCGGGTCAGCTCGGGCGGGTGCTGGAGCTGGCCGCCGCCCCCGACGGCAAACACGTGGCCGTGGCCACGCACGACGGCCGGCTGCTCGTCGTCGACCTCGACAGCGAGAACGTCAGGGAGCTGGACAGGACCGAGCAGGGCGACGTGAGCGGCCTGACGTTCTCGCCCGACTCCGGCTGGCTGGCCTGGGCGCATCCGCACGACGTACGCCTGACGCAGATCAAGATGGGACGGGTGGACGGCACCTCCGTGATCGAGGTGACCCCGCCGCGCTTCGTCGACTACGACCCCGTGTTCACCAAGGACGGCAAGCACCTGGCCTTCCTGTCGGTGCGCACGTTCGACCCCGTCTACGACGCGCACGCCTTCGACCTGGCGTTCGCGTACGGGACCAAGCCGTACATCGTGCCGCTGCAGGCCGCCACGCCGTCACCGTTCGACCCCTCGCTGCAGGGGCGCGGTTTCAACGGCGAGGACGACAAGCCCGCGAAGGGGGAGAAGAAGGACGACGAGCCGCCGCGCACCGAGGTCGATCCCGACGGGATCTTCGGCCGTGTGGTCCCCGTACCGGTGCAGGCCGGACGTTACGGCAACCTGCGCGCGGCCAAGGACGCGCTGCTCTGGCTGCGTCACCCGATCGCCGGGCGCCTCGGCGACGGCAGCGACCAGAGCCCGGACGTCGTCCTCGAACGCTACGACCTCAAGAAGCGCTCCAAGTCCGAGCTGGCCAAGGAGGTGCGCTCGTTCGAGGTCAGCGGCGACGGCTCCAGGCTCGTCACCCACGGCAAGAACGGCCTGCAGACCAGGGCCGCGAGCGAGGGCGACGACGTCGTCACCATCGACCTCGACCGCATCGCCGTCCAGATCGAGCCGGTGGCCGAGTGGCGGCAGGCCTACCGCGAGGCGGGCCGGCTCATGCGTGACCACTACTGGCGCGCGGACATGAACGGCGTCGACTGGCAGGCCGTGCTCGACCGCTACGAGCCGATGGTCGAGCGCATCGGCTCCCGCGCCGAGCTGATCGACCTGCTCTGGGAGGCGCAGGGCGAACTGGGCACCTCCCACGCCTACGCGTACGCGGCCGGCGGCGGCTCCGACCCGAGACGCCGCCAGGGGCTCCTCGGCGCCGACCTGACCAGGGACGACGACGGCGTGTGGCGCGTCGCCCGCATCCTGCCGGGCGAGTCGTCCGACCACGCCGCCCGCTCGCCGCTGCTCGCGCCCGGCGTCGCGGTCCGTCCAGGCGACGCGATCCTCGCGGTCGGCGGACGCCCGGTCGATCCGGTACGCGGGCCGCTGGCGCTGCTGGCCGGCACCGCGGACCATCCCATCGAGCTGACCGTACGGCCCGGCTCAGGCGGTGACGTGCGCCGCGTCGTGGTCACCCCGATCGCCGACGAGTCGCAGCTGCGCTACCACGAGTGGGTGGAGAGCCGGCGGGCCCACGTCAGGCAGGCGTCGGGCGGTCGGCTCGGATACCTGCACGTTCCTGACATGGTGGCCAGTGGGTGGGCGCAGTTCCACCGCGACCTGCGTACCGAGATGGCCTGCGAAGGACTCGTCGTGGACGTGCGCGAGAACGGCGGCGGGCACCTGTCCGAGCTGGTGCTGGAGAAGCTGTCCCGCAGGGTCACCGGCTGGGCGCTGCCGCGCGGCTACAAGCCGATGCGCTACCCCGAGGACTCGCCGCGCGGGCCGGTGGTGACGATCGCCGACGAGTTCGCCGGGTCCGACGGCGACATCGTCAGCGCGGGCATCAAGAACCGGGGGATCGGGCCGCTGGTCGGCGTACGGACGTGGGGCGGCGTGATCGGCATCGACAGCCGCTACTCGCTGGTGGACGGGACCGTGGTCACCCAGCCCCGGTACTCGTTCTGGCTCGAAGGGCCCGGCTGGGGCGTGGAGAACCACGGCGTCGACCCTGACGTCGAGGTGGTGATGACGCCGCAGGACCGGGTGGCGGAGCGGGATCCGCAGCTCGACAAGGCGATCGAGCTCGCGCTCGCGGCCCTCGACGAACACCCGGCGGCCACCCCGCCGGACCTTCCCCCGCTGAGCTGACCGCGGCCTTGCCACAGGCCTGCTCGGGTCCGGTATGAACCGGCCCGGGCGGGCCTCGGACCCGGCGGTGCGGACCCGGCGGTGCGGGTCAGACGACGCGGGTCAGACGACGCGGGTCAGACGACGCGGATCAACCGGTCGATGATCTCGTCCAGGATGGCTTCGGTGGTGGCGAAGTTGAGCCGTACACAGTGCTCACCACCGGGGCCGAACGCCGCGCCATCGTTCAGCCGTACCCTGGCCTCCCGCTCGATCACCTCCGCCATGCCCGGCCGCCCCACCTCCAGCCAGGCCAGGTACGTCGCCTCCGGGACGCGGTAGCCGAACCCGGTGGGCAGGCGCCGGGCGAGGGTGTGCCGGTGCCGGTCGAGCAGGGCCACGGTCTCGGCCAGCCAGTCGTCCCCGTGCCGCCAGGCCGCCACCGTCGCCTCGACGCCGAAGACGCTCGGGGAGCCGTACACGAACGGGGGCTGCGCGTCCATGGCCGCGCGCAGGCCGGGATGCCCGAGGTGGGCCACCGAGCAGCGGATGCCGCCCAGGTTGAACGCCTTGGTGGCGGAGGTGAGCGTGACCGTGCGCTCGGGCAGGATCGTGGCGAACGGGATGTGCCGGTGCGGCTCGTAGACCAGGTCGGCGTGGATCTCGTCCGCGATGACGAGCAGGTCGTGGCGTTCGGCGCTCTCGGCCAGCGCGGTCAGCTCCGCGTGGGTGAACACACGGCCTGTGGGGTTGTGCGGGTTCACCAGCAGCAGCACCCGGCAGTCCGACAGGTCGGGCACCTCGAAGCGCCACGTGGCGCCGTCCGGCTCCATCCGGATCGGGTGGAGCGGGCGTTCCATGATCTGCAACGTGTCCAGGAACGGATGGTAGAGCGGGGCGTGCACGGCCACCCCGTCGCCCGGCTTGGTCCAGACCTGGAGGAGCGCCTGGACGGCCTGGTTGAGGTCGCTGAACGGGCGCACGTGGGCGGGGTCGGGACGCCAGTCGTAGCGGGCGGCCATGCGCTCGGCGAACGCCTCGGCCAGCGGGCCAGCGTTCTGGTCCAGCAGCCAGGTCGGATAGCCGAGATCGCCGGCCGCCCGGCGCAGCAGGGCCTCGGTGACGGCGGGGGCGGTGGGCAGGTCCATGTCGGCGACCCAGGCGGGGATCACCCCGGGCTCGACTGCCGACCACTTAAGCCCATCATGCGTGGATTTTAGGTCTATGGGGGGATATACGTCCTTCACTCGCTCATTCTAGGATTCGTGATTGTGATGAGGCGGTGCGGCGGATTGTGGCAGGCTGGGCGGCCATGACGCCCCACCCGAAGATCGCCGCGATAGTTGAGACGTATCTCATCTTGGCCGACGCGGAGGCTCCCGGTCTGGTGGAGGGCCTCTATCTGGAGGGCTCGGCGGCACTGGGCGACTACCGGCCCGGTACCAGCGACGTCGACTTCGTGGCGGTGACGGCCGACCCGCCGCCGGCCGAGGTGCTGGAACGCATCCACACCAAGCTCGGCGCCCATCCGCTCGAAGGCGTCTACCTCACCTGGGACGACCTCGGCCACGACCCCTCCGGCCTGGGCGAGCGCCCCCAGGCCCGCGCGGGACGGCTCGACCGCCGGGGCACCCTCAACCCCGTCACCTGGCACACCCTCGCCCGCCACGGCCTGACCTGCCGGGGGCCCGAGCCGGAGGAGCTGAAGATCTGGAACGATCCCAGCGCCCTGGCCGCCTGGACCGACCGCAACCTCGACCTCTACTGGCGCCGCCTGCTCACCCGCGCCGCCCGCCCCCTCTCCCCGTGGGGCCTCACCTGCCTGGGCGGGTACGGCGCCGTCTGGCTGGTGACGGGCGTAGCCCGGCTGCACTACACGCTGGCGACCGGCGAGATCACCTCCAAGACAGAGGCTGGGCGCCACGCCCTGGAGGTCTTCCCGGAGCGCTGGCACCGGGTGGTGAACGAGGCATTGCGACTCCGCGAGGAGGACACGGCCACGCCGACGGTGGCGGGGGTCCTCTCGGGCCTCGGCGACCACTTCGGCACGCCGAGACGCTCGCTGTACGGCTCCCCGTTCGAACGCAGAAGAGACGTCCTGGACTTCGCCGACCACACCATCACCGCAGCCCACAAGCTCTACCACAACCGCTGACGCCTCGCGGGCGAGCCGCCGCACGCGCGGCCGACCTGCCCGGCGGCCAGACAGCCGCCGTACCCACAGCTGATCTGCGCTGTGGACGAACAACTGCCACACCCACAGCTGACCTGCCCTGTGGACCGTCAGCCGCACCTGCCCTGCGGAGAGGCAGTCTCCGGACGATCATCAGCCTGAGCCGTTCGAGGCTGCTGCCGACACGGAGGCGCCCCTACCCCCTCACGCACTCATGCCCCAACGCGTCTGCGCCCTCACGCCCCAACGCGTCTGCGCCCTCACGCCCCAACGCACCTGCGCCCTCACACACCTACGCCGCTTCGCCGAGGAGCAGGCTTCTCGATCTTTCCCACGTGCCGACCATCGGTCCGCGCCGCCGCCCGGCGGCACACGCGCCCCGCCGGAGGTGCCGCATGAGCGACCTCGAACAGCTATACCGCAGCCGGCTCCGCTGGTACCCGCGCACACCGACAGCAAGCTGACGAGCAGAAATCGCCGCCGTCCCCAATCTCTCCGGCACGCGATATCCAGGCCGGTCGCGCGACCATGACCGGCACCCTGTCCAGGGCGACGATCGACAAGACGCTCCGAGCGGCGTGAAGATCGGCGGCAACGGCAGCACCCAACCCGCACGGCTTCCGCCACACCGACGGCTACGACTGCTTCGCCATCACCATCGTCGCCGCCATCACTGCCTACGCCCGCATCGTGTTGCCCTGGGCCGACCGGCACCATCCACGGCCCGGCCCTCGTCCCTGAGGACGCGTCATCTGAGACAAACACCCCGAGTGGGGCGAACACCCTGAGCAACGAGACGGGTACCCCATCACGGGTGCAGGAGATGGGGATCATGAGCCACGAGCCAGGCCGTCTTCGTTGCGTGCCGTCGCCGGGCATCCCGAGGCGACCCTGTCGCTCACCGGGAGGAGGAGGCCGGGAGCGAGTTGCGGTCGTATGTCGGAGATGCCCGAGACGTATGGCCTGCCGCCCCCACGCCGTGGCTGTCGGCGTAGGAGCGGCGACGGACCCGTCAACCGGTGACCAGGCAGCAGCACCAAACGCCCCCTGGAGGCGCGGATGCGGCGTACCTCATCGATCAATCATGCGGTGCGACCGCCGGCGCGATGGCGGCGACGGGACGCACGTCTTGCGGCCTGCGACTCTGCGCCGCAGGCGGTGCGACACGGAAAGAACAGGACCCAGGCCCTGCGGCTCTGCACCCCAGGAGCTCTGACCTGGAACGAACGGGACGCACGCCTTTCAGCTCCTGCGGCTCCGATTTCCAGGACCTCTGACCTGGAACGAATGGACGCATGCCCTTCAGCTTGCAGTTCCGACTTCCAGGACGTCTGACCCGGGACGAACGGGACACATGCCCTTCAGCCTGCGCCGCTGAATCCCAGGGCCTCTGACCCGAGACGATCAGAACACACGCCTTCCGGCCTGCGACTCCGAATCCCAGACGGTGTGACCCGGAACGAACGAAACGAACAGGACTGCCCCGGTCCCGTTCCGCGCTAGAGCCGGCGCAGGACCGCTACGACCTTGCCCAGGACGCTGGCTTCGTCGCCCGGGATCGGCTCGTAGTTGGGGTTGTGGGGGACGAGCCAGACGTGCCCGTCCTTGCGCTTGAAGGTCTTGACCGTGGCCTCGCCCTCGATCATGGCCGCCACGATGTCGCCGCTCTCGGCCACCGGCTGCTGGCGGACGACCACCCAGTCGCCGTCGGCGATGGCGGCCTCGATCATCGAGTCACCCGCGACCTGGAGGAGGAACAGCGTGCCCTCGCCGACGAGCTGCTTGGGCAGCGCGAAGACGTCTTCGACGCTCTCCTCGGCCAGGATCGGCCCACCGGCGGCGATACGGCCCACGAGCGGGACGTAGGCGGCGGTGGGGCGGTTGACCGTCGGCTCCTCGTCGCCGGCGTCGGGGTCGACCCACAGCACGGGCTCGCCCGGCAGCCGGACCTCAAGCGCGCGCGGCCGGTGCGGGTCGCGCCGCAGGTAGCCCTTGCGCTGCAACGCCGTCAACTGATGCGACACGCTGGAGGTGCTCGTCAGCTGCACCGCCTCGCCGATCTCGCGCATGGACGGCGGATATCCGCGCTGTTGCACCGAGTCGCGGATCACCTCGAGGATCTTGCGCTGCCTGGGGGTCAGCCCCAGGGAGTCTCGCCGGCGCACCGCGAGGTCGCTGACCCCGTTTGCGCCATCCCGCTCGGTCATGCTCTTCCTCCTCCTCGCCTGGCGGCCCGCCTTACCGGCGAACCTCCCGGTCCGTGGTCCTGATGTCGCACACAGCGACCGTATCGCTGTTGAAGATCATCTTCAAACAATTGTTCGAGTCTTCCTCGAAAAAGTCGCCAGTGTGGTGTACAACATCGTACGGGAGTTCGATCGACACCGTGTTCGATTTGCTGATCTTTATTTGGCCTTTTCCTCAGGCCACACGGCAGGAGGTCATCCATGGGAACGCCCACAAATACGGACACGACCAGCGAAGACGTCAACCAGCTCACACTGATAGCCGATGCCACGCAGAGTAAGGATCGACGGGGAGACAATACGCGGGTGAAGGCCGGTGTCCGAGCGAATTCCGGTAAGAGGTTGGGGCCCCGCGCAACTGGTGGGGGAAGATCCCATTTGCGCCTCGTCCCGCCACCGCGTACGGGGAGTGACGACTCCGACGACACAATGCCGTCCGCGAACACGAGATCGCGACGGGGGCGGAGAAGCGGCACGCCGGACGGCGCGGATGACGCCGCGTCGGCCCGCAAGCCAGGAGTGGAGCTCCGCCCGGTCACCACCGAAGGGAGCAGATCCACGATCGGCGACGAGCGGTCATCCGCCGCGAGACGATCATCGTCCGCCGGCGGACGATGGCGGATCGGCTCCCTCATCCAGGGGGCGGGCCCGCCCGCTCAAGAGGGCGGATCTCCGTCTCGGCGGAACGAAGCATCACTTGAGCGAGCCGGTTCACGGATCGGATCACCGCCTGGGTGGGCCGGTTCACGGATGGGATCATCACCTCGGCGAGCCGGATCGACCTCGCGGCAGAGCGCCGAACCCGCCGCATTGGGCGTCCCTGCGCAGGGTGCCGCCGCGCAGGGTGCCGCCGCACAGGGAGCCGCACGGGGAGCCGCTGCACGGGGCGGCCTGCTCTCCCGGGCAGGTGGTCGTCTCCTGCGACGGAAAAGCTCGTCCTCCCGGGCGGGCGACGCATCCCGTCCGAACGGCCCTTCCGGCCGGCCCAACGGCGCTGAAGTGCGGCGCATCGCTGGCAGAAAGCCCGGTGCCGAGGGGAGGCGGCGCGACACCAAGGGCTGGCGCGACAGCGAGGGGCAGCGCGACGGCGTAGGGCGGCGCGACAGCGCCGGGCAGCGTAGCGTCGCGAGGCGGCGTGGTGCCCAGGGGCGGCGCAGTACCGGAACCGGCACCGGGATCGGTCCCGTTCGGCTGAGCAGGACCGGTGCTGCCCCGGTGCGGTTGACCCGGAACGGCGCTACCCCTGTCCGGCTGACGCGCCGGGGCCGGGTCGTGCTGGTGACCGTGGTGGCGCTGCTGTCGCTCGGGGGATTCTGGCTCGGTACGCGGGCGGCGGGGCACGCGGACGTCCAGGTCGTAGTGACTGGCCACGCTGGGCTGCCGTGGGTGGAAGTTCACGAGGGGGACACTTTGTGGAAGATCGCCGAGGCACTTTCCGAGGGGGACACCCCCACGGCCCTGGTGGAGGAGATCAAGCGGCTGAACGGCCTGCCCGACTCCCTCATCCGACCCGGCAGCCGACTGTACGTCCCGAACGACACCGCCGCCTTACGGTGACTGTGGGGGATCACAACAACCGCTGGCACTGCGACGATCTCGGGGCTCACGGCTGCTGACTGTTTGGCGGCGAACAACGGCCAAGGTGAACAACGGCCAAGGCGAACAACGGCCCTACGGCGGACTAGGGCATTGCGGGCGTACCACGGCCCGACGGTGAGTGACGGCTCCACAGCGCACAAGGGCATTGTGGGCGTACAACGGCCCACGGTGAGTGACGGCTACACAGCTGGCGAGGGCATTCCCGGCATACAGCGGCTTCACGGTGAATAGCAGCCCCGTGACTGGTGGGGGCATTACGCCGAGCAACGAATCAACAACGAGCAGCGACCCACAACGAGCAGCGATCCCACAATGGGCGGCGATCTCACGGCGAGCAATGACCTCACGGCGAGTGGCCACCTTACGGCGGCCGACGGCTTTACGGCGGCTGACGGGCTGACGAGGACCCCCGCCCGTCCGCCCCCGGCCGCCACATTCGGTCGGGCCGTCGCTCGCCACGGGTTCTCGCAGAGGCCGAGAGCTGGGCCTGCCTGGTCAGACGGGAGCGTCCTGCCGGCAAGCGCCGGGTGACGGCCCCGTCCCAGGCGTCCTCTGCCTGGTGGCCTGTGCTCGGCTGCCCGATCGCGGAAGGCCACACTGGTCTCGGACAACCCCGCGTGCAGGGGCTGGAAGTCCTCGTCGTCCGGGCAGCGGCTGAGAGTGGCACAGAGCTCAGCCGTGGCCGCCCGGGCGGGTTGCCCGGCGCCACCATTCCCGAGCACGTCGTGAACCGCCGGGGCCGTGAAGCACCGGCAGACGAATGTCGCGCCCGAAGCGACCGGCGCACGAGAGCGGCCCGAGGGGGCCGGCGCAGTCGTATGACGCCGACCGCGAACAAGCCTGGGACCGGCCGAAAAGCGCGAGGAATCCTGGGCAGACAGGCCCTGTGGAGGGATGAGAGCGCAGGTGAGAGGGGTTATACATAACGGATCCCGGTGCGAGGGATCAGAGGGCGTAATGGGCGTACGTATGGAAAGTGCTGAAGACCGGTGTGTGACGGAGGCTCATGGGGCGGGGCGGAAGCGGTGGAGGTGTCGTTCGGTACCGTTGTGAGGTTTGTTCACGAACGAGGCCCGGAGCAACCGATGTGACGCCTCACCTGCAAGAAGATCACTCACGATCGGCCGACACGCCCGGGGCGGATGGGGACAGTGGGCTGATCAGCGACTTCGGTGGGACTTCGGCGGGAAGGGCCGGCTCAACTTGCGTTCATGGTCGCTCGCTTCTACGGTTGGACCACAACATCTAGTAGTTACACCGATGTAGTTCACCACACCTTGTGTTTCTATGACCGCTCCATGGGCACCCGTGGAGTGTGCGCGAGCGTCCCGTCATGGCGGTGAGGGCGCGTGTGGTGACCGCAGGTCTTGGAGGCGAGAAGCGTGCACTGTCCGTTCTGTCGCCACCCTGACACCAGGGTCATCGACAGCCGCTCCACGGACGACGGCGCGGCCATCCGGCGCCGGCGCACCTGTCCCGAATGCGGGCGCAGGTTCACCACGCAGGAGACCGTACTGCTCATGGTCAGCAAGCGCAGCGGAGTGACGGAACCGTTCTCGCGGGACAAGGTCGTCGCGGGCGTGCGGCGGGCGTGCCAGGGCAGGCCGGTCAGCGAGGATTCGCTGGCGCAGCTCGGGCAGCGGGTGGAAGAGGCCATCAGGGCCAAGGGCGCGGCCGAGATCCCCTCCAACGAGGTGGGTTTGGCCATCCTGGGCCCGCTGCGGGAGCTCGACGAGGTGGCCTACCTGCGGTTCGCATCGGTATATCGCGGTTTCGAGAGCCTGGCGGACTTCGAGGCCGAGATCTCACAGTTGAAGGCGGAGAAGGGGGAGTCATGACGGAGACGGCCAGCGGTTCAGTCGCGCGCGGGGGTAAGCGTCCGCGCAAAGGACTGAAGATGAAGAGGATCTTCACCAAGCCCGGTGTGCACCCGTATGACGAAATCCAGTGGGAGCGCCGCGACGTCGTCATGACGAACTGGCGCGACGGCTCGATCAATTTTGAGCAGCGAGGCGTCGAGTTCCCCGCGTTCTGGTCGGTCAACGCGGCCAACATCGTGACGACCAAATACTTCCGCGGCGCCGTGGGCACGCCGCAGCGCGAGTGGAGCCTGAAGCAGCTGATCGACCGGGTCGTCGGCGTCTACACCAGAACCGGCATCGAGAACGGGTACTTCGCCTCTGAAGAGGATGCCGAGATCTTCGACCACGAGTTGAAGCACGCGCTGGCGCACCAGGTGTTCGCGTTCAACTCGCCGGTCTGGTTCAACGTGGGCACGCAGTCGCCGCAGCAGGTCAGCGCGTGTTTCATCCTCTCCGTGGACGACCAGATGGAGTCGATCCTGGAGTGGTACAAGGAAGAGGGCGTGATCTTCAAGGGCGGCTCCGGGTCGGGGGTCAACCTGTCGCGGATCCGTTCGTCGAAGGAGTTGCTCAGCAGCGGTGGCACGGCCAGCGGGCCGGTGTCGTTCATGCGCGGCGCCGACGCCTCGGCCGGGACGATCAAGTCGGGCGGCGCCACGCGCCGGGCGGCCAAGATGGTCGTGCTCGACGTCGACCACCCCGACATCGAGGAGTTCATCGAGACCAAGGCGCGCGAGGAGGACAAGGTCCGCGCGCTGCGGGACGCCGGGTTCGACATGGACCTCGGCGGCAAGGACATCGTCAGCGTCCAGTACCAGAACGCCAACAACTCCGTGCGCGTCTCCGACGAGTTCATGCGCGCGGTGGAGCAGGGCGGCGACTTCGGTCTGCGGGCCCGCCTGACCGGCGAGGTCATCGAGAAGATCGACGCCAAGGACCTGTTCCGCAAAATGGCCAAGGCCGCCTGGGAGTGCGCCGACCCGGGTGTCCAGTACGACGACACGATCAACGACTGGCACACCACCCCCGAGACGGGGCGGATCACGGCCAGCAACCCGTGCAGCGAATACGTCCACCTGGACAACTCCTCCTGCAACCTGGCCAGCATCAACCTGCTGAAGTTCCTGAAGGACGACAACACCTTCAACATCGCCGACTTCGTCAAGCTGACCGAGCTGATCATCACCGCGATGGACATCTCGATCACGTTCGCCGACTTCCCCACGGAGAAGATCGGCGAGACGACGCGGGCGTACCGGCAGCTCGGCATCGGCTACGCGAACCTGGGCGCGCTGCTCATGGCGACCGGGCACGCGTACGACTCCGACGGCGGCCGGGCCGTGGCGGCGGCGATCACGTCCCTGATGACCGGTGTGTCCTACCGGCGCAGCGCCGAGCTGGCCGCGGTCGTGGGCCCGTACGACGGATATGCCCGCAACGCCGAGCCGCACAAGCGCGTGATGCGCAAGCACGCCGCGGCCAACGACGACCTGCGCACGGTCGGCGGCATGGACGCGAAGATCCACAACGAGGCGTCCCGGCAGTGGTCGGAGTGCCTCAAGCTGGGCGAGAAGAACGGCTACCGCAACGCCCAGGCCAGCCTGCTCGCGCCCACCGGCACGATCGGTCTCATGATGGACTGCGACACCACCGGCATCGAGCCGGACCTGGCGCTGGTCAAGTTCAAGAAGCTCGTCGGCGGCGGGTCCATGCAGATCGTCAACCAGACGATCCCGCGCGCGCTCAAGCAGCTCGGCTACCAGCAGGAGCAGATCGAGGCCATCGTCGAGTACATCGGCGAGCACAGCCACGTCGTCGACGCGCCCGGCCTGCGCCGCGAGCACTACGAGGTGTTCGACTGCGCCATGGGCGAACGCGCCATCGCGCCCATGGGCCACGTGCGCATGATGGCGGCCACGCAGCCGTTCCTCTCCGGGGCCATCTCCAAGACGGTCAACCTGCCCGAGTCGGCCACCATCGACGACATCGAGCAGGTCTACCTGGAGGGCTGGAAGCTCGGCCTCAAGGCGCTGGCCGTCTACCGCGACAACTGCAAGGTGGGCCAGCCGCTGTCGGCCGGCGACGGCTCCAAGAAGCAGGAGGTCAAGGAGGCGCAGCCGCAGGAGCCCGAGGTCAAGGTCATCGAGGTCAACCGGCCGACCCGGCGTCGTATGCCCAACCAGCGGCCGAGCATGACCACCCGCTTCACGGTCGGCGGCGCCAAGGGCTACATGACCGCCTCGTCCTACCCCGACGACGGGCTCGGCGAGGTCTTCCTCAAGATGTCCAAGCAGGGCTCGACGCTCGCGGGCGTCATGGACGCCTTCTCGGTGGCGATCTCGATCGGGCTCCAGTACGGGGTGCCGCTGGAGACGTACATGAGCAAGTTCGTCAACATGCGCTTCGAGCCGGCCGGGATGACCGACGACCCGGACATCCGGATGGCCACCTCGGTGATGGACTACATCTTCCGCCGCCTGGCGCTCGACCACCTGCCCTACGACGAGCGAGCGGCGCTGGGCATCTTCTCGGCGGCCGAACGCGCCGCCCAGCAGCGTGGCGAGGACCCGGCGGCGCTGCAGGAGACGATGGACCGGGAAACTCTGGCCCAGTCGGCACCGATCGAGGCCGCCCAGCCGAAGACGGAGGAGCAGCCGGTCCAGGAGCTGACCCTGGAAAGCCACCAGCGCTTCACGGCGGACGCACCGCTCTGCATGACGTGCGGCACGAAGATGCGACCGGCGGGCAGCTGCTACGTCTGCGAGGGCTGCGGCTCGACCAGCGGCTGCAGCTGACCTTGGTGGCGTAGGCGAGAACGCCTGATTAAGGGCAGAAAGCGGGCATACTGTTCGCTTTCTGCCCTTAACTCGTGCAAGGGGGAGTGCCGGGCCTCTGATCGGCAGGTTTCGGGATGCCACCCTTGGATTCGGCCATCATCCTGAAGAAGCGTCACAGGAGCCAAGGGTCAGAAGAGGGTGGAGTCGAGGGTGCCGGCTTCGAAGGCGAGGAGGTGGCGTTTGGTGGGCAGGCCGCCGCCGTAGCCGGTGAGGTCGCCGGTGGAGCCCACGACGCGGTGGCAGGGGACGATGATGCCGATCGGGTTCTTGCCGTTGGCCAGGCCCACGGCTCGGGCGGCGGTCGGGCGGCCGATGCGGTCGGCGAGCTGGGCGTAGCTGATCGTCTCGCCGTACGGGATCTCTTGCAGGGCCGTCCAGACCTGTTGCTGGAACGGGGTGCCGTTGAAGACCATGGGCAGGTCGAAGCTGGTCAGACGGCCCTCGAAGTAGGCCCGGAGCTGGGTGATGACCTCGGTGAACGGCTCCGGGTCCGGTACGCCGAAGGTCTCCTCGGGAGGGCGGTGGCGCTGGCGGCGCATGTAGAGGCCCGTGAGGGTTCCGTCGATCGCGACGAGGGTGAGAGGGCCGACGGGGCTGTCCACCACCGTGTGGGTCCTGTGCCCGGTCAGGGGCATCGTGCCTCCCTTCGTTCCGTGAGTGCGAGGGGGTGTCGGCGAAATTGATTCCGTTCCCACGCTTCCAGCATCGCTGGTGGCAGGGTGTCTCGGCTGGCGGAAATCGGACGTGATCACCATGGCTGGGTAGCGGCTTCCCGCTCAGTACTAGAGCGCCTCGATGCCCGAGGCCACGAGGTCGGCGGCTGTGGTGGCGGGCAGCTTCGGACAGTCATGGATCAGGACCTTGGACAGCGCCGGCAGTCCGGACAAGTCGCCGAGATCCGTCAAGGACTCGCAGCCGTACAGGCTCAAGGAGCGCAGCGCCGGAAGCTCGATTGCGCCCAGGCTGCGCAGTTGCCGGCCCTGGTGGATGACGAGCCGCTCCAGGTGCGACAGGCCGCTGAAGGCGGATAAATCGGTGAGGTGGTGCAGTCGGTGGAGGCTCAGCTCGCGGAGGACGGGCATGGTGGCCAGGGCGGAATGGTCCTTGAGACGTTCGGTCTCGACCAGATGGACCGTTCTGATCGACGGATGCCCTTCGAGCCCGTTCAGCGAGGTGAGCCGGTTACGCTTGAAGATGGTGATCTCAGTCAGCGTCGGCAGGCGGGACAACGCGCTCAGATCGGTGAGCGGGCAGGTCGGGGCGCCGAGCGAGGTCACATGCGGATGGTGGCCCAGGCCGTCGAGACCGTTCAGGTTCGGGCTGCCGCTGAGCCACAACGCGGTCAGGTGCCGCAGACCCGACAGGGGTGCGATGTCCCGGAGGGCACGGCAGGACTGCAGATTGAGGTCCTCCAGCCGGGGCATGCCCTCCGCGATGCCGTCGAGGCTCGCCACCGAGGTTCCCATGAGGTCCAGGGTGCGCAGCTCGTGCAGCCTCATCAGCGGCGAGATGTCCGACACCAGGGAGCAGCCTTGCAGGTCGAGGCTGCTCAATGCGGTCAGACCGGCCAGCGGCTCCACGTCCGTGACCGACACGCAGCCGCTCAGGTCGAGTTCCGTCAGGCCGGTCAGCCCGGCGAGCTCGGAGAGGTCGGACAGGTTCCGGCAGCGTTCGAAGCGCAAGGAGCGCAGGGCGGTCAGGTGGCGCAGGCCCGGGACGGAAGCGACCTTGGTCAACGTCAGCTCAGTACGCCCTTCCCGTACGAACGCGGGCGCCAGCACCAACTCCGCGAATGCCTCGGGATCGGTCGACTCCGGCCATAGCTTCAGCAGCTTGTCGGTGTGCGGCGAGGTCAGCTTGGCCGCGAACTGGCCGGCCAGCGTCAGCGCCGTACGCGCCTGACCGGCGGGCGCCGGATGCCGGGCCAGTTCTCGTACGGCTTGCCATGCCCGAGCTTCCGACGTTGTCGCCAACTTGGGTCGCAAGGCCGTGATGTAGGGCGGCTCAGGTGGTTGTGTGATCATCACGCGACACCCTATGCGCGCTGGACCTGGTGGGGTGTGTCGGTCATGCTCCGACTTATGGGGCGGATCGCGGTTCTCGCCGTGGGGTTCGGGGCGCTGTTGTACGGGGTGCATCGGCTGGCGATGGTGGTGGTGGCCTGGTTGATCGGCAATGAGGACATGATCGTCGGGCTGGATTGTTGCGTCGACTACCACAGGGATGCGCCGGATCCGTGGGGCAATGTTCTGGTTGCTGTCTCCGGTGTGGTGGCTACCCAGGTGGTGGCGTGGACGGCTATCGGGCTGTTGGCGGCCCGGAGCAGGAGTGGCCGGGGCCGCCGTGATCGGGCTGGAAGTGATCAGGGGTCGCGTGGTCAGAGTGGGGGTGACCGGGTTGGGCGGGGGCGGGTGCTTGTGACGGTGGCAGTGACCGCGTTCGTGGTCAGCCCGTTGTTGCAGCTCTTCGTGTACGTGATCTGGCACTGGGCCGAACGCGACTACGTGGCCGTGATCGATTACGCGATGGACGCGACCGGGTTGCCGGAGCAGGCGTTGATGGTGTTGCTGCTGGGGATGTTCGGCGGGTATGCGGTGGTGTTCTGGGTTGCGTTGCGGTGGGCGTGGGATCGGGCCCACGCGTCGGCCCAGCTCGCCGGTCGCACGCCGTGATTCGTGGGTGATCGTCAGGCGGTGATCAGGTCGTGGAGGACGTCCGGTCTGTTGGTGATGATGCCGTCCACCCCGTGGGAGAGCATGAGGCGCATGGTCGCGGGGCTGTCGACGGTCCAGGTGAGGACGTCCATGCCGAGAGAGTGGACGCGGCGCACGTACGCGGCCGTGAGTGTGGTGTACGGCGGGTTGATGTGGTCGGCGAACCTGGCCAGGGCGGGCAGTTGCCCGGTGGACGGTGTGCCGAGCAGGCCGATCGGCGTTCCGGGCAGCAGCCGGTCGAAGGTGCGCATCGAGTCCCAGTCGAACGACTGCACCACCAGCCGTCCCGGCTCCAGCCACCAGGGGGAACGCCGCAGTTCGTCGGCGATGCGGGCCTCGATGCCGGGGTAGAGGCCGGGTGACTTGACTTCGAGCAGCAGCGCGAGCCCGGAACCGCTCATCGCGCGCAGGGCCTCGGCGAGGGTGGGGACGCGCTCGCCGTCGTACTCGCCGGACAGCCACGAACCGGCGTCCAGGCGGCGGATCTGGGCGAGGGTGAGGTCGCCGACGTTCCAGGGAGACAGGCCGGGGAAGACCCGTTCGGCGTCGGTCGTCCTGGTCAGGGTCGTGTCGTGCATCAGGACCAGTTGGTGGTCCTTGGTCTCCTGGACGTCGAGTTCGAACATGTCGGCGTCCATCGTGGCGGCCAGTTCGAACGCGGCGATGGTGTTTTCGGGGGCGTAGGCGGAGGCGCCGCGGTGGGCCACGATGGTGGGAGTGTCCGCGAAAGTGGTGGTCTCCGCGTGGGCGGGCAGGGCCGTGGTGGTGATCAGGAGGGTGAGGGAGGTCGAGACGGTGACGGCGAGTCGCCTGAACATGGGTCTCCTCAGCTGGGGAGAGACAACGACTCGACGATGACAACGTCTCGTGACTTGAAGTTGAGAGAAGAGTAGCCCTGGGATGCCCTGCGGGTGAGCATTCGACACGCGAGCATTCGACACGCGGGCATCCGGCAGACGAGCATGTGGCGTGCGGGTATGGGACGTGCGGGTATGCGGCGCGCGGGTATGGGACGTGCGGGTATGCGGTGGGCGGCTATGCGACGCTCGGGCGTTCGATACGCGAGCATTCGCGCGGGCATTCGGTACGCGCGGTGCTGTCAGGGTGGGGCGGGAGGTTGGCGATCAGGTGGACGGCTGCGCTCGCCGTGGCCTCACCCGCCGGACAAGCCGGACAGGTCAGGGAGGCCAGGAAGGCCGGGTTGACCGGGCGCGCCAGGGTGACCGGACTGGCCGGGCAAACCAGGTAGACCGGGCAGGTCGGGCTGATCAGGCAGGCCCGACAGCGCGGTCCCGTACAGATTCGAGACTCTGAGCCTGATCACCAGCCGCCGATCCGCCACCATCTGCCGCAGGAACGTCTGCGCGTCGGCCGGTGCGGCGAACGCCGGCCGCATGGCCAGCAGTTCGAGGCCCACCTCGTCACCCGGTTCCGCGGTCACCGGCGACAGCTCCGCCTGGCCCTCCGCCACGGCGTACGACCAGAAGTCGTCGCTGGCCACGTAGAGCGCGCAGCGCGGGTCCTTGTGCAGCTGGCGGACTTTGGGCCGGTCGGCCTTGGTGGAGATCCGTACCACGCGCTGCTCGGGGTCCCAGGTGTAGAGCACGGTGGACATCTGCGGGTCCCCGCCGCCCTGGTTGGTGGACAGCGCGCCGAACTGCTGCTTGGCCAGCAGGCCCGTCAGCTCCTCGTCCCCCAGCGGTCGTGGGGCCGGGCCCGCGCCGGGGCCGTGGATCTCGGAGGACATGCACCACCCTCGCGCTCAGCAATCAGGAATTATCAACCTATACCGAGCTGTCGCATGAAGGTCTGGGCATCGGAGATCACCCAGTACTCCGCGAACCTGCCGTCCTCGGCCCGCAGAATGTCGTGACCGCTGAAGGCGATCCTGGTCCCCTCCGCCGCCGTCGCGCCGGGCAGCCCGCCCCGGTACGTCCCCGCGAACGTCCACCGCGCCGACACGAGGTCGCCGTCCACGATCGGTCCCACGTCCAGGCTGACCTTGACGTCGGCGAACGGCGCGTGCGCCTGCTCCAGTGCCTCGACCAGCCCTTCCGGCCCCGACACCTCCATGCCGGGCCAGTGGCCGGCGAAGGACGGGGTGACCAGTTCGCGGGCCAGGCCGAAGTCGCCGTTCCAGAGTTCGAGCAGCCATCGGCGGTACAGCTGTGAGGTCATGATGGCCCGCTACCCACTCCCCGATAGTTTACGAGTCATGAATCTTGCTATCACCAGCGGATATGTCGTACCCGTCGACGGCGACCCCATCGACGGCGGAACCGTCCTCATCCAGGACGGGAAGATCATCGCGGTCGGCCGGGACGTGCAGGTGCCCGAGGGGACCACGGTGGTCGACGCCGCGGGCGGCTGGGTGCTGCCCGGCTTCGTGGAGGCTCACGGACACCTCGGCGTCTACGAGGAGGCCGAGGGCTGGGCCGGTCAGGACACCAACGAGATGACCGACCCCAACGGCGCCCGCCTGCGCGCGCTCGACGCCATCAACCCGGCCGACCTGGCCTTCGGCGACGCGCTGTCGGGCGGCGTGACGACCGCCGTGATCAAGCCGGGCTCCGGCAACCCGATCGGCGGCCAGACGGTCGCGATCAAGTGCTGGGGCAGGTCCGTGGACGAGATGCTGCTGCGGGAGCCGGTGAGCGTCAAGAGCGCGCTCGGTGAGAACCCCAAGCGCGTGTACGGCGACCAGAAGAAGCTGCCGTCCACCCGCCAGGGCGTGGCCGCCGTGATCCGCGACGCGTTCATGAAGGCGCAGGACTACAAGGCCAAGAGGTCGGCCGCTGAGACGGAGGGCAAGCCGTTCGATCGTGACGGCACGCTGGAGGTCCTGGTCCGGGTGCTGGACGGCGAGCTGCCGTGGTGCCAGCACACCCACCGCGCCGACGACATCGCCACCGCGCTCAGGCTGGCCGGCGAGTTCGGCTACCGCCTGGTGATCAACCACGGTACGGAGGGGCACCTGCTGGCCGACACGCTGGCCGAGCGGAACGTGCCGGTGATCATCGGCCCGCTGTTCACCAGCCGGTCGAAGGTGGAGCTGCGGCAGCGCAGCCTGCGCAACCCGGGCATCCTGGCCCGCGCCGGGGTCGAGGTGGCGATCACCACCGACCATCCCGTCGTGCCCATCCACTTCCTCGTCCACCAGGCCACGCTGGCGGTCAAGGAAGGGCTCGACCGCGACGAGGCGCTGCGCTCGATCACCGTGAACCCGGCCCGGATCATGGGCCTGGACGACCGGGTCGGCGCGCTGCGGCCGGGGCTCGACGGGGACGTGGTCATCTGGTCGGGCGATCCACTGGACGTCATGAGCCGGGCGCTGAGAGTATTCGTCTCCGGCCGGGAGGTGTATGCGTACACCGAGGGTGAGTCCGTGGTCGCAGACCCGTACTACCGCGAATCAAGCGATCGTTAAGCGGCTGTAGATACGCGGCACGCATAGTGGGCGGAGCCGAAGGGAAAAGAGGCACCACCATGACTGCTCCGTTGCTCGTTCAGCGTCCCAGTAAGGCCCTGCTGATCGGACTGGTCGTCTCCGGCGTCCTCGCCCTGATCGTGCTGGCCGTCATGCTGCTCTCCGGCGGTCCCATCGGGTTCGGCCTGTCCGCGCTGCTGGCCGTGGCGCCGCTGCCGGTGCTGCTCGCGGCCGTGCTCTCGCTCGACCGGCTCGAACCCGAGCCGAAGCTCAACCTCGCCTTCGCCTTCGCGTGGGGAGCGGGGGTGGCCATCGTCGCGGGGATCGCGCTGACGCTGGCCGGCCAGCAGTTGTTCCTCCGGGCCGGCTACACGTCGTCCGCGGTCGAGAACATCGGCACCGTCGTGCTGGCGCCGGTGATCGAGGAGGCGCTGAAGGGCTCGGCGCTGCTGCTCCTGCTGCGCCGCCGGGTCGAGATCGACGGCCTGACCGACGGCATCGTCTACGCCTCCATGGCCGGCCTCGGCTTCGCGGCCGTGGAGAACGTGGGCTACTACCTGCTCGCGTTCGGGGAGGACGGTGCGGGCGGCGCGGTGCAGCTCTTCGTGCTGCGCGGGCTGATCGACCCGCTCGGCCATCCGATCTACACCTCCATGATCGGGCTCGGCGTCGCGTACGCGCTGACCCGGCGCACGGCGTTCAGGTACGCCGCGATCCCGCTCGGCTACTGCGCCGCGGTCTTCCTGCACGGCCTCTGGAACGGCGCCGCCACCACCAACTCGCTGTCCTGGCTGGGCGCGGCCTACCTGGTGATCATGGCGGCGCTGGTGCTGCTCATCGTCGTGACCGTGGTCGAACGCCGCCACCTCGTCGCCAGGATGGCCTACTACCTGCCCGCCTACCAGCAGACCGGGCTGGTCACCGACGCCGACGTCCGGATGCTGACCACGCTGCCCACGCGCAAGGCGGCCCGCAAGTGGGCCAGGGGAGCGGGGCTCGGCCGGGCGATGGGCGACTACCAGCAGGCGGCGACCGAGCTGACCCTGCTGCACCTGCGGGCCGAGCGCCAGGGGATGGACCCGCGCAGGTTCGCGCTGGAACGCGACGCCCTCCTCGGCGCGATGGCCCAGGCCCGCCGCTGGTGACGCTCTCAACGACGAAGGGGGATGACTTACGAGCGGACCCGCAGGGCGGCGAGGGCGGCGACGCCCGTGAGCGCCACGCAGGCCCCCACCGCGACGGCCGTTCCCTGCGCGAGCCCGAAGCCCCCGACGGACGCCGCCATCCCGGCCGACCCCAGCGAGGAGCCGAAGGACCTGGCGGTGTTGTTCGCCCCCGACCCCATGGAGACCCGGTGCGCGGGCACGCTCTCGATGGCCAGATGGGTGATCGAGGAGTTGATCAGCCCCGATCCCACGCCGCTCACGGCCAGCCCGGCGACGACCAGCGGCAGTGACAGTGACGCGCCCGTGGCCAGCAGCCCGGTGAACCCGGCCGCGCTGAGCCCGAAGCCGAGGGCCAGCCGGGCGGCCGTGCCCAGCCGTACGTGCCTGGCCAGCAGCGACGACACGAACGACAGCCCCGCCCAGACGCTCAGCAGCAGCCCCGCGTCCAGCGGTGTCAGCCCGTGGGCCGCCTCCAGCACGGTCGGCAGATAGCCGATCAGCCCGACGATGGCCATCCCCACCACCAGCGCGCCCGCGGTCGCCACCAGGAACTCCGCCCGGCCGAACAGCCGCAGGTCCAGCAGCGGCTCCGGCCGCCGCCGCTCCACCGCCACGAACGCCGCGATCAGCGCCGCGGCCAGGGCGAACGCCACCAGCACGACCGGCCGCGACCACCCCACACGCCCCTCGGTCACCCCCGCGACCAGCGCCGCGATGCCCAGACTGAGCAGCACCACCCCCGGCAGGTCGAACCTGCGCGGCACCGTCCCGCCCGACTCCCGCAGCACGCGGGCCGAGGCGAGCGTCAGCAGCAGCGCGGACAACCCCATCAGCCAGTACGTCGCCCGCCAGCTCATCACCGAATACCCCAGCCCCGACACGAGCGGCCCCGCCAGGGTGCCCAGCCCGATCATGGCCCCGTACCGTCCGGTGGCCCGCACGCGCTCGGACCCCGCCGGATAGGCGTGCCCCACGATGCCGAGGCTGGCGGCCAGCATCGCCGCGCTCGCCCCGCCCTGCACCAGCCTGGCCAGCACGAACTCGGCGACGTTCGTGCTCAGCGCCGCCGCCACGCTGGAGGCGGCCAGCACGCCTGTGCCCGTCACCAGCACCCGCCGGCGCCCGTAGTCGTCGGCCAGACCACCGGCGACCAGCAGCAGCGAGGCGAGCCCGAGCGCGATGGAGCCCAGGATCCACACGGGCCCCGTCGGACCGGCGCCGAGCGATCGGGAGATCTGCGGCAGCGTCACCATCGGCAGCGTGAAAGAGGCCATCACCAGCAGCGGCGCCGACGAGGCCACGGCCAGCGTGTACGGAGGCACACGTGTCGGTTCGGTCACTGAACTCATGGCGCGCAGGCTACCACGGTTCGGTGAATGAACTAACATGGGCTCATGGCGCTCGGCAAGAACTACGACGGCCAGGACTGCTCACTGGCCAGTGCCCTGGAAGTGATCGGCGAGCGATGGACGCTGCTCGTGGTCCGCGACGCCATGTACGGCGTGCGCCGCTTCGGCGACTTCCAGGCCCACCTCGACATCCCCAAGGCCGTGCTGTCCCAGCGGCTGTCGGCGCTCGTCGCGGCGGGCGTCCTCGAACGACGCCGCTACCAGGACGCGCCTCCGCGCGACGAATACGTCCTGACCCCGGTCGGGCGCGGGCTCTGGATCCCCGTGCTGTCACTGGGCGCGTGGGGCGAGCGCCACCTCGCCGCCAACGGCCCTCGCCGGCTGTACCACCACGTGTCCTGCGGCACCAGGCTCGACGACGTGTCGTTCTGTGCCGCCTGCGGCAGGGGTGTGCCGATCGAGGAGATCGAGGTCCGCCCCGGGCCGGGGCTGCGCGACGACACGCGGCAGGACCAGGTGAGTCTCGCCCTGCGAAAACCCCATCGGCTACTGACCCCGCTCCTGACAAAATAAGCGAAACACCCCGAATGGAGATCGCATGAGCTGGGCGGAGATCGAGTCGGAGGCCGAGTTGCGCGAGCTGCTCGGCGAGGTCATGCCGAGGGCCGCGACCAAGGAACGGATGCTCCTGCACGAGCGCGACCGGGAGTGGCTGGCGGCCTCGCCGTTCTGCCTCATCGCCACGTCCGGCGCCGACGGCACCTGCGACGTCTCGCCCAAGGGCGATCCGGCGGGGTTCGCGCACGTCATCGACGACGCCACGATCGCGATCCCGGACCGCCCCGGCAACCGCAGGGCGGACGGATTCCTCAACGTCCTGAGAAACCCGCACGTCGGGCTGATCTTCCTGATCCCCGGCCGCAACGAGACGCTGCGGATCAACGGCCGGGCCCGGCTCGTGCGCGAGGCGCCCTTCTTCGACGAGCTGATCGTCAAGGGGCACCGGCCGGACCTGGCGCTCGTGGTCGAGATCGAGCAGATCTTCTTCCACTGCGCCAAGGCGTTCATGCGCTCGTCCTTGTGGAAGCCGGAGAACTGGACCACCGACGCGCTGCCGTCCCATGCCAAGCTGGTCAAGGAGACGCAGAAGGTGGAAGAGAGCCTCGAAGAGCTCGAAAGCTATTACGGCGAGACGTACGCCAAGCGCCTGTACGGCTGACGGCCCGTCTTACGTCTTCACCGCGTTCTCAGGCGGCCGGCGTGGGGCCGCCGGGGAAGCGGATGACGTTTCTGCCCGCGTAGGCACGCAGATCGATCACCGGGTCGGCCGGCGCGGGTTCTGCGGGTCGCTTGCGGCGATCCACCGAGCGGATGTCGCGGATCTTGTGCCTGGCGATGTGTGGCGGCACTGCCACAAGCCTGTTCATCGTGAGCCCCCCGTGATGTTCTTGTTACCTATGTTATCTACAGATACCCCCGTAAGTTCGGTGTAAGGAGCACCTCAGTAGGGAAGATCGCGGCCGGACGGCGTACGCAGATCCAGCTCGACCGTCAGCCGGCGGCGCCGCCTCGCGGCCTGCTTCCTGACTCTGACGCGTTTCATGGAGCTCCCCCTTCCGTCCGGGCGACGGCATGGCGGGCGGGGTCCGCACCCGCCATGCGCGTCAACCTAACCGGGCCCGGGCGTCCGCTCAATGCATTTCTGCGGACTCGGCTGGGTTCACACGGGCGGCGCGACCCGCGCGGTCACGTTGATCCGGTTCCACGTGTTGATCATGGCGATGGCCACGACCAGCACCGCGAGCTGCTCCTCGCTGTAGAACTCGGCCGCGCGCCGCCACACGTCGTCGGCCACGACGGCGCGGTCGGCGATCCTGGTCGCCTCCTCCGTCAGCGCCAGCGCCGCCCGCTCGGCCGGGGTGAACACCGTGGCCTCTCGCCACGCCGCCACCATCCACAGCCGCTCGTCGCTCTCGCCGGACTTCTTCATGTCTCTGCTGTGCATGTCGACGCAGTAGGCGCAGCCGTTGATCTGGCTGGCCCGCAGCTTGACCAGTTCCAGCGTAGCCGCGGGCAGTTCGCTGTCGTGCAGCAGCTTCTCCACCGCGAAGAAGTGGCGGTAGATCTCGGGAACGTGCTTGGAGACGTCAAGCCTCTGGCTCATGGGAACCTCCGTATTCTCGTCGGTGCCAGCTAGGACAGGACAGCGGGTCCCGTTGTGACAGCTCCGGCGAAAAAGGTTCGTTCCCCGACCCCTACCCCTGATCAGCCGCGGCAGTTGCCCCAGTGCGCGCGCCCGCCCGACGCCTCGATCCGGCCGCGCGGATCGCGGGTCCAGCCGGCGTAACGCACGCACTTCCAGGCGCCCTGAATGTGCCCGGTCTCGGCGTAGTAGCGGTACTTCTGCTGGTCCTCGCTCCGGCCGCCGCCCCTGACCTCGATGGAGGCGCCGGTGAGCGTACGGGTGCCGGTGTACCGCGTCTTGATCGCGGCGACGCAGTTCTTGCCGCTGCGCTTGCTATACATCAGGTACACGTGCCCGAACACGGCTCCCCTGGAGGTCCTCATCGCCCGGTGGCCGTCCTCGACCCGCTTGAAGCCCTTGCCGCAGACCCGTTCCGGGCTGTACGCGGCCGAGGCGGCGTACGCGGCGGAGGGGGTGGCGGCGATCCCGGCGGCGACCAGGCTGGCGGCGATGACCGTACGGAGGAGCACGAGCGTCCCTTCAAAGGGTAATAAAGGCAAGGACGATCTTTACTGCGACTTGACCGAAATATCAAGGGGTGCCGGTAAATGCCGCTGATCGCGGTCTGTGCGGTGTGGGGCGTGTTCTGGGGGTCGTGGTCGGCCCTGCTGCCCGCCGTCAAGCTGGAGCTGGGGATCTCGGCGGGTGAGCTGGGGCTGGCGCTCAGCGCCGTACCGGTCGGGGCCCTGCCCGCGATGGCGCTGACCGGGCGGCTGGCCAGGGGCAGGGAGCGGGCCGCACTGATGGCGACCACGGGCCTGTTCGCGCTCTCCGTCGCCGTCATCGGCCTGGCCGGCACCGCCTGGCAGCTCGCGCTGGCGCTGCTGCTGGTCGGCGCGTTCAGCGGCGCCCTCGACATCGCGCTGAACCTGGCCACGGGCCGCGCCGAGCGGGAGAGCGGGCGCCGGCTCTTCCAGCCGGTGCACGCCGCCTTCCCGGTGGCGGTCATCGCGGCGGCCCCGCTCACCGGCCTGGCCCGCTCGTACGGCCTCGGCGCCGGCACGGTGCTGGTCGTCGTCGCCCTGCTCGTGGCCGCCACGGCGCTGACCCCGCTCGCGCTGCGCCTGGGCCGCGGCCTGCCGGAACCATCCGCCACCGGGACAGACTGGCGCAAGTTGTGGGGCGCGGTGGTCGTGCTGGGGGCGCTGGCCGCCTGCGTCCTGATCATCGAGAACTCGGTCGAGCAGTGGTCGGTCCTGCTCCTGGAGGAGCACAGGGACGCCACGCCGCTGGTCGCCAGCGCCGCCCCCTCGGTCTATATGGCGGCGCTGACGGCGGGCCGGCTGATCGTGCAGGCGCTGCCCAGGACGTCGCTCAGGGCGCTCTACCTGGTGGCCGGGCTCGGGGGCGGCGCCGGCATCGCCCTGGCGGCGCTCGGCGGCGGCGTGGCGGTCTCGCTGGCCGGGTTCGCGGTGACCGGGCTGGCCCTCGGCCCGATGGTGCCCGCCCTGCTCAGCCGGGCCGCGGCCGACGACTCCAGCGGCACGATGGTGTGGGGGGTGTCCACGCTGTCCTACACGGGTTTCGTGCTCAGCCCGCTGCTCGTGGCCGGGCTGAGCGGCGGGCTCGGCCTGCCCGCCGCGCTGGCCGCGCTGGGCCTGCTGGGCCTGCCGCTGGTGGCCCGCTCCGCCGTCGAACGCCGCTGACCCAGACGAGCGCCGCCGGCCCGGACGAGCGGCGGAATATGGCCGTTTCTTGGGGCAAATCAACCCCGGAATCGGGTAGTCCTCCGGGCGGATCGACTGTATGAGGGGATCATCATGGCTGTCTGCGAGACCTGCGGCAACGACTATGACATGGCGTTCGAGGTGCACGCGCAGGGAGCGGTGCACACCTTCGACTGCTTCCAGTGCGCGATCGAGGGCATGGCGCCCATCTGCGAGCACTGCGGCACGAAGGTCATCGGGCACGGCGTGCAGGCGGGCGAGCACTGGTACTGCTGCGCGCACTGCGCCCGCCAGGAGGGCGACAGCGGCATCGTCGACCGCGTCATGGCCGGTACTTCTTCTTGACACCGCGTCCTTGAAGGCCGCGTCCTGAACACCGCGCGCGGAGCGGTGAAAGTCACCCCGCCCGCGCGCGGCCCGCGGTTCAGCGGGTGAAGCCGATGTCCTCGTACCGGAGGTCGAAGAAGCCGCGCGCCCCCACGTTGGCCAGCGTCTCCCGCACGGCCACGTTCTGCGGCCGCTGGTACAGCGGCAGCACGTTGACCTCCTTCCAGAGCAGCGCGTCGGCCGCGTTCGTGGCCGCGCGGGCCCTGACGGGGTCGAGGCTCTGCGCGGCCCGGCTCATGGCCTGGTCGATCTCGGCCGAGCCGGTACGCCCGAAGTTCGCGTTCCAGGTCTTGCCGTCCTCCGCGTTCGCGTAGATCGCGTAGCTGCTGGAGACGGGGAAGGGCGTGCCGATGTAGGCGAAGGGCGTGATGTCGAAGTTGCCGGGGATGACGTACTTGCTGAAGAAGTCGTCGCTGGGCACGGCCTTGATGGTGAGCTTGACCCCGATCTGGGCCAGCATGCTCTGCGCCAGCTCACCCTCGGCCTTGCTGATCTGCACCCCCGACGGCACCACGAACCGCAGGTCGAGCGGCTTGCCGTCCTTCTGCCTGACCGATCCGTGCAGCTTCCAGCCGGCCGCGTCCAGCAACTGCTTGGCCCGCTCGGGGTTGTAGGCGCCGAGGGCTCCGGCGTTGTCCTGGTAGCCCTCCTGGGTGTTCATGAAGAAGTGGTTGTTCAGCAGCGTGATCGGCCAGTCGAGGCCCTGGAGGTCGGACTGGGCGATGGCCTGGCGGTTGATGCCGAGCTGCACGGCCTGCCGGACCTCGCGGTCCTTCAGCAGTTCGCTCGCGCCGTTGAAGGTGAAATGGCGGAAGTCGGGCCCGGCGGCCTGCCGCACCTGGGCGCCCACGGTGGACTTGGCACGGGCGTAACCGGGCGCGGACGGGCCCACGTCGATGATGTCGAGCTCGCCGTTGCCGAACGCGCCGATCAGCGAGTCCTGCTCCGACGCACGGTAGATGATCTTGTCCAGTTTGGCGCGGTCGCCCCACCAGGCGTCGTCCCGTACCAGCGTGATCGTCTTGGCCGTCTGGTCGAAGCCGCCGAACTTGAACGGCCCCGCCGTCACCGGGATCTTGTTCACCCAGGAGTCGTTGAAGGCCTGCGCGCTGCGGTTGGTCGAGGCCGGCAGCAGCGGCCCGAACAGCGCCTGCCAGTCGCCGAACGGCTTGCCGAACGTCACCACCACCTCGAAGTCGTCCTTGCCCCGCGCCACCTTCTCGATGTCCTGGTAGCCGGTGGAGGAGGCGATGCGGTAGGCCGGATCGCGCCCGTTGAGCGCCCGCCACTGCGCCTCGTAGTCGGCCCACGTGATCGGCTTGCCGTCGGACCACTTCGCCTTCGGGTTGAGCGTGTACGTCACCACCTGCTTGGGCCGCTGGTCGCTCACCTCGGCGCTGAGCACGTAGTCGCGGTCGATCGAGATCTCGGCCTTCTCGTTCGACACGAACGGCGAGGGCAGCAGCGCGTTGCTGACCACGGCCGCCATCGCCAGGTTGCCGTCGACCTGGTTCCTGTTCCACTGCGTGGGGAACTCGTTGATGCCCCAGCGCAGCGTCCCGCCGTCCTTGACGTTCTCGCGCGGCTGCGGGTTGATGTCGAAGGCCCTGATCGTACGCTCGTCCCCAGGGCTGTCCTGGAGCCCGGAACCGCCTCCCCGGACGTTCCCGCAGCCCGCCAGCAGCAGGGAGCCCGTCACCGCGGCGGACACGACTAGACGTGATGCTTTCATCGAGCGGATTTCCTCCTGGATCGAGCGAGGTCTACACGACTTCGCGCCTGTCTGCGTAGTGGCAGGCCGCCCCCTGGTCCGCCCCCAGCAGCCGCACCTCGGGCTCGACGCCGACGCACAGCTCGCGCTCGGCGTCGGTGAGCTCGGCACGGAACTTGGGGCACCTGGTGCGGAATCGGCAGCCCGTCGGAGGGTGGGCCGGGCTGGGCAGGTCGCCTTCGAGCAGGATGCGCGCGCGGGAGCGCTCGCGTACCGGATCGGGCAGCGGGATCGCCGACAGCAGCGCCTGCGTGTACGGATGCGCGGGCGCGTCGTAGACGGCGTCGACCTGGCCGATCTCGGCGATCCTGCCCAGGTACATCACCGCCACCCGGTCCGCGATGTGCCGCACCACGGCCAGGTCGTGCGCCACGAACAGGTAGGACAGCCCGAGCCTGGCCCTGAGCGAGTCGAGCAGGTTGATCACCCCGGCCTGGATCGACACGTCGAGCGCCGAGACCGGCTCGTCCAGCACCAGCAGCCGCGGCTCCAGCGCGAGCGCCCTGGCGATGCCGATGCGCTGCCGCTGCCCGCCGGAGAAGTCCTGCGGATAGCGGGCGGCGTGGGAGGGGTCGAGCCCGACCAGGGCGAGCAGCTCGCGCACCCGCCGCCCCGCATCGGGCCGGCCGTGGGTGCGCAGCGGCTCGGCCAGAATGTCGTGCACGGTCATGCGCGGGTCGAGCGCCGCGAGCGGATCCTGGAAGACGACCTGCATGTCGCGCCTGATCTCCGTGCGCTCCGAGCGGCGCAGGCGCGCGGTGTCGTGGCCGAGCACGACGACGCTGCCCTCCTGCGGCGGGGCCAGCTCCAGGATCTGGGTCAGCGTGGTCGTCTTGCCGCTGCCCGACTCGCCGACCAGCCCCAGCGTCTCGCCCTGCCGCAGGTCGAAGCTGACGCCCGCCACCGCGTGCACCGTGCCGACCCTGCGCTTGAACACCGCCCCCCTGAGCAGCGGATATTCCTTGACGAGGTTGCTGACCTCCAGCACGGTCCGCTCCCCGCGCACCCGCAGCAGCGGGAGCCCGCCGGGGGCCTCGGGCGCGGCCGGCCCGCGCGGCCCCACCTCCTCCCAGCGGATGCACGCGGCCCGATGCCCGCCGGCGACCTCGGCCAGCGGCGGCTCGCTCTCGTCGCACGCGTCGATCCGCATCGGGCAGCGCGGCGCGAACGGGCACCCGGGCGGCAGCGCGGCCGGCGAGGGCGGGTTGCCCTCGATGGGCTCGAGCGGCTGCCGCGCGCCCCGGTCGACCCGCGGGATCGAGCCGAGCAGGCCCACCGTGTACGGCATCCGCGTCCGGTAGTAGATGTCGTCCACGTCGCCCACCTCGACCGGCCGGCCGGCGTACATCACCAGCACCCGGTCCGCGAACCCGGCCACCACCCCGAGATCGTGCGTGATCATGACGATCGCCGCCCCGGTCTTGGCCTGCGCCCGCTTCAGCACCTCCAGCACCTGTGCCTGGATGGTGACGTCGAGCGCCGTGGTCGGCTCGTCGCAGATGATCACGTCGGGGTCGTTGGCGATGGCCATCGCGATCACCACGCGCTGGCGCATGCCGCCGGAGAACTCGTGCGGGAAGGCCAGCGCCCGCTCGGAGGGGTGGGGGATGCCGACGAGGTCGAGCAGCTCGACGGCCTTGATCAGGGCGCTCTCCCTGCTGACCCGCTGGTGCACGCGTACGGCCTCGGCGATCTGGTCACCCACCCGGTAGACCGGGGTGAGCGCGGAGAGCGGATCCTGGAACACCATAGACATGGACCTGCCGCGGACGGCGTTCAGCCGGCGCTCCGGGGCGCCGATCAGCTCCTGGCCGTGCAGGCGCACCGAGCCGGTGACGCGCGCCCCCGGCGGCAGCAGCCCCATCACGGCCGCCGAGGTGACCGACTTGCCCGAGCCCGACTCGCCGACGATGCCGAGGACCTCGCCTGGACGTACGGAGTAGCTCACCCCGCGCACGGCGCGGACGTCGCCGAACGACACGGTCAGGTCGCTGACCTCAAGCACCGGCCGCGTCGCGGCGCCCTCACCGCGGACCGGGCTCGGCGCGGCCCCCGCACCTCGGGCCGGGCTCATCGCGCCCCCTTCGCCGAGGACGGGTCGAAGGCGTCACGCAGCGCGTCGCCGACGAGGTTGACCGCGAGCACGGTGACCACCAGCAGCCCGGCCACGAACCAGAACGTCCACGGCGCGTACACGGCGGTCAGGGAGCCCTCGGCGATCAGCGTCCCGAACGACACGTCGGGCGGCTGGATGCCGAACCCGAAGTACGACAGCGACGTCTCGGTCAGGATCGCGCTGCTGACGTTGAGCGTGGCGTCCACGATCAGCAGCGACGACAGGTTGGGGATCACGTGCCGGAAGACGATCCGCACCGGCGGCACGCCCATGTAGCGCGCGGCCTGGACGAACTCCCGCTCCCGCAGCGAGATCGCCATCCCCCGCACGATCTTGGAGGTGACCATCCACAGGAACAGCGCCAGCATGATCACGAAAAGCGGCCACTGCCCAGAGCCGAACAGCGGCGACATGATCGCCAGGACCAGGAACGCCGGCAAGACCAGCAGCAGGTCCGTCACCCAGCTCAGCACCCGGTCGGTCCAGCCCAGGAAGTAACCGGCGAACGCCCCCACGACCGCCGCCAGCGCCGTGGACACCAGCGCCGCCAGCAGTCCCACGACCAGCGACTTCTGCATGCCGCGCAGCGTCACCGCGAAGACGTCGGAACCCGTTTGGAGCGTTCCGAACCAGTGGCGCGCCGACGGCGGCTGCATGAACGCGGTGAAGTCCTTGTCGGTGTAGGTCCATGGGCTGACCAGTGGCCCCGCGAACGCCAGCAGGAACATCAGCGCCAGCACCGCGAACCCGATCAACCCCTGCGGGGAGTGGAAGAAGCGCCCGGCCACCGTCCGCGCCCGCGACGGCGCCCTGACCGGCGCGCCGACGGTCAGGTCCTCGGCCAGCTCCTCCTCGGACAGCGTCATCAGGCCCGGACCCTGGGGTCGAGCGCGGCGTGCAGCAGGTCGGCGGCCAGCGCGGCGAGCAGCACGGCGACCGCGGCCAGCAGGGAGATGGCGGCGACGGTGTTGACGTCGTTGCCGAAGATCGAGTCGATCAGCTGCTCGCCCAGGCCGTGCCAGCCGAAGATCTTCTCAGTGAACGTCGCCCCCGTCAGCAGCGCCCCGAACGTGAACGCGAAGTAGGTGACGACCGGGATCATCGCGGTGCGCAGCGCGTGCCGGGTCAGCGCCCGGCGCCTGCTGAGCCCCTTGGCCCTGGCGGTACGGACGAAGTCGGCCCCGAGCACGTCGAGCATCATGTTGCGCTGGTAGCGGCTGAAGACCGCGATCAGCCCCACCGACAGCGAGATCGTCGGCAGCACGAGGTGCTGCAACCGGTCCACCACCTGGCCCCACCAGCCGGTGGCCAGCCCGTCGCTGTACTCGCCGCTGACCAGCAGCAACTGGCGGCCGAACACGTTCTGGTTGGCCCACGCCGCCAGCAGGATCAGCATGTTGGCCAGCACGACCACCGGCACGGCCAGCACCAGGAACGACAGCCCGGCAGAGAGCCGGTCGAACCACCCGTACTGCCGCACCGCCGCCAGCGCCCCCACGGCCACCCCCAGCAGGCTGCCGCAGAGCAGGCCCAGGATGACCAGGCGGAACGTCACGCCCATCCGCCGCTTGAGCTCCTCGCCGACCGGCGCGCCCGCGACCGTCTTGCCGAAGTCGCCGCGCAGCACGCCGCCGGCCCACGTGGCGTAGCGCTGCAGCAGCGGGGTCCTGTCGTTGAGGTTGAGCGCGTCGAGCTGGGCGTCGACCGCGGCGGGCGGCGGCTTGGGCGTGCGATCGGCGTAGTTGGAGCGCGGGTCGAGGGCCGTGGCCGCCACCAGGTAGGCGAGGCTGGCCGCCAGCACGACGAGCACGGCGTAGTTGAGCAGTCTGCGGGCCAGGAACCCCGCCATCGCCCCACCTCCTGCGCGCATCCCGCACGTACGCAGCGCGGCTACACCGACCGCCACCGACTCGTGGCTCATCGTAGTCATATAGCTACACCAGGCGAGCGCCTCCGCGCACGGAAGCGGCAAAGAAGCTCAGCGGCCGGACAGCTCGTCCACGGCGGTGCGGACGTCTTCGCTGGTGATCGTGGTCAGATCGGCCGCGCTGGCCGACCCGCCGCGCGAGGCGTGGGCGGCCAGGCGCACGTCACGCCGCATGGCCGCCCGCTCGAACAGGGACCTGGCGAAGCGGCCGTTGCCCAGTCCGTCGATCAGCCGGTCTTCGCACACCCAGGTGAAGACCTCGTCCAGGCGGCGCAGCGCCTCGTCGTCGAAGGTGTCGCCGGCCTTCTCCGCCAGCAGCACCGCGATCTGCGACAGCTCGCCAGGCGAGTAGCTGGGGAAGGCCACCCGCTGGTTGAAGCGGCTGGCCAGGCCGGGGTTGCTGGACAGGAAGGCGCCCATCTCGCGCTCGTAGCCGGCCAGCACGATGACGAGCCGGTCGCGGTCGTCCTCGGCCCGCTTGAGCAGCGTCTGCACGGCCTCGGCGCCGAACGCGTCGCCGCCCTGGTAGCCGGGGTTGACCAGGCTGTAGGCCTCGTCGATGAACAGCACGCCGCCGAGCGCCCGGTCCACCAGCTCGTTGGTCTTGATCGCGGTCGCGCCGAGATGCTGGCCGACCAGGTCGGCCCGGTGCGCCTCGACCACGTCGGGCCTGGCCAGCAGGCCTAGCGCGGCGAAGATGCGGCCCAGCACCCGGGCGACCGTGGTCTTGCCGGTGCCGGGCGGGCCGAGGAAGACGAAGTGGCGCATCTGCTGCGGGGTGGGCAGCCCGCGCTCCTGCCGCATCCTGGCCACCTGGAGCTGGGCGGCGATGGCGTGCACCTGTCGCTTGACCGGCGCCAGGCCGGCCATCCTGTCGAGGTCGGCCAGCGCCTCCTCCAGCGTGGGCGTGGCCACGTAGCCGCGGAAGCGCGCGGTCAGCTCGTCGAACGCCTTGGTCACGTCGGGCGTGATGGTCGTCACCAGGTCGTGGGTGCTCGGCGTGCCGCCCGCGCCCACCACGCGCACGTCGCGGGCCTGCGCGGCGGCCTCGACCAGGCTGCGGGCGAAGCGGGCGTTGCCCAGCTCGTCGATCAGGCCGCGGCGGTGCACGTCGTCGAAGAGGCCGAGCAGCACCCGCCGGGTCTCGTCGTCCATCGTGTCGCCCCTGCGCCGCTGCAGCAGCTCGGTGACCTCGACCAGCTCGGCGGGGGAGTAGCCGGGAAAGCGCACCCGGGTGGCGAACCTGCTGGCCAGGCCGGGGTTGCTGGACAGGAACGCGCCCATCTCCTGCTCGTAGCCGGCCAGGATGATGATGAGCCGGTCGCGATCGTCTTCAGCGCGTTTGAGCAGGGTCTGCACGGCCTCGGCGCCGAACCGGTCGGGCTGCCCGTCCGCGGAGTTGATCAGCCCGTACGCCTCGTCGATGAACAGCACGCCGCCGAGCGCCCGGTCCACCAGCTCGTTGGTCTTGATCGCGGTCGCGCCCAGGAACTCGCCCACCAGGTCGGCCCGCTGGGCCTCGACCACGTAGGGGGTCTCCAGCAGGCCGAACGCGTAGAAGATCTTGGCCAGCGCGCGGGCCACGCTGGTCTTTCCGGTGCCGGGCGGGCCGACGAAGACGAAGTGCCTGGTGGGCCTGCCGGTGGTGTAGCCGGCCTCGGCACGCAGCCGGCCGGCCTCGATGGAGGCGGCGATGGAGCGTACCTGCTCCTTGACCGGCACCAGCCCGATCATGGCCTCCAGCTCGCCGAGCGCCTCCTCGACCGAGATCTGCGGCGGCGCGCCCTGCTTGTCGCCGGGCGCGTCGGGCCGGCCCTCGCGCACCCTGACCCGCACCTGCTGCGCCTCGGCCGCGGCGCTGGCGGCCTTGGCCCGGCGGGCGAGCAGGAACCGGTGGACGAGGACGGCCGCGGCGGCGGCGCAGGCCACCCAGACGGCGATCCGGTCGGAGACGGGGGAGAGGGCGGCGGCCAGCAGCCCGGCGGGGGCGAGCGCCATCAGCGTGGTCACCCACGGCGTCACCCAGCGGATGAGGTGGGCCGCCCCGGCGACGGGCAGGGCGAGGAAGACCATCAGGTGCACGGTCGGCGCGCCGGGGATGAACAGCGTGCTGAAGACCACCAGCGCCAGCACCGCCCAGCCCGCCACGACCAGCGCGGTGGCGGCGGCCCTGGGATAGCGCATGGTCAGCGCGACGAACGCGAGCAGCAGCAGCACGAGCGGGAAGGTCTTGAGCAGATCCCACCCGAGTGCGGCGCCCAGGCCCATGGTGGCCACGAGCGCGGCCACGTAGAGCACCCGGCGCACGGCCGGGGGAATCTGGAAATAACGCTGCCGAACCTTCTCGAACAGATCCCGCGCCGCGGCCCGCCCCGCGGCCTGGGCCCTGTCGGACTCACGCATCACGCCTCCCCGGTCCGCCCCCGGTTATACCGCACCAGACCGACGATTGGGCGGTCCTGACACGCTAGGCGGAGGTCACGAAACCGGCTATCTGACGGCCGAGTTCCGCCCCCGCGTCCTCCTGGAGGAAGTGGCCTGCGCCCTTGATCACGGGATGTCGCAGGCCAGCCGCCCCGCGCATGTTCTTCCGCAAAACGGGCGCCATGCCTCCCGTGATCGGATCGCTGTCGGAGAAGGCCACCAGGAACGGCCGGTCGAGTGTGGTGAGGATCGTCCAGGCAGCGCGGTTGGCGGGCGCCGCCGGGTCGTCGGGCGTGATCGGCACCAGGCCCGGCATGGCGCGCGGTCCCGCCTTGTACGACTCGCCGGGGAACGGCGCGTCGTAGGCCGCCAGCACCTCCGGCGGCAGCGTCGTCCGGCAGCCGGCCTGGACCAGCCGGGCGACGTCCAGCACCGGCGCCTTGCGCACGGTGTCCCTGAACCGGTGCCAGACGTCGGGCATGGGAATGTCACCCGTCGGCAAGCCCGTGTTGGCGGCCACGATCCTGGCGATGTGCGCGGGGTGCTCGGCGGCGATGCGCAGCCCGATGAGGCCGCCCCAGTCCTGGCCGACGATGGTGACGTCCTTCAGCTCCAGCGCGTCGAACAGCAGGGAGCGGGTCCACTCGACGTGCGCGGCGTAGGTGTGCGCGTCCGGGTCGGCCGGTTTGTCCGAGCGGCCGAAGCCGATCAGGTCGGGGGCGATCGCGCGCAGCCCGGCCGCGGCCAGCTCGCGCATGACGTGCCGGTAGAGGAACGACCAGCTCGGCTCGCCGTGCAGCAGCACGACGGGCGGGCCGTCCTCCGGGCCCGCCTCCACGTACGCCATGCGCAGGCCGCCGGTGACCTCGGCGTGGCGGGGCTCGTAGGGGAAACCGGGCAGGTCCGCGAAGCGCTCTTCCGGGGTGCGCAGGATGTCCATAGAACAATGTTCTACCGCGGGTGCGGCCGCGTCCAGTCACCGGTCAGCGGCACGGGTGCGCGGCGGATCCGGCGACCGGTCGCCCGCACCGGTGGGGGCCGCGTCCTCAGGGCGGTCAGCGGCGCTGGTGGCGGCCGGGGAACTCGCCCACCAGCACCTGCTTCGGCGTGACGCGCATGACGTCGGAGTCGGCCAGGGCGATCCCGCGCACCTCGACCCAGAACCGCCGCTGGAGCGGGTCGGAGGCGAACACCGCCACCCGGGGGTCGTCCTCGATGGCCTGCCACGCCTCGGTCTCGGCGATGAGGCGCAGCTCGCCCGAGGAGGTCACCGAGGCCACCGCCCCGGCGACCCTGGGGCCGTACGCGTCGCCGTAGGCCAGGACGATGCTGCGGGCGTAGGAGAAGGTCTGGCGCACCCCGGAGTCCAGCGCGACCGACGGCTCGGCGCCCATGGGCAGGTCGCACATGAGCAGCGACGACCGCCACGGGCCCGGGCCGCCGCGCCACCACGCGTGCAGGGCGCGCGCCACGAACACGACCGCCGCCGCCCCGAGCGCGCCCGTACCGGCCCGCCAGGCCCACGCCGCTCCCAGCAGCCCGCCGGCCGCGCCCGCGCCGGCCGCCAGCACGACGAGCCAGGTCGCGGCGGCCAGCCACCGATCACCGCGCCGCCGGGCGCGCAGATAACCGCGCACCAGCGGGTACGGCACCACCACGGCGGCCACCGCCAGCCCCGGCTCCACCGCGAGTGCCGCACCCAGCAGCGCCACCAGCACCGACCAGGTCCGTCCGAGCACGAGCCACAACGCCACCCCGGCGTTCCGCCGCACCGCCCGCTCGGCCTCCCGCGTTGTTTCGCCCGCGCGTTCGGTCTCGGCGAGGGCGCGCAGGGGGTGGCCGCGCCAGGCCTCGGTCAGGGCACGCAGGGCCGCGAGCGCCGGCCAGCCGAGTACGGCGATGCCCGCAAGCCCGGCCCAGACCGGGTCGAGCGCGGCCGGCAGCACGTGCACAGAACCCAGCAGCAGCCAGCCGGCGAAGGCCGGTGCCGACAGCGCCGCCGACACCACGGAGGCCCCGAGCCACGGGTCCCGGGCGAGCATCGCGCCCGCGTACGGCCACAGGCCCACCCGCCGTGCCTGCCGGACCGTCACCGGCACCAGCAGCACGAGCACGGCGAAGCCGGCGAGCCGCGCCTGCGTGCCCCAGTCGAGCAGCAGCGCGGACCCGGCGATCACGATCGTGGCCACGGCCACCAGCAGGCGGACCTGCCGCGACCAGACCTCGAACGCCCGCCTGGCCCGCCCGGTCTCGCGCGGGTCGACGGGCCAGGCCGGGTCGTGATGCGGCCGCGGCGGGTCCCAGCGCAGCAGGGCCAGCGCGAGATTGACCCGGGCCTGTGGGTCGCCGGGGTCGATGGCGAGCGCGGCCCGGTAGGCCCGCTCGGCCTCCCGGTGCTCGCCCCGCAGCAGAGCCAGGTCGCCCAGCATGACCTGGGGCCCGGCCCGCTCGGGCGCGAACTTCCTGGCCAGCGCCGCGTGTCCGGCCGCCTCCCTCCACCGGCCGGGCACGCGGCGCAGCGCTCCCGCCAGCCGCAGCCGGGCGGGCCATGAGCCGCCGGCCAGGTCCACGGCCCGCTCGGCGGCGGGCACCGCGTCGGCGTCGCGGCCCAGCCGCTCGTGGGCCAGGCTGATCAGCCGCTGCGGCCACTCGGCGACCGGGTCGAGGTCCGCCGCCCGCCGCGCGGCCTCCAGCGCGGACTCGGGACGTCCGGCGTCGAGCCTGGTCAGGGCCTCGTCGCACCATTCGCGTGAGGACCGGTCGGGATGATCGCCTTTGGTGCCACGTGCGTCGGTCCCCACACGTCCCATGATCGGCTGGCGCGTGATCGTTGGATAGATACCGACATATGGCTGTATCTCTCTAGAGAGGTACGGGGTGACCGTGGATCGACCGATACCGCTATGACAAGTCCGTGACATGGCCTAAGCTGCCACGCAAGCCGGAGGGCCGGAGTCAGGCGGCAGAGCTCGGGAGGAGCGAGCGCCGAGCCGCGGCTTCCGACGCCACCGACCACAGCACGTGCGGGCCCTGGACAACGGATCGGCCTGCAAGGAGGGCCATGACCGTCACGCAGGCCGCACCCCTCGTACGGACCGCAGATCGAGAGCATCAGGACCGCCGCTGGTCCATTCTCGTGCTGCTCTGCCTGGCGCTGCTGCTGATCACGGTCGACGCCACGGTCCTGCACATCGCGGTGCCCGCGCTCACGGCCGCGCTGGAGCCCTCCGCGGTGCAGCTGCTCTGGATCATCGACATCTACTCGCTGGTGGTCGCGCCGCTGCTGATCATGTTCGGCACGCTCGGCGACAGATACGGGCGTAAACGCCTGGTCCTGTGGGGCTTCGTACTCTTCGGCGTGGCCTCGGCCGCCGCCGCGTGCGCCCCGACCCCGCTGACGCTGATCCTGGCCAGGGCGCTGCTCGGCGTCGGCGGTGCGATGATCATGCCCGCCACCCTCTCGCTGATCCGTCAGGTGTTCACCGACAGACGCGAGCGGGCCATCGCCCTCGGCGTCTGGAGCGCGGTCGCGGCGGCCGGCGCGGCGATCGGGCCGCTCGTCGGCGGCGTGCTCGTCGACTTCTGGTGGGGCGCGGTCTTCCTGATCAACGTGCCGATCCTGCTCGTGCTGCTGCCCGCGGCCAAGCGCCTGCTGCCCGAGTCGCGCGGGCGCCGCGACCGGCCGTGGGACGCGGTCAGCGCCGCGCTGTCGGTGTTCGGCATCCTGGCGCTGGCGTTCGGGCTCAAGGAGGCGGGCTCGGGCAGCCTGCTGCCGCTCTGGGCCTCGGTGCTGGTCTTCGCGGCCGGGCTGGGGCTGCTGATCGCCTTCGTCCGGCGGCAGACCCGGCTGCCGGCCCCGTTCCTGGAGATCGGGCTGTTCCGGCGGCGCGAGTTCACCACCGGGGTCCTCGGAGTGCTGCTCGGCGTGTTCGCGCTGGTGGGGCTGCAGCTCATGCTCGCCCAATACCTGCAACTCGTCCTCGGCGACAGCCCCGTGCGGGCCGCGCTCAGGATGTTGCCCCTGGTCATCTCCGCCGTCTCCGGCGGCCTCGCCGCCGCGCACATCCTGCCCAGGGTCGGCATGCGGGCCACCATGAGCGGTGGCCTCGCGCTCGTCGCGCTCGCCCTGACGCCCACCCTGACCTGGGGGGTCGAGGGGCATCCCGTGATGCTGGCGGTCTGCTTCGTCGGGATCGGCTTCGGGGTCCAGGTGGCGCTGCTCGCCGCCTCCGACACGATCATGGCGTCGGCTCCCGAGGCCCAGGCGGGCGGGGCGGCGGCCATCGAGGAGACCGCGTACGAACTGGGCGCCGGCCTGGGCGTCGCCGTGCTCGGCACCATCACCGCGATCGTGTACGCGCCCGGCCTGCCCGCCGTTCCCGGCGTCTCGGCGGGCGGCATGGACCAGGCCAGGCAGTCACTGGCCTCCGCCGCCCACGTCGCCGACCAGATCGGCGGCAACACGGGCGGCGCGCTGCTCGACGCCGCCCGGTGGGCCTTCGTCAACGCCCTGCACACGACAGTGGTCGTGAGCGTCGTCCTGCTCAGCCTGACCGCCGTCGCGGTGGCCATGCTGCTCAGCCGTGATTGAGGTGTGCCATGTCCCGATTAGGGCAGACAACTACCGTGAAACAGGTCCTTCGTGATCTTGCCGCTTTAGTCGCCCGCATCGGTGTGGGCGGTATCTTCTTCGCCAACGGCTGGACCAAGCTCGAAGACGGTCTCATCACCACCGGCGCGAAGTTCTTGCAGCAAGGTGCCCCTGCCCCCGGCGCGTGGGCCACGGTCACCATGCTCGCCGAGCTCATCGGCGGCGCCCTGCTCATCGCCGGGCTCGCCGTCTCCGTCACCGGACTGATCCTCTTCGCCGAGGCGCTTGCGGTCTTCGTGGTGGCCCCGCCGCTCAACCCCATCAGCCTGAACGAGCTCATCCTGCTCGGAGCCGCGTCCCTGCTGCTGGCCGTGGTCGGCGCGGGGCGGGTCTCGGTCGATCACATGGTGGTGATCCGGCGGAGGGAATCGGAGGCGGCGGACGAGTTCGCCGCCGACTCGGAGGCCGACCGGGTCATCGCCTCACTGCGCGACCCCGACGGTCCCGGCGACTCCGGCGAATCGGCGGAGTCCGCGAGCCCCGCGACCGAGTCCTCCGGTAAGGAGGCCGAGGCCAAGGCGTCCGAGGACACGGCGCCGCATCCCCGGCCCCGTACGCGTCCGGCGGACAACAAGCGCGGCGAGGAGCCGGCCCCCGCGCCGGCGCCCGGCGACACGCTGGTGGCGGGACGCAAGAAACCCCCGGCCCGCGGCCGCCGCACCACCGCCGACTGACCGCGCCAGCGGGTGGTGATCGGCTCGGCCGGGTGAATATCCTGGCCGCACAGCCGAGCGGGGAGCGTGCATGGCGGCCAGGGAAGGCAGGGCGCGCGCGACGGTGCGTGACGTCGCCGCCGAGACCGGCCTGTCCATCGCCACCGTCTCGCGCGTGCTCAACGGCCAGGCCAACGTGGCTCCGCACACCCGCGACCTGGTGCTGCGCGCTGTCGGCCGCCTCGGCGACCAGGCGCCCAGACCGCGCGTGGCGCCGGACGTGCACGGCCCGGCCGATGGCGGGGCCGTCTACGTACGCTGCCCGTACGTGCTGACCGACTATTTCGGGCTGATCGTCTCCTCGGTGGGCGAGACCATCGAACTGCACGGCAGGGAGATGATCCTGGGCGCGGGGGAGGCGGCGCAGGAGAGCGAGGTGCTGCCAGGGCTGCCCGACCGGCCGGGCGTCGCGGGGGCGATCCTGATCCTGCCGCCCGAGCCGGGCGACGCTCTCGTACGCCTGCGCGACCGCGGCTTCCCCTTCGTCGTGATCGACCCCCGGACCCCGCCGCCCAAGGACATCGCCGCCGTGTCGGCCGCCCACTTCGCCGGCGGGCGCAAGCTGATGGCCCACGTGACGGAGCTGGGCCACCGCCGGGTCGGGATCATCGGCGGCCCGGTGGAGTGGCTGCCCAGCGAGGCCAGGCTGGCCGGCTACACCGCCTCCCTGGCCGACGCGGGGGTGTTGCAGGCCCCCGAGCTGCTGCGGCACGTACCGGAGCCGAACATCGAGCAGGGCTACCTGGCCGCGTGCGAGCTGCTCGACCTGCCGGAGCGCCCGACGGCGCTGGTGGCCTTCAACGACAAGACGGCGGTCGGCGCGCTGCGGGCGGCGGCCGAGCGCGGGCTGCGCGTGCCCGCGGACCTGTCGGTGGCGGGCTTCGACGACATCGACGTCAGCCGGGCGACCTCGCCGGCCCTGACCACGGTGCGCCAGCCGCTGCAGGAGATGGGCCGGATGGCGGTCACGCTGCTGATGAGGCTGCTCAGCAGGCACACGCTGGAGGCGTTGCACGTCTCGCTCGGCGCCGAGCTGGTCGTCAGGGGCTCGACCGGGCCGGCCCCGCGCTGATCTGTTTCATCTGTTACATCGGTTGACCGCCCACTCTGACTTGTGTTTCTCTGCTCAGTGCAAGTCTCGTTACGAGTTTGTTTCATTTGTTTCAAGGGCACTCACCCCCCGCCCTGAAGGGACTCGCCTTGTCCAGAATCCTCATCGCGCTCGCATGCGCCGCCGCCCTGTGCCTGGCGGCGCCCGTTCCGGCCCTCGCCGCCGGCGAACCCGTGAACGTCTGGCTCACCACCACCTCCGACGCGGGCGGCCGGGCCGTCACCCGTGGCCTCCAGCAGCAGTCACCGACCGCCTTCGGGCCGCCGGGCGGCTCCGGTCACACCGTCACCGTCGACGAGAGCACCACGTACCAGCAGTTCGAGGGCGGTGGGGCGTCGATCACCGACACCACGGCGCACCTGCTGCGCGGCGGCGCGATCAGCGCGGCCACCAGGGACGAGGTGATGCGCAGGCTGTTCTCGCCCACGGACGGCATCGGCCTGTCCTTCGTCCGGAACCCGATCGGCGCCTCCGACCTGTCCAGGCCCGGCATGGTCTCGCTCGACGACACCTGCTGCGACCTCAACGACTTCGGCGCCAACGGCTACGACACGAACGTCCGCCTGCTGACCGTCCAGGCCAAGCAGCTCAACCCGGCGCTGCGGGTCAAGGGCGTGCCGTGGAGCGCGCCCGGCTGGATGAAGGACAACGGCCGGATGGACCAGATGGGCTGGCTGAAGTTCGAGCACTACGGCACGTACGCCCAGTACCTGGTCAAGTACGTGCAGAGCTACCAGGCCGCCGGCGTCAAGGTCGACTACGTCTCGCTGCAGAACGAGCCCAACTGCTGCCAGGCCGGCAACCCGACCGCGATGAACTACCCCGGCATGTCGTGGAACGCCTCCGGCCTCGTCGAGCTGACCAAGAACTTCGTCTATCCGGCCTTCCGCGCGGCCGGGATCACCACCAAGGTGCTCGTCCACGACTGGAACTACGGCGACTACGGCCAGATCGGCGGCCCCATCCTGGCCGACTCCGCGGTGCGGAACGACCCGCTGTTCGGCGGCATCGCCTGGCACGGCTACTTCGGTGACCCGGCCGTCGGCACGCAGGTGCACGACCAGTACCCGTCGGTACGCCAGTTCAGCACCGAGCACTCCGGCGGCACCTGGGTCGGCAACCAGCACAACGAGGACATGGCCGACATCGTGACCTACGCCCGCAACTGGAGCGGCAGCCTGGTCAAGTGGAGCCTCGCGCTCAACCAGAACATGGGCCCGCACAACGGCGGCTGCGGCACCTGCACCGGCCTGATCACCGTCCAGGAGGGCGGCTCGCGGGCCGGCCAGGTGGACTACACGATCGAGTACTACACGACCGGCCACCTGACCAAGTTCGTCAAGCCCGGGGCGTTCCGGATCGCCTCGACCGCCAACGCGACCGTCCAGAACGTGGCCTACCGCAACCCCGACGGCTCCAAGGCTCTCATCGCCCACAACGGCGGCGGCTCGGCCCAGTCCATCAGGGTGAACTGGGGCGGCCAGTCCTTCACGTACTCGCTGCCCGCCCGCACCACCGCCACGTTCACCTGGAACGGCACGCCCGGCGAGAACCCGGGAGGTGGCGGCGGCCAGGTGACGGGGCTGGCCGGCAAGTGCATGGACGTGGCCGGCGGCAGCAGCGCCGACGGCGCCGCCGTACAGCTGTACACCTGCAACGGGACCGCCGCCCAGCAGTGGGCCCGCCCCGGCGACGGCACGCTGCGTGCCCTGGGCAAGTGCCTCGACGTCGTGGACCACGGCACCGCCGACGGCAGCAAGCTGCAGTTGTGGTCCTGCACGGGCGCGCCCAACCAGCAGTGGACCTACACGGCCGGCCGCGACCTGGTCAACCCGGCCGCGGGCAAGTGCGCCGACGTCACCGGCAACACTTCCGCCGACGGCACCCGCCTGCAGCTCTGGACCTGCACGGGCGCCGCCAACCAGAAGTGGACGCTCAGCTGAGCATCCCGGCAGGTCGCCCGGCTCACATCTCCGCGGTGAGCCGGGCGATCGTCCGCATCTTGTTCATCGCGTCCAGCGCAGCCACCTTGTACGACTCCGCCAGCGTCGGATAGTTGAACACCGCGTTGACCAGGTAGTCGACGGTGCCGCCGCACCCCATGACGGTCTGCCCGATGTGCACCAGCTCCGTGGCCCCCGTGCCGAACACGTGCACGCCGAGCAGCCGCCGCGTCTCCGAGCACACCAGGAGCTTGAGCATCCCGTACGAGTCGCCGATGATCTGCCCCCTGGCCAGCTCCCGGTAACGTGAGATGCCCACTTCGAACGGCACCTTGTCCCTGGTCAGCTCGTCCTCGGAACGGCCGACGAAGCTGATCTCGGGGATCGTGTAGATGCCGATGGGCGGCAGCTCGTTCAGGTCGCCGCCCGGCTCGCCGCAGGCGTGCTGGGCGGCCAGCCGCCCCTGCTCCATCGACGTGGCCGCCAGCGCGGGGAAGCCGATCACGTCCCCGACGGCGTAGATGTGCGGCACCTCGGTGGCGTAGTTCTCGTCCACCTTGATCCGGCCCCGGTCGTCGGCGGCCAGGCCGGCGGCGTCCAGGCACAGCTCGGAGGTCTTGCCCTGGCGGCCGGCCGAGTACATGACGCAGTCGGCGGGGATCTTCTTGCCGCTCTCCAGCAGGGTCAGCGCCCCGCGCGGGCGGCGCTCGACGGCCGCCACGTTCTCGCCGAACCTGAAGGTCACCGCGAGGTCGCGCAAGTGGTACTTCAGCGCCTCCACGATCTCCAGGTCGCAGAACTCCAGCATGCGGTCACGCCGCTCCACCACCGTGACCTTGGTGCCGAGGGCGGCGAACATGGAGGCGTACTCGATGCCGATGACCCCGGCCCCCACCACGACCAGCGTCTCGGGGACCCGGTCGAGGTGCAGGATGGCGTCGGAGTCGATCACGGTCCTGTCGTCGAACTGGACGCTGGACGGCCGCGCGGGCGACGTGCCCGTGGCGATCACGATCTTCTCGGCGGTGATCTTCGTTTCCTCGGTCTTGCCCTCGTCGTGGACGATCCCGATGGTGTGCGGGTCCAGGAAGCGTCCGGTGCCTTGCAGCACCGTCACGTGGTTGCGGGCGAGCTGGCTGCGGATGACCTGGATCTCCCTGCCGATCACGTGCTGGGTGCGCATGCCCAGGTCGGTGACCGTGATCTCGTCCTTGACGCGATAGCTGGCGCCGTACAGCTCCCGCTGGTTCAGCCCTGTGAGATAGAGGACCGCCTCACGCAGTGTCTTCGACGGGATCGTGCCCGTGTTGATGCAGACGCCGCCGATCATGTTCCGTTTCTCGATGACCGCCACGCTCCGGCCGAGTTTCGCGGCCGCGATGGCCGCCTTCTGCCCACCAGGTCCGGAACCCAGGACCACCACATCGAAATCCGCCACAACGACCAGTCTGGGGGCGGCATGTCGGTGGGAAAAGACCTTCCTGGAAGACTCCTGGGTATGTTGCGCAGATTCACGCAAGTCGATGTGTTCGCCTCGGGCCCGTACACCGGCAACCCGCTCGCGGTCGTGGTGGACGGCGAAGGGCTGAGCACGGAGGAGATGCGGCGCTTCGCCCGCTGGACGAACCTGTCCGAGACCACGTTCCTGCTGCCGCCGACCACGCAGGAGGCCGACTACCGCGTACGGATCTTCACCGTCGAGGCCGAGCTGCCCTTCGCCGGGCACCCGACGCTGGGCTCCTGTCACGCCTGGCTGGAGTCCGGCGGCCGGCCGCGCACCGAGGGCCGGGTGGTGCAGGAGTGCGGGGCCGGGCTGGTCCGGATCGCGGCCACGGACGCGGGGCTCGCCTTCGCGGCGCCGCCGCTGATCCGCTCGGGCCCGGTGGAGGAGGAGTTCCTGGACCGGATCGTCGCCTCGCTCGGGATCACGCGCGCCGACGTCGTGGCCGCGGAATGGGCCGACAACGGGCCCGGCTGGGTCGGGCTGCTGCTCAAGGACGCCGAACAGGTGCTCGCGCTGCGCCCGGAGACGGTGCCGCACGACGTGGGCGTGGCAGGGCCGTATCCGGCGGGGTCGCAGGTCGCGTTCGAGGTGCGGGCGTTCTTCCCCGCTCAGGGCAGCATGGTGGAGGACCCGGTGACGGGCAGCCTGAACGCCTCGCTGGCGCAGTGGCTGCTGCGTACAGGGCGGGCCTCGGCGCCGTACGTGGCGGCCCAGGGCACCGTGATCGGCCGCGCGGGCCGGGTGCGCATCACCGCCGATGAGCAGGGGGAGGTGTGGGTCGGCGGCGACGTCCGTACGTGCGTCATCGGCCAGGTCGAGCTGTGAACCGCACCTCGTCGCCCGGCCGGAGCTGGGCGGCGACGGGCAGGTCGGCGCCGCGCACCACGGCGATCACCGGATAGCCGCCGGTCGGGGGATGGTCGGCGAGGAAGACGATCGGCTGCCCGCTCGGCGGCACCTGCACCGCTCCCGTCACCATGCCCTCGCTGGGCAGCTCGCCCTCCCTGACCCGCGCCAGCTCGGGCCCGCTCAGGCGCACGCCGACGCGGTTGCTGTCCTGGCTCACCGTGTACGTCCTCCCGCACAGCGCGGCCAGCGCCCCCGGCACGAACCAGTCGTCGCGCGGCCCCGGCAGCACCCGCAGCACCGCGGGCCGCGGCTCCGGCTGCGGCGCGAGGTCCACGGAGATGACCCCGGAAGGCGGCCCGACCGGCAGCAGCGTGCCCGCCCGCAGCGGCTCGGGACCAAGACCCGACAGCGAGTCGGTGGACCGGCTGCCCAGCACCGGCTCCACCGCGATCCCGCCGCGCACGGCCAGATAGGTGCGCAGCCCCCACACGGTCGTGCCCAGCCGCAGCTCGCCGCCCGCCGGCACCCAGATCGGCACGCCCATGTCGGCCCCCGACACCAGCGGCGCCCCCGCCAGCGCCACCCAGGCCGCGTCCAGGAACCGCAGCCGCGCCGCGCCGAACGTCAGCTCGATCGCCGCCAGCTCCTCGGGGTTGCCGACCAGCCGGTTGGCCAGCCGCAGGCTCGGCGCGTCGGCCGCTCCCGAGCACGGCACCCCCAGGTGGGCGAGCCCGGGCCGGCCGAGATCCTGGACGGTCGCGTACGGGCCGGGCGAGAGGACCTCGATCATGCCGGCTCGAACCGCACGCGCATGCCCGGCCGGAACAGCGAGGGCGGATCGGCCGTGACGTCCCACACCCGCGTCGAGGTGCGCCCGAGCAACCGCCACCCGCCGGGGGAGGCCGACGGATAGACCGCGGAGTAGGGCCCCGCCACCGCCACCGACCCGGCGGGCACCGAGGTGCGCGGCGTGTCCAGCCTGGGCATCTCCAGCACCGGATCCAGCCCGGTGAGATAGGCGAACCCCGGCGCGAACCCGAGCCAGCCCACCACCAGCTCCCGCCCGGTGTGCCGGGCCACCACCTCGCCGGCGGAGATGCCCGCCAGCGCCGCCACGGAATCGAGATCCGCCCCGTCATAGACGACGGGAATGGTGACCAGCGGCTGCTCCTCGTCCGCGCCGCGGTCGGCCTTGGCCCGTTCCCGCACCGCGAGCTCCTCCACCCGCGCCAGCAACCTGGCCCGATCCACCCCCGGAGCCACCACGAGCACCGTCTCGGGGCCTGGAACGATCTCCACCACGCCCTCGGGCCGCTCCGCCCGCAGCGCCGCGTCGAGCCGGTGCGACAACTCCAGCGAGCCGGTCTCCACGAGCAGCCCGTGCTCCCCGGCCGTGCGGATCACGCGAACGCCTGGAGGACCACTCCGGCCGCGAGCAGTTCGTCCCGCACGCCCTGCGCCAGCCTGACCGCGTCTGGCGTGTCTCCGTGCACGCAGATGGAACGGGCGGAAATCGGGACGGAACTGCCGTCAGCGGCCGTCACAGAGCCCTCCACGACCATCTGGCGCGCCCTGGCGGACACCGCGGCGGCGTCGTGGATGACCGCTCCAGGCTCGCGGCGCGGCACCAGAGCGCCCCTGGGCGTGTACGCCCGGTCGGCGAACGCCTCGCTCACCGTCGGCACCCCCTCGGCCGCCGCCACCTTGTGCACCACCGACCCCGGCAGCGTCAGCACCGGCAGCGAAGGGTCGTAGTCGGCCACCGCGTCGATCACCGCCGCCGCCTGCGCCTCGTCGCGGCAGATCCGGTTGTAGAGCGCGCCGTGGGGCTTGACGTACGACACCCGCCCGCCCATCGCCCTGGCGATGCCGTCCACGGCGGCGAGCTGATAGAGCACCTCGGCGCACAGCTCCTCCTCCTCGACGTCCATCTCCCTGCGCCCGAAGTGGGCCAGGTCGCGATAGGACACCTGCGCCCCGATGGCCACGCCGCGGTCGACGGCCGCCGCGCACGTGCGCCTGATCGTCACCGGGTCGCCCGCGTGGAAGCCGCAGGCCACGTTGGCGCTCGTGACGATGTCGAGCAGCGCGAGGTCGTCGCCGAGCCGCCAGATGCCGAAACCCTCGCCGAGGTCCGCGTTGAGGTCGATCACCATGGCACCATCATGGCGCTATCGGCTACCTCGGCGCGACGAAGAGCGTCTGTGTGGCGGCGCCGATCTCGCCGGCGGAGTCGTAGAGAGTGGAACGGGTCAGCCCGCGGCCCGACGGGCCGATCACGGTGGCGGCGTCCATGCACACCCACTCGCCGGCCGGCGCGCGGAACAGCGAGATCGTCAGGTCCACGTTCACGAACAGGTGGGTGCCGAAGTCGAGGGCCATGCTGACGCCGTTGCCGCTGTCGGCGAGCACCGCCACCCGCTCGACCGGAGTCGGCTCCTCGCCCTCGACCAGCGGCATCGTGAGCCTGCCCCACACGGTGGCCGGCCCTGGCGCCATCGGGCCGCCGGTCACGAAACGCCAGTCCATCGCCCGGCCGTAGCCGAAGCCCGAGCCGAGCCAGGAGCCGGTGTGCTCGGCTGAGGGCGGCGGCACGGGCGCGGGCGGGGCCTGGACCGGCGTGGGCGGGGTGCCGGCCGTGCGGATGCGCCACGCGCTCGCCCTGACGTATTCGCGCCCGCCCGACGACACGCTCGCCGACAGGCACTGCACCCGCTTGCCGTCGCGTACCACGCCGGTCGTGACCTCCAGCTCCGCCACGGGCACCGGAGCGAACACGTCCACCACCAGCCTGGACAGCTCCAGCTCCGGCCGCGGGAACGCCCGCTCCAGCTCGTGGACGATCAGCGCGGTGACCGGCCCCATGTGCTGCGTACGCGGGTCCCACGGGCCCTGCGTGTGCTCCGACGCCAGGTAACAGCCCTGCCCGGTCTTGCTGAACATCGCCATGGAACGTTTTCTCTCGTGCTCGGGGTCGCGCCGTCAGATCTCGTCGGGGATGTCGGCGATGTCGTCGAGCGCCGCCGCCAGCTCCTCGGGGTCGCCGCCGATCCGTTCGGCGATCTCGATCAGCACGTGGAGCACGTCGTGACGGTCGTGCCCGAGATCGAGCAGGCGCTGCGCGGCCTCCCAGAGCTGCGGCGGGTCGCCGTCCCACAGGCGGGTGGCGATCTCCTCGTGCCAGGCGAGGTGCTCCTGGTCGATCGCGCCGCCGTGGTCGATCTCGAGTAACGTACGCCGGTCGGCCTGGTCGGCCGGATCGAGCCGGTCGAGCTCGATCCCGTTGTGCGTGCCCTGGAGGTAGGGGAAGGCGAAGGCCCGCCTGGCCAGCGCCGACAGGTCGCCGTCCGGCAGCAGCCGCTCCAGCAGCGGCCGGTCGAGCCCGAACGACGTCGGATCCCGGTAGGCCTCGGGGAACTTCCCGATGGCCTCCCACACCGCGTCCAGCGTGGCCTTCAGCCCCTGCTCGGGCAGTTGCGTGCGGGCCGCGGCGAAGCGGACCCACGCCGACAGCGCGTGCGGCATCGCCTCCTGCTCGGCCACGCTCAGCATCACCTTGCGTGGCAGCCAGTCGAGCAGGAACGTGCGGCACTTGGTCGGGCTCACCCGCAGCGGGCGGTTGAAGTCCTGCTCGCAGCCGTAGTCGATGATGTGGTCGGCGCAGCGCGAGGCCGCCGACGGGTCCGACAGGTGCTCGGCCGCGTCGGAGGCGAGGAACTCCGCCGCCAGCATGGCCCGCCGCTCCCTGCTGTAGGGCGCCTCGATGTGCAGCGGCGCCGGCCGCTTGCGGCCGGGGGGCAGGGCCTTGAGCCTGGAACGTGCGAAGGCGTGGTAGGCGCTGTAGCTGTCGCTCACCGGCGGCGGCGTCTTCGGCTCCCTGGTGGCCTTCATCGCCGACTCCAGCAGCGCCCTGGCCTGCTCGGGCTGGATCTCCTCGAACAGCAGCAGCGGGTTGCCCGCCGCCTCGGCCCTGGCCTGCTCAAGAAGCTTGTCGACGTGGGAGGAGACCCAGGCGTCGCGCGCCATGCCGTTCATGTTGTAGTCGACCACCATCACCAGCGCGTGCCGGTCGATCGGCTGCTCGCTGTCGTTCCAGCGGTAGGCGAAGGTGCAGATCACCGTGTCCTCGTCGCCGTAGGCGTCGCGGGAGACGTAGCAGCCGGCCGGTTTCACCGCGCCCACCCGGTCGGCCCAGCCCGGCCTGGCCACGCCCGACTCCATCATCGCCAGCGCCGCGCCCTCGGCCTTGGCGCCCTGGCGGGCGTTGCCCAGATAGGCCAGGCAGATCAGCAGTGTCAGCGAGGCGGGCGTGCCGGCCTTGGCCGCGTAGTCGACCAGACCTTCCCCGAGCACCTGCTCGACGTCGCCACCACGGACCCGTCTGCCCCACCAGGCTCCGATCATGTCGGAGACCATCAGCTCCGCGTCGAGAGGGCTGCGTACGGCCAGCAGCTCGCGAGCCGCCTGCACCATCTCCTTGAACACGTCGTCTGGCGGGGTGCTCTCCCGGGGATCTCGTCGGTGTCGGCGCACACCCTCACTCTCTCGTATTCCAGGCGCAAACGGTGCGTAGAACTCGGCCCGGTGACCCCGATGTTATCGGGAGTGGCGTTTTCCGCCTGGGCAGGCCGGTATGGGCGCACCGTACGCCGTCGGACTTTCCTTCCCGGGCGCGCTAGCGGATGCCCCGGGGCGGAGGCGCGGAGTTCACGATCGCGAGCAGGTGCTCGCGGGCGATGCGTTCCACGATCTCGGGCGTCGCTGAGATGCCCAGATGCTGCGCGCACGCGCACACGTCGGCCACACAGCGGTCGATCGTGTCCACGGGTACGGTAAGGAACTCTTCGGCCAGCCTGAGACTGACCGGTTCCCGCAGGAAACGTGTGGCCAGAGCGAGCATAGATGTGAGATTCCTCTAGAAACCGGGGGGCAAACCCCCAGGAATGCATGCAGGGCGACTTGCGCTCTCATTCCACCCCTTTGCCGCGATGTGTCAAGGCTCCACGACGCCTGTGTTCACTTCACCGGGCGCCCTTTCGTGCGAAGCTGTCTCCATGCGCATCCAGCTCGCCCAGCGGAGCGAGGCAGACGAGCTCCTCGGCCGCAGCCCGCTCGCCCTGCTCGTCGGCATGCTGCTCGATCAGCAGATCCCCATGGAATGGGCGTTCACGGGGCCTTACACCATCTCCCAGCGGCTCGGCCACGACCTCACGGCCGGGGAGATCGCCTCCTACGACCCCGAGGCGTTCGTCGCCCTGCTGGCCGAGAAGCCGGCCGTGCACCGCTACCCCAGGTCGATGGCGGGGCGGGTGCAGCAGCTCGCGGCCCATCTCGTCGAACACTATGACGGGCGTCCCGAGCGGATATGGAACGATGCCGCTGACGGTCAAGAGTTGTTGAAACGACTCAGGGCCCTGCCGGGATACGGTGAGCAGAAGGCCCAGATCTTTTTGGCATTGCTGGGCAAGCAGTTGGGGGTCCAGCCGTCAGGCTGGCGTGATGCGGCGGGAGCCTATGGCGAGGAGGGCTCACACCGATCGGTCGCCGACGTGGTCGACGGCGACTCCCTGGCCCGCGTGCGGGAGGCCAAACAGGAGGCCAAGCGCACCGCCAAGGCCCAGTAGCCGTGCCGCCGGCCGCCCCCGCGGCCCGGGAAACGGGCCCGGCAATTGGGCGCTGTAACCTGATCTTGCTGCGCAATGTGGAGCGACTTTGACAGGATGCGTAGACCCTAAAGGCGACCGGGCCGCGGCGGGGGCTTCCGTCCGTACATGCCCATCGTCGATGATGTACTGCAGGATCCGGTCGCCCGGAGCTGCGCTACGCCGATACACAGTTATGGAGATGTGCCGCGTGGGAGACCCTGGCACGCGACGGAGGTGCGGACCATGAGCGCCGAGACCTCCGTTCCCCGTCCCCGGGAGTCGGATGTGGACATCTCAGACTCCGCCCTCTTCAAGGGCATGCTGTCTGAGGCGGAGTTCGCCTTCGCCTTCTTCGACGCCGACAGCCGCATCCAGCGGGTCAACGACGTGTTCAGCGATGTCGTCAACGTGCCCGCGGACCGCATGGTCGGCCGGCCGCCCGTCGAGGTGCTGGCCGCCGACCTCAGCCAGATCATCACTCACGCCGTGCAGGCCGTCATCGAGAGCGACGCGCCGGTCACCGAGGGCCGCGTGCGCGTCCGGTCCGCCGAGGGCGACACCAGGCACTGGTCGCTGTCGTTCTCGCCGGTTCACGACGATGCCGGCGAGCTGCGCGCCATCGCCTTGGTGGGACTCGACGTGACCGAGAGCCGTCAGACCGAAGAGGCGCTGCGCCGCAGCGAGGAGCGCTACCGCTCGCTGGTGGAGGCGCAGTCCCAGCTCGTCTGGATCACCTCGCCCACCGGAGCGGTCGTCGAGGACGCCCCGCAGTGGCGCGCCATCACCGGCCAGGGCCTGGAGGAATACCTGGCCAGCGGCTGGCTGGAGGTCGTCCACCCCGAGGAGCGCCAGCAGACCGAGGAGGCGTGGCGCGAGGCGCTGCGCGGCCGCACCATGTTCGAGTGGAACTACCGCGTGCGCACCAGGGCCAGCGGTTACCGCCACTTCGAGGTCCGCGCCGTGCCGATCATCCGCCACGGCCGGGTGGTCGAGTGGGTCGGCGCCAACACCGACGTGACCCCGCAGCGCGAGGCCGAGGAGATGCGCGGCAGGCTGACCGACCAGCTCGGCGCCGCCGCCCTGCGCACCGCCCGCCTCCAGGGCGCCACGGCCATGCTGGCCGAGGCGCTCACGGTCGAGCAGGTGGTGCAGGTCATCATCGACGTCGGCCGCACCGCCCTGGCCGCCGACCGCTCGGCGGTCGCGCTGCTCGACACCGACCGCGCCGCGCTCAAGCTGATCAACGGCGAGGGCATCCTGGAGGCGTCCGGCGCCACCGGTGACGAGATCCCGCTGTCCCACTCCAACGTGATGACCATGGCGGTCAACAGCCGCAGGCCCGTGTTCGCCGAGTCCCCCGAGTCGTTGAAGGCTCAGCTGCTCGAAGCGGGCGGCGACGAGGAGGTCCTGGCCGGGTTCCTGGCCCACGGCGACGAGCGCGCCTGGGTGGGCCTGCCGCTGCTCGCCGCGGGACGCGCCCTGGGAGCGCTCCGATTCTCCTTCACGCGCCCGCAGAAGATCTCCCAGGAGGACGGCGTCTTCCTGGAGGCGCTGGCCGGCCAGTGCGCGCTGGCGGTCGAGCGGGCCACGCTGTTCGAGCGTGAGCACCGCACCGCCGAGACGCTGCAGCGCAGCCTGCTGCCCGACCGCCTGCCGGTGGTCAAGGGCCTGGTGCTGGCCCAGCGCTTCCGCTCGGGCAGCCGCCACGTCCAGGTCGGCGGCGACTGGTACGACGCCTTCGTGCTCCAGGACGGGCGCGTCGCGGCCGTCGTCGGCGACGTCATGGGCAAGGGCGTCAAGGCGGCCGCCGGCATGGGCCGCATCCGCAACGCCATGCGGGCACTGGCGCTGACCAACCCACCGCCCGCGGCCGTGCTCACCGGCCTCGACCGGGTCTTCGAGGCCACGGAAGAGGAAGAGCAGGTCACGACCCTGGCCTACATGGTCGTCGAGCCGGTCACCGGTGAGGGCACGCTGGCCATGGCCGGTCATCCGCCACCCGTGCTGGTTTCGCCTCAGGGCACGGCGATCCTGTGCGACGCCGAGCCCGGCACTCCGCTAGGCTGGCCGACCAGCCGCAGGCAGTTCCGGTTCGTGGTGCCGCCCGGCCATACCGCCGTGCTCTACTCCGACGGACTCGTGGAGAACAGGAAGCGCGGGCTGGATGCCGGTCTCGCAGAGATATGCAGTGTTGTGACCGAAGCGCCGCCTGAGGTCGTCAGTAGTCCGCACATGCTGCTGGACTTCCTGGTTGACCGGATGTTGTCTGGATATGAACAGGATGATGACGTTACCGCGCTCGCAATCCACGTCCCACCAGCCACGAAGAGTGACTGAATGAAACAGTCATAACGGTTGCTTTCGGGTATCAGTGCCCCGCTTACGTACGCACTACTGTCTCGGTCGGCCTAGGGTGGAGGTCAACCGCCGGGAGGTGGCCGTATGGAGTGCGGGGTCGTGCCACAATGCTGTGCAGGTCCGTCGCGGTCCGCACGGCCTCACCGATCTCCGAGAGAGGCAACAGCCCCCCAGCGGGCATCTGGGTCCATTGTCGCCACGCGTTCGTTCGAGAGGTGTTCGTGTCGCCTGCAAGTTCGACTCGCTCGAAGCCACAAGAGCTGAACGAGCCCGTCATTCAGCGACTGCTCGAGCGTGGGCGCTCGCAGGGTTTCCTCGAGTCTGAGGATGTTCGTCAGGCCTTCGAGGAGGCGGACATCCCCATGTCGCACGCCGCCGCGTTCTTGCGGAACCTCAGCAAAGAGGGCGTGACCGTGGTGGTGACCGCCGCGGATTCGGCTGCGCCGAAGAAGTCTCGTGGTCCAGCAAAGCGCCGCACCGCCGCCCCCGTCAAGACCAAGACGGCGGCGGCCGCCAAAGAGCAGCAGCCCGAGACCGTGACCGCGGTCGTGGGCACCGCTGAAGCCGAGCCGGCCGCCAAGAAGGCGGCCCCTGCCAAGAAGGCCGCCCCCGCGGCCAAGAAGGCCGCGGCACCCGCCGCCGCCAAGAAGGCCGAGCAGAAGAACGCTGGGCCTGCCGACACCAAGAAGGCATCCGAGGCCCCGCGGGGCGAGTCGGACGACGACGAGGATCTCGAGCTCGACGGCGACGTGGAGCTGGAGGACCTCGAAGACATCGACGTCGACGACGAGGAGATCGTCGCCGAGGCCGACTCCGAGGGTGACTCCGACGACGACACCGAGACCGACACCGACGAGCCCAAGGCCGCCGCCGAGGTCGTCACGGTGGAGAAGACCGAGGACGAGGTCCTCATCCTCTCCGACGACGACGATGACGCCCCGGTCGCGCAGGTCGCCGCCGCAGGCGCCACCGCCGACCCGGTCAAGGACTACCTCAAGCAGATCGGCAAGGTCCCCCTGCTCAACGCCGAGCAGGAGGTCGAGCTGGCCAAGCGCATCGAGGCGGGCCTGTTCGCCGAGGAGCAGCTGGGCGGCGGCGAGACCGACGGGCTGCCCGTCGACGTCAAGGCCGAGCTCGAATGGATCGCCGAAGACGGCCGGCGCGCCAAGAACCACCTGCTGGAGGCCAACCTCCGGCTCGTGGTCTCGCTGGCCAAGCGCTACACCGGGCGTGGCATGCTCTTCCTCGACCTGATCCAGGAAGGCAACCTGGGCCTCATCAGGGCCGTGGAGAAGTTCGACTACACCAAGGGCTACAAGTTCTCCACCTACGCCACGTGGTGGATCCGGCAGGCGATCACCCGGGCCATGGCCGACCAGGCGCGGACCATCCGCATCCCGGTCCACATGGTCGAAGTGATCAACAAGCTGGCCCGCGTCCAGCGGCAGATGCTGCAGGACCTGGGTCGCGAGCCCACGCCGGAAGAGCTGGCCCGCGAGCTGGACATGACCCCCGAGAAGGTGGTCGAGGTCCAGAAGTACGGGCGCGAGCCCATCTCCCTGCACACCCCGCTGGGTGAGGAGGGCGACAGCGAGTTCGGCGACCTCATCGAGGACTCCGAGGCCATCGTTCCGGCCGACGCCGTCAGCTTCACGCTGCTCCAGGAGCAGCTGCACTCCGTTCTCGACACGTTGTCGGAGCGGGAGGCGGGCGTCGTGTCGATGCGCTTCGGACTCACCGACGGGCAGCCGAAGACGCTCGACGAGATCGGCAAGGTTTACGGGGTGACCCGTGAGCGCATCCGCCAGATCGAGTCGAAGACCATGTCCAAGCTGCGCCACCCGTCCCGGTCCCAGGTTCTGCGCGACTACCTGGACTGAGATGCGGTCATGGTCGGCCTTCGGGCCGATCCAGACGTAACGGCACGCCCCGCCGGGACTTTTCCCGGCGGGGCGTCCGCTTTGTCTGGTGACGGTCGTGCCCATGCCTTTCGTGAATGTTGGCCTGGTCTCGTGACGGTCGTTGCTGTGATGGTGGACCTGGTCTCGTGACGGTCGTTGTTCAAGCCTTCGTGATCGCGGGTCTGGTTTCGTGGCGGCTGCGCTCTTGCTTACGTAGCGGCGGTCGGGTCGGCCTGGTGACGGTCGGCATCGTGGATCACGTCCCGTCGAAAGGTGGCGCAGGGGCCTTGTCGCGTATCGCCGACCTGGGTGGAGACGGCTGAGCGGTTGGAAACCCCACGGCCCGGTGAGGCGTGCCAGCCGAGGTGTGTTGTGCGGTGGTGTTGATGTCCTGCCGGCGGACGCGGCGTGTCAGCTGAGGTCCACGCGCACCCCTGCCTCACGTGTCGCGGGCTTCGCCCCCTGTCGGCTGTCGACCTGAGGCTTCCCGGGGCTCCGGACCTTGGGCTTCCCAACGCCAAGCCCTTCGCGTCCTTCGACTTCGGGCCCCGGGCGCTTCGATGACGTCCCATCGAAGCGGATGGCGTCTCGCACTTCCCGGCCCTGCGCGCCTCTGGACTTGGCCGCCCGACTGATCCCTGCGAGTCCCAAGCCGTTGGGTTCTCGCGTGGGGGTCAGGAGGGGATGTGGACGTCGAGGGTCCAGGGGCGGGAGGGGCGGGAGGGGCGGGAGGGGCGGGTGGGGGTGGTGAGGGTGACGGTGTGGCCGAGGTTGTCGAGGAGCTTGGCCAGGTCGTCCGGGGTGGCGGGCTCCGCGTCCTGGGACAGCAACGCCCTGGCGATCTCGCCTCGGGTCGCCTTGGCCATGTGGCTGACGACCTTGCCGTCGCGGAACACCCGTACCGTCACAGAACGTTCGCCCGGCTGCCAGGCTCCCGCGTACGTGCTCGACCGCAGATCCACCACCAGCCCGGGGATGCGGTCGAGTTCCTTGGTCACCTGTGCGCGCCAGAACGCCGCCAGCCCGCCCAGGGGCGGCAGATTGACGCCCATCGACAGCCGGTACGGCGGAATGTGATCTGTGATCTTCACCACACCCCACAGCCCGGAGAAGATCACCAGCGACTCCTCCGCCCGCCTTCTGGCGTCCGCGGAGAGGGTGGCCAGACCGAGATTGTCGTAGAGCACGCCGGTGTAGAGCTCGGCCGCGGGCAGTGTCGGGGCGGTCTTCAGCTCGACGTTCTTGGCCAGCTCACCGGCCAGCCCAGGGGTCAGCCCCAGCACGTCGAGGGCGTCGCGGCGCTTGGAGGCGCGTACGAGCGCGTTCAGCACCCGGCGGCGGGACCGGTCAAGGGCGGGGAAGGACAGTTCGCCGACGGGCGGGCCGGAGCCCTCGGACGCCTTGCCTTCGGACGGCGGCAGCAGGATCAGCACAGCTCACTAGCTTATTGGCCCTGGTCCGCGCCCTCTCGCGGATCCGGTCAAGGCCCCGCGGAGCCGTGGTCCCGCGAGGTCGCGGCCGATCGGCCAGGTCGCGCCGATGCCGGCATGGCACCTGGTTGTCGGCATGGCACCTACCGGCCGCACGCCGGCGCCTTCGTCGCCAAGCCGACCGGCTTCGACGACGGGCCACCGCGAGCCCAGCCGCCTGCCCTGCCAGGGGTTTCCACGCAGAACGGCGACCCCGGACGTGCCGGGGTCGCCGTTGTGTCACGCGATATGTGGTTATCTCACACGACGGGCGTTGTCAGCGCTCGTCGCTGGGGGCAATTGAAGGGGTTTCGCTGAGTCGAGCCGACTCGTCCAGGATGTCGGCGCCCTTTTCACGCAACGCTGCGACGTGCTGACGCCCATGGTGAGCGCAGAACAGCAACTCCCCACCCACGGGTAGGGTTGCGCGGATGTAGGCCTGGGCGCCGCAGCGGTCGCAGCGGTCGAGGGCCGTCAGCGGCTTAACGGGGGCGAGAGCTCCAGTCACGTATCGCCTTTCGGGTCACCCCCGCCGAAGCGAGGATCTGGCGTCAGTCACTTGGAACAACATCTAACCGGACGTGGACGTTCCCAACCGCCCCCTCGCTACGCCCAGAGCAGAATGTGCCCGAAAGTAATGGCGATCAGCCGGTTGGTAACACCAAACGCGCCACCGTGGCAAGCTTGTACGCGCGCGTAGGGGAAGAGCGATAGGCTACGCACACATGTTCGATGCCTAGACCGGAGGAGCTGGAGTGACGCTAGTGGAGGCGGGTTACACGGCTCGTCACCTGTCGGTGCTTGAGGGCCTCGAGGCCGTTCGCAAGCGACCCGGCATGTACATCGGGTCCACCGACAGTCGCGGGCTCATGCACTGCCTCTGGGAGATCGTGGACAACGGCGTCGACGAGGCGCTCGCGGGGCACTGCGACCGGATCGAGGTCGAGCTCTACGCCGACGGGTCCATCGAGGTGCGCGACAACGGGCGGGGCATTCCCGTCGACATCGAGCCGAAGTCCGGTCTGGCGGGCGTCGAGCTCGTCTACACGAAGCTCCACGCGGGCGGCAAGTTCGGCGGCGGCTCCTACGGCGCCTCCGGCGGTCTGCACGGCGTGGGCGCCTCCGTGGTCAACGCCCTGTCGGCCAGGGTCGACGTCGAGGTCGACCGCGACGGCGTGGTCCACGAGATCAGCTTCCGCCGCGGCGTGCCCGGGATCTTCGACGGCGAGGGGCCCTCGGCCAAGTTCAAGAAGAAGTCCGGCCTGCGCATCGGCTCCAAGCCTCCGACCAACCCCTCCGGCACACGCGTGCGCTTCTGGGCCGACAAGCAGATCTTCCTGCCCGACGCCGAGGTCTCGCTCGACGAGATCCACGTGCGCCTGCGGCAGACGGCGTTCCTGGTACCCGGCCTGACCCTGGCGGTCGTCGACAGCCGGCACGAGGAGCGCATCGAGGACGAGTTCCACTTCGACGGCGGCATCTCCGAGTTCACCGAGTTCCTGGCCCGCGACGAGCCCGTCTGCGACGTGCTGCGGCTGCAGGGGCTCGGTCACTTCCACGAGACCGTGCCCGTCCTCGACGACCAGGGCCACATGACGCCCACCGAGGTCGAGCGCGAGCTGAGCGTCGACGTGGCCGTGCGCTGGGGCAAGGGCTACGAGTCCACCGTGCGCTCGTTCGTCAACGTCATCTCCACGCCCAAGGGCGGCACCCACCTGACCGGTTTCGAGCGCGGCCTCGTCCGTACGATCAACGAGCTGCTGCGTGAGACCCGCCTGCTGAAAAACGGCGACGACCCCGTCACCAAGGACGACATCTCCGAGGGCCTGACCGGCGTGGTGACGGTCAGGGTGCCCGAGCCGCAGTTCGAGGGCCAGACGAAGGAGGTGCTCGGCACCTCCGCGGCCACCCGCATCGTCTCCCATGTGGTCTCGCGCGAGCTCAAGGAGCTGTTCGCCAACCCGCCGCGCGGCTACAAGCAGCCGCTGCGCGCCGTGCTGGAGAAGATCGTGGCCGCCGCGAAGGCCCGCATCGCGGCCCGCGAGCACCGCGACAACCAGCGCCGCAAGAGCGCCCTGGAGAGCTCGGCACTGCCGGCCAAGCTGGTCGACTGTCGCAGCGACGGCGTCGACCGCAGTGAGCTGTTCATCGTCGAGGGCGACTCCGCGCTCGGCACCGCCAAGCTGGCCCGCGACTCGGAGTTCCAGGCCCTGCTGCCGATCCGGGGCAAGATCCTCAACGTCCAGAAGGCGTCCGTGAGCGACATGCTCAAAAACGCCGAGTGCGCCGCCATCATCCAGGTGGTCGGAGCCGGCTCCGGGCGTTCGTTCGACATCGAGGCCGCCCGCTACGGCAAGGTCATCCTGATGGCCGACGCCGACGTCGACGGCGCTCACATCCGCTGCCTGCTGCTGACCCTCTTCCACCGCTACATGCGGCCGATGGTGGAGGCCGGGCGGGTCTTCGCGGCCGTGCCGCCGCTGCACCGCATCGAGCTGACCAACCCGGGGCGGGGCAAGGAGAAGTACATCTACTGCTACTCCGACGCCGAGCTGCACAAGACGCTGCGGGATCTCGAACGGCGCGGCAAGCGGTGGAAGGACCCGGTGCAGCGCTACAAGGGTCTGGGCGAGATGGACGCCGACCAGCTGGCCGAGACGACCATGGACCCGCGCCACCGCATCCTGCGCCGGGTCAGGATCGAGGACGCCGAAGGGGCCGAGGGCATCTTCAACCTGCTGATGGGCAGCGAGGTCGCACCGCGCAGGGAGTTCATCGTCAACAGCGCGGCCGAGGTCGACCGCGACCACATCGACGCCTGACGCCGCCTTGTCACCGGGGCCGGTGCTCAGCGCCTGACCCGCTGTGCCGGGGCCGGCGCTCGGCGTCCGAGCCGGTGCTCGGGTCTGACGTCTCACCGAGCGTCCGGCGCTGCGACGCCGGATGCCTGGGCCGGTCTCCTCGTCCGGTCCTGTCCTCGGGCTCGGCGTCGGGTCGTTCGGGCGTGTTCTCGGGGGATGCCTCCTGCTGGGGCTCAGGCGGCCGGTCGGGGCTGGAGGGAGTTCTGGGCGGTCCCGGGCCTCCTGGGCTCCCCTGCGGGCTTTCAGGGCCTTCTGGGGCGCATCTGGCCTTGTTGGGGCGCGCGTCCCAACTACAAGGGCGCCCCGGCGGCCGGGGTGATCGCCAGGGACGGTGAACGGAACCGCTCGGCCGACGAGGGAACGGCCCCGCCTGGATGACAGGGCCGCCTAGCATCCGTCGCCGCGAGTCCGCGAGTCCGCGAGTCCGCGAGTCCGCGAGTCCGCGAGCCGGTGCCTCCAGGGTGGGTCAGTGGGGGGACGGGGTCAGGCGGCCGGTGTGGACGTCGTAGATGCCGCCGGACACCGGCATGTCCCGGGGCAGGAACGGGGTCGTGCGGATGCGGGTGAGGTCGTGCTTCAGCGCCTCGTTCTGGTCGGGCACCGTGTGGAACTCCAGGCTCCTGGTGTCCACCCCGTGGTCGCGGGTCAGCGCGTGCACCTCCGCGTCCGTCACCTTGGCCATGCCGCAGTCCGTGTGCGGCATGATGAGCACCCGGTTCACCCCGAGCACGTAGACGGCGAGCACCAGCGTACGCAGCACGTCGTCCGTCACCCTCGCACCGGCGTTGCGCAGGATCTTGGCGTCCCCGGGTTGGAGGCCGAGCAGGCCCAGGGGGTCGATGCGTGAGTCCATGCAGGTCACGACGGCCAGCCCGCGTGCCGCCCGGCCGGTGAGACCAGAGCTTCCGAAACTCTCGGCGAACTTCGCGTTTGCGCTGTACAGGTCGTCGAACGCACTCATGGCACAAATACTCCCGTACGACTTGGAGTCGGCCCCTTCCGGGGTGGCGACTGGCTGAACTTCGCGAACGTCCCCCGATACGCACTCACTTTGAGTGATGATGTCGTAGCCGTATGTACGTGACCAGAGAAGGTTAGTCGTGAGCAGGTCAGAATCGCTAGCCGCGTATCTCCGGGGCCAGGCCCGGCGCCGCCTCGACCGTGTGGAGTCCAGGGACGACGGCCGCAACGCCAAGTGCGCCCTGGCACTGCTCGACACCGCCGCCTACGCGGCCAGCCTCCCCGACGACGACCCGCTGATCCTCATGCTGGACGAGGCCGGGTGCTTCGGTCCGCTGGGGTGCGAGCAGTTCGACCCGGGGGAGGCGGGGACCAAGCTGATCCGCCTCTGGGAGGGTGGCGAACCGCACGAACTGCTGCTCGCCCTGCCCGCCGCCATCACCGCCGCGCCCTGAGCGCGGGCGCCCGTACGCGCTTCCGTACGGGCGCCCATCCGGGGTTCTACGGCTTGAGGCCGACGCCCACGTACCACCACTCGCTGCCCGCGAGCTCCGTCTCCCACGCCTCCTCAGGGCGCCAGTCCGCCACGTGCGTCACTCCCGGCTCGACCAGGTCGAAGCCGTCGAACATGCGGGTGACCTGTTCCCGGCTGCGGTGGATCAGGGGCGCGTCCACGTCGTCGTACACCTCCCGCGCCGCCTCGCCCACCTCGGGATGGGCGTCGTCGGTGAGGTGGGAGACGATCAGGGCGCTGCCGGGGGCCAGGCGGTCGCGGAAGGTCGCCACCACGTCCCACGGGTCCTCGCGGTCGGTCAGGCAGTGCAGCACGCCGAGGAAGACCACGCCGACCGGCCTCGTGAAGTCGATCAGCCGCTTCGTCTCGGGGGCGTCGAGGATCGAGCCGGGGTTGCGGACGTCGGCGTCCAGCATGGTGATGTTCGCGTCCGTGCCGGCCAGCAGGGCGCGGCCGTGGACGATCACCACCGGGTCGTAGTCCACATACAGGACGTGCGCTTCCGGGTGGACGGTGCGGGCGACCTCGTGCACGTTGTTCTGATTGGGCAGGCCGGTGCCGAGGTCGATGAACTGGTCGATGCCCAGACCGGCGACGTGGCGGACGGCGCGGCCCAGAAAACGCCGGTTGGCCAGGCAGATCTCCCTGCTCGGGCCCAAGGCCATGATCTTCTCGGCTGCCTCGCGGTCGGCCGCGAAATTGTCCTTGCCGCCGAGGTAGTAGTCATACATGCGCGCCGCGTTGGGAACACTGGGGTTGATGCCCACGGGAACGCGCGAGGGGTTGGTCATGCCGGCCCTTCAGATCCACACCGCAAACTGCTCAGAACAGATCGTAACGCTCATGTGACCCAGTTTTCGATCTTTCGTTAAGATCGTCGAGCTCTCAAAGCATGATCAACGCTCACGGCGGCCAGAATGAGCAGGCCCTCGACGACCGGGCGGTAGGTGGAGTTCCAGCCGAGCAGGTTGAAGCCGTTGCCGATCAACGTGAGGATCAGCACGCCCACCATGCCGCGCCAGATCGCCCCCTGCCCGCCGAGGATGCTCGTGCCGCCGATCACGGTCGCCGCGATGGCGGTCAGCTCCAGCAGCGTGCCCATGTCCGGCTGCGCCGAGCCGCCGCGCGCCGCCAGCACCAGCCCGGCCAGCCCGGCGCACAGGCCGCTGATCGCGAACGCGCCCACGCGCACGGAACGCACGCCGATCCCGGCCAGCCAGGCCGCCGTGGGGTTGCCGCCCACGGCGTACACGCGGCGGCCGAACGTGGTGCGGGCCAGCAGCAGCGACGTGACCACGGCCACCACCACCAGCAGCAGGGAGGAGGCGGTGACGCCGCCCAGCACGGTGGGCCAGCTCAGCGACTGGAAGGACTCCAGCAGGGCCGCCCCCGGATAGACGATCGCGCCGCCGGTGATGACGAGCGCGAGGCCGCGGTGCACGATGCTGAGCGCGAGCGTGGCGATGAACGAGTGCACCCGCGACAGCACCACGACCACGCCGTTCAGGGTGCCGAGCAGGCCGCCGGTCACCACGGCGGCGGCGTACCCCGCGGGCACCCCGGCGTGCTCGGTGACGAGCACCGCCACGATGGCGCTCACGGCGAGCACCGCACTGGCGGACAGGTCGAAGACGCCGCAGATCACGCACACCGTCATCCCGCACGCCAGCAGGCCGACGACCACGGCCTGGTCCAGCAGGTTGACCAGGTTCCCCGCGCTCAGGAACGTGTCGGTGGCCAGGGAGAGCGCCACCACCAGGAATGTGACCGCCAGGACGATCCCGTGGTCCCGCAGCGACCTGGCCGTCATTCGTCGTATTCGCCGCTCACCTGGGCCAGCGCGTCCTTGGTCCCCATGCTCGTGCCGGGCTGGACGTCCGTCGCGAGGTTCGTGGCGGGCACCTGCTCGCCACGCGCCTTACGCAGCCCCAGCTCAGCCGCCTTGGCGCCGAGGGTCTTGACGGGCAGGTAGTACGCGCCGAACCAGCGTCCCTCGCGCACCGCCTGGACGGTCTGGCGGGAGGCGCCGTTGGCGACATACATGATGTCCTTGCCCTTCGCCACCGCCTCGGCCCCGAGGATGGCCTGCGACGCGCCGATGATCACGTCGATGCCGGGGTTCTTCTGCAGCACGTCCTGCATCGCCTTGCGCCCGCTCTCCTGCGTGTAACCGCCTTCGAGCTGGGCCTTCACCTCGACGCCCGGCGCGGCCTTCAGCTTGGCCACGGCGGCCTGGGTGCGGGCGTTGTCCAGCGGCAGCGCCTTGAGCCCTTCCAGGTAGCCGACCTCGCAGGGGTCCAGTTTCTTGCTCGCGCACGCCTGGATCGCCAGCTCGCCGAGGCCCTCGCCGTTCAGCGTGGGCACGTCGATCAGCGTGATCGTGCCGTCCACCTGAGGGTCGGCGGTGTCGTAGCGGGTGCCGACGGGGGTGAACTGCACGACGACGGTGATCCCGGCCTGCACGGCGGAGCGGATCGCCGGCACCACGGCCGCCCCGTCGTTGGCCTGGACGACGAACACCTCGAACCGCTTGGCCGTCACGGCGTCCTGGAGTTGGCGCACCTGGGCCTGGGCGTCGAAGTTCGAGTCGAGGAACTCCGCGGTGGCGCCGTTCGCCTTCGCGTACTCCTCGACGCCGGCGAACGTGGCGGCCGAGAAGGAGTTGGCCTTGGCGAAGCCGAAGAAGCCGATCCGCTTGGCCCCGCCCGACGTCCCCGGCGAGGTCGCGGCGGAGGCGCTCGACGACGGGCCGCCGTCCGCGTTCGAGGTGCCCGTGTTCGGGTTGACGCAGCCGGCGGCGAGCAGGCTCACCGTGGCCAGGGCGGGTAACGCGGTCCATCGTGCGGCCATCTCGGTCTCCATTCGCGTCGTCGGCGACCTGCCCGGGACTTCGTTTCCATGATCATAGGGAACGCGGCGGTACGTGATGAGGTGAATGGAGATCACCGGTTCACCCGGGTTCGTTACCCGGCTTCCACTTGATGCCGCAGCCGAGTGACGGGCGCTGCTGCTCCGGCATCGGCTCGCCGTCGAGCAGGGCGTCGATGGCGGCCCGCAGCGACTCGCCGGTGACCGGCACGTCGTTGCCCGGCCTGGAGCCGTCGAACTCGCCGCGGTAGGCGAGCCGGAAATCTCCGTCGTAAAGGAAGAAGTCCGGCGTGCAGGCCGCCCGGTAGGCCTTGGCCACCTCCTGGGTGTCGTCCAGCAGATACGGGAACGAGAACCCCGCCCGCGCCGCCTGCTCCGCCAGGTGTGTCGGGTCGTCGTCGGGGTAGTTCACGCTGTCATTGCTGCAGATGGCCACGATCGACAGTCTGGCGCCGTAGTCCCCGGCCAGCGCGCCGAGGCCGGCCTCGATGTGCCGCACGTACGGGCAGTGGTTCGACAGGAACGCCACGAGAGTGGCGGGAGAACCCTTGAGGTCTTCGAGTGAGACGCTGCCGCCGCTGATGGCGGTCAGGTCGAAGGCGGGCGCGGGAGTGCCGAGCGGGACCATGAACGAGTTGGCAGCCATGGCATCCATTCTCGTCTGAGAGGGGTTCAGAGTAATGGGCGGTATCGCGAAGTTCCGAACCGTTGTGGTGGACTGTCCGGATCCACGGGCTCTGGCGGACTTCTACGCCGCCTTGCTGGGCTGGCCGGTCACCTCGGTGGAGGACGACTGGGTCGTGGTCAGCGACGGCGGGCCGCCCAAGAGGCTGGCGTTCCAGCTCGCGCCCGACCACCAGCCGCCCGCCTGGCCGGACCCGGACCGCCCGCAGCAGTTCCACCTCGACGTGACGGTCGACGACCTGGACGAGGCCGAGGCCCAGGTGATCAAGATCGGCGCGACCAAGCACGCGCACCAGCCCAGCGAGGAGGACGACTTCCGCGTCTTCCTCGACCCGGCCGGCCACCCGTTCTGCCTCTGCCGCGACTGAGCTGGGTCGTTGGACGGGTTCGACCTGGACCACCGGCTGGGGTGACTCGGGTTTTGTGCCGGTCTGCTTCGGGTCACCGGGTTGGTCTGCTCCGGGTCGCCGGACCGATTCGGCCTGGGCTCTTGGGCTGGTCCGGACTCGGAACTTTGGGCCGGTCTGCTCTGGGTTGCCGGGCCGGTCTGACTGGTGCCACCGGGCTGGGCGAAGGGGACTGCTCCCGGCCCGGGGGAGTGGCCGGTCCCGCTTCCACGGCGGGGCCGGCCATCGGTCGGTGGGGTTGCGCGGGGTGTGCGCCGGGCTCGCCGGTCGGTGAGCTTTGTCAGGTGGGCTGCCGCGCTGGTCGGCGGGGCTCGACCTCCTGCCAGCCCGAACCCTGCGGGACCGGCGGCCCGCGGGTTCGACCTTCCGCTGACCTGAATCCTGCGGGACCGGCGGCCTGCGGGTTCGAGTTCCTGCCGGCCTGAATCCTGCGGGACCGGTCACCTGTGAATCCGGATCTCGCGGATCCAGCCTCTGCGGGCCCGGGCGCCTGGTTCGGTTCGCGCCGGACCCGCACATTCGGGCGGGACCCGCAGGTCCACGTGGTCAGCCGCCGATGGGGTGGTCGGCGGGAAGGGTCATTCGTCGGTGGATGACTCGTCCGCGCTGGTCACCTCAGACGAGGCCCCGCCTGGCAATGCCTCGGGGCCGGAGGCGAGGGCGCCGCCGATGGCGCCGATCGTGTGGGTGAGCCGGACTCCGGAGCCGTCGCGGCGGCCGATCTCCTCCGGCAGCGGCACCGGCTTGCCCACCGCCGAGACCGCCTTGGCCGGAGCCGGGCCGGCCCAGGCCAGCAGCAGCTCGTCCTCGCCCTTGAGGAAACGCTGGGCCCGCACGCCACCCGTGGCCCGCCCCTTGGCGGGGAACTCGGCGTAGTCGGACACCTTGCCGCCGCCCACCTGGGTGCCGGGCAGCGCCGTGGAGGAGCCGGCCACGGTGACCACCTGGGCGGGACGCTCGGGGTCGACCACGCCGAACCAGATCACCCGGGCGCCGTCGTCGAGCCGGATGCCGGCCATGCCACCCGCAGGCCGGCCCTGGGGGCGTACGAGAGCGGCGGAGAAGCGCAGCAGCTGGGCGTCGGAGGAGATGAATACCAGGTCATGGGCCTCGGACACCAGCTCGACGGCCCCCACCACGGTGTCGCCGTCCTTGAGGGTGATCACTTCGAAGTCGTCGCGGTTGGCCGGATAGTCGGGCACCACCCGCTTGACCACGCCCTGCGCGGTGCCGAGCGCGAGGCCGGGCCCGTCGGGGTCGAGGGAGCCGAGCCCGATCACCTTCTCGTCGGGCTGCAGGGACACGTATTCGGACACCGGATGCCCGCCCGACAACGACGGCGGGTTGGCCGAGGGCGGCAGCGTCGGCAGGTCGACGACCTGGACGCGGATCAGCCGGCCCAGCGAGGTGACCACGCCGACCTCGCCGCGTACGGACGTGCGCACGACGCTGACCAGCACGTCGTGGGCGGTCCGGTCGCCCTCGCCGGGCAGCGGCGTGGCGTCGGGGGTGCGGGCCAGCAGGCCGGTCGAGGAGAGCATGGCCAGGCACGGGTCGTCGGCCACCTGCAGCGACGTCACCGGGGTGCGGGCGACGCCGGGCGCCTCCAGCAGGACGGTGCGGCGCGGCGTGCCGTATTTCTTGGCCACCTCGGCCAGCTCGCCCGAGACGACCTGGCGCAGTTTGGTCTCGGAGGAGAGGATCTCGGTGAGCTTGGCGATCTCGTCGCTCAGCGTCTCCTTCTCGCGGTCGAGCTCCAGCTTGTCGTAGCGGGTCAGGCGGCGCAGCGGCGTTTCGAGGATGTAGGCGGCCTGGATGTCGGTGAGGTCGAACACCTCCATCAGCCGGGCCCGCGCCTGCGCGGAGTCGTCCGAGGAACGGATGACCTGGATGACCTCGTCGATGTTGAGCAGCGCGATGATCAGGCCGTCGACCAGGTGCAGGCGCTCTTCACGCTTGCGCCGCCTGTACTCCGACCTACGCCGCACGACCTCCAGCCGGTGGTCCACATAGACCTGCAGCAGCTCACGCAGCCCGAGCGTGCGCGGCTCGCCGTCGACGAGGGTGACGTTGTTGATGCCGAACGTCTCCTCCATCGGCGTCAGCCGGTAGAGCTCCTCCAGCACCGCCTCGGGGATGAAGCCGTTTTTGATCTCGATGACCAGTCGCAGGCCCTTGTGCCGGTCGGTGAGGTCTTTGAGGTCGGCGATGCCCTGGAGCTTCTTGCTGGTCACCAGCTCCTTGATCTTGGTGACCACGCGCTCGGGGCCGACGTTGTAGGGGAGCTCGGTGACGATGATGCCCTTGCGCCGCGGCGTGATCTGCTCGATCTCGCACTTGGCGCGCATGCGGAACGTGCCACGACCGGTCTCGTAGGCGTCGCGCACCCCCTGCAGCCCGATGATGGAGCCGCCCGTCGGCAGGTCGGGGCCGGGGACGTATTTCATCAGCTCGTCGAGCGTGGCGTCCGGCTTCTTGATCAGGTGGCGGGCGGCGGCCACGACCTCGGTCAGGTTGTGCGGCGCCATGTTGGTGGCCATGCCGACCGCGATGCCGCTCGTGCCGTTGACCAGCAGGTTGGGGAACGCCGACGGCATGACGACCGGCTCGGTCTCCTGGCCATCGTAGTTGGGCTTGAAGTCGACGGTGTCCTCGTCGAGCGAGTCGACCATGAGCATCGCCGCCGGGGCCAGCCTGGCCTCGGTGTAACGCATGGCGGCGGGCAGGTCGTCGGGCGAGCCGAAGTTGCCGTGGCCGTCGACCAGCGGCAGGCGCATCGAGAACGGCTGCGCCAGGCGCACCAGGGCGTCGTAGATCGCGCTGTCGCCGTGGGGATGCAGCTTGCCCATCACGTCGCCGACGACGCGCGAGGACTTGACGTGGCCGCGGTCGGGGCGCAGGCCCATCTCACTCATCGAGTAGAGGATGCGCCGCTGCACCGGCTTGAGGCCGTCGCGCGCGTCGGGCAGGGCGCGCTGATAGATCACCGAGTAGGCGTACTCGAGGTAGCTCGCGCGCATCTCGGAGGAGACGTCGATGTCGACGATCCGCTCCTCGAAATCCTCAGGTGGGGGTGCAGTCGTGCGTCGGGCCATCTTGTGCTGCGCGGCTGCCTCGGCCGTCGCGCCGAGGGGAAGCGCATCCTCCTTCTGTACTCGAGCAGTAACCGTAGCCGTCAGCCCGCTGGACAAGCGTCAGATCGGCGTGTGGGGCGTCGACAGAAGCGCGTGCGGCCACGGACCGGCAGGGATCGCGACGTGTCCGCCCCTGGAGATGATGGCATGAGCCAGGGCTCCAGTGGCGTATCCATAGTGTCGCTCAAGCCTCGACCGGCCGAGGCGGGGAGAACCGTAACGATCTGTCTGTCTTCGAGGATACGGCCCGCTGGTCACGTACGGATCCTAGCGGCCTTCCCTCGTTTATCGCAAACGTGTTCGATGCGCGACGGCGAGCTTGACCAAGCAATTGCTTGGTCTTACCGTTCTGCTCATGGGTTCCCCCTGATTACGGAGGCGTCATGATCGAGTTTCATCCCGTGACCAAGCACATCGGCGCCGAGGTCACCGGGGTCGATCTGCGCAAGCCGCTGTCGCAGGAGGAGGTCGTCACCCTGCGGGAGGGGTGGCTCAAGCACCACGTGCTGTTCTTCCGCGACCAGCACATCGACGACGAGCAGCACGTGCAGTTCGCCCTCAACTTCGGCACGCTCAACCACCCGGCCTTCAAGAAGGACTCCAGCAGCCCCATCCACGTCCTCGACCAGACCTCGCCCAAGGGTGAGGGCGGGGACGAATGGCACAGCGACAACACCTTCGAGCCGACACCGCCGATGGGCTCACTGCTGCGCTGCGTCCAGCTGCCCTCCGTGGGCGGAGACACGTGCTGGGCCAACACCCACCTGGCGTACGAGACGCTCTCGCCTCCCATCCAGCGGCTGTGCGACGAACTGACCGCCGAGCACGACATCACGATGTCGATGAAGAAGGCGATCTCGAAGGGGCATCCGTTCGACCTGGCCGAGATCCAGGCGAAATGGCCGCCCATCGTGCGTCCCGTGGTGCGCGTGCACGCGGAGACCGGCCGCAAGGCGCTCTTCGTCAACCGCGCCTCGACGACCCGTCTCATCGGGCTGAGCGACCGGGAGAACGAGGCGCTGCTGCCGTTCCTGATCGACCACATCCGCTCGCCGGAGTTCCAGCTCCGGCTGCGGTGGCGGCCGGGCACACTCGCCTTCTGGGACAACCGGCCGACGCAGCACTACGCGGTCGCCGACTACACCGAGCGCCGCCGGATGCATCGCGTCACGATCAATGCTTTCCCCGAGCATGCCGACAAGATCTAACAAAACCATCATCTTTTACGGCGTGGCCAACGTCACCGCCACCCACCGCACATGGCTGAGCGCCTCCAGGAAAACGCCCTCTGAACCCGCACAGGGCGGGCCGCCGTCACGTGCGCATTGTGGGCCGCCCGCGTGGCAACCAGCCCACCAAGCGGATGCGGTAACGCATGGCCGACGTCCGCGTGGTCATCAGTTGACCACGCGGGAGGCCCACAGAGCGCACGTCACGGCGGCCCGCCCCGTGAACCGGAGGAGCGTTCCCCTGGACGGGGCCCGGCCACGTGCGGCGGGTGGGGCCGGCTCCGCGCAGCCGTAAAGGATGAAGATGGTTGTAGAGGCAGTCATCGCGGAGAGAAAGCCGCGACAACGACAGCCATTGGGGAGTATTTGGTCGGGGGGAGCTGGTAACAAAGAGGCATGATTGAAGCCCCCGATGCCGCGATGCTGCGGGAAGAGGCCGAGGAGCGCCTGCGGGCGCTGGCCGGCGAGCACGCCGTCCTCCGCGACGACCAGTGGGCCGCCATCGAGGCCCTCGTGCTCGGCCGCCGCAGGGTGCTGGTCGTGCAGCGTACCGGCTGGGGCAAGTCGGCCGTCTACTTCGTCGCCACCGCGCTGCTGCGCGAGCTCGGCGAGGGCCCCACGGTCATCGTCTCGCCGCTGCTGGCGCTCATGCGCAACCAGATCGCCGCCGCCGAGCGGGCCGGCATCAGCGCCGTCACGATCAACTCCGCCAACCCCGAGGCGTGGGAGGAGATCTACGGTCAGGTCGCCGAGGGCATGGTCGACGTGCTGCTGGTCAGCCCCGAGCGACTGAACAACCCCGACTTCCGCGACAACGTCCTGCCCGAGCTGGCCGAGAGCGCAGGCCTGGTGGTGGTCGACGAGGCCCACTGCATCTCCGACTGGGGTCACGACTTCCGCCCCGACTACCGCAGGCTGTCCACGCTGTTCGCGGAGCTGCCGCCGGGCATCCCGGTGCTGGCCACCACCGCCACCGCCAACGCGCGCGTCACCCGCGACGTGGCCGAGCAGCTGCGCCTGCCCGCCGAGCTGCGGCCCGACGGTGACGACACGCTCGTCCTGCGCGGGCCGCTTGAGCGCGAGAGCCTGCACCTGAGTGTCGTCCGCCTGCCCACCGCCGAGCAGCGCCTGGCCTGGCTGGCTCAGACGCTGCGCGAGCTGCCCGGCTCCGGCATCGTTTACACCCTCACCGTCGCGGCCGCCCACGAGATAGCCGGTTACCTGCGCGAACAGGGGATCGAGGTGGCCGCCTATTCTGGCCAGACCGAGCCGTCAGAGCGGCTGGCCGCCGAGGACGCGCTGCTCGGCAACCGGATCAAGGCGCTGGTGGCCACGAGCGCGCTCGGGATGGGCTTCGACAAGCCCGACCTGGGCTTCGTGATCCACGTGGGCGCGCCGCAGTCGCCCGTCGCCTACTACCAGCAGGTCGGCCGGGCCGGGCGCGGCGTCGAACGGGCCGAGGTGATCCTGCTCCCCGGCACGGAAGACCGCGACATCTGGGCCTATTTCGCCTCGCTGGCCTTCCCGCCCGAGCCCGTCGTCCGCACCACGTTGCAGACTCTGGAAGAGCGCGGCCTCATGTCCACCCCCGCCCTTGAGACCGCCGTCGACCTGAGCCGCAGCCGCCTGGAGATGATGCTCAAGGTGCTCGACGTGGACGGCGCCGTCCGCCGGGTCAAGGGCGGCTGGGAGGCCACCGGGCAGGAGTGGGCCTACGACGGCGAGCGCTACGCCCGCATCGCGGCCGAGCGCGGGGCCGAGCAGCAGGCCATGCTCGCCTACCTGACCACGACCGAGTGCAGGGAGCAATACCTGCGCCGGCACCTCGACGACGACACCGCCGCCCCGTGCGGGCGCTGCGACAACTGCACCGGCCGCCACCGTTCCCCGGAGATCGCCGCCCAGGCCGTCGAGACCGCCCGCGAACGCCTGAGCAGGCCCGGCGTCGAGATCGAGGCCCGCAGGCAGTGGCCGACCGGCCTGTCCGACCTGTCCGGGCGGATCAAGCCCGAGCTGGGCGCCGAGCCCGGCAGGGCGCTCGGGCGGCTGACCGACATCGGGTGGGGCAACCGGCTGCGGGAGCTGTTCGCCGGGGACGACCAGCCGGTGGCCGACGACATGTTCGCCGCCGTGATCAAGGTTCTGTCGGCCTGGGACTGGGGTGCGCGGCCTGTCGCCGTGGTCAACGTTCCTTCGGCGACGCGACCCAAGCTCGTGCGCGGGTTCGCCGAGCGGCTGGCGCAGGTGGGGCGGCTGACATACTTGGGCGAACTGGGCTATCGGGCCGGGTCGCCGGGGCAGCAGTTCAACAGCGCCAAGCGGGTGCAGGCGATCAGGGGCACGCTGGCCATGCCGAAGGACCTCGGTGCGGCCGTCGCCGGTTGCGGCGGGCCGGTCCTGCTGGTGGACGACCGGGTCGACACGGGCTGGACGATGACGCTGGCGGCGGCCCTGGTCCGCCACGCGGGCGCTCCCGCCGTGCTGCCCCTGGCCCTCGCCGTCACCAGCTGACCCTCGTCTCACGGCGCGCCGTCACGCTGAGAACGGGCGCCGTGGCGCGGTGGGCCGTCGTGCGGTGCCGAGCGTCAGGAGCCGGTGCCTGGGGTCAGGAGCTGGTGCAGGCCTCAGGAGGCGGTGCTCACGCCGATGGTGGTCAGGTCGTAGTCGGCGTAGATCGGGCTGACGTGGAGGTCGGTGGCTTGGGCGCCGCGCAGGAGCAGCGAACGGCGCCAGGTCAGCGGCACCAGCACCGCCTCACCGGCCACCCGCCGCTCGGCCTCCGCCCACAGCCCGGCCCTGATCCTCGGGTCGAGCTGGCTCGTCGCCCGGTCCAGGACCGCGTCCACGGTCGGCAGCCGGACGCTGACGTTGAACGAGAACTCCTTCTCCCTGATCCGCCTGCTGTCCACCATCTCGGGCAGGAACGAGTACGGATCAGGCCAGTCGTAGATCCACGCCTTGGCGATGAGCCCCACCTGGTTCTTCTTCAGGTAGTCAGGGCTGCCGCCCTTGGACTGGTGGAACTCCGCGACCGGCGCCGCCTCCAGCGACACCTCGATGCCCACCTCGGTCAGCGCGGCCTTGACCGCCTGCGCCACCGCCGCCTCCTGGGGCAGATCGCGGTAGAGGTACTTGGCCGGGAAGCCGCCGGCCCTGCCGCACCTCGCCAGGTCCTGCCGGGCGGCGGCCGGGTCGCCGTCCGCCGTCAGCCCGGGGACGGCCGCGTGCTGCCCGGGCACCGTGGGTGGCACCAGCGACGTGGGCACCTCGTCCGCCAGCGGCAGGTCGGCCGCCCGCACGGCGTTCAGGTCGAGCGCGCGCACCACCGCGCGGCGGCAGTCGGGCCGGTCGAACGGCGGCACCTGGGGGTTGATCGCCAGTACGCGCACGGTCGTGATCGGGGCGTCGGCCTGGGCCTTGCGCGCGGGGTCGCCGAGCACCGCCGCGATCTCGCCGTCCGGGACGAGCGGCCCCACCTCGGCCTCTCCCGCCTTGAACCGGTCGGCCGCCTGGGCCGCGTCCATCCCGTAGGTGAGCTCGAAGCGGTCGGGCAGCGCCGTGCGGTTGGGGTCGGACTCGGGTGACCAGTTGGGGTTGCGCTCCAGGACGACGGAGTTCTCCGCGACCCGGGCGAACCGGTACGGACCCGACGAGACCACCTTGAGCTTGTAACCGTCGCGCGTGTCCTTCGCCTTCGGCACCGGGATCGTCTCGGGCAACTGGACGAGGTGGTCGAACGTGGCGAACGGCTCCTTCAGGTGGAACACGATCGTGCGATCGTCCGGCGTCTCGATCGCGGACGTGGTGACGGCGGTGGGGGACTTGTAGGGGCCCTGGTAGCCGGCGGGCAGGTCGAGCATGAGGTCGAAGTAGCTGGTGCCCTGCTCGAAACCGGAGTCCATGCTGCGCAGCACCGCGTACGCGACGTCGGCCGAGGTGATCGGCGTCCCGTCCTCGAACTTCAGGCCCTGCCGGAGCGTGTAGGTCCAGGTCTTGCCGCCGTCACTCGGCTTGCCGAGCGATTCGGCCAGGTCGGGCACGATCTGCGTCCCCGCCGCGCCCGGGGCCGGCTTGAACATCGTCAGCGCGCGGCCGTAGAGGCGGACCATGTTCCACGACTGCGTCATGTACATGTCGGCCGGGTCCGTGGAGTCCAGGGCGACCGCCGACGCCAGGCGGACGGTGTCGCCCTTCTTGCCGGACGGGCGTACGACGGAGGTCAGCGCGCTCCCGTAGGCGACAGGGCCGGGCGTCGTCGTGGTGGTGGCGGCGGTGCGGTCGTTGAACTGGACGACCATCCAGGCGACCAGCCCCACGACCACCGCCGTCGCCGCCGCGCCCGCCGTGATCAACAACCCCCGCCGACCCCGCCGCCCCGGCCCGGTCGGCCCCGTCCACCCCCGCCCCGGCGCGCCGCCGCCGACCGGTAAGTCCTGGCCCGGTAAGCCTTGGCCCAATAGGTCCTGGCGCGGTAACTCCTGGCCGGGTAAGTCCTGCCCCGGTAAGGGGACAGCCGTGAAGGCGGCCGGATCGGCGAGCCGGCGCGTCCCGCCGGAGGTGGCGAAGCCGTCGCCCGCCGCCCCACCCGGCGGCGCGGGGGCGTGGTCGCCCACCGGCCCACCAGGGACGGCCGGTGACGCGCCCGCGGAGCGGATGAGTTCGTGCATGAGCTGATCGGCCGTAGGCCGCCGCTGAGGGTCCTTGGCCAGCGCCGCCCACAACAACGGCGCCAGCGCCTCGGGAACCCCCGCCAGGTCGGGCTCCCCGTTCAGGATCCGGTGCATCACCACCGGCAGCGCCCCGAACCCGAACGCCCCCTGCCCCGTCGCCGCGAACACCATCGTCCCCGCCCACGCGAACACGTCGCTGGCCGGCTGCGCGTCCCCGAGGAACTGTTCGGGCGCCATGAACGCCGGCGTCCCGACCACGCTGGAAGTCATGCTCTGGCTCACGTCGAGCGCCCGCGCGATGCCGAAGTCGATCACCCGGGGCCCGTCCGGCCCGAGCAGTACGTTGCCCGGCTTGAAGTCGCGGTGCACCACCCCGGCCCGGTGGATCGCGGTCAGCGCGGTGGCGGTCGCGATGGCCAGCCGGATCAGCGCCTGCCCGCGCATGGGCCCTTCCGCGCTCACGTGGCGCTGCAGGGAGGGCCCGTCCACGTACTCGCCGACGATGTACGGTCGCCCGTCGGCCTCGCCCACGTCGAGCACCCGAGCCGTGCAGAACTCCGCCACCCGCCGCACCGAGTCGGCCTCACGCAGGAAACGGCGGACCGCGCGCTCGTCCTCGGTGAACCTGGCGTGCAGCAGTTTGACGGCGACCCGCTCACCGGTCGTGGGCGAGGAAGCCAGGTAGACGCTGCCCTGCCCGCCCTCGCCGAGGAAGCCGGTCAGCCGGTAGGGCCCGATGGAAGCCGGGTCGCCGAAACGTAACGGGCGCACGCCGGTTATCACGCTCCTCACCTACACGCTAGGCGGATCTTCCACGACAGCGCCGGTCGAAGACCGTCAGAACGGCGGCCGAGCGCCCAGATGCATGATCGCCTTGGCCGCGAGCCGGTTGCCGGAGGCCAGCGCCTCGTGCGGCGGCTTGCCCTCCAGCCATGGCGGCAGGAAGCCGGCGCAGAACGCGTCACCCGCGCCCGTGCCGTCGACGATCTTGTCGACGGGCTCCGCGGCCACCCGCACCGGGTCGGGGCGGCCGTTGCTGTACCACAACGCGCCCTCGGCACTCATCTTGATCACGACCTGCGGGAACCACGCGGTGAGCACCTTGGCGGCCGACTCGGCGTCGTCGCGGCCGGTCAGCACCTTCGCCTGGTCGATGTTGGCGAACAGCAGCTTGGCCCCGTTGGTCCATTCGAGGAACGGCTCGGCCCCCGTACGGTCCAGCGGCGCGGACGAGGCGCAGTCGACCGAGATCGACATGCCGTTGTGCCTGGCCATGTCGAGCGCGGACAGACCGGCGTCGCGCGAGCCCTCGTTGATCAGCGTGTAGCCCGACAGATGCAGATGGGTGCCCTGCGTGAACAGGTCACGCGGCAGGTCCTCGGGCGACAGAGCGGCGTTGGCACCGGGGTCGGACAGCATGGTGCGCTCGCCCTTGTGCGTGACGAGCACCACGCAGGTGCCGGTCGGACGCTCAGGATCCATGACAAGCCGGGCGTCGACGCCGTAGCCCATCAGCTCCATGTCGCGGTTACGACCCGTGATGTCAGCGCCTCTGCGGCCGATGAAGGCCACCTCGGCGCCCTCCACGGCGAGCCAGGACGAGATGTTCGCCCCTGAGCCGCCGCCGTGCATCGTCACGATCGCCGGGGTGTCGCTCGCCCGGGCGAGTGCATAACGGGCGCGAGCGACCGCGTCGGTCATGAGATCGCCCACCACGACGACCCGCGTCATGATGTCACCACCTTGCTGCCTTCAGAACGAGCCTGGCCAACGGCTGAAACGCCACGGCAAAACTAACAGCTTCCGGGCTGCCCGTGGGGCGTACGCCGGACACGGGGTCGCCTTCGATGCACAAGCGTTGCCCAACCGCGCCCCCGGTCTTGGCATGTGGGATGCAGGTTTACGCTCGTGAATGTGGAGGCACAATATCCGGCCCATTGGGAAGCCGACGTCGTTCTGGCCGACGGCGGCACCGCACATGTCCGCCCGATCAGGCCCGCCGACGCCGACCGTCTCCGCTCGTTCTACTCCAGACTGTCGGACGAGTCGATCTATTTTCGCTTCTTCGGCCCCAGGCCCCGGCTGTCCGACAGGGAAGTCGAGCGGTTCACGAACGTCGACTACGTCAACAGGGTCGCGCTGATCGCCACGATCGGCACCGAGATGGTGGCCGTGATCCGTTACGACAGGACCGCTCCGGGCGAGGCCGAGGTGGCCTTCCTCGTCGAGGACGCCCACCAGGGCAGGGGAGTGGCCTCCGTCCTGCTCGAACACCTGGCCGCCACGGCACGCGAGCACGGCATCGAACGCTTCATCGCCGACGTGCTGCCCGCCAACATGCGCATGACGGGGTTGCTGCGCCAGGCCGGCTACACGGCCCAGAGCCAGTTCGAGGACGGCGTCGTACGCATGACGCTCGACCTGACCCCCACCGACACCTCCGCCGAGGTCACGGCCGCGCGCGAGCACAGGGCCGAGTCCCGCTCGATCGCCAGGCTGCTCACCCCCGGCTCGGTCGCGGTCATCGGCGCCTCGCGCGAGCCGGGCGGCGTGGGCCAGACCGTGCTGCGCAACCTCCTGGCCGCCGACTTCACCGGCCCCGTCTACCCCGTGCACCGGGAGGTGCGGGCGGTGGCGGGCGTGCGGGCGTACCCGAGCGTGGGAGCCATCGACGGCGAGGTCGACCTGGCCGTCGTCGCGGTGCCGGCCGAAGGCGTGATCGACGTCGTCAAGGAGTGCGCGGAGAAGGGCGTGCACGGCCTGGTCGTGGTCTCCTCCGGGTTCGGTGAGACGGGCGCGGAAGGACGCGCCCGCCAGGACGAGCTGGCCCGCATCGCCCGCTCCTACGGCCTGCGCGTCGTGGGCCCCAACTGCCTCGGCATCGCCAACACCGACCCCTCCGTCCGGCTCAACGCCACCCTCGCCGCCACCGTGCCTGGCCGGGGGAGGGTGGGCTTCTTCAGCCAGTCGGGCGCGCTCGGCACCGCGCTCCTGCAGCGGGTGGCGCAGCGCGGCATGGGCATCTCGACGTTCGTCTCGGCCGGCAACAGGGCCGACGTCTCGGGCAACGACCTGCTGCAGTACTGGGAGGAGGACGACTCCACCGAGGTGATCCTGCTCTACTTGGAGTCGCTCGGAAACCCGCGCAAGTTCACCCGGCTGGCCAGGCGCATCTCCCGTCGCAAGCCCGTCGTCGTGGTCAAGAGCGGCGGCACCCCCTCCGGCCACTCGGCCGAGGAGCTCGGCCTGCCCGACTCCGCGATCGGCTCGCTGTTCGACCAGGCCGGGCTGATCAGGGTGGACGACCTCATCCAGCTCTTCGACGTGGGCCAGTTGCTGGCCTACCAGCCGCTGCCCGCGGGGCCGAGGGTCGCGCTCGTCACCAACTCCGACGCGCTCGGCCTGCTGGCCGCCGACGCCTGCGTGGCCGCCGGCCTCGAACCGCGCCCGCCCGTCAACCTGGGGCCCGCCGCCGGGCCGTCCGAGTTCGGCGCGGCGCTCGCCGGCGAGCTGGCCTCGCCCGACGTGGACGCGGCCGTCGTGATCGACATGCCGCCCATCCCCGGCCGGGCCGAGGAGGTGGCGGCCGAGCTGCTGCGGGTCGCCAAGGACGCCGGCAAACCGGTGCTGACGACGTTCAGGGGACATCTGGGGATGCATCCGGCGCTGCGCGTCTCAGGAGCTCACGGTACGGAGTCCACGCCGTCGCGGGGCTCGATCCCGTCATACGCGGCGCCGGAGGAGGCCGTCAGGGCCCTGGCGTACGTGGTGCGCTACGCGACGTGGCGCGCCCAGCCCGCGGCCCTGCCGCCCGAGCTGGACGGCATCGACACGACCCGCGCCAGGACCCTGGTCCACCAGGCCCTCTCCACCCCGGCCGGTGACGAGGCCGCGCCGGACGGCACCTCCTCGACCGGATCGGCGCGAGACGACACCCGGCCCGCCGGGCAGGAGCGGGCCGCTCGGTCCGGGGCGGCCGCCAGGCACGAGACCGGCCCCGGCGGGTTCGCGCAGGCGGGGCCGCCCGTCGAGATCGACGCCGCCGAGCTGCTGGCCTGCTACGGCCTGACCGTGTGGCCCGCCGAGGTCGTGGGCTCGCCGGAGGAGGCGGTGGCCGCCGCCGAACGTCTGGGCTGGCCCGTGGTGGTCAAGGTGGCCGATCCGGGAGCCTCGCGCCGGGCCGGGACCGTGCGCCTGGGGCTGACCGGCCCCGAGATGGTCCGCCACGCCTACGCCGAGCTGTCCGGCGAGCGGGTGGAGCTGGCCGTCCAGCGGATGGCGCCGCAGCCCGCCGTGCCGACCGTGGTGGGCATGATCGAGGATCCCGCGTTCGGGCCCGTGGTGTCGTTCGGGCTCGGCGAGGTGACCGCCCGGCTGCTGCAGGACCAGAGCTTCCGGCTGGCCCCGCTGACCGGTGAGGACGCCTCGGAGCTGGTCAGGTCCGTACGCGCCGCGCCGCTGCTGTTCGGCGAGTACGGCTACCCGCCCGTGGCGGTGGACGCCCTGGAGGAGGTCCTCGTACGCGTCGGCCGCCTGGCCCACGACCTGCCCGAGGTGTCCCGCCTGGACCTGGACCAGGTGCTCGTGGGGGAGTCGGACGTCATGATCCTCGCCGCCCGCGCCACCCTGCGCACCCCGGCGGGACCCCGGCTGGACGGCGGCCCTCGCCGGCTCTCCTGATTCGCCCCCAGCCTTCGTCCCCAGCATTCGCCCTCAGCGAATGCCTCGGCTGCCCCAGCGAAATGAAGGTGACCCTGTGCCCGGTGATGCACCGGCAGAAGGTGTTATAGAGCGTTATGTCCGGCGGGTGAGTGTACTGCCCGGCCCTGGCAGGATGGACCCATGAGGGAAACCCGAGTCTCAGCCGCGGGCCTGCGTGAAGCGATAGAGCGCAGCGGCTACTACCCCGACCTCGTCACCGATGCGGTCGAATCCGCGCTGGGCAAGGAGGCCGTGACGGCGTTCGTGGTGCACCACGAGGCGACCTTCGATCCCGCGATGGAGGTGCGCCGGCACGTCACCGTCCTGGTGCTGACGACGACCCGGCTGCTGGTCTGCCACACCGACGAGCACCCGGCGGTCGAGGGCGTCTCGGCGTCCCACGCCTCCACCACCACCGAGGCCGTGCGGCTGAGCCGCGTCCAGTCGGTCGCCGTCACCCGCGTCGTGCCCGACCCCGCCTCCTACGTCCCCGGCGTCCCTCCCACGGAGGTGACGCTCACCATCGGCTGGGGCGCCATCTCTCATGTGGACCTTGAGCCGGCCACGTGCGGCGACGAAAACTGCGAGGCCGACCACGGCTACACGGGCGCCATCACCGCCGACGACCTGTCGCTCAGGGTCAGCGAGGCGGCCGACGGCCCCGAGGCGGTCACCCACGTCCTCGCCTTCGCCAAGGCCCTGTCCGAGGCCACCGCCCGCGCCGCCACCTGACCCCAGCCCTCCCTCACCCCGGACGCGGCCCCCGCCCACGGCTCGCCCGCCACCCCACCACGACCGCCCCCACCGCGATCCCGCACGCCCTGCCACGAACACCCGCCACTCCGACCACCCAACCCCCACACCCCACCCGACACCTTCGACCCCTCGGGCCGCCCGACGCCCTGCGATGAACTGGGGCGCTCGACCGGATGCCCGCGACGTGCGGGGCCGCCTCCGCCCGCCGCCCGCGCCTCCAAGGGCCGCCACGCCCGATGCGCTGCGACGTCCAGGGATGCCCTGACCAGGTGTGGCGTCGTGGTGCTCGCGTCCTAGGTAGCCATGGGGCAGCGTTCACCCGTGCACACCACGCACACCCGCGTGCACTCGCGTGGGCCCAACCGGGAGCGGGCCCACCGCGACGATTGCGGCGGAACCGCGACGCGCAGGCGTAGAGAAGGCTGGCACTCTGCCGAGCCGTGCGGAGGGCAGCACCGTGCCGAGCTGTGGGGAGGGCGGCACCGGGTAGCCCCGCGTAGCGCGCGCAGGGGCGGGCACCCGGTTGGAGCTGGTGCGGAAGGGCCGGATGCGGTGCCGGGGTGCGCGGCAGGGGGTGGCGATCACGGAGGGCTACACTGAGGGGCATGCTGGTGCCGGGATACGGCGGCGGGTCGCTGGCGGATGTGCCGGGCTCGCTGATGGCCGCCCTCGGTCTGCGCGAGCCCAATGCGCTGGCCCTGGAGCCCACCGACCGGGTGTGCCTGTTCCTGGTCGACGGCCTGGGAGCCGAGCTGCTCCAGGCCCACCCCGAGAGCGCCCCGTTCCTGGCCGGGCTGCCGAGCAGGACGCTGACCGCCGGTTTCCCCGCCACCACCGTCACGAGCCTGTGCACCCTGGGCACGGGGCTGACACCGGGTGAGCACGGCATGGTGGGGATGCTGCTGGCGGTGCCGGGCGCCGGTCACCTGTTCAACTGCCTGCGCTGGAAGCTGCCCGACGGCCTGGTCATGGATCCGGAGGAGTGGCAGCCGGCGACGACCATCTATCAACGCGCCGCGAGTGCCGGGGTCGAGCCCGCCTACGTCGCCCCCGCCGAGTTCGAGAGCACCGGCCTGACCGGGGCCGTCTTCCGCGGCGTACGCTACCTGCCCGCCGACACCGTGGACGACCGCGTCGCCCGCGCCCTGGAGGCGCTGCGCGAGCGACGGCCCGCACACGTCACGGTCTACTACGGCGACCTCGACGCCACCGGCCACATGGTCGGATGGGGCGGCGAGGAGTGGCTGCGCCAGCTCGCCATAGTCGACGACATGGCGCGGCGCCTGGCCGAAGGGCTGCCGCCGGGTGCCAGCCTCTACGTCACCGCCGACCACGGCATGGTCAACGCGACCGAGAAGATCGACGTGGAGGGCACATCCGAGCTGGCCGAGGGCGTGGCGCTGCTCGGCGGTGAGGCCAGGGCGCGACACGTCTACGCCCACCCGGGCGCCGCCGAGCGGGTGCTGGAGACCTGGCGTGAGAAGCTGAGCGGCAAGGCGTGGGTGGTGTCCAGGCAGGAGGCGGTCGATTCGGGCTGGTTCGGGCCCCGTGTGCACGACGCGTGGCTCGGGCGCATCGGCGACGTCGTGGCCGTGCCCTACGGCGGCCTGGCGCTCACCGCTCCCGCGGCTCACCCCTTCGAGGCCCTGTTCACCGGTTACCACGGCTCGCTGACGGCGGCCGAACAGCACGTCCCGCTCCTGGAGGTACGCACGTGACCAGCCCGCTGATCACCCCGGCCGGACTCGCCGCGCTCGACGGCGCGACGGTGCTCGACGTCCGCTGGCGGCTCGGCGGCCCGCCCGGGGAGCAGTTCTACCGCGAGGGTCACATCGAGGGCGCCGTCTTCTGCGACCTCGACACCGACCTCGCCGCCCCTCCCGGCCCCGGCGGGCGGCACCCGCTGCCGGAGGCGGCGGACTTCCAGCGCGCGATGCGGCGGCTGGGCGTCTCGGACGGGCGGCCGGTCGTGGTGTACGACGACGCCGGCTCCACCGTCGCGGCCAGAGCCTGGTGGGCGCTGCGCTACTTCGGGCACCAGGACGTACGCGTGCTCGACGGCGGCCTGCCCGCCTGGATCGAGGCCGGGCTGCCGGTCACCAAGGAGATTCCGCAGCCGGAGGAGGGCGACTTCACCGCGCGCCCGGGAGGCATGCCGGCGTTGACCGCCGACGAGGCTTCGGCCCTGGCCCGGCGGGGCGGCGTGCTGCTGGACGCCAGGGCCGGTGAGCGATACCGGGGCGAGGTAGAGCCGGTCGATCCGGTCGCCGGGCACGTCCCCGGCGCGGTCAGCGCCCCCACCACGGACAACGTCGGCTCTGACGGCCGCTTCCTCGACCCCGAGTCGCTCAGGGCCCGCTTCGCCGCGCTGGGTGCCGGCGCGGGCGTCGAGGCAGGGGCCTACTGCGGGTCCGGGGTGACGGCCGCGCACGAGGTGCTGGCGATGGAGGTGGCGGGCCTGCCCGCGGCTCTGTACGTGGGCTCGTGGTCCAACTGGGTCGCCGACCCCACCCGCCCCGTCGCCACCGGCTGACCACTCCGGGTCTCCGGGTCTCCATCCGAACGCCGCCGCCAGGTAGAACGCCTGCTTGGGAGGACGCCCGCCCAACCCGGACGCCCCTCTAGGTCGGACGCCTACCGATTGAGACGCTGGGCGAACCAGACGCCCGCCGAACCGGACGCCCGCCAAGCCAGCCCGCCGACAACATAGGCGTCCAGCGACGCGGGCGTCAGTACAGGGGCCGGTCGCCTGCGCCGAAGCAGCTGAACCCGTACTCGCCCGTCTTCGCCGCCGCGCACGCCAGCGCCGCGTCCGGCGGTTGCCCCGCCGCCAGCAGCTCGTGGAACGCGCTCATCATCGCCTTGGCCGTCTCGTCCCCGACCGGCACCATCCCGGCGATCACACAGGACACCCCCTTGGCAAGGAACGTCCCGGGCAGCCCCAGCGGCGTCCCCTCCATCGGCGTACGCGACATCCCGGAATTGCAGGCCGACAGCACCACAAGCCGGGCCGAGTGCGTGACCTCCAGCAGGTCGTACGCCATCAGCGACCCGTCCTCCAGGGTGATCCCCGACACCAGCGGGCTGCGCGCGTGGAACATGCCGTGCGCCGCCAGGTGCACCACGTCCGCCGTCCTCAGCGCCTCCAGCACCGGCGCGATGCGTCCCGGCACCTCCCGCCCGCGGGGATGGCAGGCCAGCACATGAGCGACCTCGGCCTGCGCGTGGGCCAAGGCCGGGCCGGCCGCGGCCGAGACCAGCGGCGGCGCGGCCGGGCGTGGGCCGCGTGACCGGCGGGCCCGCAGCCAGGCGGTCGCCCCGGAGGCCACGTTGACCGGCCGCTCGCGCAGGCCGGGCAGCGCGGCCCACGGCAGCGTGTGCAGCGGGCCCACCGGCACCACCACCAGCGGCCGGTCACCCAGCTCGGCCGCCAGCGGGCGCAGCACCAGCCGTTCGAGCTCCATGGCCGCGGCTTCGACGTCGCCGGGGCGGTCGGGGCGGCGCAGGGCGTACCGCAACTGGACGATCGCCTCCTTGACCTGATGCACGCCGCCCAGCCGGCGCAGTGTCAGGCGTCCGGCCGTCACGATCACGGCCAGCAGCGCGTCCCGGTCGGCCACGTACTCGACCAGGACGCCGTCCCCCAGCTCGGTGCGGACGAGGTCGGGGTCGGTCAGGGCGCACTCGTGCGCGGGAGCGGCCACGGCCCGCCACCGCTCGGCCCACTCGAACACCTCCTTGGCGCACCCGTCGCGTACCGCCAGCTCCAGCCCGTAGGCCGCCAGCCGCTCCCCGGCCCTGGCCGCGTGGGCGCGCAGCGACGGGTCATCGAACGCCTCCACCTGCCCGCTCACCTCGGCCAGCCCGTCGCGGACCGCGCGGAAGGCGCCGGTGACGTCCTCGCGCAGCGCCGCCTGCAAGGCGAGCGCGTGCTGGCGCACCTGGGCGGGGATCTGCGCCGCCTGCGCGAAGTGCCGGGCCTGCGGCTCGGACGCGAGCGAGGTCAGCCGGGTCCCGGCAGGCGTCCGGCCGGTATCCGCCGGCGAGCGCACGGCGTCCCGCGTGAGCCGGTCGAGCTGCGTGACGGCCGTCACCTGGTCGCCGACGCTGAGCGCCGCCTCGGCCGCCGTCAGCCGCAGCGCCGCGGCTCCGGCCCGGTGGGTGAGCCCGTCCTCCTGCCCGTCCTCCTGCCCGTCCTCCTGCTCGTCCGCGCACGCGATCAGCGCGGCGACCAGCTCAGGAGTGACGGGTTCGAGGGCCAGCCGCGCGCGCAGGACGACCTCCGCGGCCAGCGGCAGCCACGACATCCGCTCCTGGCCGGCCAGCTCGCGGGCGGCCTGCTCGGCCACCTGCCTGGCGCGGTGCGGGTCCCCGGTCAGCAGCTCCACCTGGGCCAGCTTCAGCCGCGCCTCGGCCAGCGCCACGTGAGCGTCCGACGCCTCCAGATCGGGTACGGCCAGGCTCAGCATGGCCCTGGCCTCGCCCGGCAGGTGCGCGGCGAGCAGCGCCCCGGCGAAGTCGGCCCGCATGGTGGCCAGCCGCTCGGGGAAGCCGAGCAGGGTGTCCTCGGCCTCGCGGTAGTGTTTGAACGCCGCCGCCAGGTCGCCCCTGCGTACCGCGAGGAAGGGCAGGTTGGCGGCGGACAGGCGGGCCAGGTGCGGCAGCCCGGCCTGGTGGGCGATGCGCAGGCAGGCGGAAAGGTCGCGCAGCGCGGCGTCCCAGTCGCCCCGGTAGGAGTGGATGAGCCCGCGGTTGAGCAGCCCGCCCGCCAGGAACCTGCGGTCGTCGATCGTGCCGGGCGCGTCCACGAGGGCGCGCAGCGCGCGGTCGCAGGCGGCGATGGCCTCCTGGTGACGGCCGAGATGCCCGAGGGCCACGGCGCGCTGCGTGTCCAGCTTGGCCCGGTCGAGCGGCGGGAGGTAGGCCCAGGCCAGAGCGGCCACGCGGAGCGCCTGCCGCGGGTGGCCGCGCTCGGTGCGCACGGTGACGAGGGACAGCCGGGCCTGCGCGATCCGGTGGAGCGGGGCGCCGCGCGTGCCGATGGCCTCGCGCAGGTGCTGCTCGGCGGTGGCGAGGTCGCCCAGCTCGCGGGAGGCCAGCGCCATCGCCCGCAGCGCCACGGCCACCGCCTCGGCACATCCGGTACGGCGGGCCGCCGCGAGGACGACGCGGGCCGTGCGCAGGGCGTGGTCGGGATCGACCAGGGAACGCGTCATCGCGGCCTCCGCCGCCGCGACGAGCGGAGGGAGGTCGCCTGACAGGGCCGGTCGGTCGCTCATGCCGGTCTCGGTCGGTGGCCGGCACGGAGAAGGGGCGCGGCCTTCCCGGCCGTACGGCTGCGGTAGATCAAGATCGGGAACGGGCTAGGGGCGGGGCCGGATGCGTACCCAGGCCGTCTGGATGGGCGCGTGACCGGGCCGGTGGCACACGATGCTGAGCCAGCCCGGCGGCAGCCCGGTGGCGACGAAGTGGCCGGTCTGGCCGATGCGTCGGGTGAGGGTCATGTGCGGTGATCTGACATCGACGAGCGCCCCCTCTCCCGGATAGGGGGAGATGAGCCCGGCCACGTCGATGAGCCCGTCGCCCTCCGTCACCTCCAGGTCGAAGGTGACCCCGGCCGAGACGAAGCGCACCAGATGGGAGCTGTCGTCGTCGCGGACCCCGCGGATCGTGGCGGACTCGGCGTAGGCGGCGGTCACCGCCCGTGGGACCCGGAGCCGATAGGCGTCGCGGGCGGCGGCGGACACCGGGCCGGGGATCGGATCGTTGCCCGAGCTCAGCCGGAGGGCCGCCAAAAAGTATTCGTCGTTGATCATTGCGCTGTCTCCTGTAGTGAGAGCAGAGTGCGCAGTTTTTCCAGGCAGCGGGCCTTGGTCGGGCCGACGCTGCCCGTGGGCAGCCCGAGCCGGGCCGCCACCTGCTGGTTTCCCAGATCGATGGCGACCAACTGGAGGAGCGAGCGGCAGGGTTCGTGCAGGGCGGAGACCGTCTGCCAGAGCGTGCGCCGGCCGTCGGCCTCCAGGACGGCCGCGGCGGGGTCGGGATCGTCGACGATCTCGAAGGACGAGGCGCCCGGCCGCTCTTTCCTCAGGATCAGCATGGCCTCGCGCCGCACGGTCGTCGTGAGCCAGCCGCCCACCCTCGCCGGATCCCTGAGGTCGTGGAGATGCTGGAGCAGGCGGAGCCAGGCACCCTGGACGGCGTCCGCCGCGTCCGCCGGGTCCAGGCCGCACGCGCGGGCCACCGCCCACATACGCGGCCCGAACCGGTGTTCGAGCTCGTCCCAGGCCGATCTGTCGCCGTCGGCGGCGGCCATCAGCAACTCCGCGGGCTCGCGGGGATCACGCATACGGCCTCCTCTCCACCGGCACGGATTGGCGATCATGCCTCCTCGTGATTGACCGGGGACTGAGCGTAAACTCTACAGACTCGCCGGGAAGAGAACCCCCAGATCGGCAATTTCGCGGGTCTCCCCGGACTCGAGGACGCGCCTGATCCACTCCTTGGCCGGCTCGCGGGCGGCGGCCTCGGCGATGGTGCCGGCCACCAGCGCCGTCGCGAACGACGTGCCGCTCCACGCCGCGTACCCGCCGTACTCGCCCGTGTCCAGATAGCTGCTGGTCAGCCAGTCGCCCCTGGCGCACGCGTCCACCCAGGTGCCGTAGCCGGAGTAGGGCGCGCGGTGCCGCTCGGTGGCGTCCACGGCCGCCACGCCTACCACGAACGGCAGCGCGGCGGGCCAGAACGGCCGGTCGGAGGCGGTGTTGCCGGCGCAGGCGACGGTCACCGTGTTCGTCAGGCCGGCGATGGCGTCCGACAGCAGGGGCGGCGGCCGGTCGTCGAAGGTGTGGCCGCCGAAGGAGAGGTTGAGCACGTGCGGGGGGTGCTCGCGCAGGCGGTTCAGCGCGCGCACGATGCTCGCCTCGTCGCCGAGGCCGTCGCCGTCCAGCACCCGGTGCACGCTCAGCGCCGCGCCGGGCGCCAGGCGCGTGAGCAGGCCCGCGATGAACGTGCCGTGCCCGGCCTGCGAGCCCTCGGCGGCGTCCGCGTCCTCGGGGGAGAGGCGGGCGTACCAGTCGCTGCCGGACCACCACGGGTGCTTGGCCACGCCGGTGTCGAGCAGGCCCACGACGACGTCGGAGCGGGATCTGGACCGTTTGAGGCCGATCGGCTCGGCGGGGAAGGGCCTGGACGCGGGGCCGCCGAAGAACAGGGGCTGGCCGCGCAGGACGTGGTTGGGGGAGGCCCGCAGGCCCTGGTCGCGGAGTTCGGCGGTGACCTCGCAGGGGTCGGAGCCCGGAGTCAGGTGGACGACGCAGACTCCGTCCGCCTCCGAGACCGCCTGGGTCCAGCGCGACGCGGCGGCGAGGGAGGTCCGGTCCGTCAGGATCTGACCTGGGCGGATGTACGCCTCGCCGACAGATTGCATTTCCATGAGCGGTTATCTTTCCGCCGAGGGCGAACTGTCACCCGCCACTCCCGCACCAACTTGGTATGGCCCCCCTCTGGTGTCGGATTGCGACCGACGGTAGTCTCTCCCTAGTCACTTGTGATCATCCCGATACGAGGCCGTTGGGGAAGGCGCACCTCGTACCGAAACGGGAGGTCCGGTGTCTGCTCGTGGCGTCCTTTACGTCCACTCGGCTCAGCCCGCGCTGTGCCCTCACATCGAATGGGCAGTCGCGGGTGTCCTTGGCGTGCCCGTAGACCTGACGTGGACTCCGCAACCCGCCGCGCCCAACGTCGTGCGCGCACAGGCGGAGTGGGAGGGGCGGGCCGGAATCGCGGCGGGCATCGCCTCCTCCCTCATGGGCTGGCAGCGCCTGAGATTCGAGATCACCGAAGACGCCTCACCCGGCGTCGACGGCTCCCGGCATGCCTACACGCCGACGCTCGGCGCCTTCACGGCGGTCATCGGCGTGGCCGGCGACATCATGATCCCCGAGGACCGGCTGCGCGCCGCGATGATGATGGCGGCGCAGGGGCGGTGCGTGCTGGAGGACGAGCTGGACAAGATGCTGGGCAGACCTTGGGACGAGGAGCTTGAGCCGTTCAGGTACGCCGGCGACGGCGCGCCGGTCCGCTGGCTGCACGCGGCCGTCTGAGTCCGCTGGCTGCACGCGGCGCCCGAAATGCCGTATGCGCCGGACACACGCCGTCTATGCCCAAAATGTCGTACGCGCCGACCCCCTGAACGCCGACGGGCCCGCACCTGGTGAAACAGGTGCGGGCCCGAGCGGTGCGAGACGTGTCGTTACAGCGGGATGTTCCCGTGGGCGCCCCTGGCGGGGGTGGCCTGGGCGAGGACCTTGGCGATGGCGCCGCGCGTCTCCGCGGGCTTGATCACCTCGTCGATGACCCCCAGCTCCTGCGCCCGCTCCAGCCCGCCGGCGAGCTTGGTGTGCTCATCGGCCAGGCGCTGCTCCAGCTCGGCCCGCTCGTCATCGGGCGCGGCGGCGAGTTCGCGCCGCTTGAGGATGCGCACCGCGGCCACCGCGCCCATGACCGCCACCTCGGTGGTCGGCCAGGCGAACACCTTGGTCGCGCCGAGGGCGCGGGAGTTCATCGCGATGTACGCCCCGCCGTACGCCTTGCGCGTGACCAGCGTGACCCGCGGCACCGACGCCTCGGCGAAGGCGTGCAGCAGCTTGGCCCCGCGCCGGACCACGCCGTCGTGCTCCTGCCCGACACCCGGCAGGTAACCGGGAACGTCCACGAGGACAACCAACGGCACCCCGAAAGCGTCACACATACGCACGAAGCGGGCAGCTTTCTCGGCGGACGTGGCGTCGAGGCAGCCGCCCAGCCGCATCGGGTTGTTGGCGATGACGCCGACCGTCCGGCCGCCGAGCCGGCCGAGCGTGGTCACGATGTTGGGCGCCCACTTGGGGTGCAGCTCAAGACCGGGCTCGTCGAGCAGGCCGTTGACCAGCGGCTTGACGTCGTATGCCCGGCGCGCGGACTCGGGGAGCAGGGTCGAGAAGTCGACCTCCTCCACCTCGCCCGTGCGCACCCGGCCCTGGTGGCCGAGCAGCGTGGCGAGCTGGCGTGCCCTGACGTAGGCGTCGGTCTCGGACTTGGTCACGATGTGCACGACGCCGCTGCGCTTGCTGTGCGGCTCGGGGCCGCCCAGGGAGGCGCTGTCGACGTTTTCGCCGGTGACGCTGCGCACGACGTCGGGACCGGTGACGAAGATGCGGCCGGAGTCGGCCAGGATGACGAGGTCGGTGAGCGCGGGCCCGTAGGCGGCCCCGCCGGCGGCGGGGCCGACGACCACGGAGATCTGCGGCACGACGCCGGACGCCTTGGTCATGGCGGCGAAGACCCGGCCGACCGCGTGGAGCGACTCGACGCCCTCGGGGATGCGCGCGCCGCCGGAGTGCCAGATGCCGATGACCGGCACCCGCTCGCGGACCGCCACGTCGTAGGCGTGCACGATGTGCTCGCAGCCCTCGCTGCCCATCGCGCCGCCCTGGAAGCGCGCGTCGCTGCAGAAGACGACGACGGGAACGCCCTCGACCCGGCCCATGGCGGCCAAGACGCCGCTTCTGTCCTCAGGAGTGATCAGCCGCAGGGAGCCCTCGTCGAGGAGCGCCGACATGCGGACGACTGGATGCCGGGGATCGAGGGGCTCCTGTTCGGAGCCGTCGCTCACCACCCGATTGTCGAGCACGGTCATTCATGCCCCCTTAAACACGACGGCCACGTTGTGCCCGCCGAATCCGAACGAGTTGTTGACCGCGGCGATGTCGCCGTCCGGCAGCTTGCGATTCGCGCCGTAGACGAGGTCCACGTCGATGCCGTCGTCGAGGTTGTCGACGTTGATCGTGCGTGGGACGATCCGCTCCTGCAGAGCCTTGATCGTGAAGACGGACTCGATGCCGCCCGCGCCGCCGAGCAGGTGGCCGGTCATGGACTTGGTCGAGGTGACCAGCGGGTGGTTGCCGATGGCCTTGGCCACCGCCTGCACCTCGCCGACGTCACCGGCGGGAGTCGAGGTGGCGTGCGCGTTGACGTGCTTGACGTCGAGCCCGGTGATGTCGGCGTCGGTGAGCGCCTGCGTCATCGCCATGATCTGACCCCGGCCCTCGGGCTCGGGCTGGGTGATGTGGTGGGCGTCGGCGGAGTAGCCGATGCCCGAGCAGTAGGCGTAGATGCGCGCGCCGCGCGCCCTGGCGTGCTCTTCCGACTCCAGGACCACGATGCCGGCGCCCTCACCGAGGACGAATCCGTCGCGGTCGCGGTCCCACGGGCGTGAGGCGCCCTGCGGGTCGTCGTTGCGCTGGGACATGGCCCGCGCGGCGGCGAAGGCCGCCATGTTGAGGCCGTGGATGGCGGCCTCGGTGCCGCCGGCGACGACGACGTCGGCGCGACCGGCCCTGATCATGTCCATCGCGTAGCCGATGGCCTCGGCGCCGGACGCGCACGCCGACACCGTGGCGTGCACACCGGCCTGGGCGCCCAGGTCGAGACCGATCCAGGCGGCCGGGCCGTTGGGCATGAGCATCGGCACGGTGAACGGCGAGAGCCGGTTCCAGCCGCGCTCGCGATAGGTGTCGTACGCCGTGAGCGTCGTCGAGATGCCGCCGATACCGCTGGAGACCACGACGCCCAGCCGCTCGGGCGCGACCTCGGGGGCGCCGGCGTCCTGCCAGGCCTCCCTGGAGGCGACCAGGGCGAACTGTTCGCTGCGGTCGAGGCGGCGGGCCTCGGGACGGGGCAGCACCCCGGCCGGATCGACCGCGGCCGTCCCCGCGAACTTCACGGGGACGGTGTCGATCCAGTCCGTGGTGAGGGTCTCGACACCCGACTGACCGGCTAGGAGCGCCGTCCAGGTCGAGGTGACGTCTCCACCGACGGGCGTCGTCGCGCCAAGCCCGGTGACGACGACACGTACCCGGTTCGCACTCACGTTTTCGCGCTCCTCGCTAGATGGTCAGTTGTGGTGACGAGATCAGTTCTGGATGTAGGTGAGGACGTCCTTGACCGTCTTCAGGTTCTTGAGCTGGTCGTCGGGGATCTCGACGCCGAACTCGTCCTGGGCGGCCACGGCGATCTCGACCATGGACAGGGAGTCGATGTCGAGGTCGTCCACGAAGTTCTTCTCGGGGGTCACCTCGGAGGCCGGAATGCCCGTGATCTCGTTGATGATCTTGCCGAGGCCCTCGAGGATGTCCTGCTCGGTGGCAGCCATGTCGCTAGTTCTCCTTTGGTTTTCTGGGTTCTGCGCGGACGGTGCCGCGCAAGCATGAAGGAAGCGAGCGGATTCTAGGGAATCTCGATCACTTGACCGGCGTAGGTCAGACCCGCGCCGAACCCGAGCACCAGTGCCAGGTCACCCGAGCGAACCTCGCCACGCTCCAGCATGCGCGAGAGCGCCAGCGGGATGGAGGCGGCCGAGGTGTTGCCCGCGGTGACGATGTCACGGGCGATGACGGCCTTGTCGGCGCCCAGTTTACGGGCGATGGACTCGATGATGCGCAGGTTGGCCTGGTGCGGCACGAACGCGGCCAGCTCCGACGGGTCCACGCCCGCCTTGGCGCAGGCCTCGAGCGCGACCGGGTGCAGCGCGGTGGTCGCCCACCGGAAGACCGTCTGGCCCTCCTGGTAGAGGTGGTCGTGACGGTCCTTGATGCTGATCGCCTCGGACTTGTCGCCGGAGCTGCCCCAGACCACGGGGCCGATGCCGGGCGTCTCGGACGGGCCGACCACGGCGGCTCCGGCGCCGTCGGCGAAGATCACCGCGGTCGACCTGTCGGTCCAGTCGATCCACTGCGACAGCTTCTCCGCGCCGATGACCAGCGCGTTTCTGGCCGCTCCCGCGCGGATGGTCGCGTTGGCGGTGCCGAGCGCGTAGCAGAAGCCCGCGCAGGCCGCGTTGACGTCGAACGCGCCGGGCGAGTTGATGCCCAGGCGGTGCGCCACGACGGCGGAGGCGTTGGGGATCTGGCTCTCGAGCGTGCAGGTGGCCACGATGACCAGGTCGATGTCGTCGGGGGACAGGCCGCTGGCGGCCAGCGCCTTGCCTCCGGCGATGGTGGCCATGTCCTCGACCGACTCGCCGTCGGGGGCGATCCGGCGCTCCTTGATGCCCACCCGCGACTGGATCCACGCGTCGTTGGTGTCCATGGTCTTGGCCAGGTCGTCGTTGGTGACCACGTTGGCGGGCTGGTAGTGGCCGAGCGCCAGCACCTTGCTGCCGGAGGCGATGTCGGGGATCTTCACTTGATCAGCTCCCTGGCCGCGTCGAGGTCGTCTGGGGTCTTCAACGCCACGGTCTGGACGCCGCGCAAGCCGCGCCTGGCCAGGCCGGTCAGTGTGCCGCCGGGCAGCAGCTCGATCATCTTCGTGACGCCGAGCCCGGCCATGGTCTCCATGCAGGCGTCCCACCGGACGGGGCTGCTGACCTGCTTGACCAGCCGCTGGACGAAGTCGGCGCCGGTGGCGACCGCCTGCCCGTCGGCGTTGGACAGCAGCGTGATCGCCGGGTCGGCGGGCGCGACGCCGGCGGCGGCCTCGCGCAGGCTCTCCACGGCCGGAGCCATGTGAGAGGTGTGGAAGGCGCCCGCGACGGACAGCGGGATGAGCCGGGCACGGGCCGGCGGGTCCTCCTTGAACGCCGCCAGTTGCTCCAGCGTGCCGCCCGCCACGATCTGCCCGGCGCCGTTGATGTTGGCGGGGGTCAGCCCGTGCTTCTCCAGGGCGGCCAGCACCTCTTCCTCGACGCCGCCGAGCACGGCGGTCATCCCGGTCTCGGTGACGGCGGCGGCCTTGGCCATGGCCTGGGCCCGGTCGCGGACCAGGCCGAGCGCCTGCTCCGGCGTGATCACCCCGGCCAGGGCGGCGGCGGCGAACTCGCCGACGCTGTGGCCGGCCAGCACGTCGGGGGCCGCGCCGAGGGCCTCGGCGGAGGCCAGCGCGGCGGCCACGAGCAGGGGCTGCGCGACGGCGGTGTCGCGGATCTCGTCGGCGTCGGCCGTGGTGCCGTAGGAGACCAGATCGAGCCCGACGACCTCCGACCAGGCGCCGAGTCTGTCGGCCAGACCGGGCAGCTCAAGCCAGGGTGTCAGGAAGCCCGGTGTTTGGGCACCTTGGCCCGGGGCGACGAGTACAAGCACAAAATCCACCTTGCCCTGTAGAACTCCGACACGCGGATAGAGATCCGTACGAACTTTGTCCGGGGTGATTTGTAGGAACCCTACAGTGGGGATTTCGGCGGCATTACGTTAGAGCATGCCAGGTTACGGCACTTTCCGAGAGCCGGCCCAGGATGAGGCCCACCTGCAAAGTGAAGGCGGACCTGCCCTCGGTCGGCTGGTAGCCGGTCAGCTCGGTGATCTTCTTGAGCCGGTAGCGCACGGTGTTGGGGTGCACGAACAGCAGCCGCGCCGTCGCCTCCAGCGAGGTGCCCTGCTCCAGGTACGTCGCCAGCGTGTCGAGCAGCGGCGTGCCCGCCAGCGGCAGGTAGACGTTCTCGATGAGCTGCTCCCTGGCGTCGATGTCGCCGTCGAGCGCCCGTTCGGCCAGCAGGTCCTCGGCGTGCACCGGCCTGGGCGCGTCCGGCCAGCCGCACGACGCCTTGAGCCCGGCCAGCGCGGCCCTGGCCGACCTGGCGGCGGCGTGCAGGTCGGGCACCTCGGGGCCGATGACGATCGGCCCCACGCCGAAGCGGGCCACCACCTGCTTGGCCGCGTCGTTGACGCTGCCGGCGCCGCCGACGATCACGATCAGCCGGTCGGCCTGCACCCCGGCCAGCAGGTCCATGCCGATGCGGCGGCCCTTCTCGCGCAGCCCGTCGATGACCGCGCGTGGGTCGTCGTCGGGCGCGTGGCCGGCGATGACGACCACGGGGGAGGAGGTCCAGCCGAGCGCGGCGGCCCAGGAGTGGAGCCCGTCGTCCACCTCGCCGCGGACGAGGGCGTCCACGATCAGCGCTTCGAGCCGCGCGTCCCACGAGCCCCTGGCCTCGGCCTCGCGGGCGTAGACGTGGGCGGCGGCGAAGGCCACGTCGCGCGTGTAGCGGAGCATGGCCTGCTGCAACTGCTCCTCGCCGCCGGGGGCGGCCAGCTCGTGGGCCTGAGCCTCGACCACCTCGACGACGACCCTGACGATGTCGACGGTCTGCTGCAGCGAGATCGACCGCTTGAGCTCACGTGGCGCGGTGCCGAAGAACTCGATGCTGGGGGTGTCTCTGCCCGCCTGCTGGAACCACTCGACGAACGCGGCGATCCCGGCCTGCGCCACGAGCCCCACCCACGACCGGTCCTCGGCGCTGAGGGCGCGGAACCACGGCAACTGCTCGTCCATGCGGGCCATCGCCGCCGTGCCGAGCGAGCCCATGGCCCGCTCGAGCCTGCGCGTGGTGTCCTCCCTGGTCCGGTCTGTCACGCCTCTAGAGTGCCAGGTCCCTCAGGATGACCGGAACGGCGGTTATCGCCGGTCTGGATCAGGGCTAGATCACGGCCACGGCGGTGATCAGGCCGATCGCGAGATGGGTCACCGCCAGCAGCCGGGCGCCCGGCTGCAGCTCGCGCTCCTGGACCAGATCGCGTACGGAGATGCCGACGATCCGATCGAACAGCAGCATCGCCACCGTCTGGACCACGATGCCGACCAGGCCGAACACCGCGGTGCCCGCCAGGCCCTCGGTCAGCCGGCCGCCCGAGGCCCAGATGGAGGCGGCCACGATCAGGCCCACGGCGGCCAGGGCTGAGGTGGCCAGCAGCGTGGCGTTGGGGTTGCGCTCGGTGCGGATGACCTCGCTCAGCTTGCCGGGCGTGGCCCAGTCGATCACGTAGAAGCCGACGATCATCAGGATCACGCCGACGGCGGCGTAGGCGGCGATGGCTCCCGCGCCGCGGGCGAGGGTTTCGAGAAGGGTCACGTCGGGTTCCAATCACGGGAGGTGTGCACGGGGGTGGACGTCAGTCGGCGATGCGATGGGGGACGAAGGAAGAGGTGTCGTCGGTGATGAGCCCGGTGGTCTCCCTGATGCCGAGCCCGGCGGACTCGTCGGCGACCACCCAGGCGCCGAGCACCGGCCGCTGCCCCTCGAACGCGGGCAGGGCCTCGAACCCTTGGAACACGTAGCCCTCCTGACCGTAGGCGCCGGGCGTCTCGTGCGTCGTCTCGGGAGTGACGATGCGCATCGAGGCGCCCTCCCTGCCGAGCAGCGGCTTGGCGATGTACGAGGTCAGCTCGCGGGGGCCGTCGAGGTAGGCGGGCAGCAGGTTGGGATGGCCCGGGTTGCGCTCCCAGAGAATCGCCAGCAGCGCCTTGTTGGACAGCAGCGTCTTCCACAGGGGCTCGATCCAGGTGGAGTGGCGTACGGCGTGGCGGCCGAAGTCGTCGTCCAGCATCCACTCCCACGGATAGAGCTTGAACACCGAGCGGATCATCTCCCCGCCCAGGTCGGCGAAGTGGCGGTTGAGCGCGTCCCAGCCGATGTCCTCCATGGCGATGGCCATCGTCGGCAGGCCGGCCTGCTCGGCGGTCTCCTGGAGGTAGGCGACCGTCATGCCCTCCTCGCCCGTCTCGTCCATGTTGGTGAAGGCGAAGTAGGTGGGGCCGGGCGGCAGGGTCAGCTCGCGCCAGCGCTCGACGAGCCGTTCGTGCACCGAGTTCCACTGGTCGCCGCCGGGGAAGACGTCCTGCAGCCAGAACCACTGCACGACGGACGACTCCACCAGCGCCGTCGGCGTGTCGGCGTTGTACTCCAGCAGCTTGGCCGGGCCGGTGCCGTCGTAGCGCAGGTCGAAGCGAGCGTAGACATGGGGGTCGCGGCGCTCCCACGAGCGCGTCACGTCCTCCCACACCCATTCGGGCAGGGCGAAGTCGGCGAAGCGGCCGGTGGAGACGACGTGCTCGACGGTGTCCAGGCACATGCGGTGGAGCTCCTCGACCTGCTCCTCCAGCGACTCGACCTCCTCCATGGAGAAGACGTAGTGCACGGACTCGTCCCAATAGGGCCGGCTCAGCCCGGAGGGGTGGGCGGCTCGGTGGTAGGCCAGGCCCTGGCCCTCGATCGTCTTCTCCCAGCCGTCCCTGGGCGGGTGGTGCTCGCGGCGCACGTCAGCTCCCGCTGCTCGTGCGGCTGCCGAACCCGCCGCGCTGGATCGACTTGCCGGAGCGGCTGCTGATGTTCACGTCGGAGGGTCGGTAGGTGGTGCCGCGGTGGACGCGGCTGCCGATCCTCGTGCCGCCGTAGTACCAGACGTAGGCGCCGCGGGAGTGGCCGGTGCCGTAGTAGCGGCTGGAGTCGTCGTCGCAGTAGTCGTCGTCGACGACCTGGTAGCTGCCGGACGGGGGCGCGGAGGTGCTGGTCGTCGGCGTGGGGCTGCCGGTCGGGGCGTCGGTGGCGGTCAGGGCCGGAGTCGGGGTGGGGGTCGTGGTGGTGGAGAAGTCGTCTTCTACGAGCATGACGCAGTCTGCGGTGACGTCGTCGTCGTCGGACTCCGAGATCGCCCAGATGCCGACCAGCGTCAGGGACAGCACGCCGAGCACGGCCAGTGGAACGGCCTTGGACGACTTACGCGGGGACGCCTCTTCGTGGGGCGGTGGTGCCATCTAGCTCCTGCTTTCGTCGGCCCAAGAGCCTATCGGGGGCCCTTGCACGCGTTCAATCCGTACTGCCTGCCTGTTGTCATCGGTTTGGGTAAGAATCAGCGCATGGATCCGGTTGATGCCCTGCGCGAGATCGCCTTCCTGTTGGAGCGCGCCGGAGAGCCCGCCTATCGCGTGCGTGCCTTCCGCCGGGCCGCGGCGGTCGTCGCCGACCTGCCCGAGGGCGAGCTCGGGCGGCTGGCCCGCACGGGCGGACTCGGCGACCTCCCGGGCATCGGCAAGGTCACCGCATTGGTGGTCAACGAAGCTCTCGCCGGTGAGGTTCCAACGTATTTGCGGCGAATGCGGGCAACTGCCGGGGTGGAGCTGGACGAGGAGACGGCGGCGCTGCGCGCCGCGCTCAAGGGCGACCTGCACAGCCACTCCGACTGGTCCGACGGCGGCTCGCCGATCGAGGAGATGGCCGAGGCGGCGATGGCGCTCGGGCACGAGTACTGGGCGCTGACCGACCACTCGCCCCGCCTGACCGTGGCCAAGGGCCTGTCGGCCGAGCGGCTGGAGCGGCAGCTCGACGTGGTGGCCAAGCTGAACGAACGGCTGGCGCCGTTCCGGATCCTGACCGGGATCGAGGTGGACGTCAACCTGGACGGCTCCCTGGACCAGCGGCCCGAGCTGCTGGAACGGCTCGACGTGGTGGTGGCCAGCGTGCACTCCAAGCTCAGGATGGGCGGCGAGGAGATGACCAGGCGGATGGTCACCGCCGTGGCGAACCCCCTGGTCGACGTGCTGGGGCACTGCACGGGGCGGGTCGTGCAGGCGGGCGGGAAGCGGGGCGAGAAGCGGCCGGAGTCGGAGTTCGAGGCGGAGCTGGTCTTCGAGGCGTGCCGGCGGTTCGGGGTCGCGGTCGAGGTCAACTCCAGGCCGGACCGGCTGGACCCGCCCAAGCGGCTGATGCGGCTGGCGTACGAGATGGGGTGCGTGTTCGCGATCGACTCCGACGCGCACGCGCCGGGGCAGCTCGACTGGCAGCGGAACGGGTGCGAGCGGGCCGCGCGGTGCGGGATCGAAGCGGAGCGGATCGTCAACACGTGGCCGCTCGATCGGCTGATCGAGTGGACGGGGAAGCGTGACGCGGGCTGACCGGCCGAGCTTTGTCCGGGCGTTGGTCCCGGGTGGCTGGCTCGTGCGGTCGGCTCGTGCGGGCTCGGGGCGGGCCGGGGGTGGGTTCGTGGAAAATGGGGCCTCGTTTGCGCTGGGGGAAAGGCGGCGCGAATCGTGTGCCGCCGTAATTGGTCGCCGGCACTCGCCGGAGCGTGAGATCCCTGTGGCCGCGGGGTTACGGGGGTGTTCCCGGGGCCGTCCGCGGGCCCGCGATTGTCGGTGGCGGCGCGTAGCGTCTCGGCTGTGAACCGTACCGACCGGCTCTACGCGCTCGTCGAAGACCTGCGCGCCATCGCGCCCCGCCACCGTTCCGCCCGCGAGCTCGCCGCGCGGTTCGAGGTGAGCGTGCGCACGATCGAGCGCGACATCACCGCGTTGCAGGAGTCGGGCGTGCCCATCTACGCCGAGCCGGGGCGCAAGGGCGGTTACGCGATCGACAAGAAGATGTCCCTGCCCCCGCTCAACTTCAGCCCGGCCGAGGCGGTGGCCATCGCGGTGGCGCTCAGCCGGGCCGGCGACCAGCCGTTCGGCCGGCAGGCGCGCAGCGCGTTACGCAAGGTGGTGGCCGCGATGCCGGGCCCCGAGGGAGATCTGGCCAGAGAGCTGGCCCGGCGGGTGCAGCTGGTCAAGCTGCCGCCCGAGCAGGGCGTCGAGCCGATCAGGCCGCTGGGCGGCGAGGGCATCTCGCGTGCCATCGAGGAGGCGCTGCTGCGCCGCCGGGTGCTCAGGCTCGACTACGCCGATGCCAAGGGCGCGCTGACCTCGCGTGACGTGGAGCCGGGGGTGTTCCTGGGCGGCAGGGGCGGGTTCTGGTATCTCGTGGCGTGGTGCCGGCTGCGCGACGACGTCCGGGTCTTCAGGCTCGATCGCATCGCCGCCGCCACCGTCACCGCCGAACGCTGCCCCGATCGGCCGCTCGAAGGCTTCGCCTCCGAGGTGCCCGAGATGGTCGTGCACGGCACGATGCTCGATTAAAGATTCGAAAACACCGACATAGGGTTGTCGCCCATGCGTTAGATCGTTGACTTGTTCGAGAAGCAAAGAGACGAGGATGGACCATACGGTGATCGACGACGGCGCCGGCACCGGCCCCGGCTGCCCGCGCGGCGGCTCAGGCAGGTCCGCAGGAGTCTCCGAGCGCAGGTGAACGACCTGTCTCGCCGGCCGGGGCTGGCGCCTTCCCCGCGAACAACCCGGCAGGCGAGAGGGCCGCGTACGGGATCACGTCCCGGAGGCGGCTCACCCGCGCCCTGGACACGCCGCCGATCGCCGAGCGGCGGCGCGTCCAGGGCCTCACCGGATCGCGCCACCGCGAGCCGGCGGCCCGGGCCGGGTGATGTGGTGCGGTGACTCACTGCGGTTACGTGGCGCGTTGATCGGGCGCGGGCGGCGTGGACGGCGCCCCCGGACGGCGGCGTGGAGCGGTGGTGTGGTGCGGTCAGAGGGAGGCCGTGGACAGCCAGCGGTCCAGGAGCTCGCGATCTCCGTGCACGGTGAGGGCGTCGGGGGAGCGGCGGCCGTAGAGGAGAAGCAGCAGGTCGCTCACCGGTCCCTTGACGGCGGCGTCGCCCTTGGCGTGCCCGCGCGCCCACTCGATCTTCCCGGCGGGAGCCTGCGTGATGGTCCACTCGCCGTCCGCGTCGCTCGCGTGGAGGTGGATCGTGGCCCCCTCCAGGCCGAGCCCGGCCAGTGACCGGGTGACCCACGCGGCGTACGGCAGGTTGTGCAGGAATTCCTCGATGCCGTCGATCGCGGTTCCCGCCGGGATCTCCGGGTCGATGCCGAGCGCGAGCTCGGCGTCGGCCCGGTGCACCAGCGATTCGAAGAACATGCGGCGCGGCCACCACGACGCCCGGTTGTCCGGGCCCCACGTCCACACCTCGGTGTCCGGGTCGGTGCTCGCCAGCGTCTCCAGCAGCTCGGCGGCGCCGGCGGTGAGCCAGGCCGCGTCACCGGTGGCGCCCTCGGGCAGGCCGTCGGACACCTGCCGCGACCAGAGGCGCTCGCGCACCTGGCCGCGCAGCATGTGCGTCGCCCAGCGATGCAGCCGCCCGACGTGCGTGACCAGCTCGGCGAGCGTCCATCCCGGGCACGTGGGCACCGGGACGGACAGGTCGCCGGCCAGGGCCGCGAGGCGCTCGGTCTCCGACTGGATCTGTGCTCTGTAGTCCGTCACCCCGCCAAGACTAGGCCGCAGGGCAGCTCGCGCCCTTGTCCGGCACCTTGCCGTCGATCAGGTACGAGTCCACCAGCCCCTGGATGCACTTGCTGCCCGACAGGTACGCCCCGTGACCCTCGCCCTCGTACGTGACCAGCGTCGCGGTCTTGAGCTGGGCCGTCAGCTTCGGCGCCCACTCGTACGGGGTGGCCGGGTCACCCTTGCCGCCCACGACCAGGATCGGCGCGGACCCGGTGGCGTCCACGTGCCTGGCCTCGTCGCTGCCCTTGGCCGGCCAGACCCGGCACAGCCCGCCCGAGCCCTCGCTGCCGAACAGCGGCGAGATCTTCAGCGCCGCCGCCTCGGTGCGCCGCAGCGCGGCCGGGTCGGGGCGTTCGGTGGAGTCCACGCAGGTGATGGCGGGGAAGCTGGTCATCTGCGTGGAGTAGGTGCCGTCCTGGGCCCGGCCGGTGTAGGAGTCGGCCAGGTACATCAGAGCCTCGCCCCGGCCCTGCAGCGCCTCGCTGAGCGCCTGCTCAAGGAAGGGCCAGGTCAGCTCGGAGTAGAGCGCGGCGGCCACGCCGGTCGCGGCCAGCCCCTGGGTCAGCTCGCGGCCGTTGACCTGCAGCGGCTTGCCGGTGAGCTGGTTCATCAGCCGGCCGACGTTCGCGTCGGCGGCGGCCTGGTCCTTGCCGATGTCGCAGGTGTTCTTGACGCAGGCGCGCAGGAAGCTCTCATACGCCTTCTGGAAGCCGCGCGTCTGCGCGATCGTGCGCTGTTCGAACGTCACCGTGGGGTCGAGCGGCGCGTCGAGCACCATGCGGCCCACGTTCTTGGGGAACTGGGTGGCGTAGACGCCGCCGAGCTGGGTGCCGTACGACATGCCGACGTAGTTGAGCTTGGCCTCGCCCAGGGCGGCGCGGATGCGGTCCATGTCGCGTGAGGCGTTCGCGGTGCCGATGTAGGGCAGGATCTTGCCGGACTCCCGCTGGCAGAGGTCGGCGAACTGCTTGTTGGCCGCCTCCAGCGCCCTGTGCGTGGCCTCGTTCGGCGGCAGCGTGTCGAGCGAGGTGAACCGGTCCATCTCGGCGCCGTCGCCGCAGCGCACGCCGGAGCTGCGCTCGACGCCGCGCGGGTCGAAGCTGACCAGGTCGTAGCGGGCGCGCAGCGTGGTGAGGGCCTTGCCGGCCTGGTCGAGCGTGTCGACGCCGGAGGCGCCGGGGCCGCCGAAGTTGAACACCACCGAGCCCAGCTTCTGCTCCTTGCCGGTGGCCGGCAGCTTGATGAGCGCGAGGTCGATCTGCTCCCCGTCGGGCTTGGCGTAGTCGAGGGGGACCGCGAGCTTGCCGCACCGTACGGAGGCGTCCTGCTTGGCCGGCGGCTCGCCGTCCGGGCGCTGGATGTCGGTGCAGGGCCCCCAAGCGATCTTGCTGGGATCCGCCGTGGAGTCGGTGGCGGGCTCGGCCGGTGCGGTGGAGCAGCCGGCGGCCGCCAGAAGCAGGGTGGCGGCTATGACGCGACGCATGACGAACTTCCCCTCACATGTCTTCAGGGGGAAGTAGTGCCCACAATACGTGACCCCGCACCATACGGGGGTGAGGCGGCACGTACCCCTCCTGAACGTGCCGCCTCACAGGCCCAACGGCCCGGACGGCCGAATATGACGGCGCTCCCGCGGATTAATTCGCGGGAGCGCCGTCGGCGGATGACTCAGACGCCCATCGACTGGGTGTCGTTGCTCTCGGCGCCGCCCGCCTCGGTGACGCCGTTCTTGAGGTGGTAGCGGGCGATGGCCTCGCGCAGCACCTCGCTGTCGAGCTCGCCCCGCTTGACCAGGCTGGTCAGCACGGCCAGCGTGATCGAGGCCGCGTCCACGTGGAAGTGGCGGCGCAGCGCCGAGCGCGTGTCGGACAGGCCGAAACCGTCGGTGCCCAGCGAGGACCAGTCACCCGGCACCCACTGCGCGATCTGGTCCTGGACCGCCTTCATGTAGTCGCTGACGCCCACGAACGGGCCCCGCGCCCCGGACAGCACCTGGGTGACGTAGGGCACGCGCTGCTCGGCCTCGGGGTTGAGCAGGTTGTACTCCTCCGCCGCCAGGGCGTCGCGGCGCAGCTCGGACCACGACGTCGCCGACCAGACGTCGGCCGACACGCCCCAGTCTTCCGCCAGCAGCCGCTGCGCCTCCATGGCCCACGGGCCCGCCACGCCGGAGGACAGGATGTTGGCCTTCGGGCCCGGCGTCTGGGGGCCGTCGGCGAACTTGTACAGGCCCTTGAGCAGGCCCTGCACGTCGATGTCTGCGGGCTGGGCCGGCTGCAGGTAGGGCTCGTTGTAGACGGTCAGGTAGTAGAAGACGTCTTCGGGCCGGTCGCCGTACATGCGGCGCAGGCCGTCCTTGACGATGTGGGCGACCTCGAAGGCCCAGGACGGGTCGTAGGAGACGGCCGCCGGGTTGGTCGAGGCGATGAGCGGCGTGTGGCCGTCCTCGTGCTGCAGCCCCTCGCCGTTGAGCGTGGTGCGGCCCGCGGTGGCGCCCAGCAGGAAGCCGCGGCCCATCTGGTCGCCCATCTGCCACATCTGGTCGCCGGTGCGCTGCCACCCGAACATCGAGTAGAAGATGTAGATCGGGATCATGTGCTCGCCGTGCGTGGCGTAGGCGGTGCCGGCCGCGATCGTCGAGGCCATCGAGCCCGACTCGCTGATGCCCTCGTGCAGGATCTGCCCCTGCGTGGCCTCCTTGTACGACAGCAGCAGCTCCCTGTCGACGGCCTCGTACGTCTGCCCGTGGGGCGAGTAGATCTTGGCCGTCGGGAACATCGCGTCGAGACCGAACGTGCGCGCCTCGTCGGGGATGATCGGCACGAACCGGTGGCCGATCTCCTTGTCGCGCATGAGGTCCTTCAGCAGGCGGACGAACGCCATGGTCGTGGCGATCTGCTGCTTGCCCGAGCCCTTGCTGAAGGTGCCGTAGACCTCGTCGCCGGGCAGTTTGACCGGCTTGGCGCGGATGACCCGCTTGGGCAGCACGCCGCCGAGCGCGGCGCGGCGCTCCTTCATGTACTGGATCTCGGGGTCGTTCTCGCCCGGATGGAAGTACGGCGGCAGGTCGCCCTCGAGCGCCGAGTCCGGGATCGGCAGGTAGAGCCGGTCGCGGAACTCCTTGAGCTCGGCCTTGGTCAGCTTCTTCATCTGGTGCGTGGCGTTGCGCGCCTCGAAGTCCTTGCCCAGCGTCCAGCCCTTGATGGTCTGGGCGAGGATCACCGTCGGCTGGCCGACGTGCTCGCGGGCCGCCTTGAAGGCCGCGTAGACCTTGCGGTAGTCGTGGCCGCCGCGCGACAGCTTGCGGATGTCGTCATCGGTCAGGTGCTCGACCATCTTGCGCAGGCGCGGGTCGCCGCCGAAGAAGTTGTCGCGGATGTAGCCGCCGGACTCGACCGAGTAGGTCTGGAACTGTCCGTCGGGCGTGGTGTTCATCTGGTTGACGAGCACGCCGTCGACGTCGGCCGCGAGCAGCGGGTCCCAGTCGCGGCCCCACACGACCTTGATCACGTTCCAGCCGGCGCCGCGGAAGTAGGACTCCAGCTCCTGGATGATCTTGCCGTTGCCGCGTACCGGGCCGTCCAGCCGCTGCAGGTTGCAGTTGATCACGAACGTCAGGTTGTCGAGCTCCTCGCGGGCGGCCAGGCCGATCGCGCCGAGCGACTCGGGCTCGTCCATCTCGCCGTCGCCGAGGAAGGCCCACACGTGGCTGCGGCTCGTGTCCTTGATCTGGCGGTTGAGCAGGTAGCGGTTGAACCGCGCCTGGTAGATCGCGCCGATCGGGCCCAGGCCCATGGAGACCGTCGGGAACTCCCAGAAATCGGGCATGAGCCGCGGGTGCGGGTAGGAGGGCAGGCCGTGGAAGCCCTGCGACAGCTCCTGCCGGAACGCGTCGAGCTGGGCCTCGTTGAGGCGGCCCTCGAGGAACGCGCGCGCGTAGATGCCCGGGGCCGCGTGGCCCTGGAAGAAGACCTGGTCGCCCGACTCGCCGTGGTCCTTGCCGCGGAAGAAGTGGTTGAAGCCCACCTCGTAGAGCGAGGCGGCCGAGGCGTAGGTGGCGATATGGCCGCCGACGTTGGTGCGGGCGTTGGCCCGGGACACCATGATGGCCGCGTTCCAGCGGATGTAGGCGCGGATGCGGCGCTCGACGTGCTCGTCACCGGGGAACCACGGCTCGCGCTCCGGCGGGATCGTGTTGATGTAGTCGGTGCTGCGCAGGCCCGGCACGCCGACCTGGTGCTCGCGGGCCCGTTCCAGCATGCGCAGCATGAGGTAGCGGGCTCTGGTGCGGCCCTCGGTCTTGACGACGTTGTCGAGAGACTCGAGCCACTCGTTGGTCTCGCTGGGGTCGACATCAGGCAGCTGGCTGGGTAGGCCGTCGCTGATGATCGAGAATCGCTGGCGTCCGGAAGCCACTGGGTCTCGCCTTCCGAGATGGACTGATGTCTGGTCTGGGTCGCCTTCCATCCTGGTCGCTAGCCGTAGAAAACGCATCTCTACTAGCCGGTAACCAGAGTGTCCCCGCTGGCAGGGGGCTTACCGATGGCCTAGACCACCGATGGTAGGACGAATCGCCACCAAAGGTTACATCGCGGGAGCAATTTAACAAGACAGGAAAACGAACGAAATTTCGCTCATATCCGCATGCTGTCCGAGATGTATCCTCCGTAGGCTTGATCTCCCCGCGGAAGATGGTTCTCACCCGCGGCGGGCGAGTCTAGCCGCCCTGCCTCGTGCCCACCCCCTGCGGGCCTGTCGTGCCTGGTCGAACGGCCCTGAACGCGGCCGCGGCGCCCCGAGCCCGTGAGCTTTCAGCGGTCCGCTCAACGGCTCAGGACGCGGGACGGAGACCCGTACCCCTTCAAGAGGGAGCGACCGGGCACCGTCGGCCACCTGTCGCCCGGCTCGGCGGGTTGATCATCACCGACCGGGAGCCTCGCGGGTCGCGGAGGCGGCCACGGACGGGGCCGCCGTGTGCCGCGTAGGCCGAAACGTGACCTCCCGGCAGCGTAACGATCCGGTCATCTTTTTCTCTTACCCACCAGGAGGGGCAAAACTTGCGCCGCCCTCTTTTCCTCGGGCCCTCGGCGTACCAATGTGGAGATATGAACGCGACGGTGGGAGACCGGCTCCTGGTGCATGGGAATACCGTCGGCGAAAGGGACCGGGTCGGAGTAATCACGGAGGTCCAGGGCCCCGACGGCGGGCCTCCATACGTGGTGCGCTTCGACGACGGGCACACCGGGCTGGTGTTTCCGGGTCCTGATGCCGTGGTGATGCATCAGTAGGATTTGCCCGTGAGATCAGAAATCATCTCCGTGACGACCGGTTCACGAGAGACGGTGCACAACATCACGCCACAATGCGAGAAATTCGTCCGGGCCCAGGGCGAGGACGGTTTGCTGCACGTCTTCGTGCCGCACGCCACGGCCGGCGTGGCCGTGCTCGAGCTGGGCGCGGGCAGCGACGACGATCTGCTGGCGGCGCTGCGTGACCTTCTTCCCGCCGACGACCGCTGGGCCCACGCCCACGGTTCGCGCGGCCACGGAAGGTCGCACGTGATGCCCGCCCTGATCCCGCCGTACGCCACGATCCCCGTGCTGGGCGGGCGAATGGCGCTGGGCACCTGGCAATCCGTCGCACTCGTCGACCTGAACGTCGACAACCCGCAACGCCAGGTTCGCCTGTCGTTTTTGTCTGATTGATTCTGGCCGACTACGGCCGTACCCGTGGCGACCGTTGACGACTGAGGGTCACAGCGTGTGGACTGTGCCGAAGCGATAAACCGCATAAGCGGGGCCACTCAAGCAGGAGGGATAAACGTGAGCGCGACCGCGGGTCAGGCGCAGGGCGAGCGCGGCCTGGCCGAACGACTCGGCCTCAAGCCGGGTCAGGTGGTGCAGGAGATCGGTTGGGACGAGGACGTCGATGACGAGCTTCGTTCGTCGATCGAGAACCTGACCGGCAACGAGCTGCTGGATGAGGACAGCTACGACGTCGTCGACGCCGTGCTGCTGTGGTGGCGCGACGGCGACGGGGACCTCTTCGACGTCCTCACCAGCGCCATGCGAGTACTCGCCGACGGTGGCCAGATCTGGCTGCTGACTCCCAAGGCCGGTCGCGACGGTCACGTGGAGCCGAGCGACATCGGGGAGGATTCCACGACCGCGGGTCTCTCGCAGACCAGCAGCATCTCCGCCGCACCCGACTGGTCAGGGACCAGGCTCGTCCCGCCGAAGGGCAGCCGCCGGTAGGAGCCCGAGGCGCCCGCCGTACGGCAGGATGGTGCCTGTGAACGCACATCCTGCCGAGGTCGGCGCCCTGGCTCCGGATTTCGAGCTGCAGGACCAGCACGGCACCCCGGTGAGCCTGTCTCAGTTCCGGGGCGAAAACGTCGTGCTGGTCTTCTACCCGCTCGCATTCAGCGGGATCTGTCACGGCGAACTGTCCGCCCTGCGCGATCAACCGATCGCCGGGGCGCGGGTGCTCACCGTGTCCGTCGACTCCGTCTTCACCCACCGTGCCTGGGCGGATCGCGAGGGTTACACCTTCGCGCTGCTCTCCGATTTCTGGCCACACGGACAGGTCGCGCAGGCGTACGGTGTTTTCGATGAGGCGAAGGGGCTTGCTCGTCGGGGGACCTTCATCATCGACGGCGAGGGCGTGATCCGGTGGTCGGTGGTCAATCCGATCTCCACGGCACGTGACGTCGCCGACTACATCAAGGCACTCGCCGACATTTCTTGACCTCGGAGGGAAGGATGCCCTGCTACCGCTGCGGGGCCAGGCAGACGGACCCCGTGCGCGGCGCCAGCCCGTGGCAGCGCGGGGTGCGCCACGAGTCTCAGGTGCTGATCTGCCCGGACTGTCAACGGCTGCACGACCTCGACCTCGACACCTGCTCGACGTGCGGGTCCACGGCGCTGATCTGCCGGCTGGGAGAGGTGGAATGCCGCTCCTGCGGGGCGGTGCGGATGGCGCGCTCCTCGGAAACCCTCGGCCCGGCTCCGGTCACGGCGCCGCCGGGACTCTCGGCGGAGGTCGAGGCGGCGCTCAACAGGGTCCTGGGACGGGCTTAGGTCCTCGTCGCCTCACGGGCCTCACGGGGGCTGTACGGCGCTGTGAGGGCGACTGAGGGACGTACACGCATGGGACGGGTCCACCGGCGACGGCGGGCACCATGGGACCCAGCCACATGCGCTCACCCTTGGGATCCACGCGAAGCGCGCACCGTCGGAACCCACGTACATGCGTCCACCCTTGGGATCCACGCACAAGCACCAACTGGGATCCACGCACAAGCACGAACCCTCGGAATCCACGTGCATGCGTGCACTTTCAAGATCCCCGTGTACTTGCCTGCACCCTCGGGATCCACGCACAAGCGGTTACTCGGGACGTGAGCCTATTGGGACGGACATTTACTGAGCTGCGCTATCGTCTCCTTCCGTGTCCGCAATGAGTTCGTTCGTCGTCGCGCTCGACGTCGGTGGCACGTCCATGAAGGGCGGCCTGGTCAGCGAGTCCGGCGCGGTGCTGCTGAGCGAGCGGCGCCCCACCCCCCGGACGGAGGGCCCTGAGGCGGTCGTCACCGCCATCTCCGACTTCATCGGCCACCTCGCCGACTCGGGTGACGGCATCCCCGCCGGAGTCGGGCTCGCCGTGCCCGGCCTGGTGTCGGAGAACGCCGCTCTCTATGCGGCCAACCTGGGCTGGCGCGACGTCCCCGCCACCGACTTCACCGCCCTGGACATCCCGGTGATGCTCGGCCACGACGTACGCACCGGCGGACTCGCGGAAAGCATCCTCGGCGCGGGCCGCGGCCTGTCCGACTTCCTCTTCCTGCCCATCGGCACGGGCATCGCCGGCGCCACGATCATCAACGGCGAACCGTACGGCGGCTCCTCGGGCTGGGCCGGCGAAATCGGCCACACGCCGGTCTTCCCGGACGGTGAAGAGTGCGCGTGCGGCCAGTTCGGCTGCCTGGAGACGTACGCGTCCGCGGCCTCGGTCGGCCGCCGCTACAGCCAGCGAGCCGGGCTGGAGGGCGTGAAGGCCGAAGAGGTGGTCTCCTCGGACGACCCGATCGCCATAGAGGTCTGGGACGAGGCCGTGGAGGCCCTGTCGCTGGCGCTGGCCACGTACACACTGCTGCTGGACCCGTCCGTCATCGTCCTGGGCGGCGGCCTCGCCGAAGCCGGACCGGCCCTCTTCGACCCGGTGCGCACCCGCCTCATCAAACGCCTCGCCTTCCGCGACGCACCCCCGCTGATCCCCGCCGCCCTCGGGGTGGACGCCGGCATGCTGGGAGCGTCCCTGCTGGGCTGGCGCGCGGCGGGCCGGCCTGAACTGGGGCCCGGGTGGGCGGTGGATGTGCGACCGGGGCCGTTGGTGTCGTAAGGTGTAGTGCCGATCAGGGGCGGTTAGCTCAGCGGTAGAGCACTCGCCTTACAAGCGAGGGGTCACTGGTTCGAACCCAGTACCGCCCACCTGCGACATCAGCCCCGTCTCCGATCATGGAAACGGGGCTTCGTGCCGTCAACGTGCCATCAGCCGACGCGGGCGATCTTGGGCGACCTCTTCGGCTTGAGCGTCGGGGCTTTGCGATCTCGCTTTCCACGGCGTCAGCGATCTTGCCATCTGCCTCCGGCGTGCTGTGCCGGTAGATCAGCGCGTACGTCTCGGGTTCGGTGGCCTGGCCAGGTAGTCGCGCAGCGTAGGGCTGATCGCTTCCGGATGGCGGCCGGGGCAGCCCCGCGGCCGGCTCGCCGGCCTGTGGGTGGGACGGCGGCATACAGGCAGGCCAGGGTGCATCCCTTGTGGCGCCGAAACCACAAGATCTAAACTCTGGGTTGTTGGAGTTGGTCTGAGAGCCTTCGTGCCCGCAACTCAGGGAGGGTGGGTATGGAACCGCTCCCGGATACGTCTCGGAGCATCAGAATCCCGTGATCCCACCCTCCTTATCAATCATCGTCGAGTTCGAGATCTACTACGACCGGCACCATTGCGGTATCAACCGTCGTCGGCGATGTCGGCGAGCTCGTCACACCGTTGCACCCGGCCACGGCGCCGCTGAATGTGCCCGCATGTGCCCGCGGCTCGGATCGCCCAGCAGGCCGGCCTGTCCGCCAGCGAACTGCGTGGCCGGCGCTTCAGCGTTGAGCGGTTGGAGGAGGACGACGCTGACGGATTCCGCCTGCTGGACGATCCCCGGGTCTAGACGCCCCAGGCTGGAATGGTGGCGACAGTCTTACGTGAAGCGTCCTCCATGTCGCTCACGATGATGGCGGGAGGCTGGGCCACCAGCTTGCCGCGATTCTGGTTATGGCCCCAAAGGTCGATGATGAAGGCGTCCTGGTTCCATTCGGAGAGCTTGTCGCCGAGGGCGCCGGTCGTCCGGCCGGCGACGAGAATGTAGTGGTTGTCGAACCCGCCCTTCTTCAGTTCGACGACCTCGATGGGAACGGTGAACTTCGGCGCGCCCTTTTTGAGCGCGTAGACGCACAGGTGGGCGAACAGGATGCACGTCAGCGTCCGGTTCAGGTTCTGTGCGACGATCTCACCGCCGGTGACCCAGTACTCAGGGCTTTCCTTCCATTTCATCGCCACGGCCGGGGCCAGGGTGTGATCGTCCGAGGGCTGGCGGAACGCGATCTTCGTCTCGAGCTTTCTCGCGGCTTCTACTTTCTCCGGGTCCGGCGGCTTGCCGATGGGATTGGCGACCTGTAACGCTTTATAGGTGCCCAGCACTTCTTGTGCGACTTCGGCATCGCTCATCTGTGTACCCCCTCATCATGCGCGGCGCAGTCCTTGGCCCCCGATGCGTTCCGCGCGAGCCCTATTCTGCGCCCACACGCCATGACGGTGAGTATCTGGACGGGTACATTCGTGGGTCGGGAAGCGCGAACAACTCACAGCCGAACCCCGCGCCCTTAGTTGGGATGGTGAGGATCGAACCTCGTGGTCGGAACCCAGTAGCGACGCTTCTGCTCGGTGACGTTCAGCAATTGGCCGCCGTTGGCTTCGATGACTCGTTGCGAGGCGATGTTGGTCCTGTCACACATGACCAAAGCCTCGGAGATGCCCAGGGACCGGGCGATCGGCAGCGCCGCGGCGAGCATGGCCGTCGCGTGGCCCTGGCGGCGTGCGCTGGGGCGGACGTCATAGCCGATGTGGCCGCCGGACTGTTCCAGCGCCGGAGTGAGCCGGTGACGGATGGCCAGTCTTCCCAGGAATCGTTCGCCGTCGATCCACCACAGGGTGGTCATCGGCACGAATCCGGGGCGGGTGCCCGATGACGTCCGCTCGGCGACGACGCGCGCGGTGTACGCCTCGAAGGCCGCCGGGTCCACCAGAGCCTTCGGGTCGACGTCGTCGACGAACCAGGGGACCGGATAATCATGGTCGGCACGAAACTCGGCCACCGCGGCCAGGAACGACGTCAGCAATGTGCCGCTCGGATTGATGAACTCCGGCATGGCGCCATGATGCCCACGAGAGTGGGCGGCATGACAAGGGTCTCCGACCCGGTTCGCCTTCAGGTTTCTGGTGAGGGTCTGACGCGCCACGCCGTTTCGTCAAGGGGACCTCGTCGACCTCAGCGCCACGGACGCATCCCGGTGTAGTGCTGGTCGGTCAGGCATTGACCAAGGTGGGGAAGCGTCCGACATTCGGCGTGCCTGGTCAAGGTGGCTGTTAATCGAACCGCCGTTTTATTAATCTTTTTGTATGGATCCGTTGGCGCCTGAGCCTGTTGGAGTCACGCATCGCGTCGTGCAGCAGTGCCCCAATCGTCCAGAGCACCAGTATGTCTGGGCTCCTGCGCTGGGGCAGTGCCCGTACTGCGTATTGAGTGACGACGAGCGATCTCGTGGCTCGTATGGCGGTGGCCTCGCGTGCCCACCGGAATGTTGTCCACAGAACTGACCTGTCAGCCCGTGCAATATGCGTGCGATGATCAAAAACGAACGCGGTTGCTGTCGCTTGTTCACTCGCGGTCTACGTGCTTTCGCCAGCGCCGAAGACGCCAAGCGCCCAAGCGTCCGTAGCTGTACCGCAGTGTGGCTCGATCGCCGTCGAGGATCAACATGACTCGCTTGATCAGGGGGCCGCCATAGCTGGGCTGCAAGCGTAATCGCAGTAATCGCGCGCGCGATATGTGGAGGAGTGGTCGGATTATCGCTTGGCTCCCGACCATCTCCCAAGCCTTCTCCAAGATGGGGCGGACCTCTTCGAAGCCGGGAAGGGCGCGGATTTCGCAGTAGGTACGGGGGAAGTAGTCATCGACGACCACCAACTCGGCGATGGGTCGACGTCCGCGGAGAAGCGTGAACACCGTCCTGTCCTCTTCGTTCATGCGCATCTCCTGAACCAGCGTCGTCGCGCCATGAGCGTGCCGCTTGGCGTCCGGTGGGCCGCGCCGTCGAGGGTCGGCGTGCCTTGAGCCGACGTGGGAGGCGGGATCACCGTGCGGACAGTATGCCGATTATGCCCGTGGGAGGAGCCTAAGCTACTGCCCGCGTGCGCCCGCTGTTTGGCCGTGTGGTTCGAAAGGGCGGTTTCGGTATTGGGTTGGGCGCCGGGCGGGAGCGTCGCACGCTCGTACTGGTGCGCGGAGCCAACACGCCGGTCAGGGGTTGGCACGTCGTCGCATTGCCGCGGTCCTATGGGCGACACGGTGTGGTCGGCCGATCGAACGTGGTCAAGAGCGGTCACAGGTTCAAGGCGTCGTTTCTTGCTCCGGCCCACTGAGCAGCGCGGCTGATCTTCGTTCTTGCTCTTTGCACTGGTAGCTGGCACGGTGCCGGACTATGGGCAGAAGACGCTACGTCGCCAGGGGTGTTTCCGGTGGATATCGGATCTGGGACAACAAGGCGCGCCGCTGGTGGGGCGATCTCTACGAGTTATGTCCGGACAGCCTGCTCGAGGAGCTGAACGGCGCACGTGACCACGACAGAATCACGACGCTCCTCAAACGCTACCGGGCTGAGAAGCGATAGCGGATCGCAAGATGATCGGAGGGGCGGGCGCGTCCGATCTCTACGTGTCTCCGGTGGTGGCCCCGAGCGTCCACAACGCCGCCATGGGAAGGGCGCGCAGTTTTTCGCCGAAGGGCAGTGCCTGTTCTCCGGTGTAAAGCACGATGCCGGCGCGAAATCTTGCTCCGAGCCGGTTCGCCAGGTGGCGCAGGCCGCGGAAGTCGTCGCTACGCACGGTTTCCGCGGCCTTGATCTCCACTCCGACCACTTCGCCGGACGCGTGTTCCAGGACGATGTCCACCTCGACCTGGTCGCGGTCTCGGTAGTGGAACAGTTGGACGGGCTCGCCGGCCCAGGTGAGCTGGCGTGCTATCTCGCCGGTTGCGAAATTCTCGAGCAAAGGGCCGACGGGGGCTGTGACATCCCTGGCGCGTTCGGATGACATGCCGATCAGGCGGCCGCCCAGACCGCTGTCCGTGACGATCAATTTGGGAGTGGAGATGGCGCGGCGGGTGAGATTGGAGGACCACGCAGGTATTCGCTTGATGACGAATACCAATTCAAGGAGGTCAAGGTAGCGTGTGAGGGTCGCCCGATGAAGTCCGACGGCGCCGGCGATTGATTGGACCACTGCCAATCCGCCCATGCGGGCGGCGATGACGCTCAGCAGCCTGCGCATTTCGGCTGGGCGCTCGATATCGGAGATCTGACGCACGTCCCGGGTCACCAGGTCAGTGATGTACGAATCGAAGAACCTGTTGCGTCGACGCCCCGGGTCCCGTCGAACGGCTTCCGGATAGCCGCCCCGCAGCGCTCTGTCGACGTAGTCATGCTTACGGAGGGCACAGGGGCGCATAGCGGCGTCGAGATCGTGCGTGAAGACATGATCCACGAAGCCGTCGGGGGCATCGTCAATCTCCCCTTGCGACAGTGGCCATATCTCGATGGTCTCCGTTCGGCCGGGCAAGGCATCGGGGAGATCGCGTAGTCCCAACAGGCGCGCGGAACCGGTGAGGAGATAACGGCCCGCACGTGGGTCCCGGTCGACCTCATGCTTGATCGGCAGGAGAAGTTGAGGAGCGCGCTGGATCTCGTCGATCAGCAGGAGTCCGTCGTGCCGGACGAAGGCGACCGGATCATCCCCGGCTGCCGACAAGGTCGCCGGATCGTCCAGATAGAGCTGACGAGCGCCACTCGTCTGGTCGGCGATCAGACCCGCCAACGTGCTCTTGCCGACCTGCCGAGCACCGTTCACGACCACCACGCGAGTGTCTGACAGCGCTTCGATGGCCATGGCTTGGCTCCGTCGCGGGTACAGGTCGGTGTGCGTCATGATCCCTTAGATTATCGCAGGTGGAGGACGTGCATGAGCGTTCTGCCGCTAGTCTCGTGAGCGTTCTGCCGGTTTCTCTGTGAGCGTTCTGCCGCTCCTCGTGCGGGCGTTCTGCCGCCGCCCGAGCCGTCATGTGCGGTCGCAGGGAGGTGGGATCGAGGGAGTTGGCGAAGCCGTGGGACTTGCGGCCGATCAGGGTGTTCATCGGTACGAGGTGTCGGTCGTGGCGGTGATCCGATAGACGGGCACCCGATGTGAGCGTACGGACGTCGCGGGAGGCGTGGTGCGGGTCGTGTGGGTGGTTGTGGCCGCGTGTGTGGTCATTCCGCTGGCCGGGTTGTTTGTGCTGGTCATGAATCCGGTGTGGCGTGATGACGCCCGACTGGAGGCTTTTTATGAGCGTGTGGCCGCCTACCCGCTTCCGCCGGGTAGCCGGGAAGCGTTTCTTCAGGATCGCGATGTGACCTTTGGGAAGAATTTTGTGGGAGGCAGTGGCTCCTATTGCGACTATCGGGTTCGTATCACGCTGGAGACCTCGCTCTCGCCGGAGGAGGTACGCCGTCACTATGACGGTGCCACGATTGCTGGGGTCGAGCAGAAGGCGATGATCTCGGTGTATTTCGGAGAGGTGAACTCTGCTGGTGGGCGCCGGGTCATCGTCGAGGCGTACGACTCCCACAACTGGGACTGGGACTGGCGCTGCTACTGAGGGGAGGCCGGTTCCGCCCCTTCCACCTGCCGTACGTGTCGGGAGCCGGATGCGAGCGGATTAGCGGCCCTGGCGGCCCTTGCGGTTGTGGCGTGGGGGTGGGGTGCGGCGGGGGGTGGGCTTGCGGGTGGATTGTTGGGGTTTGGGGGTTTTCTTGGTGGGGGTGGGTTGGGTGCGGCCTCGGGAGCTGTTCGGGGTGCGGCCGCGGACTATGCCGATGAAGTCCTCTACCTGGTCGGTGGTGGCTTCCGCAGGCCAGGCCAGGGCTATCTGGGATTGGGGGGCGTCCTGGACCGGGCGGTATGTGAGGTCGCGGCGGTGGTGGAGGCGGGCCAGGGATTGCGGGACCAGGAGGAGGCCGGTGCCGGAGGCCACCAGTTCGATGGCGTTGGCCGTGGTGGGTGGGCGGGTGAAGGCCGGTTGGCCGGGGACGGACGGCCAGTCGAGGGTGTCGTCCAGGGGGTGGAACAGGTCCTCGTCGGCCAGGTCGGCGAGGATGAGCTCGTCTACGGCGGCTATCGCGTGGTCCTTGGGGATGACGACGACCGTGGTCTCCATGTAGAGGGGGATGACGCTCAGGCCGTCGCGGTCGATCGGGAGCCGGACGAAGGCGGCGTCGGCGGAGCCATCGCGTAGGAGAGGCACCAGGTCGGCGGCTGGGGCCGAGGTGAGGGTGATGGGGATGTCGGGTATGCGTTCGGTCCAGGTGTTGACCCATTTCGCGGGGGTCACCCCGGGTGCGTAGGCCAGCCGGAACTCGGTGCCGGTTTCCCCATCAGTCATGGGCTCAGGGTATCGATGTCATGAAACCTGTTCTGACTGGCTACCCTCGACGCCATGACCTCGTCCAAGTCTAAGACCGTTCAGACGATGAAGCCCGAGACCGCGGCCAAGAAGCTGGGGGTGCTGCTCGCCGCCACTCCCGCCGAGTTCCAGGCGGGTCTTGTCTCCAGGGACGAGCTGAACGCGTTGCAGTCGGCGCCTCCCGCCTGGCTCGCCGACCTGCGCCGTAACGGTCCGCATCCCAAGCAGGTCGTCGCCGCGAAGCTGGGTGTCTCCATCTCCGGACTGGCCAGGGGCGGGATCACCGAACCGCTCACCACTGCGGAGATTGAGCAGTTGAAGGCGGAGAATCCGGAGTGGCTGGAGCGCGAGCGGACCATTCAGGCCGAGGCGCGTAAGGAGGCGGCCCGGCTCAAGCAGCGCTAGATCTGATCCACGGTGTGGAGCACGGGGCCGATCGCCGAGCCGCCCGCCGGCGGTGCCGTGGTGGCTCAGTTGTGTGGGTGCACGGTGAGGAACGGGCCGTGGGACTGGGTGCCGTCCGGCTTCGACCAGACGCCGGTGACGTGGCCGGTTGCCTCCGGTGGGAGAGGTGCGGCCTCGTGGAGGACGCGGTGCAGGCGGAGGGTTGTGCCGGGCGGGCCGGGTAGGACGGTGCCCTCCGCGTCGTCCGTGGTGCCGATTGCTGGAGCTTCTGCCGAGGTGGCGGTGTAGGAGCGGGTTACGTGCGGGTCGGGGGTGTCGGTGGTGTTCTGGTCTTGGGGCTGGACGTGGCCTTCGATCAGAGCCGTCAGTTCGGCGATCAGTACGGGGTCGTGGCACCCGTCGTAGATCCAGCGCCGGCCCAGCACCCCGTGCTCGGCGGTGCCGATGAGTGCGTGGCCGGCGTCGTCGAGTGGAGCCCCTCGGTACGTGAGCGGCACCAGGTACGCCGTCGCCCGCCCGCCCGAGTTGTCGTTGACCACCATGAACTCGATGCCGACCGCGCCCTCGGGGTCGTCCAGCCGGAAGCCGCCCGCTTTGGCCAGGTCGGGTCCGGCCTGGCCGCCGCGGTACCACGGCCGGGTGGGGAGCCAGGCGGTGAGCAGTTCCAGCTTGGTCGGTGTGAGGGTGGTGTGGTGGATGACGGCCATGCCGGAGGTCTCTTTCGTCGTGCGGCCAGGGACTTCCGGATTGTACGGATGGCGGAGGGGGGCAGGCGGTGACGGGGGCGGATGTCAGGGCGTGACGAGGGGCGCGCGTCGGGTCGTGACGGCGGCGGGTGTGTCAGACCGTGACGGGGGCGCCGTTGGCGGTGACGTTTCTGAGTACGAGGTTCTCGACGTGCTCGATGACGTTCGCGGTGGCGACGGTGCCGAAGTCCACGTCGGTCAGGGTGATGCCGCGGATCGGCGCGTCGGCGTACCCGCGCAGGTTGAGCGCGCGTCTGGCGGTCCGTACGGTCACGTTCCGCACGTCGATACCGCCCACCACCGGGTTGAACCCGTGCCCCGGCCCCTCCTCGTAGTAGAAGTTGATGTCGATGACCGAGCCGCCGACCTCGCCGATCTCGAGGTCCCTGGCGTGGAAGCCCTCGACGAAGCCGCCGCGCACTGAGTTCGTCTTGAAGCGCAGCGCGATGTCGAGATTGGGGCTGGACATCGCGCAGTCCCTGATGAACACCTCGCGTACGCCGCCGGACATCTCGCTGCCGATCGTCATTCCGCCGTGCCCGTCGCGGAAGGTGCAGTTCTCGACCAGGATGTGCTCGCTGGGCACGTTCACCCGGCGGCCGTCGGCGTTGCGGCCCGACTTGATCGCGATGCAGTCGTCGCCGGTGTCGAACGTGCAGCCGCGGACGACGACCATCCGGCTGGACTCGGGGTTGCAGCCGTCGTTGTTGGGGCCGTGGCTGGAGACCGTGACGTTCCGTACCAGGATGTTCTCCGACAGGGTGGGATGGATCTCCCACATCGGCGAGTTGACGATCGTGACGCCGTCGATGAGCACGTTCCGGCAGCGGTAGGGCTGGATGAACGACGGGCGCAGGTAGCCGCCCTCCCCGTACGTCCGCCGCGCGACCGGCACCCCCTGCTCGGCCTGGGCGAACAGTGCCGCCCTCGCCTCCGCCTGGCGTGGCTCGCCCGGCTCCCAGCCGTAGTCGCCTGAACCCTTCCACGGCCACCAGTGGTCGTCGCCGGCCTGCCCGTCGAGCACGCCCGACCCGGTCACCGCGACGTTGGTGCGGCCGTAGGCGTAGATCAGCGGGGAGTAGTTGAGCAGCTCGACGCCCTCGAACCTGGTCAGGACCAGCGGCAGGTACGCCTTCGGGTCGGTGCTGAACAGCAGCGTGGCCCCGGCGGTGACGTGCAGGTCCACGTTGCTCAGCAGGTGGACGGCGCCGGTGAGGAAGCGTCCCTCCGGCACGTCCACGTGGCCGCCGCCGGCCTGGTTGCAGGCTCTGATCGCGGTACGGATGGCCGCCGTGCAGTCCGTCACCCCGTCCCCGACGGCGCCGTAGTTCCTGATGTCGAAGCGGCGCCGGGGGAATTTCGGGCCTCGTACGCGGGCGGCTATCCGGTTGGCGCGGGCCCAGGGGTCGGGGGTGGCGGCTGGTGCGGCTTCCGTGAGGAGGATCGGGGTGGCGAGGGCGGAGGCGGCCATGGTGCGCATGGCGTCGCGGCGGTTGATCCCGGGTGCCCGGAATGGAGGCGGGTCTGGCGTGGCGGGGTCGGACACGGGTGGCTCCCTACCGGCTCGGAACACCCGGAGCATAAGCCAACCAGTTGCAGTGATCTAGGCGTATGCCGGACATCCGCCCAGGAAGCGGCCCAAAACGGCTAGCAACCGGTTGCAGGATTACCGGGAAGGGGCCTGAGCTCAGGAGGGCCCTGAGCTCAGCAAGATCCGGGCGTCAGGAAGCGGGCGCCCCGCACGGCAGCCGATAGTCGATCCCAGGAAGGAACCGCGCCCACTCGGCAGTGGTGACCCGAGGATGGGCGAGCGCGCACACCTGCGCCGCCACCCGCTCAGGATCCGTCGGCCACAACCGCGCCGTACGATCCTCGCCGGCCGTGAGCAGGGTGCGCCCGCCGGGCCCGAACGTGACCGCGTGCACCCGGTCCCCGTGCCCGGACAGCACCGCTCGCAGCGAAGGCCGCCCCGTGCCGGGCACGTCCCACAGCCGGACCGTCCCGTCCATGCCGGCCGTCGCGAGCGCGCGCCGGTCGGGGCTGAGCGCGACCGACTGGACACCTCCGACATGTCCGGACATTGTGCCTAGGTGGCGGGGGCGCGCGGGCGTGGCGACGTCCCACAATCGAGCGGTGCCGTCGAGCCCGGCCGTCGCCAGCCACCGCCCGTCCTGGCTGAAGACCGCCCGCTGCACCGTGTACGGCTGCGCCGCGAAGGCCGCCACCCGCGCCGGAGCCTTCGGATCGGCCAGGCTCCACAGGTGCACGTCACGGTCCTGGACCACCGCGAGCAGCGGCCCGCTCGGACTGGCGGAGATGGCCAGCGCCCCCATGTTCTCCTTCAGGGTGCCGGCCGGCCGCACGTGCCGCGGGTCCGACACGTGCCACAGCTCGACCCCGAGCGTGCTGCCGCCGCCGGTCGCCAGCAGCGCGTCCCCCCGCAGGAACGCCAGCCCCCGTATGTCGCCGCCGGTCTCGAAACGGTCGAGGAGGACGGGATGAGAAGGGTCCGCGACGTCCCACAGGTCCACCCGGGTGTCGATGCCTCCGGTGGCGACCAGCCGGCCCGAGTGGCTGAACGCGACCGCCTTGACCTGGCCGGTGTGGCCGGGCAGCGGGGCCAGCGGCGCGGGACGGCCGGGGTCGCTCACGTTCCACAGCCGGGCGGAGAAGTCCTCGCTGCCGACCACGGCCGTGCGCCCGTCAGGGCTGAGGTCGGCGGTCGACAGCGCGCCTCCGTGCCCCGACAGGACGGGCCCTGGCACGTCCGTCACCAGCACGATGTCATCCGCGGCCGACGAGGTGAGGTAGCTCCCGTCCGGGCTGAAGGCGAGCCCCCAGATGGTGTTCGTGTGCCCCGAGAGCGTGCTGTACGGCTGGGGGCGCCGCAGGTCGGAGACGTCCCACAGGCGCACCGTGTAGTCCCAGCCGCCGCTGGCCACCGTCCGCCCGTCCGGGCTGAACGCCACCGCCTGGACGGGCGCGGCGTGCCCGGCGAGCTCGGTCAGGGCCTTCGGGTCGTCGCGGTCGGTGAGGTCCCACAGCGCGGTCATGTGGTCGTAGCCGGACACGGCGAGCGTGCGCCCGTCCGGGGCCAGCGCCACGCCGGTGACCTGGCCCTCCCGCGTGGGCAGCCAGGCCAGCGGGGCGGGGTGACGCGGGTCCGCGACGTCCCAGACCCTGGTCCTGCCGTCGGAGTCGCCGGTGACGAGGGTACGGTCGTCGGAGCTGAGCGCAGCGGTGAAGATGCCCGCCTTGTGACCGGTGAGCTCGGCCAGCCGGACCGGCCTGGCGGGCTGCGACACGTCCCAGACGCGTACGGTCCCGTCGGCGCTCACCGTGTGGATCGTGCGCGCGTCCCTGGTCGGCATCGCGCGGAAGACCGCCTCGTCGTGGGCCTTGAACGCGGCGAACAGGGCGGGACGGCGCGGGTCGGCCAGGTTCCACAGCCGCACCCCGCCGTCGTAGGTCCCGGTCACCATGATCCGGCCTCCGGCGGTGAACGCGATCGACTCGACGTCCTCGGGCTGGCCGGCCAGAGCGGTGAGCAGGACGGGCCGGTGCGGGGCGCTCACGTCCCACAGCCTGATGACCCGGTCGTCGCCGCCGGTCGCCATCGTGCGCCCGGTGAAGGCGAAGGCGTTGACGTTCATCGCCGTCCTCGTGGCGAAGGGGGCGGAGAATCCGCTCATCAGGCTGCTCCGGGCGGCCACGGTCGGCGCCAGGCGGTAGGCGGCCAGGCTGAGCTGCGCGGCCAGCGCCGGATCCACCTTCCGCAGGGCGGCGGCCTCGCCCGCGACCTTCTCCGACAGGGCGACGTCCCGCTGATCCCTGACCGAGTCCTGGGCGCGCAGGGCGGTCGTCGCGGCGGCGACGGCGACCGCGAGGAGCACGGCCATGGTCGTGACGAGCAGCCGGGCCAGCCGCCCGCGCCTGCGGTCGGCCGCGGTGCTGGCGGTGAGGTAGTCGGTCTCCAGCTCGTTGAGGTCCTCCGGCCGCCGGTCGGCCCAGCTGCGCACGGCGGCGAGCCGGCCGCCGCGCATCAGCGCGCCGCGGTCGCGCCCGAGCTCCTGCCAGGTGGCCGCGGCCCTGGTCAGGTCGCGATGCAGGCGCAGGTCGGCGCGGCCGTCCAGCAGCCAGTCCCGTAATCGGGGCCAGGCGGAGATCACCGCCTCGTGCGCCACCTCCACCGTGTCCCGGTCCAGGACGATCAGGCGGGCGCGGGCCAGCTCCTCCAGCAGGACGTCCAGATCGGACGGCGGTCCGACGCCGCTCAGCTCGGTACGGGCGATGCGGCGCCTGGTGTCCTCGGTGCCCTCGCCGAGCGCGGTCAGGCGGAGGAAGATCGTGCGCATCATCCGCCGGCGGACGGCGTCGCCGCCCAGATAGATCGCCTCCGCGGCCTGTGTGATGCTGCCGTGCACCCCACCGCCGGCCTGGTAGTCGGCCAGACGCAGGGCCGGTCCCTGGCGGCGGCGCCAGGTCTCGCGCAGCGCGTGGGACAGCAGGGGCAGCGCGCCCGGCCGGCCGGCGGCGTCCGCGATCAGCGTGGTGACCAGGTCTGCGTCCACGGTGAGGCCGGCCTTGGCGGCGGGGCCCGTGATGATGTCGCGCAGCTCGGCCTCGCCGGGCGCGCCGATCGGCACCTGCGTCCCCTCACGCAGCGCGGCGACGAGCTCGGGGTCGCTGGAGCAGTGCGCGTAGAAGTCGGCCCGGACGGCGATGACCACTCGGGGGCCTGTGCGGGCCGCGCGGACGACGGCGCGGATGAACGCCCCGCGCTCGGCGACGTCCGCGCAGAGCGTGAACGCCTCCTCGAACTGGTCGATGACCAGCAACAGACGTGCATCCCCGGCAAAACCATCAGCGAGACCGCCAGAAGGACCGTCCGCAGAGCCGTGCGCAGAGCCGTCAGAAGGGCCGTCAGAAGGGCCATTCCCAGGGTCGTCCCCTGATCCGTTCCCAGAGCCGCCCCCGAAACCGTCACCGGGCCAGAGTGGTTCGAGCTCCTGGGGAGCTTCGGCGAGCCGCTTGGCGAGCGTCGCCGCGTCCGTGCCGGTCAGCGGCGCGACGGCGCTGGCCAGCTCGGCCAGGGGATGCTCACCGGGCGTGAGCACGACAGCACGCCAGTCAGGCGGCAGCGCGGGCAGCAGACCAGCCCTGATCAGGGACGACTTCCCGCTCCCCGACGCCCCGAACACCGCGGTCAGCCCGGACCCGGCCTCACCCGTGACCTGCCGGGTGAGCCGGGCCACGAGTTCGCCGCGCCCGAAGAACCAGCCCGCGTCCCGCTCCTGGAAGGCCGCGAGCCCCGGGTACGGGCACTCCTCGCCCGCCGGCGGCACCGCGGCCGCGGCCACCAGCTCGGCGGTGGCCTGCCAGCGCGCCGTCCACTCGGCGCGGTCGCCGCCGCACGCCTCGACGTAGGCCAGGGCCAGCTCCAGGCCGGGCAGCCGCCGGCCCTGTGCCGCCTCGGCGAGCGTGCTGGCGGAGTAGTGGGCCTGCTTGGCCAGACTCCGATAGCTGGGCGAACCAGCCTCTTCCCGTAATCGCCGTAATTCCCAGGCGAAGCGCTCCATCGGCCCGGCGCTGGGATCGATCGTCTTCTCGGGCCGGCCGGCCCGTCGTTCGGCGTTCATGCTCCACGACCCTGTCTTCTCGACTGACCTGTCCGCGTTCAGAGCCGATCACCATGGCGCTCGCGGTGGATGACCCGCGTCGATCGCCTGACCTGCGCTATTGAATTGTCCGGCCCTGACCAGCAGGCATTTCGGACAATTCTAGGGCTTGTCATGATCGGGCTGATCCGCCGCACGACCACCGTTCTGAGGGGCTGAGCGGTGCCCGCGCCGAGCCTTGAGCGGGCGTGCACGAGCGGACGGCTGTCCACGATCCATTCGTCGTTCCGTCCGCATGCGGCGGAACGGTCATGACCTGGGGGTTACATGGCTTCATGGCACGGCGTCCTGGCTTTATTACTGGTCCCGGCGCTGCTGGCGGGCCCGCCGGCAGCGGCCGGGGACCTGGCCGGCGCGACCGGCGGCAGGGCGCACGACAGCATCGCGCGTGACCCGTCGCCGGCGGAGCGGGCGCGCGCCTCGGGCAAGCGCGTCGAGGTGCCGGAGGAGACCGGCCCGGCCCGCAAGGTGTACGCGAACCCGGACGGGACCTTCACCGCGGAGCTGACCGCGGAGCCCGTCAGAGGCCGCAAGAACGGCGCATGGGCGCCGCTCGACCTCGACCTGCGCGTCACCGAGGACGGCGACGTGGCCCCGGAGGTCGCGGCCACGCCGCTGCGGCTGAGCGGAGGCGGCGACGGCCCGCTGGTCCGGTTCGGTGACAGCGCTGCCAGGGTCGAGCTGACCTGGCCCGGCAAGCTGCCCGAGCCGGTGCTGGACGGCGACACCGCCACCTACCGTGAGGTGCTGCCTGAGGTGGACCTCACCGTGCGGGCCACCCCGCGCGGCTTCACGCACGTGCTGGTGGTCAGGACGGCCGAGGCCGCGCGCGACCCGCGGCTCGCCGAGATCAGGTTCGGGATGAAGACGGCCGGCGTCAAAGTACGCGAGACCGGCACCGGCGCGCTGGTGGCGACCGGCAAGGACGGCGGCGTCGCCTTCCAGGCCGCACCCGCGACGATGTGGGACGCCTCCGGCGGCGGCACCGCCCGCGCCATGGCGGAGTCCGGCGGCAGGCGGGCCCCGGTGGAGGTGAAGGCCGGCGCGGACCACCTCACGCTGACCCCCGACCAGGAACTGCTCACCGACCCGAAGGCTCAGTTCCCGCTGTTCATCGACCCCGACTGGGGCAGCGGCCCGGCCGGCTGGGGCAACGTCTACCGGGGGATGGGCAACACCCGCGCCTGGGGCGGCGACGGCGACGGCTTCGCCAAGATCGGCCGGTGCATCGACTCCCGTTGTGGCGACATCGACGCGGCCCGCGCCTACTTCCAGTTCGACGTCTCGCCGCTGTTCGGCGCGGTCATCCGCAGTGCGGAGTTCAACATCCCCGAGGTGCACTCCTACTCCTGTGAGCCCAGGTGGGTGCACGCCCAGGAGGCCGGGCGGGTGGACAGCGGCCTGACCTGGAACAACCAGCCCTGGCGCGGCATCGTGCTCGGGAGCCACAACGTCGCCTACGGCTACAGCGCCGCCTGCCCCGCCCGCAACCTGGGCTTCGACGCCGTCATCGCGGTACGCAACGCCGTCTGGGCCTCCAGCCCCACGACCACGGTGGCGCTGGTGGCCGGCGACGAGAACGACGGGTGGGCCTGGAAGCGGTTCGCCTCCAGCGCCACGCTGGTCGTCGGCTACAACCGGGTCCCCGGCGCGCCCGCCGGCCTGTCGGCGGAGAACCGCGCCTGCGCCGTCGAGCCGAACGAGCCGTACGTCTTCACGCCCACGCCGACGCTGCGCGCCACGGCGGCGGACCCCGACGGCCTGGCCGTTTCGGTGCAGTTCGAGTGGTACGTCCGCTTCGGCGGGAAGAAGGGCGACACGACCACGCTGCAGAAGCCGTCCGGCAGCCAGTTCAGCATCACCCTCCCCACCGGAGCCTTCACGAACGGCAGCAAGATCGCCTACCGGGCCCGGATCTCGGACGGCCTGGACTGGGGGCCGTTCAGCCAGTGGTGCGACGTGACGGTGGACCAGGACGCGCCCGACCGGGCGCCGCATGTCGGCTCGGCCACCTACCCGGAGGACGACATCGGCGGAGCGGCCGGACGGACGGCGGCCTTCACCCTGTCGGCGAACGGCGTCCCTGACGTCACCCGCTTCATGTACCGCCTGGACAACGCCCCGCCCGCCTTCGCGAACGCCGACCGGCCGGGCGGCAGCGCCTCCGTCCTGCTGACGCCGCCCGACGCCGGCCCGCACGACCTGTACGTGCAGAGCATCGACCGGGCGGGGAACGTCGGCGCGGTCGAGTTCCGCAAGCAGTACCACTTCGCCGTGGGCCGGGGCACCCCGCCGGTCGGCCACTGGCGGATGGACGGCAGGACCTCAGACGTCCGGGTGCCCGACGTGTCGGGCGGCGGCAAGGACGGCACGGTCACCAACACCGGCTCGGCGCCGAAGGGCGCGGCGTGGGGCGTCGGCCGGCACGGCGACGCGCTGCGCATGGACGGCTCGACCGGCCACGTGGCGGCCTCGGGCGGCTCCGCCGTACGCACCGACCAGAGCTTCTCCGTCTCGGCGTGGGTGCGCCTGGAGAACGCGGACGGCCGCTACCGCACGGCGGTCAGCCAGGACGCCAAGACGGGCAGCGGCTTCTACCTGCAGTACACGATGAGCGGCAACTGGGCCTTCTCGATGTTGCGGCGCGACGAGCTGCAGCCGCCCGCCGACCGGGCGGTGGCGTCGGGCCCGGCCGCCGCCGGCGTCTGGACACACCTGACCGGCGTGTTCGACCTGGCGAGCAAGGAGATGCGCCTGTACGTCAACGGCGCGCGGGCCGCCACGGCCACGCACGCCACGCCGTGGCACGCGGACGGGGCGGTGCAGATCGGCAGGGCCAAGCACGACGGGCAGCCGGTCGACTTCTGGCCGGGCGGCGTGGACGAGGTCCGGCTCTACGACCGGGTGCTCGGCGAGGCGGAGATCCACGACCTCGCCACCGCACCGGCCACCGACGAGGGGCTGTGGCCGCTGGAGGGCTCCGGCGCGGACCTGTCGGGCAACCACCGCTCGATGACCGCCACCGGCGGCGTCACCTGGGCGGACGGCAAGCTCGGGCGCGCGGTGCGGCTCGACGGCACCGGTTACCTGTCCACCGCGGCCGCCGTCCTGCGTACCGAGGCCAGCTACACGGTCTCGGCGTGGGTCAGGCTCGACCGGACGGGAGACGGCACCCGCGCGATCCTCACCCAGGACGGCGTGCGCGGGAGCGGCTTCGGCCTCAAATACCGCATCGAAAGCGGCAAGTGGAGCATCAGCGTGCCGAACGCGGACGCCGACGGCACGGGGTTCAGCCGGGCGGAGTCCGCGGGGCCCGCCGTCGCGGGCGAGTGGACGCACCTCACGGCGGTGCGCGACGCCGCGGCAGGCCGGCTGCGGCTGTACGTCAACGGTGAGATCGACGGCGACGTGCCGTTCACCGGCGGCTGGCCGTCGTCGGGCGGCCTGCAGATCGGCCGGTCCAAGATCGCCGGCGCGCCCGCCGAGCGGTGGATCGGGCTCATCGACAACGTACGCGTCCACAACGGCGTCCGCACCGACGACCAGATCCGCGAGGAGTACTACAACCCGGTCGTACGCCGCGACTCCGCCTACCCCGGCCAGCTCAGCAGGTACGCCGACCACGACTTCGAGCGCCTGACCAGCACCGGGCCGGTGCCGCCCGGCTACTACCTGGAGATCTCCCTCGGGACGCTCGCACCCGAGGGCGCCCCGGGCACCCACAAGCTGTACGCCTGCGCCGGCACCGGCATCGACACCTTCACCTCCACCGACCCGGAGTGCGAGCACGGCACCCCGCTGGCCGAGCTCGGCTCCGTCTACGCCGACCCGCCGGACGGCGTCACCACCATGGCGGTCTACCGGTGCCGGTCGCCGATCACGGGCCAGTACTTCGACTCCTCGGCGGACAACTGCGAGAACAACACCGTGGACCGGCTGCTCGGCTACACCCTGCCCTACGCCCACCTCAACCAGTACGCCCAGCAGGACCGGCCCCACGGCCGGATCGCCGAGGCCAGGTCGCCCGGCGCCACCTACCGGGTCGGCACCTCGCTCGGCCTGGTGACGCTGCGTGACTCTCCGGGCGCCAGGGGGCTGCTGCGCTGCCGCGCGGGCGAGGACGAGTACCTCGACCTGGGCAGCACCTGCGAGGGCGCGACCACCGTCTTCTGGATCGGCAACGTCTGGTCGGAGCCGCCGCCGAACGCGCTGAGCACGCTGATCCACGCCTGCCGCGACACGGAGACCGGCGAGCGCTTCGAGTCCGACGACGCGGGCTGCGAAGGCCAGACCACCGTACGGACCTTGGGATACGTCATCACCCGTTGGGGAGCGTGAGCATGATTCACTCTCAGTCACCGGCCCGGCGTCTTCGCCGGGCGGGGGCGGCGCTGGCCGCCTTACTCCTGCTACCGGCCTCACTGACGATCACGGCGGCGCAGCCGGCGTCCGCCGTGGGGGCACGCGCCGACCTCCAGCCCACCCCGCCGCAGAGCGAACCGCCGGTCCCCGTCGTGGCGGTGCCGGTCAAGCCGGTGGGCGAGGACAACGTCGCCAAGCACGCCATGACCGGCACCCCGCCCGTTGCCTGGCCCGCCGCCGGGACGGCCGAGGTCACCGTTCCCGCCGCCGGGGGAGGGGAGCAGCAGGCAGGAGACCTGCCGGTCTCGGTGGCCGCCCCCGAGGTCGTGCCCGGCACGACGCGCAAGAGCGCCGCCGGCGGCGTGGGCGCCGTCCGGGTGGAGGTGCTCGACCGGGCGCAGGCCGAGGCGGCCGGCGTCCCCGGGCTGCTGTTACGCGTACGGCGCAGCGACGGGCAGAGCACGACGGGCCAGGTCGCGCTCACCGTCGACTACTCCGCGTTCCGCCAGGCGTACGGCGGAGACTGGGCCTCGCGCCTGCGGCTGCTGCGCATCCCGGACTGCGCGCCGGCCGACGCCGGGTCCGCGCGGTGCCGCCCGTCCGCGCTGCGCAGCCGCAACGACGTGAAGAACGGCAGGCTGCGCGCCCTGGCCGAGGCCGGGGCGCAGGACGCCACGCTGGCCCTGGCCGCCGCGCCGTCCGGCGGCTCCGGCGACTACGCCGCGACCTCGCTGGCGCCGTCGGGCTCGTGGGACGTGTCGCTGCAGACCGGCGACTTCTCCTGGAGCTACCCGCTCGCCGCGCCGGACGTGCCGGGCGGCCTCCAGCCGGACCTGTCGGTGTCCTACACCTCCAGTGCCGTGGACGGCCGCGTGGCCACCACCAACAACCAGACGTCCTGGCTGGGGGAGGGCTGGAATCTGTGGCCGGGCTTCGTCGAGCGGCGCTACAAGACGTGCGCGGACGACACCGGCGGCGGCAGCCCGTCCACCTACGACCAGTGCTGGGCCGGGCAGAACGCCACCATGTCGCTCAGCGGCCACTCAGGGGCGCTGGTCTACGACGAGGGCCAGCGGGCCTGGCGGCCCAAGGACGACGACGGCACCCGGGTGGAGCGGCTCACCGGGGCGCCCAACGGCGACGACGACGGCGAGCACTGGAAGGTCACGACCGTCGACGGCACCCAGTACTTCTTCGGCTCGCGAGCCGAGACGCAGTCGGCCTGGACGGTCCCGGTCTACGGCAACCAGCCCGGCGAGCCGTGCGCGGCGGCCACCTTCGCCGCCTCGCGCTGCCCGCAGGCGTGGCGGTGGAACCTCGACCGCGTCGTGGACCGGCACGGCAACACGATGACCTACTTCTACACCAAGGAGGACAACGCCTACGGCGCCAACCTCGGCGCCGACAAGGTGGTCTACACCCGCGCCGGCACGCTGGCCAGGATCGAGTACGGCACCCGCGACGGCGTGACCAAGGCCCCCGCGCAACTGGTCTTCACGCCCGCCGACCGCTGCCTGCCCGGCGCCGACTGCGCCGCCCGTACCAAGGAGAGCTGGCCGGACGTCCCCTGGGACCTGAACTGCGAGGCGGCGACCTGCCGCGACCAGTGGACCCCGACCTTCTGGACCACCAAGCGGCTGTCCGCCGTCACCAGCCAGGTCTGGGACGGCACGGCCTACCGTGACGTCGATCGCTGGACGTTCACGCACGCCTACCCCAAGCCCGACGACGGCACCAGCCCGGCCCTGTGGCTGAGCTCCGTCACCCGCACCGGCCTGGCCGGCGGGCAGGCCGCGCTGCCGCCCGTCACCTTCGACGGCGTCGCCCTGCCCAACCGGGTCGACTCCACGCCCGACGGCCTGCCGCCGATGAAGAAGTTCCGCCTGTACGCGGTCAACAACGAGTCGGGCGGGCAGACGGTGGTCACCTACAGCTCCGGCGAGTGCGCCGCGAACGCGCTGCCCGTTCCCGACGACAACGGCAAGCGCTGCTTCCCCGTACGGTGGGCGCCGCAGCTGAGCGGCCCGATCGACGACTGGTTCCACAAGTACGTGGTGGCGAACGTCGCCAGGATCGATCGGACCGGCGGCGCGGCGACCGAGTACACCAGCTACGACTACGAGGGCGGCGCCGCCTGGGCGTACAACGACGACCCGTTCGTCAAGGCCGAGTACCGCTCGTGGACCGGCTGGCGCGGCTACGAGAAGGTGCGCGTACGCCAGGGCGACCCGCGTAACCCCGGCGACGCGAAGGAGAACGCCACCCGTTACCAGTTCTTCCGCGGCATGAACGGCGACCGGCGCGCGGGCGGCGGCACCCGCTCGGCGTCGGTGACCGACTCGCGCGGCGGCACGCTGGCCGACGACCCGCAACTCGCCGGCTTCCTGCGCGAGCAGACCACCTACAACGGGGCGGGCGGGCCGGTGGTGGCGCACGCCATCCACGACCCGCTGACCCGCTTGACCGCCACGCAGGGCCCGCTCAAGGCCCACCGGGTGCTGGTGGAGCGGACGACCACCCGCACGGCGCTGGCCGCGGGCGGGTGGCGGGAGACCGAGACGCGCACCGCGTACGACGACGCGGGGCAGCCCGTCAAGGTGAACGACCGCGGCGACACCTCCATCGCCGCGGACGACCGCTGCACCGAGACCACCTACGCCCGCGACACCGGCGCGTGGCTGCTCTCCCTGCCGAGCCGGGTGCGGACGTACGGGACGGCGTGCGACGCGACGCCCCGCTTCCCCGAGGACGGCATCTCCGACGTGCGGACCTACTACGACGGCAAGGACCTCGGCCAGGTCACGGCCGGTGACGTCACCAAGGTCGAGGAGGTCAAATCCTACGAGAACGGGGAGCCGCGCTGGGTGACGACCAGCCGCGCCACCCACGACGTCTACGGCCGGGTGCTCACCGCACACGACGCGCTGGACCGCGCGACCACGACCGTCTACACGCCGACCACCGGCCTGCCGCGGACCGTGGTCACGACCAACGCGCTGGGACACGCGACGACCACGACCATGCACCAGCTGCTCGGCGTCGCCGAGACCGTCGTCGACCCCAACCAGCGGCGCACCGACCTGCGCTACGACGCGCTCGGCCGGCTGGCGGCGGTGTGGCTGCCCGGCAGGTCAGCGGCGGCGAACCAGAGCCCGAACACGCGCCACACCTACGTCGTCCGTCCCGACGGCGCGACCTACGTGGCGACCGAGTCCATGCGGGCCAACGGCAACCACGTCGCCGCCTACGCCCTCTACGACGGCTTCCTGCGGCCCCGCCAGACCCAGGAACCCACCTGGGGCGGCGGCAGGGTGGTCACCGACACCCACTACAACGCCCGCGGCCTGGTGACCCGCGCCAACGCGGCCTACCACGTGGCGGGCGCGGCCGGCGGCGCGCTGCTCGCGCCCCAGGACGACACGCTCATTCCCAGCCAGACCGTCACCGAGTACGACGGCGCCGGGCGCGAGGTGCTGGCCAAGCTGGAGGCGTTCAACCAGAAGAAGTCCGAGACGAGGACGGAGTACGGCGGCGACCACGTCGCGGTGACGCCGCCCTCGGGCGACACGCCCACGGCGACCTACACCGACGCGCGCGGGCAGACCACCGAGCTGCGCCAGTACGACTCGGACAAGCCGTCGGGCGCCTACACCGCCACCCGCTACACGTACACGAAGGCAGGCGACCTCGCCTCCATCCGTGACGACGACGGCAACGAATGGCGCTTCGACTACGACGCGCGGCGCCGCAGGACCGGCTCCCACGACCCCGACAAGGGGCACACCGAGCACGCCTACGACGCGGCGGGCCGGCTGGTGAGCACGACGGACGCGCGCGGCCGGACGATCGCGCACGTCTACGACGACCTCGGCCGCCGCGTCGCCACCCGCCGCGACGGCCCGCAGGGCCCGACGCTCGCCGAATGGGTGTACGACACGCTCGCCAAGGGCCGGCTCACCTCGGTGACCAGGTACGCGGGAGCGAACGCCTACGTCAACGCCATCACCGGCTACGACGCGGGTTACCGCATCACCGGTCAGTCGATCGTCATCCCCCCGGCGGAGGGCGGCCTGGTCGGGACGTACACCACGACCAGCACCTTCCTCGCCGACGGCAGCACCGCCTCGGTCGCCATGCCCGCCATCGGCGACCTGCGCGCCGAGACCCTCGTCTACACCTACGACAGCCTGGGGGCTCTCAACACCGTCAGCGGGGCGGCCAAGTACGTGAGCAAGACGGCCTACACCGAGCTCGGCGAGCCCACCCAGCTACACCTCGGCGACCAGGACCAGCCGCTGATCTGGCACTCGCAGTACTACGACCCCGCCACCCGGCGGCTGACCCGCTCCCTGGTGGAGCAGGAGAAGGCAGGCGCGCTCAAGGTCGACGACACCACGTACGAGTACGACCCGGCCGGCAACGTGACGAAGATCGACGACGCCCTGGCCGGCGCCGCCCGCGACGTCCAGTGCTTCCGCTACGACCGCTACCGGCGGCTCACCGAGGCGTGGACCCCGCCGGCGGACTGCGCGGCCGGGCCCGGCGCCACCGGCGGCCCCGCGCCCTACTGGTCCGGCTTCACCTACGACGACATCGGCAGGCGGCTGACGGAGACCAGGCACGGCCTCGGCGGCGCCCAGGACACCGTCAGCAGGACCGAGTACCCCGGCGCGGGCGAGGCCCGTCCGCACGCCCCTACGTCCGTCGAGGTCACCGGCCCGGCGGGGAACAGGACCGACACCTACGAGCACGACGCCGCCGGCAACGTCGTCGGCTGGCGGAGCGCCGCGGGTGAGCGCACCCTGGACTGGGACGCCGAAGGGCTGATGACCGAGGTGAGCGAGCAGGGCGCGGCGGACGGCGGCGCGGACCGCGTGTACGCCCCCGACGGCGGCCTGCTGATCAGCCGGGACAAGGCGGGCGCCACGCTCCACCTGCCCGGCGGCACGCTCCGCCTGGACACCGCGTCGGGCAAGCTCACCGGCACCCGGTTCTACCGGCACGGCGACAGCACCATGGCGGCACGTACGGCCGCCGGGGTGAGCTACCTGATGGCCGACCGCAACGGCACACCCGAGCTGGCCGTCAACGCGGCCACGTGGGCGACCTCCAAGCGCCGCTTCGACCCGTTCGGCGTCCCGCGCGGCGCGCAGCCGCCGTCCTGGCCAGGCGACCGCGCCTTCGTCAACGGCGCCAAGGAGGCCGCCACCGGGCTGACCAGGCTCGGCGTGCGCGACTACGACACCGCCACCGGCGTCTTCCTGTCCCCCGACCCGCTGCTGCACCCGGGCGACCCGCAGCAGCTCGCCCCGTACGCCTACGCGGGCCAGAACCCGGTCACCTTCAGCGACCCGGAGGGCCTGGCCTTCCGCAACGCGCCCGACGGCGAGTGCGACAGGGGCTGCGCGTACAAGCCGGGCACCGGCCCGGCCAGCACCCTGCACTACCGGCCGTACGCCCCGGCCACGGGCCGCACGGCCAACTCCCCGGACGGCGAGTGCAGCCGCGGCTGCCGGTACAAGCCCGGTCGGGGGCCGGCCAGCCGGGTCACCGGCCGCGCGGTCGGCCTGGCCCGAGGCAAGACCAGGAACGCGCCGGACGGCGAGTGCTACCGGGGCTGCCTGCACAAGCCGGGCCGGGGCCCGGCCAGCGGCTTGACGAGCTGGCAGGCGGCCCGGCTCGCGCAGCAGCGCAAGACGGAACGGGTCCAGAAGGCGATGGCCGACCACGGCCTGATCGAGGTCACGAACCTGGCGAAATACCAGTCGGGCTCGGTGTGCGTCGAGTCGACGAAGGGCGTCATCGTCACGGTCGGTGTCAACGCCTGCGTCAACTGGGACAACCAAGGGGTGACCGTCAGTGGAGGCGCCAAGGTCGGCGTGGAGCTCGGCGCCGGAGCCAGCGTCGCCGTCGTCGCCAGGCTGAGCACGGAGAACGCCGTCGAGGTCAACAACGGGATCACCGGATCGGTGGACGTCGGTCCCGAGCTGTTCGTCGGCGCCGGCGGCGGCGTGAAGGGCCTCTCGGCCGAGGTGAACGACAAGATGGAGGTCAACCACTCGATCCAGGCCAGCTACGGGGTCGGCGCCCGCGCCAGCCTCGGCGGTGCCTGGCTCAACGCCAACGTCAACTCCGGCTATCTCCTCAAGTGGACGGATCTGGGCATCCGCTGACGGATCGCCCGCTCTGAGCGGCGGCCGGATGACCACTCATCCGGCCGCCGTTCGCTTTCTCAGACCGGGCAGGCCACCGAGGCGCCCGAGCGGATCGAGTACAGGTACACCTGCCGCAACGCCGGCGGCACCACGCCCCGGCCCGCGCAGAGCACGAAGTCGCCGGGCACGCCCGCGAAGAGGAACCCCGTTGAGCAGCGCGTCCACCCGAGGTGCCCCGAGACGCGCGCGTGGCCTCATCATGAGCGCGGCGGGCACTTCTGTAAAGCGGCCCCTGTTCCCCTCTTGCCTGAGTGCCTCAGGAGGGCGAATGTGGAGGTACGCATCCCCGGGGACGGCTGTTCCCCGGCGGAGGGTCCGGCCCGGACAGCGAGATGGGTGGCGGTGGCCGAGAGGCCACCAGACCTGCCGCCGCTTGACGGTGCCTCTGCTGGTCCGGGCCGGATCTCAATCCGTGCGGGTCAGCCCCGGGTCTCCACCCACATGCTGACCGTCGTGTGCGGCGTGATGCCCGTGTAGGACACCGTGCCGACGGGCTGCCACGGGCCCTCGATCGGGATGAGCCCGACCTCCGGCAGGAAGTGGCGCTGCAGGACGCGGATGCGGTGCTCGCCGGTGCCCGAGGTGCACAGACTGTACGCCCCGCGCGTCTCGGTGGCGAACTGGGCCGTGCATCCGGTGGGTGTCGCGGAGGCGGCGGGGGAGGCCGCGATGAGCAGGGCGGTGGTCAGGGTGGCCGAGGCGGCGCCGGCCGCCCACCTTCTTCTCGCGTGCATGATGGCTCCTCGTGGGGGGGAAGGGTGGAGCGGGCGAGAATGCTTAGGAAAGTTTCCTAAAAGTGGGCGACGGCGTCAATGGGCTACCAGCGGTCGTGCACCTGCGGGCGGATCAGCTCGTCGTAGACGTCGCGCACCGCGTCGAGCGTGGCGGCGTCCAGCGGCGGCAGCGCGGCGGCGGAGGTGTTGCCGGCGGCCTGGGCCCGGTTGCGCGCGCCGGGGATGACTATCGAGACGCCCTCCTGGTCGAGCACCCAGCGCAGCGCGAACTGGGCCATCGTCATGCCCTCGGGCACCAGAGGAGCCAGGCGGCGCACCGCCTCCAGGCCGGTGGCGAAGTCGACGCCGGAGAAGGTCTCCCCGACGTCGAACGCCTCGCCGTGCCGGTTGTAGGTGCGGTGGTCGTTGTCGGCGAACGTGGTGTTCTCGTCGTACTTGCCCGACAGCAGCCCGCTGGCCAGCGGGACCCGCGCGATGATGCCCACCCCGGCGGCCCGCGCGGCCGGGATGACCCGCTCCAGCGGCTTGAGCCGGAACGCGTTGAGGATGATCTGTACCGTCGCCACGCCGGGGCGGGCGATGGCGGTCAGCGCCTCCTCGCAGGTCTCCACGCTCACGCCGTACGCGGTGATCTTCTTCTCCGACACCAGCGTGTCCAGGGCGTCGTAGACGGCGTCAGAGGAGAACACGGAGCTGGGCGGGCAGTGCAGCTGGACCAGGTCGAGCGTGTCCATGCCCAGGTTGCGGCGGGAACGCTCGTTCCAGGCCCGGAAGTTCTCCAGCACGTAGTTCTCCGGGACCTGGTCCATCCTCCGGCCCATCTTGGTGGCCACGAAGAGTCCCGGGTGGTCCTTGATGAAGCGGCCGATGATGCGCTCGCTGCGCCCGTCGCCGTACACGTCGGCGGTGTCGATGAGGGTGACGCCTCCGTCCACCGCCGTCTGGATCGTGGCCAGCGCCTCGTCCTCCGTCATCTGGCCCCAGTCGGCGCCAAGCTGCCAGGCGCCGAGGCCGACCACGCCGACCTGGCGTCCGGTACGTCCCAACACGCGCTGTTCCATGGTCGTCACCCTTTCTCGTACGTGAGCAGCACCCAGTGTCGCGGATCGTGGGTGCTGCCTCGTACCCGGGCCGTCCGGGACCCGGTCAGGCGGCAGTCCTGCGGGCCAGGCGGTGATCGTCGAGCGTGCGCGCGATCGTGTGCACGGCCCGGCGCAGCGTGACCCCGTCCAGGCGCCCGAAGCTGAAAGCGATCCCGTTGCGGGGCGGGCGCCCGGGATGGTGGAACGCGGCCAGCTCCGCCACGTGGACCCGGCGGGCCCGCAGCAGCCGGACCACCGACTCGGCCGGGACGGAGGAGGGCAGCAGGAGCGCGGCCGAGGCGCCGGAGTGCGTGCCCAGCAGGCGGGTGCCCGGGTACGCCCCGAGTGCCTGGCGGACGAGCGCTCGTTTGGCGCCGTACAGGAGCGAGAGCTGCTCCGCCCGCCTGGCCACACGGCCCGACGCCAGCAGCTCGGTGAGCGCGAGCTGACACGTGACCGCCGCCCGTTCCCACCCCGCGCCCGCCGGGCCCGCGCCTGCCATGCTCACACCCGTAACGCCCGTAACGCCCGTAACGCCCGCGCCCGTGCCCGTGCTCAGGTCCCGCTCCAGCTCTCCGGCCGGTCGGCGCGGCAGCACCGCGAACGACAGCCGGAGCGCCGGCGTCAGGAGGTCGCGGAACGAGCCCGTCATGGCGGTGCACCACGGGTCCCCGAGCGCCAGCACGCTGGGCAGCGGGTCGGGCGCGGCGCCGAACCGGCCGTCGAAGGCCGGCTCCACCACCAGCCCGCCGCTGTCGCGGGCCCACGCGGCCAGGGCACGGCGGCGGTCGAGCGGCATGCGGGTGCCGTACGGGACGCCGCGCTCCGGCAGGACCACCACGATGTCGCAGGAGCGGGGGATCAGGTCGGGGCGGGCGCCCGAGCCGTCGGCGGGAAGGGGCAGCACGGTGCCGAGCCGGGCCAGCTCGCCCCTGAGCCAGGGCGGCGCGGGATCCTCCAGGGCGATGACGGGATCGGGCCCGCCCCGCGCCCGCACGGCCAGGGCGAGCGCGCCGGCGGTCCCGGCGGTGACGATCACGTCGTGGCCGTCGAGCACCAGGCCGCGCGTGCCGCGCAGGTGGGCGCCGATCGCGGCGCGCAGCGCGGGCAGCCCGGCGGCGGGCGGCTCGCCGAGGAGCGCGGCCCGCTCGCCGGCCCGCCGCCAGGCCGCCCGCCATTCGGCCGGCGGGAAACCCTGCGTGCTGGGCAGGTCGGCGCGCAGGTCGATGACCGTCTCGGTGGAACGCTCCGGCTCCCGGACCGGCGGGCCGGCGGCGGGGCGCGCGACGTAGGTGCCGGAGCCGTGGCGGCCGTTCACATACCCCTCGGCCAGCAGTCTCTGGTACGCCGTCAGGGCCACGCCGCGCGAGGTCCCGAGTACGGCGGCCAGGGTGCGGGTGGACGGCAGCCGGGCGCCGGCGGCCAGCCGCCCGTGCCGGATGGCGGCGCGGAGCTGGGCGGCGAGCTGCTCCTGCAGCGGCTCCGGCAGGTCGCGGTCGAGAGTGATCGCGAAGTTGAGCCCTTGCGGATGACGCATGGATGATCCCCCAGTGAATGTCGGAACGTGGCCCCTCCCCTCAGGCGTGCCATCCCGTTCCACCGGCGTTCCATCCACCACCCAGACGCAGGACCCATACGAGGGATCATCGCGGCCGGTACGAGCAGCGCACCCCCGTCTGCACGCACGCGCGCAGCTCCTCGCCGATCACCGCGTCCACGGCCTCGATCCGGGCCAGCGCCCGCCTGATCGCCTTGCCGACGGCGATCCTGGCGCGCTCGTCGCCGTCCGCGAACGGCCGCGCCCGCCCCCCGATGCCCGTCGCCGCCGCCAGCTCGCTGATCAGCCACTCGCGTTCCAGCCGCACCGCCGCCGCGCGTTCGAGGTCGTGCATCGACTCCAGCTCGTCGATTTCCTCCTGCAGCTCGGCCAGCCGCTGCCGGTAGGTGTCCCTGGCCAGGTCGTCGAGCATCGGCTGGGCCGAATCGCCCTGCCCGGCCGGCCGGCACGCGCCCGCCGCCAGGTCGGCGGCCGGGATCTCGCGCCCGGGGTTGCCGACCAGCGTGGCCAGGTGACCCATGCCGACGCTGTGATCGACCAGCGCCACCCGCCCGCCCAGCTCGACCTGCCAGTGCCGCCCGTGGCGGCGCAACCGGCACGGGCCGCCTGCGCCGCCGGCCCGCCCGGCGGCGGGCAGCACCATGCCCAGCTCCCTGGCCTCCCGCGCGGCGGCGGCCTGCTCCGCCCGCGCCGCCTCGCTCGCGGGGCCGTCGCGCAGGGCCAGCGCCTGTCCGAGCCGGCAGCGCGACAGCGTGGCGGCCGGCCAGTGGCTCAGCGCCAGGTTGTCGTGCACGGCCGCGCGCAGGTGCCGTACGGCGAGGTCGAGGTCGCCCTGGGTGAGCGCGGCCATGCCCAGCGAGTGGTGCGTCGAGCCGAAGCAGGCCACGCCGAGGCTGGCCACCATCGGCAGATGCGCGTACGGGCTCAGCAGCGTGTACGCGCGGGCGGCCGTCTCGGCGTCCCCGAGCAGGTGCGCGGTCTCCACGACGCAGTACATCGACAGCAGCCACGTGCTGGAGCTCGGCAGGGCACCCAGGTCCCGGCCGCGCAGCCGGGCGAGGTGGCCGGCCGCCTGGCGGCGGTCGCCGGAGACGGCCGCGGCCAGCGCCAGCCCGGCCAGGTAGGAGTTGTCGATGGGGCTGAGCGTGGGGGAGCTGGCCAGGTCGGCCATCGCGGGCAGCAGCTCGGCCACGCGGCCCTGGTACCAGCGGACGGCGCCGAGCTGGCCGCCGTACCAGCCGGTCGCGTCCACGTCGCCCGCCGTCACGCCGAGCTCGTAGCACTCGCCGGCCAGCCGCTCCGCCTCCTCGAAGCGGCCCGCCCTGATGGCGAGCATGACCCGCATCGCGGCGGCCACGTAGCCGACCGCCAGGTGGGGCTGCTCGTCCAGCAGGCCGCGCAGCTCCTCCAGGCAGCGCTCCGCGTGCGGGTCGGCGGCCAGGTACAGATCGGCCGTGCGCCACATGAGCCCCATCAGCAGGTCGCCCCTGCGCCGGGTGACGGCCGCCTGGCCGATCAGCTCGGCGGCCAGCTCCTTGCGCAGCTGCCCGTGCTCGGGGCCGAGCAGGCAGTGGTGCGCCAGGCTCAGCGCCTCCGCCAGCAGCTCCGCGTCCCCGGCGCCCCTGGCCTGCTCCAGCAGGCGCAGGATCTCGTCGTGGGCGCCCCTGTGGTAGTCCGCCTCGCCGCACATCCGTACCCGCAGCCGCTGCGCGAGCGTGGAGCCGGGGTCGATCAGCGACAGCGCGTGCCGCTGGCGGGCGCGTACCATCTCCGACTCGGCAGCGGTCCTGTGCTCGCGTACCCAGATCCCGCCCAGCCCCAGTGCCGCCCGTGCCAGCGCGGGCGGGTCCCCGCACGCCTGCGCCTGGAGGTAGGCCGCGTCGAACCAGCGCCGCGCGGTGCGCAGGTCCCCGTTCACATATAACGCCCGCTCGCCCAGCACGAGGGACAGCCTGAGCTCCGCACACGGCGGGCGCACGCCAAGCCCTTCCGCAACGCTCACGATTCCGCTCCCCTGTCGGTCACCTTTATTGAGCGTCGGCATGGCCCTCCGAATACTGTTCTAAGAAACCGCGCACGTTTCAAGGGCCCGTACGCTGAACGACATGATTCGTCCTGCCACACCCGCCGACGTCCCCGAGATCATCGGCATGATCCGGGAGCTCGCCGCCTACGAGAAGGCCGCCCACGAGGTGCGCGTGACCGAGGAACAGCTGCACGACACGCTCTTCCGCGACAACCCCGCCGCCTTCGCCCACATCGCCGAGCAGGACGGCGAGGTGGCCGGCTTCACGCTGTGGTTCCTCACCTACTCGACCTGGCGCGGCGTGCACGGCATCTACATGGAGGACCTGTACGTACGCCCCGCGCACCGGGGCGGCGGCCACGGCGTCGCCCTCATGAGGCGGCTGGCCGAGATCTGCGCCGAGCGCGGCTACCAGCGGCTGGAGTGGTCGGTCCTCGACTGGAACCCGGCCATCGGCTTCTACGAGAAGCTCGGCGCGGTCAACCAGGACGACTGGTACCGCTACCGGCTGACCGACGAGCCGCTGCTCCGCCTGGCGACTCTTCGCGACTGAGACTTCTGTACAGACGCGCGTCACGCGGGTCACGCACGACGGCGTGGCCCGCGTGACGCGTCCGCTCAAACGCCGGCGTGTGACCGGCTCCGCGTGCTCTCAGCCTGTTCGAACACGCCCATCTCGCCTTCCTGCATGTCGCGGTGCGTCTCCTCGATCCGCAGCGCGACGCCGAGGGCGAAGAACGTGGGCGCCCACTCCCCGATGAAGATCCCCCATCGGTCGGCCCGGTCGAGCCCGGCCCGCTCGGTGTTCTTGGACATGAACCAGGTTCCGAAGGACAGAGCGATCGACGCCAGCCCCGCGGTGTACGCGTGTCCGGAACGCACGCCCATCTGATGCAGCTTTTTGATCATGTTTCCCCCCTTGCTGTGAGTGCTGTTACCCCAGGCGAGGACAGGTAACCGATCATTACCGGCATGTTTCGTACGTGACGCTTGTGCGGAGCTTGTTACCGCGGTGAATCACCCGTAACGAACTCACGGCCACGCAGGGTCAAAGTGCGTAACGAGCCCTTCCTACCGTGGTGAATCCGGAACGCCGAGCGTAGGAGAGGTCGATGGCGCGCTGGATCGCCGAGTGGCATCCCGATGACCCAGCATTCTGGGAGAGTTCAGGCAAGCGCGTCGCACGGCGCAACCTGATCTTCTCCATCGTTGCCGAACACCTCGGCTTCACCGTGTGGACCCTGTGGAGCATCGTCGCGACCAAGCTGGGGTCGTACGAGTTCACCACCGACCAGCTCTTCTGGCTGGTCGCCCTGCCCAACCTGATCGGTTCGGTGCTGCGGGTCCCCTACACGTTCGGCCCCGCCAGGTTCGGCGGCAGGAACTTCACCGTGGTCAGCGCCCTGCTGCTGCTCATCCCCGCCGTGCTGCTCGGCGTGGCGGTGGGCAATCCGGGCACCCCGTACTGGCTGTTCCTGGTGATCGCGGCGCTGGCCGGCTTCGGCGGGGGCAACTTCGCCTCCAGCATGGCCAACATCACCTACTTCTACCCGCGCGGCAGGCAGGGTGTCGCGCTCGGGCTGAACGCGGCGGGCGGCAACATCGGCGTCAGCTCGGTCCAGCTCGTCATGCCGCTGGTGATCGGCTCGCTCGGCCTGGCCGCGGCCGGCTGGTTCTGGGTGCCGTTCGTGGTCGTGTCCGCGATCTGCGCCTGGTTCTTCATGGACAACCTGACCAGCGCCAAGGCCGACCCGCGCGAACAGCTCGCGGTGGCGGGCAAGGCCCAGACCTGGATCATGTCGTTCCTCTACATCGGCACCTTCGGCTCGTTCATCGGCTACTCCACCGCCTTCCCGCTGCTGAGCGCGAGCCTGTTCCCCGGCGCGCCGTTCGCCGCGGTGGCCTTCGCCGGGCCGCTGATCGGGTCGCTGATCAGGCCCGTCGGCGGCTGGCTGGCCGACCGGCTCGGCGGCGCGCCGGTCACGCTGTGGAACTTCGCCGCGATGGGCGGCGGCGTGCTGCTGGTCTGGGCGGCCAGCACTTCGGGCAACTTCTGGCTGTTCTTCCTGTCCTTCCAGGTGCTCTTCCTCACCTCCGGCGTCGGGAACGGCTCCACGTACCGGATGATCCCGGCCATCTTCCAGGCCAAGGCGGTGGCCGAGCGCGGCGAGGGCGAGGAGGCCCTGCTGTACGGCAAGCGCCAGGCCTCGGCCGCCATCGGCATCATCTCGGCGGTCGGAGCGCTCGGCGGGTTCCTCATCAATCGGGCGTTCGGGATGGCGTTCGCCGCGGCCGGCACCCCGGCCCCCGCCTTCCTCGCCTTCGGCGTCTTCTACGTCTCCTGCTTCGCCCTGACCTGGTGGTGCTACACCCGCAAGGTCGGCGTCAACGTGGTGGCGAGCCTCGCCCATGCCAGGGTCTGACGTGACGGCGACCCACTGCCCGTACTGCGCGCTGCAGTGCGGCATGGAGATCGGCCCGGGGGTGGTCATCACCCCCAGGACCGACATTCCCGCCAACGCCTCGGGCGCGCTGTGCCAGAAGGGATGGACGGCGGGCGAACTGCTCACCAACGGCGAGCGCCTGACCACGCCCCTCCTCCACGGCGAGCCCGTGGCCTGGGACGTCGCGCTCGACTATGTGGCGGACCGGCTGTCCGCCATCCGCGCCGAACACGGCCCCGACGCCGTGGCCGTGTTCGGCGGGGGCGGGCTGACGAACGAGAAGGCGTACTCGCTGGGCAAGTTCGCCCGGGTCGCGCTCGGCACCAGCCAGATCGACTACAACGGCCGGTTCTGCATGTCCTCGGCCGCCGCCGCCTCCATCAGGGCGTTCGGCATGGACCGGGGCATGCCGTTCCCGATCACCGACCTGGCCGAGGCCGACGTCGTGCTGCTGGCCGGGGCGAACATCGCCGAGACCATGCCGCCCTTCGTCCGCCACGTGACGGGCCCGCGGGTGATCGTGATCGACCCGCGCCGCACCCAGACCGCCAAGCTGGCCTGGCTGCACCTCCAGCCCGCCCCCGGCACCGACCTGGCGCTGGCCCTGGGCCTGCTGCACCTGGCCGCCGCCGACGACCTCGTGGACGAGGCGTACGTCGCCGCCAGGACCACCGGGTTCGAGGAGGTGCGCACCTCGCTGTCCGCCTGGTGGCCCGAGCGGGTCGAGCGGATCACCGGCGTGCCCGTGCACCAGATGCGGCAGGCTGTCAGGGCCATGGCGGCGGTGGACAAGGCGTACATCCTGACCGGGCGTGGTGCCGAGCAGCACGCCAAGGGCACCGACACCGTCACCGCGTACATCAACCTGGCCCTCGCGCTCGGGCTGCCCGGCCGGCACGGCTCCGGGTACGGGTGCGTGACCGGGCAGGGCAACGGGCAGGGCGGCAGGGAGCACGGGCAGAAGGCCGACCAGCTCCCCGGCTACCGCAAGATCGACGATCCGGCCGCCAGGGCGCACGTGGCCGGGGTCTGGGGGATCGATCCCGAAGACATCCCGGGGCCTGGGCGGTCGGCGTACGCGCTGCTCGACGCGCTCGGCACCAGGGAGGGGCCGCGCGCGCTGCTGCTGTTCGGCTCGAACCCGATCATCTCCGCGCCGGCCTCCGAACACGTGGCCGAACGCATCGCCGCCCTCGACCTGCTGGTGACCTGCGACTTCGTCATGTCGGAGACCGCGGCGCTGGCCGACGTGGTCTTCCCCGTGACCCAGTGGGCCGAGGAGGACGGCACCATGACGAACCTGGAGGGCCGCGTCCTGCTGCGACAGAAGGCGGTCGCCCCGCCGGAGGGCGTCAGGAGCGACCTGGACGTCATCGCCGCCCTCGCTGAACGGCTCGGCCACTCCTTCGAGACCGAGCCGGTCCAGGTCTTCGACGAGCTGCGCCGCGCCAGCGCCGGCGGCCCGGCCGACTACTCCGGCATCACGTACGAGCGCATCACGGCCGAGACCGGCGTCTTCTGGCCCTGTCCTGACCCCGATCACCCGGGTACGCCAAGGCCCTTCCTCGACTCCTTCGCAACTCCGGACGGCCGGGCCAACTTCGTACCCGTCCAGCACCGGCCGCCGGCCGAGGAGATCGACGGGGACTACCCCCTCTACCTGAGCACCGGCCGGGTGCTGGCCCACTACCAGAGCGGCGCGCAGACCCGCAGGATCGCCCCGCTCGTCCAGGCCGCGCCCGAGCCGTACGTCGAGCTGCACCCCGACCTGGCCGAGCAGCTCGACATCGGCCCGGGCGACGTCGTGCGCGTCACCAGCAGGCGCGGCGAGGCCAAGGCCGTGGCCAGGATCACCGACGCGATCAGGAGGGACACCGTGTTCATGCCCTTCCACTGGGAGGGCGCCAACCGGCTCACCAATCCGGCCCTGGACCCGACGTCGAGGATGCCGGAGTTCAAGGTCAGCGCCGTCAGGGTGGAGAGGGACTCATGAGGCTCGTCGTCGTGGGCAACGGGATGGCCGGGTCACGGCTGATCAGCGAGGTACGCGCCCGTGACCCGCACATGAAGATCACCGTGTTCGGCGCGGAGACGTGCCGGCCCTACAACCGCATTCTGCTGTCGAACGTGCTGGCAGGCAGCTCAAGGCCGGAGCAGGTCCGGCTGGTCGACCCCGCCTGGTACGACGCCCACGACGTGACGGCCGCCTTCGGCAGCGCGGTTGCTCACATCGACAGGGAGACCAGGCACGTCGTGACCGAGGACGGGCGGCGCGAGCCGTACGACCTGCTGGTCCTGGCCACCGGCAGCTACGCTATCGTGCCGCCGATCCCCGGCGTGGAGCGGGCGATCCCGTTCCGCACGCTGGAGGACTGCGAGCGGATCATGGAGGCGGCCGAGCACGCCCGCGGGGCCGTAGTCGTCGGCGGCGGCCTGCTCGGCATCGAGGCCGCCCGCGGCCTGGCCGGGCGCGGCCTGCCCGTCACGCTCCTGCACCTGGCCGACCACCTCATGGAACGCCAGCTCGACAGCGAGGCCGGCGTGGTGCTGGAGGAGACGCTGGCCGGGCTCGGCGTGCGGATCCGTACCGGCGTCAGCGCCTCCGGGGTGGAGGAGAGCGGCGTCAGGCTCGACGACGGCGAGCTGGTCGAGGCAGACCTGGTCGTGCTCGCCTGCGGCGTTCGTCCCGTGACCAAGCAGGCCGCCGACGCCGGGCTGGAGGTGCGGCGCGGCGTCGTCGTGGACGACGAGATGCGTACCGACGACCCGTCGATCTTCGCCATCGGCGAGTGCGCCGAGCACGACGGCACCGTGTACGGCCTGGTCGCCCCCGCCTGGGAGCAGGCCGTGGTGGCCGCCGAGGTCATCACCGGCGGCAAGGCCCGCTACCGGGGCTCCCGGCTGGTCACCCGGCTCAAGGCCAAGAGCGTCGAGCTGGCCGCGATGGGCGAGACGCACCTCGGCGAGGAGCACGCCGAGGTGGTGCGCTTCAGCCACCGGGCCCGCGGCACCTACCGCAAGCTCGTCATCCGCGACGGCCGCCTGGTCGGCGCGATCCTGCTGGGCGAGAGCGACGCCGTCGGCACGCTCACCCAGCTCTTCGACCGTGGCGGTCCTGTACCGGGAGACCGGGCCGGGCTGCTGTTCCCCGGGCTGTCGTCGGCGCCCGTGACCGACAGTCCGACGCTCATGCCCGACGCGGCCACGATCTGCCGGTGCAACAACGTGACCAAGGGCCAGATCAGGGCGTGCTGGGAGGCCGGGGCGCGGGACGTGGCCGGAGTGGCGGCCGCGACCAGGGCCACGACCGGATGCGGTACCTGCCGCGACGCCGTGGAGGGCATCGTCGGCTGGCTGTGCGAGCAGGAAGGGATCTCCGTGTGAACAGGATCGTCGTCGTCGGGTACGGCCCGACCGCTCACCGGCTCGTCGAGACGCTCACGAGCAGGGGCTTCGCCGGTACCGTGACCGTGATCGGTGAGGAGCCGCGCCCCGCCTACGACCGGGTGGCGCTGACCTCCTACCTGTCGGGCACCACCGTCGAAGACCTCACCTACGAGGTGCCCGCGGGCGTCGTGACCAGGCTGAACACCCGCGTCACCGGCATCGACAGGGACGCCCGCCAGGTGCTCATGGCCGACGGCGGCGCCGAGCCCTACGACGTGCTCGTGCTGGCGACCGGCTCCGCGCCGTTCGTGCCGCCGGTGCCGGGCGCCGAGCACGCGTTCGTCTACCGCACGATCGAGGACCTCGACGCGATCAGGGTGGCCGCCAAGGACGCCGTGGAGGGCGTCGTCGTCGGCGGCGGCCTGCTCGGCCTCGAGGCCGCCGACGCGCTGCGGGCGCTCGGGCTCAAGGCGCACATCGTCGAGATGAGCCCCTGGCTCATGCCGCGCCAGGTGGACGAGGGCGGCGGCTCGGTGCTCAAGTCGCACATCGAGGGGCTCGGGCTCAGCGTGCACGCCGGGGCGGGCGTGCAGGAGGTCGTCGCCGACGAGGAGGGCCGGGTCACCGGGCTGCGCAAGCCGGACGGAACCCTGGTGGAGGCGCAGGTCGTCGTGTTCTCGGCCGGGATCAGGCCGCGCGACGAGCTGGCCAGGTCGTCCGGGCTCGACGTCGGCCCGCGCGGCGGCATCGTGGTCGACTCCGCCATGCGGACCTCCGACCCCGCCATCTACGCGGTCGGCGAGTGCGCGCTGTCCGGCGGCATGGTCTACGGGCTCGTCGGGCCCTGCAACACGATGGCCGAGGTGGCCGCCGACCGGATCATGGGCGGCTCCGCGGCGTTCGAGGGCGCCGACCTGTCCACCAAGCTCAAGCTGCTGGGCGTGGAGGTGGCCCAGTTCGGGGCGATGGAGGGGGCGCTCGACGTCACCTACATGGACCCGGTGGGCGGCGTGTACAAGAAGCTGTTCATCAGCGACGACGCGCGGACGCTGCTCGGCGGCATTTGCGTGGGCGACGCATCGCCGTACACCTCGCTGCGGCCGTTCGTCGGCAAGGAACTGCCCGCCGCGCCGTCCGACCTGCTGTTCAGCGGGGCCGGCGCGAGCCTCGACCTGCCGGACGAGGCGCAGGTCTGCTCGTGCAACAACGTGTGCGCGGGCGACATCCGCTCGGCCATCGCCGACAAGGGCGTCACCGACGTGCCCGGCATCAAGTCGTGCACGCGGGCCGGGACGACCTGCGGCAGCTGCGTGCCGATGCTCAAGCAGCTGCTGGAGAAGTCGGGCGTCGAGGTCAGCAAGGCGCTGTGCGAGCACTTCACGTACTCGCGGGCCGAGCTGTTCGACATCGTACGGGTGCGCGGCATCACCACCTTCTCCGAGCTCATCAATCAGCACGGGCAGGGCCGCGGCTGCGACATCTGCAAGCCGGCCGTGGCCTCGATCCTGGCCTCGCTGCACAACGGGCACGTGCTGGAGGGGGAGCGGGCCGCGCTCCAGGACACCAACGACGCCTTCCTCGCCAACATCCAGAAGAACGGCACGTACTCGGTCGTCCCGCGCATCCCCGGCGGCGAGATCACGCCGGACAAGCTGATCGTGATCGGCGAGGTGGCCCGCGACTTCGGCCTCTACACCAAGATCACCGGCGGGCAGCGCATCGACCTGTTCGGCGCCAGGGTCGAGCAGCTGCCGGAGATCTGGCGGCGGCTGGTCGACGCCGGGTTCGAGTCGGGGCACGCGTACGGCAAGGCGCTGCGTACGGTGAAGTCCTGCGTGGGCTCGACCTGGTGCCGCTACGGCGTCCAGGACTCCGTGGGCATGGCCATCGCGCTGGAGCTGCGCTACCGCGGCCTGCGCTCGCCGCACAAGCTGAAGTCGGCCGTCTCCGGCTGCGCCCGCGAATGCGCCGAGGCCCGTTCGAAGGACTTCGGCATCATCGCCACCGAGCAGGGCTGGAACCTGTACGTCGGCGGCAACGGCGGCTTCAAGCCCCGCCACGCCGACCTGCTCGCCACCGACCTGACCACCGACGAACTGATCAGGACCATCGACCGGTTCCTCATGTTCTACATCCGCACCGCGGACCGGCTGCAACGCACGGCCACCTGGCTCGAGTCGCTGGACGGCGGCCTCGACTACCTCCGTGAGGTGATCATGAACGATTCGCTCGGCATCTGCGCCGACCTGGACGCGCAGATGGACCACCACATCGCCACGTACGCCGACGAATGGCAGGCCACGCTCGACGACCCGGAGAAGCTCAGCCGGTTCGTCAGCTTCGTCAACGCCCCCGGCGTGCCCGACCCGTCGATCGTGTTCGGCAGCGAGCGCGGCCAGATCAAGCCGGTGATGGCCCCATGAACTGGACCCCGATCTGCGCCTACGACGCCCTGCTGCCGGAACGCGGCGTCTGCGCCCTGGTGGACGGCGTCCAGGTGGCGATCTTCCGTACCTACGAGGGCGACCTGTACGCGCTGTCCAACCTCGACCCGTTCAGCGGGGCGTACGTGCTCTCGCGCGGCATCGTCGGCACCAGGCGCGGCGAGCCGACGGTCGCCTCGCCGCTGCACAAGCAGGTGTTCTCGCTCGTGACCGGGCGTTGCCTCGATGACGAGAGCGTGTCGGTGCCGGTCTACGCCGTGCGGGCGGAGGGCGGGCACGTCGAGGTCACCGTGCGTCAACTCGTGGAGGCCGGCGTACTCGTGGAGGCCGGCGTCTAGGGAGACGCGCCGGAGAACTTGAGAAGGGGACGCCGGGTGGCGCCGGGGCCGTGACGACGGTCCTGGCGCCACCCGGCGTCTGCGTTCTGCTGCAGCGGGTGCGGGCGGCGGGCTAGGCTCTGGTCTCCACGGCGCCCACCTCTACCGGGGGGTAGACATGTGCGCTGCGGTGAGCCGCTGGAAGCACGCAGCGCCGTCCCGACTCGACGTTGTCACAACGTTCGGCGTCTTCGCGCTGGGGGAGAGGCTCAGGATTCGCCTGGATTCGCGGCACTGAATGGACGGTATCGGCGCTGCCATGCCCACTGGGTATCAAGGTGGCAACGATCGCGGCACTGACCGGTCTCTCCAATTCCGGTGAAGCGTTACCGTGAGTAATACCCGGACCCGGTAAAGAGGCTGTGCGAAGTGCCTAAACCGCGCATTCGCCGCCGACCGGCGGGGGCATCAAGCGGCCATGACCAAGATTTCTCAGCGCAGGGCACTCCTGCTGGCCGCTGTCGTGCCCGCACTCCTGATCGCGGGCTGTTCCGCGAACACCCAGGCGATGAAGGGGGCGGCCAGCCCCGGCACGCCCACCGACATGGACTCGATGTCGCCCGGCACCGCTTCGCCGTCCGACACCGCCGGCGGCAGCCAGGCCGAGTCGGCCGTCCAGGGCTACTTCAACGCCCTCAAGTCGGGCAACCTCGACCAGGTCGTCAGCTCCTTCGCCGACGACGCGGTGGTCGCGGTGGACGGGCAGGCCACGGCGGAGGGCAGCCAGGCCATCCGCGCCCTGTTCCAGAAGCTGCAGGGCTCGCAGGACATGAAGCAGGCCACGCACACGATCGACCAGTCGCGTACGGCCGGCGACCAGGACGCCTTCGTCCGCTCGACCAGCAAGCAGGGCGACGACGACTACCGGGAGCTGTTCCTGCTCAGTAAGGACGGCGAGGAGTGGAAGATCTCGCAGTTCATGAACAACCAGGCGTCCTGACGCGCGCGCGGAAAAACGGCTTTGCCTGACCCGGGGTATATCGTCCGGTCGGAAATCGGCATTACAAGATAGGGCACGCGGGCCGCGGAACGGGCAGTTTTTTGGCGGTGTGGCGGGGGATCAATTCGGGGCGGTGTCGCCGGGGATGCGGGGGCGGATGCGGCGCTGATCCACCAGCGCCAGGTAGACGGCGAAGGCGCCGCGTGTCCACATGTCCGCCTGCTGCGCCGTCAGCCTGATCTCCTCGCCCTCGTGCGAGACGATCATGTACCCGCCGAGCGGCATCCTGCGCCAGGCGACCAAGAGGTTCTCGTAGACGAGCACGTCGAGCATCGCGGTCAGATATTCGCGTCCGGCGGCGGGCACGGCGCAAGCCTCCTCGCTCCTCGCCGAATTCTCGCCTTTCTCTTTCCATTGTGCGCGCCCTATCGGGAAATAGCGCACTTTCCTTTTGGGCGTTGGGCGTTGGGCGTTGGGAGTCGGGCGTCGGGCCGTTCCGCGGGACGGCTTTCCCGGGCGGGGCGGGAACCTCGGGGCGGCCTGCGGTGTATGCAGACCGGAGGTGGTCCCCATGAGAAGGGCACTGATGGCACTGGCCCTGGTGACGGCACTGGCCGTCGCGGGCGTCCCGGCCGCGGCTTCGACCGGTGGAGGCGTCCCGGCCTCGGCTTCCGGTGGCTGGGCGGTGACGTACCTGGATCCGTCCCCGGCCCGCTTCGAGGGCGGTGAGTCGTACACGCTGGGCTTCTGGGTGCTGCAACACGGCACGCACCCGTACCAGGGAGCCATGAACCCCGTGGCCCTCCGCTTCACCGGCTCCGACGGCACCAGCGTGACCTTCGACGGAAAGGCCCTGCCCGAGGCCGCGCACTACGCGACGGCCGTGGCGCTGGCGGAGGGCACGTGGAAGGTGGAGGCCGTCCAGGGCCCGTTCCAGCCGTACGAGGTGGGCACCCTGACGGTCCCCGGCTCCCTGCGCATCAACCCCGTACCGAAGGACCTGGTGGCCAACCTGGGCGCCGAGGCCGACAAGTACTGGGACACGATCCGCCCCCCGGCCCCGCTGTTCGGCGACGCCCCGGCCGCCGTACCCGCCCAGAAACCCGCCCAGAAACCCGCCACGACCCCGTCCAGTGGCGAAAGCAGCACAGTCCCCACCTGGACCCTGCTCCTCGCCGCGTCCGCCGGCGCCCTGCTGGCACTGACCGCTCTGCGCCTCCCGTATCTCCTCCGTCGCCGCCCGAACCCAGACCCCGACCCACCACTCAACGATCAGGCGGACACCATCGCCATCCCCGGCTGACCACCCGAACGACCGGGATGCGCCCCGAGCAGCACCCATCCGGGCGCATCCCGGTTCACCGATGGGGCGGCCCCGGCTGCCGGCATTCGCCTCCGGTGACCGGACAGATGTCCACGGAGTATTCGCGATCGGCGAGAACCTGCCGAAGGGATGCTTCCACCGGCGATCCCTGGATTGTCCGTACGGATGCGGCGCGCGATGACCACGACGGTGACCTCCGCGGCTCCGGCGAGAGCATGGCCCCACGCTCGGCTACCTCACGATGAAGGTCGCGGTTCTCAGGAGGAAAGTGTCTGCGGATCCCGGTGCCGATGACGGCCACCGTCCGGCCACCCGCACGGAGTGCCGCCTGGTGGGCCGCCGTGTCGACGCCGGCCGCCAGGCCCGAGACCACCGTGAGACCGCGTTCGGCGAGTCGGGTGGCCAGCTGGGACGCCAGCGACCGGCCTTCTGACGAGGACCGCCCGGGAACCGACCACGGCGACGCCGTCGTCCTCGTCGAGGAGCGTCCCCCGGGCGAACAGCAGGGCGGGGCGATCGAACACGTCGCGCAACCGCTGCGGATAACGTTCGTCTCCCAAGGCGATGACCTGGATGCCGTCTCGTTCCCAGGAGGCGATGTCCTCCCGCGCCTGGGCGATCGCCTCCTCCACCGGATCGGAGAACAGGTCGTCAGGTCCCAGCCGTTCGCGCAGCAAGACCACGGGCGATGTCTCGTCGGCGAGCCGCCGCACGGACTCACGTTCGCCTTTCTCGGTGGTGGTACGCCGAAGCAGCGCCACCAGCGCGGCGCGTTCCCTGCCGTACCACCTGCTCATCCTCACCACCTGCTCATCCTCGCAGCGTAGTGTCCCGGTCGTCGTCACGTCAGTCAGGGCGTCGAACGTTTGTGCCTATGGTGGCGTGTCGTCCGGGTGCCGGGAACGCAACCGGAGGGGTCAGAGGTCGCGTTCCTGTTGGTCCAGGATCGCGATGGAGACGGCGACCGCCTGGGCCGGGTCGCCGGCCTCGATCGCGCGTAGCAGGGCCTCGTGGGAGGGGTCGGGCTCCAGGGCCGCCTGCTCCTGGTCTCGTACGCTGTCGCGCAGCGCGTCGCTCATGCTCCGGTAGAGGTCCCCGAGCAGGGCGTTGTGGGCCGCGTCCGCCACCAGCAGGTGGAAGTCCACGTCCGCGTCGGCGAAGCCGTCGAGGTCGCCCGCGCGGCCGGCCGCGTCTCTGCGGGACAGGGCCTGGCGCATCGCGGTCAGGTCGGCCTCCGTGCGGCGGCCGGCCGCCAGCCGGGCGGCGACGAGGTCGAGGCCGCGCCGGACGTCGATGATGTCCATGGCGGCGGCGGTGTCGAGGCGGCGGCGCAGCGCGACCTGGGACTCGTCGGTCGCCGTCACGTAGGTGCCGTCGCCCTGCCGGGTGTGCAGCAGGCCCGCGTGGGCGAGGACCCGCACAGCCTCGCGTACCGACAGCCTGCTCATGCCCAGGCTCTCCGCGAGCCGGCTCTCGGAGGGGATCTTGGTGCCGACCGGCCACACCCCTTCGGCGATCTCCCTGCGGAGTTCGGCGATGGCGGCGTCCACGAGCGAGGTCCGAGCGACGTTACGCATGCACCCTCTCCTCAACGGCTGATCGGACATCCACCCTAGACGCTTCCTGAGCGGGCCCGGCGGCTCGGATCTTCATCGCGCCCATGGCTGGGCTCGTGGGTGGGTTTCTCCACCGCCCTCACTACTGCGTTCACGACTGGGCCCTCTTGCCACGTGTCAGACCGTCTGAGAGATTGCGTTCTGGCTCCAGCACACCCTCACGGAGGTCACGCGTGTCACAATTACGCCCGGCCCTGTTCGCCGTCGCGCTCACCCTCGCGATAGCGACGCCGGCCCAGGCCGCCGCCGCTCCCGCGATCACCGTCAAGAACGGCCGGACACAGCCCGTTTTTTCCTACGCGGACGCCGTCCGCGAGCACGTGTACGTCGAGTCGACCGTCGACAGCGACCTCGACGGCAATCTCGACAAGGTCAGGGTGGACATCATCCGGCCCAAGGAGTCCGGCCCCAGGCTCAGGGTGCCGGTGATCATCGACGAGAGCCCGTACTACGACAACTCGGGTCGTGGCAACGAAGGCGAGCGGAAGGTCTACGACGCCGCCGGAAATGTCACGAAATTTCCGCTCTTCTATGACAACTACTTCGTCCCTCGCGGCTACGCCGTCCTCAACGTCGACATGCTCGGCACCACCAGGTCCGAGGGCTGCCCCGACATCGGCGGCAAGGCCGACGTACTGGGCGGCAAGGCCGTCATCGACTGGCTGAACGGCCGCGCCAAGGCCTTCAAGCCGGACGGCACCCCGGCCGTGGCCGACTGGACCACCGGCAAGTCCGCCATGATCGGCAAGTCGTACGACGGCACCCTCGCCAACGCGGTCGCCGCCACCGGCGTCAGGGGCCTGGAGACGATCGTCCCCATCTCGGCGATCAGCTCCTGGTACAAGTACCAGCGCTCCAACGGCGTCATCTACAACTACGACTACGCCTCCTGGCTGGCGAACTACGTCGACACCGACCCCGAGGACAAGTGCCGGCCGGTACGCGACAAGATGGACGCCGAGGACGGCGACGACACCGGCGACTACAACGGGTTCTGGGCCGAGCGCGACTACATCAAGGGCCTGCTCGGCGACGTCTCCAAGGTCAGGGCCAGCGTCTTCGTCATCCACACGGTCAACGACCTCAACGTCAAGCCCGACAACTTCTCCACCTGGTGGAAGGCCCTGGCAGACAGGAACGTGCCGCGCAAGATCTGGGTCGGCCAGACCCAGCACGTGGACCCGTTCGACTTCGAGGGCCGCAGGGACCTGTGGGTGGACACGCTGCACCGCTGGTTCGACCGCTGGCTGCACGGCGTGCGCAACGGCATCACGAACGAGCCGCGCGCGGACGTCGAGATCGGCCCGGCGCAGTGGATCACGCAGCGCGACTGGCCGGCCCCGTACGCGCTCAAGGCGTCGCTCCGGCCCTCGGCCGACGGCTCGCTCGGCCTGCGCCCCGCCGCCAGGAACAGCACTGCCACGTTCACCGACGTCGCCATGAGCGAGACCGACATGGTGGCCGAGGTGGGCCAGCCGCACCCGGGGCGGGTGGCGTTCACCACCGGTGAGCTGCCGCTGAGCCTGCGTCTGTCCGGCACGCCCACCGCCGACCTGCGGGTCAAGCTGGACAAGCCGGCCTCCAACCTGACCGCGCTCCTGGTGGACTTCGGCGACGACACCCGCGTCGACTGGCGCCGCGGCCAGGGCATCACCACGCTCACCGAGGAGGACTGCCACGGCGAGAGCACCGCGGACGACGACGCCTGCTACCGCAAGGTCGTCACCAACGTGGCCACCCGCCCGCTGGAGATCGTCGCCCGCGGCTGGATCGACGTGCGCAACCGCGACTCGCTCAGCCAGGGCAAGCCGCTGCCTCCTGGCACGTACGGGACCGTCAAGTGGCTGACCCTGCCGCAGGACTACACCTTCAAGAAGGGCCACAGGATCGGCCTGGTGGTGGCCGGCACCGACTCGACGTACAGCTCCGAGACCGGCACCGGGGCGAACGTCACCGTCGATCTGGCCAGGAGCAGCGTGACCGTGCCGTTCGTGCTCGGCACGCCGCTGCCCGACGTGCCCAAGGACACCTCCAGGTTCCGCGGGCCGGAGAAGCTGGACCTGCCCGAGCCTGAGCCCGGGTTCCACTTCTTCTAAAACGCCGGCGCAAAACACCGGCGCGGGGCAGGGGCTGTCACAAGCCCCTGCCCAAGTGGCCCGCCTCAGCAGTCGCGCCAGTGGGTCCCGTCGCGGGCGTCGAGCGTCAGCACGCCGTCACCCCGCTCGACCGTCCAGGACACCTTCAGGCGCAGCGTGCCCCCACCGGCGGTGGTCCCGCCGGTGTGGCGGCCGTCCCCGGTGGTCCTGCCCGCCCACCTGACCACGATCTCCCCGCGTCGTACGACGGACTCGTCCTCGCAGCGCGCCCCGGCCGTCTCCTTGATCCGGAACCGGTTCCCCGACACGGCGATGCCGTCCGTGCCCGAGGCCGACACGATCTCGCACCGGCCGGTGCACGCCAGCGCGAACGACCCGGTACGCCCCTGCCCCAGCGACACCGACGCCGGCGACAGCCGGGCCGCCGGCGGATCCGGCCTGGGCAGCGCGGACTTCCTGGGCACCGCCTTCAGCGCCGACCCGGCGGTGCTCTCCTGCGAGCCGCCGGCCGCGTTGCCCGTGGTGACCTCGGCCACCCACCGCGAGGGCTCCTCCAGCAGCACGCTCGTCTGCGCCGCGGCCTTGGTGAGCGTGGCCGGGTGCTCGCGGGCGTTCATGACGGCCCAGATCAGGCCCGCCGCCAGCAGGCCCACGCCGAGGATCAGCCCCAGCCTGGCCACGGCCCTGATCGGCGTGCCCTGATCGGGATCGTCGTCCTCGGGCTTGTCCCGCCAGTACTCCTGCCATTGCCCGGGGTCGTTCCCCGCGCCCCCGCCGCCCGTCAGCCGTTCCGCGCCGGACAAGGTGATGCCGCCGTAGCGGATGACCACGCTGTCGTCGTGGTGCACACCGTTGCTCTCGCCCTTGACGACGGAGGAGTAGACGAGCTTGTCGCCGTTCGCGCCGCCGCGGAAGGCCCTGGTACGGCTCGGCGGCGTGAACGGATGCCGCCCGCGCACGGCGGGTGCGATGGGGTGCTCCTGGTCGGCGGCGGCCGCGCCCGCCGCCGACCAGGGCTTTCCCTGGGTCGCCGCCGTGGGGTCGGCGACCGGGGTAGGTGGCGTGACCTCAGCGACCGGTGGAGCCGGCGACGAGGAGCCGGTCTCGACCAGTGTGCGGGCCTGCACAGGAAAGCCGTCGGCCCGCCAGAGTGGCCCCTCGCCGGGCAGAGGCTGCGCTGACGCCAGCCGGTTGGGCAGTGTGCCGGGCAGTGCCGCGATCGGCAGGCGGCGCAGCAGTGCCGCCGCCGTCATGGTCCTGGGCGCGGCCCGGCAGGTCGCGCAGGACTGGATGTGGCGGCCGATCCTGGCCCTGGCCCGCCGGCCGGGGGCCGTGACCCACTCGCCCACCCGTGCCGTCAGGTCGGGGCAGCCGTCGCGGGAGCGCGCCGCGACGATCGCGGCGAACCACTCCTCCAGGCCGGCCGCGGCCCGCTCGACGATGGCGCGCACCTCGGCCTCGGGCAGCTCGAAGAGCGCGCTCAGCTCGGGGTCGGCCAGGCCGTGCCGTACGGACAGGTCGAGCAGCTCGCGCTGCGGCCGATCCAGGGACAGCAGCGCCTCGGGCAGCAGCTCCGACATGCGGCCTGGACGCGACCACGAGCCGATGCTGGCCGGTTTGGCCACGACCGCCCGGTGTGCCCTGGCCACCGCGTACAGCCAGGGCCGGCGCAGGGCCGGATCGACCACCCGGTCCGCGTACAGGTGCGCCGTCATGACGGCGCCCGCCACCGCCTGCTCGGCGTCGCCGGCGGCGAGCTCGGTGCGGCAGTAGTCGTAGAGGCGGGCTCCGTGCTTGTCGCACAGGTCTCGGATGGCCTGGCGGGCGTCGTCGGACAGGGTTCGCCACATCCGGTGTCACCTCCTCCTATCGGTACGCGGACTGGTGCGTGCTCTCGGTCGTCAGGTCCTCCCGGCCGGTTTCGGCGCGATGTCCAGCAGTGACGCCTGCGCCAGGTACGCGCGGGTGGCGTCGGGATCGCCGGCGATGGCCCGCAGCCCGGCCATGGCCGCCGCGAGCCTGGCGCTGTCGTGCTCGCGCACGCCCGCCAGCCGCGTCTCGCCGCGCGGGACCACCCGGTGCAGCAGCACCGAGCGGCGCCGCCAGGCCCACGCCTCCAGCGCGGCGGGCTGCGCGTAGCCGCCGATCACGGCCGCGATGACCTGGGCGGCCTCGGCGGCGTCGTGGATGCCGGCGTTCATGTTCAGCCCGCCGATCGTGGACGTCAGGTGCGCGGCGTCGCCCACGAACAGCACCCGCCCGCACCGGTACGAGGTCAGCACCCCCCTCGACAGCCCGAACCGGTCGGCGCCGGTCACCCTGATCGGCTCGCTGGCGCCCGGCAGGGCCCGGCGGACCAGCAGGGACAGGTTCGACGGCGACAGCGGCTCGTGCGCCTCGCAGGGGATCTTGAAGATGATCCGCCAGTGGTCGGGCAGCCCGAGCAGGGTGCACGACTGCTGCACGTCCCGTACGTACGTCAGCGGCGCCAGGCTCGGCAGCAGCCGGTCGAGCGGCGAGTCGGTGAACACTCGCAGCGCCTGCGTGGGACAGGTGGAGCGGGGAAAGGACAGCCCCAGCGAGCCGCGCACGGTGCTGTGGGCGCCGTCGGCGGCGATCATGTACCGGGCCCGCGTCCAGGTGTGGCCGACGCGGACCCGGATCCCTGTGCCGCCCTCGGCGACGCCGTCCACCTGGGTGCCGAACCGCACGTCCACGTCCGGGTAGACGTTCAGCGCCTCCAGCAGCAGCGCGGTGAGCGCGGACTGGTCGGCGTGGATCCTGAACGGATGCCGGGTCAGGCCGTCCAGCCGGTTCATGCCCATCTCGGCGAGCACGATCCCGGACCGGTCGCGCCACTGCACCCGGTCCACGACGCGCCCGCCGGCCACGAGCCGGGAGGCCACGCCCAAGGAGTCGAGCAGGTCGAGTGTGGCGGGGTGAAACGTGCACGCGCGCGCCTGCCTGGGCAGTTCGTTCTCCCGCTCCAGCACGGTGACCGGGATCCCGGCCCTGGCCAGGGAGAGCGCGGCCGTCAGCCCGGCGGGACCGGCTCCGGCCACGATGACGCCGTTCATGCCGTGCGCCTCCCCTGCGAAGCCATGGGACGGCGGTAGGGCACCCGGCTGAGCTTCACGTGCCGGCCGACCGCGTGGGACAGCGCCCACCAGGCGGTGCAGAGGTTGGAGGTGAGCAGGGTCCTGTCGTTGCCGTCGGCCAGCGGGCCGAGCACGGACAGCGTGCCCAGTCCTGTGCCGGTGAACAGCAGCGCCGCGTCGGGCGGCGGTTCCGCCAGCTCGACCTGGGTGATCAGTTCGTCGGGGGTGACCGCGTAGGAGGAGTAGCCCTCGCGAGCACGTACCTGGACGATCTGGGTGACGTTCATGCCGGCCGTCTTCCAGAACCGTTCGGCCAGCTCCGTCACCCACGGCTCATGCGGTGAGATCAGCACGATGTCGTGGACCATCACGTGTTCCATCGCCTCGCGCGTGGCCAGCGTGGCCGAGGCGAACGGCACCCCGGTCGCCGCTGTCAGCCGGTCGCACTGCTCCTTGTCCCCGTCGGGGCCGAGCAGATATCGAGGCTCGCTGCAGGCCATGACCATCGCGTCCAGCCGCAGGCCGTCGAAGGCGTTGACCATGGAGGGCAGGTCCGCGTTGTAGCTTTCGAGCCGGTCTGCCATGGGCAGCCCTGGCCGTACGGGGAAGCGGGCGACGTGCATGTCCGCACGCGAGCCGAGCAGGCGGGTCAGCTCGGGTTCCGCTGACGGGTTCGCCGGCGCCACGACGACGCCGACCCTGCCGCGGCTCACGGGATGCCCCGGACGGGTGCGCATGGATGTCCTCCTGTGCGGGAAGGCGAGCGGTGCTGGGAAGGCGAGCAGTGCTGGAAGACGAGCAGAGCTGGAAGACGGGCAAGGTCAGGACGCGCGGTGCCGCAGCGCCTGGTCGATCTCGGTGATGGCCTCGACGGACACCTGCCGGATGCGGCGCAGCCGGTGCACGGTGCGCGCAGGCGCGGCGGGCGGCGGTTCGGCGACCTGGTCTTCGCCCCAGGCCGGGGGTGGCGCGCCGGGCCGTACGCCCCGCGCGTGCACTTCGTGTGGTCGTGACCTGGGCACTTCGTCGGTGATCATGATGGCTCCTGGTGGTCGATGGTCGACGGGAAGGAGTGTTGGGAGGCGGCCGGCCGCTGCTCACGTCCCGACGCCACGGCGACCCGCACCTGCGCCGTGGCGGCGAGCGGAACTGCGGCCGGCGGCACGGCCTGCCGCGGCCGGGGGCTGCCTGCGCGGCGCCGCCGCGGGATCTCCGGGGATCCCGGCGGCGGCCCGGCGGACGCGCCCGCACGGCCCAGCGGGCGGGAGAAAAGCCGACCCCAGGTGCTATCCCTTGAGATGGCCAGCACGCCAGCCGCTACCGCGCTGGCCATCAGCACCGTGCCGACCAGGTCGGGCACGTGCTTCACGGTGCCGGGGGGGTGGGATAGCGCCGGGGCCGGCGCTGAGGGCGCCGCCGCCATTCCCGCGATGGCGGCGAGCGAGGCGGCGAACGAGATCGCGCCGCCCATGTCCTGCACCGGTCCGTCCTGAACAGGTGCATCCTGCACCGGTACGACCTGCACCGGTGTGTTCGGAACCGATGCGTCCTGGACCGATCTGTCCTGAGACAGCGGGTCCTGCACCGGTGTGTGCTGCTGAACCGGCCGTTCTCCCCGCGGCGCCTGCCGAGACGCGGCCGTGATGACCGCCGGCGCGTCCGGGCAGTTCAGGGCCGGGCCGAGCGCGAGCACGCTCGGCCGGCCGGGGGAGCCGGCCGGACGCCTCCGGCGCGCCACGGTCGCCGGAGCCGGTCGCCGGGGCCGTGTCACGGCCGTCGGGACCGGGGCGACCGGGTGCTCGCACAGAGGCGTCAACGTCATCGCGCCGTCACCGCGCTTCCCGCCACGTTCGGCACGCTGACGCAGACCATGCGTTCAGTCAGTCCCGCCCGCGGTCCCGCCGCACGAGGACGGGCCGGCCCCGCACCACCGGACACCGTACGTGCGACCTTGCCGGCGAGCGTGAGATGCTCGCCGCAGCGACGGCTCACCTTGACCTCCAGGCCGGCCACCTGGGCCAGCCGGAGTCGCAGGGGCTCGAGCGACGACCGTCGTTCCAGGCCGTCGAGATCGGCCAGGCGGGCGGGCCAGCGCAGCGAATCCGCGCAGCGCGCCTCCACCTCGGCCGGCAGGTCCTCGGCTGGGAACCCGTCGTGACGGAGCCGGGTGGCGACCATGACGGCCGTGAACGCCGTCTTGTCGAAGTCGGCCAGCCGGCCCTTGAGGGCGGCGCCCAGCATCCTGACCCGGTGGCTCAGGCAGACCGCACTCCACCCGAGCAACAGCAGCCGGTCAGGGCCGGTCTCCGTGTGCCAGCCGGACAGCCGCAGCTCGCGGGCCATCCGGTGGTAGAAGCGCCAGCGGTGACGTGGGTCGTCCAGCCAGACCTGGACCCCGCCCAGCGGCAGGCTCGCGACGCGTACGCCGTCGCCGGCCAGTGGCCCGGCGACCCGCGCGCAGATGCGCTGGACGACGAGCTCCTGCCCGGTGGAGACCGGATCTTCCGTCAACCGGGAAGCGTCCGGGGTATCCATGGTCACGTCTGGCCACCTCCTTGCCGGGGATCTCTTCAGAACCCTTTGGCTGTTAAGCCTCAGTTACCACGTGCTCCGATAGTCTGCTTATGTGTGCGAGTATGTCAACTGACAGTTTGCGCATAAGTTGATACCTGCTCGCGTGGCAGAGCTTGCCCGCATGGCAGGGGACACTGGGGCTCGCGTCCCTTACGCTGAGAACGTTCACGGGCGGTAGGAGGTGTGCCGTGGCGAACTTCGCCGAGCGGCTCGATCTCGCGCTGACCAAGCGCGGCTTCACCGGCGCGCAGGTGGCCTCCGCCCTGACGGAGGCGGGCATCCCGATCACCCGCGCCTACGTCAGCCAGCTGCGCACGGGCAAGCAGACCAACCCGACGCTCCAGGTGCTGCGGGCCCTGGCCACCTGCCTTCAGGTGAGCGTCGGCTGGCTGGTCGGCGACGACTTCCTCGAGTCGGGCTCGGTCGAGGACCTGCAACTGCGGGCCGCCACCATCGGCCTGTCCGCCTCCGGTCTGTCGGAGGGCTCACTCGCCGTGCTGCGCGGCGTGGTCGAGCTGGCCCGCAAGGCCGAGGGGCTGCCCGAGGAGCCCGAGCCCACGTCCGACATCCCCGAGGCGGTCGCGCCGCTGAGCGGGCCGCAGCGGCGGGCGCTGGGCAAGCGGCTGCACGGGCTGCGCCTGACCGCCGGGCTCTCCGTCGAGCAGGTCGAGACCGCGGTCGGCAAGGGCGCGGCGGCGATCCCCGCCATCGAGGAGGGCCGCATCGCGCCCGCGCCGATCACCGTCGAGCGCCTGCTGACCGTCTACGGCGTCTCCGTCCCGCCGATCCGCGAATACGTGCTCTCCCTGGCCAGGGGCGAGCGCGAGGCCGCCTGGTACGACGCCCAGTCGGTGCCCGTCTGGCTGGCCACCGGCTACGCGCTCGAACAGCGGGCCACCGTGATTCGCACCTACCACAACCAGTTCGTCCCGCCGCTGCTGCAGACCGAGGAGTACGCCAGGGCCGCCATCACCGTGGCCGGGCCGGCGACGCTCGGGCAGCAGACGGTCGACGAGGCGCTCGCTCTCGTACTGGCCCGTCAGGAGGCCGTCGCCCGCGAGAGCGGCGTAGTGGTGTGGGCCGTGATCGACGAGAGCGTGCTGACGCGCTCGATCGTCGGGCTGCACGTGCAGCTCCGCCAGCTTGAGGTGCTGATCGAGCACGCCAAGCGGCCCAACGTCTCGCTGCACGTGGTGCCGATGGAGGATCCCGCCTACGTGCCGCGCACCGGCCCGTTCACCCTCTGGCGCTTCGCCGAGGCGTTCGAGCCCGACGTCGCCTGCGCCCACGGCATCGAGTCCGACACGCTGCACACCGACTCGGCCGCGGTCGAGGCCTACCACCAGGCCTTCACCAAGCTGTCGGTGACGACGACCACCCGCGACGAGACGTTCGAGATGCTCAACCACCATCGCGAAAGGCTTTCGCGTTCGCTGGGGAAATGATCTGCTTCCCGCTTGGGAGATCATTTATGCGTCGGAATGGTGACGCACATATACCCAAAACCAATGGCTTTTCCGGTTGTCTTTCCCGGTGTAGCGAGGATCATATGGTCTGGGTCATCGAGTGGGGTCCGAAAGGACAACTTTTCCCGAGATAGTGGGCGAGGGGAAAGGGGCAACACTCAATGCGTCAGCGTGCCATCCGAAACTTGGCGAAGCTGGACATGACCCAAGCGAGGATCACCCGGATTCTCGACGCCGCCGCAGGTGGGAAGAACCACTTCGAGGCGGATCGAGACGCCGTGCGCCGCTACGACCTGGCCGCACCCGTCACGACGACGGCCGCGCGTGCCGTGCTCGGCTATCTGCGTCGTGTGGTCCGCCATCTGGCGGGCGCAGGCGTGGACCAGTTCGTCATCGTCGGGAGTGGCGTCCCGAGCGGCCTGCCGCCGGGCGGGCAGTTGCACGACGTGGCCCGTGACGCCGCGCGCGTCTCGGCGCCCCGCGTGGTCTATGTGGAGAACGACCCCATGGTGCTGGCCGGCGCCCGGGCGACGATCGAGCCCGTCACCGATCTCGTACGCGTCGTCGAAGGCGACATCCGCGAGATCGACGAACTGCTTGACGACCGGGTCCTGCAGACGTTCCTCGACTGGGACCGGCCCGTGGCCGTGCTGCTGCTGTCGACCCACAGCCTGAACGACGACGAGTATTTCCATTACGTGATCAAGCGGATAAGACAGGCGGTTCAGGAAGGCAGCTTCCTGTCATTGCTGCAGACCACGTTCGACGCCATTCCGCCGGAACTGCTGCCCGCCGTGCACGACCTGCTGGCGATGACGCTTCCCGGTCACGCGATTCGTACCAGGGAGGAGGTGGAGGCGTTGCTTCGAGGTCTCGTGCTGGTCGATCCGGGGTTGGTGTGGATTCCGGATTGGCGGCCCGACGGCCAGGACGTCGAGGGTGCGGAACAACCGGGCGCGTCCGGCGGCTACGGCGCCGTGGCGCGGATCCCCTGAGCCCAGCCGGTGGGAAGCCCAGTCGTCGGAGGGCCAGTCGTCGGAGGGCCAGTCGTTGGAGGGTCAGTCCCACCAGAAGGACCAGGCGTGCGCGCCGATGATCTGCTCGGCATAGCCTTGCAGGTCGCCGGGCCCCTGCACGACGTTGTCCGGGCAGAACGCCCAGTGCTCGGCCGCCACCTGTAACGCGTGCTCGGCATCGACCGGTGGCGCCGCCACGCTCAGGTCGAGCGTGTTGAAGCCGACGCTCACCACCCGCGCCCCGAACCTGTCCTCCCAGCTGCGCACCACGGCCGCCATCGGCACCATCCACTCGTTGTGGTGCAGCGCCCCCTGCCAGCCCATGATCGTCAGCGCGTCCGCGCTCCTGTCCGCGGCGACCAGGCCGAGCGGCATCCCCTTGACCGCCAGCTCGCCCGCCAGCCAGTCCGCGACCGCCTCGGGGTCCGCCTTCAGCACACCGGGGGCCGCCGGTCCCGGGCAGATCGCGCCGTACGGCTCCAGCTCCTCCAGCGCGTCCTGCGGCATCCGGGCCACCCACTCCTGCCACACCTCGGTCATGAACCCCTCGGCGGTGAAGTGCTCGATCTGACGGGGATCGTCCGGGATGATCTGCCCGATCCCCCACGGTTGCGTCGACTCGTCCAGCAGCAGCGGCCACAGGCCGCTGTGCGGATGCCACTCACGCATCAGCGTCCACGCGGCGCCGCTGACCGGCTCGTCGCTCATCCAGAACGCCGGCCGCGACGCCTCCCCGTGCCCGGTGTAGCCGGGGTCAGGCCAGACGACGTCACCGGGAGGCAGCTCCACGGGCAGCCGCCGCCCCTTGCCTCCGTCGGCGAACAGCTGGCACAGCTCGCGTGGCAGCCGGAGATCGCTCATGCCCTACCGTTCCGATACCGAACCCTGTCTCGGAGATGGTAGTGCCGACGGTCCCTTCAGCACCTGTGACAGGTCCTATCACTCCCCTTACGGGGCAGAATGGTGAGCTGTGTTCCCCTTTGACGCGGTCCTCTCGGACCTCGACGGTGTGCTCCGCCACTTCGACCACGCGGCCCAGGCCGACATCGAGGCCCGTTACGGCCTGCCGCTGATGAAGACGGCCTTCGACCCCGAGCTGATCATGCCGCCCACGCTCGGCCAGGCCACCGAGGAGCAGTGGGCCGAGTCGATCGCCGTGGCGCTCGGCGGGGACGAGCGGGCCCGCGCGGCGGTGGCGGAGTTCATCCAGGTCGAGTTCTGGGTGGACGAGCAGGTCAGGGAGCTGCTGGCCAGGGCGCAGCAGCACGTGCCGGTGATCATCGTGACCAACGCCATGGACACCCTGGAGGAGCACCTCGACCGGCTGGGGCTCACGTACTTCGCCGACGACGTGGTCAGCAGCGCCAGGGTCGGCATGGCCAAGCCCGACCCGCGCATCTACGAGATCGCCGCCGAGCGGGCGGGGGTCGCGCCCGAACGCTGCCTGTTCGTCGACGACCGGCTGCCGAACGTGGAAGCCGCCAGGGCGCTCGGAATGACCGGCGTCCACTATCGGTCATTCCACGACCTGGCGGCGGTCCTCGGCTGACCGCCCCGGCCCGCCCCTGCGGCCCTCACGGGCCCGGCAGCGGTCACGTTCCGGCCGGTCAGCCTGTCTGGTCGGCGGCCATGTCGAAGAAGGCGCGCTCCAGCTCCACGGCCCGGCGGAACACGCCGAGCACCTCCTGGCGCCGTTCCTCCGCGAGGTCGGCGCCCAGACGGTCGAGCTCGCCGCGCAGGAAGGCCACCCAGGCGCGGAACTCCGCGCCCTCGTGCAGCTCGATCCACTCCCGGTGCACGAAACGCTCGGGCAGCGGCTCACGGGCCCGCGAGGCCCAGCCCAGGTAACACCACTCGGCCACGCACAACACCGTGACGATGAGCAGGTAGTCCTGGGAGGCGCGCACCTCGTCCATCAACTGTCCGAACGCCGCCGTCACCGGTTCCGCTGGAGCGTCGGTGCTCCCGCCCAGCTCGGCCAGCGCCCGGTGGAAATAGGTCTTCTCCTCGGTGGTCGCCACCTGCCCGAGGAACTTCCCGTACGGCACCCGGGCCTCGAACGTGTCGGCGGCGGCCACCGCTGCCCCGAGCAGTGCCGTGAAGGAGTCGACGAACTGGAAGTCCTGCTCCAGATAGCGCCGCAGCGCCTCGTCGGGCACCGTTCCCTCGTTGATCGCCATCGCGAACGGGTGGGTCACCACCGCCGTCCACTCGGCCTCGCACTGCCGCCTGAGCCACTCGCTGAAGATTCGCTCACTCACGGCCCCGACTGTAACGGGCCTTGGCCGGGGTCGTTTCCGGCGCGGCTCGCGCCGACCGCGCCGGAAACCCCGAGTGACCGCCGCCCCCCGCCGTGTTCCGGCGAGCTGCGCTTCCCGCCTGGCCGAGGGCGGCGGCGTCCGAGCGCCCTGTCAGTACCCACCGTACGGATTCTGGGAGGACGACGGGGTGTCGGGAGCGCTCGTCCGGTGCCCCGACGGGTGCGTCGGGCGGCTCGACGGGCGGCTCGACGGCGTGCCCGCCGCCCCGTTGGAACTGACCTTCGTGCCCTGCGGCGCGATCACGCCGATCAGGCCGTGCTTGGTGCCGTCGATGCCGGCGGAGAACCACAGCGAGCTCTCGCCGCCGGTGGCCGCGGTGCCGGGTTCGAGGTCCCACAGGCCGGGCAGCACGATCGGCCTGCCGTCGGAGTTCGTGAGCGCGCCGAGGTGCTGGTTGCGCTTGTACGCGTGCACGGTCCCGTCGCCGAAGTTGCCGACGAGCAGCGCGCCGGCGTACTGACGCCAGCCCTTGGGCGCGGCGGTGATGCCCCAGGGGGCGTTCAGCCCGACCCTGGAGATGCGCCCGGTCAGGCGGCCGGTGGCGTTGAAGCGGCTGACGAAGCCCTTGCCCTTGCCGAAAGCCGGCTTGCCGGTGGCCGGGTCACGCAGGGCGTAGGACACCCAGACGCTGCCGTTGGCCACCGCGACGTTGTACGCGTTGTAGCCCTCGGGCAGTTCCCGGTCCCTGAACTGCCAGCTGGCCAGGCGGATGCGCCTGAAGTCCTCGTCGAAGGCGTGGATGCGTCCGCTGGCGAAGTCCGCCGCCAGCAGGAACGCCTCGTCGTCCTCAGTCTGGACGAGCTCCAGCCCCTTGTAGTCGGCGCCCCGGGTGAAGGCCGCGATGATCGCGTTGGCCGGGTCGACCTCCGCGTTCCATCCGGAGATGGCGCCGCTCGGGCTGGAGAAGATGAACGAGGCGGGCTTGCCCTTGACGGTGAAGCCTTCGCCCGGGTTGAACACCTGGCCCGTCGGGGCTCCGCCCGGAATGGCCACCTCCGTCTTCTCCTTCCGGCCCGTGCCGGAGTAGACGGTGGCGCTTCCGGTGCCGGTGTTCGACACCCAGAGTGTCTTGCCCATGGCCAGGCCCCAAGGGTTGACGACCTTGGGGTCGGTGACAGGGGCTTTGCCCTTGACGTCCGACACAAGGTTGATGACGTCGAATCGCGTCCTGGTGGTGGCGTGTGCGGGAGTGGTGAGAGTCGCTCCCAAGACGACCGCAACAGCGCAGAGTGTGATGATGCGTGGCCGCATCCGAGCCTCCTAGTTAGCGCTTGTGACGGGGGATACGCGGCGGGCGGGAGGCGGGTTCAGCCGGGGCCGGAATTGGCCGGACGGGAGTGTTCCGCGCCAGGCGGGGGAGATGCACAACCATGAACGTCCTGGGCATCGACATCGGCGGCTCCGGCATCAAGGGGGCCCCGGTCGACACGAAAGCCGGTGAGCTGCTGGAAGACCGGCTGCGCATCCCGACCCCCGAGCCGTCGTCACCCGACGCCGTGGCCCATGTCGTGGCCTCGATCGTCGAGCATTTCGGCTGGAAGGGGCGCGTTGGGGTGACCTTCCCCGGAGTCGTGGCGGACGGCGTGATCAAGTCCGCGGCGAACGTGGACCGCTCGTGGATCGGCGTGGACGCCGCCCGGCTGTTCGGCGGGGCCACGGTGCTCAACGACGCCGACGCCGCGGGCCTGGCCGAAATGCGGTTCGGGGAGGGGCGCGACCGGCGCGGGGTCGTCCTGGTGCTGACGTTCGGCACGGGCATCGGCAGCGCGCTGTTCGTGGACGGCGTGCTGGTGCCCAACACCGAGCTGGGGCACCTTGAGGTGCACGGCAAGGACGCCGAGCACCGGGCCTCCGCGCGGGCGCGTGAGGAGCACGAGCTGAGCTGGGAGAAGTGGGCCGGGCGGGTGCAGGAATACCTGCGGCACGTCGAGATGCTCTTCTCGCCCTCGCTGATCGTGATCGGGGGCGGGGTCAGCAAGAAGGCCGACAAGTTCCTGCCGCTCGTGCACCTCGACACGCCGGTGGTGCCCGCGGGCCTGCAGAACGAGGCCGGCATCATCGGCGCCGCCCACGCCGCGGCCGCCAAGACGCCCACCCGCCAGAAAACGGTCAGCCGCGCCTGAGCGACCGGGCTCAAGGGGGTGTCGACAGGGTGTCGGCCATCGCGGCGAGCTGGGTCACGAAGCTCTGGGCCTGGGCCGGGTCCATGGCCGCCGTCATGCGGCGTTCGATCGCCGACACGTCGGCCTTGGCCGCCTCCAGGGCCCGCGCTCCCGCCTCCGTCAGGCGCGTGGGCAGCGCGCGTCCGGAAGGAGCCGTCGCGGGCCGCTCCACCAGCCCCGCCTCCTCCAGGCTCCGCAGCAGCACGTTCATGGACTGCCGGGTCACGAACGTCCCGCGCGCCAGCTCCGCGTTCGACAGCCCCGGCCACAGCCTGAGCTGCTCCAGGCACGAGTACTGCGGCGTGGTGAGCCCGTGCGGGCGCAGCGCGCCGTCCATGGCCGCCCGCAGGGCCGCCTGCGCCCGCTTGAGCTGGTAGCCGATGCTGCGGCCCAGGTCTTCTTGCGTCATGTCAACATTCTGACATATGCTCCTGCATGTCAAAGTCCTGACATCGAAAAGGGAGCGCCATGTCCGTCGCCGGAATCGACTTCGTCGCCCTGCAAGTCCGCGACCTCGCCCAATCCGCCGAGTTCTACGAGAAGCGCCTGAGCCTGAAGCGGGCCCCTGGCGGCCCGCCGAACGCCGTCGTCTTCGCCGCCGAGCCCATCCCCTTCGCCGTCCGCGAACCGCTCCCGGGCGTGGAGCTGCCCGAGCGCCCCGGCACGGGCGTGGTGCTCTGGCTCGGGACGGCCGCGGCCGGGGACGCGCAGCGCCTGCACGACGACCTCCAGGCGGCCGGCGTGCCGATCGTGGCGCCGCCCGCCGACAGCCCCTTCGGGCGTACGTTCAGCTTCGCCGACCCCGACGGCTACGTGATCACCATTCACGATCGCTAGACTCGGCGATATTGAGATGCGAGCGGCCGCTCCCGTCGGGCACCATGGGCGGTTGGCTCCGAGGATGCGGAGCTCAAATATCCTGAAAGCAGTATGGGAACACCTTCGTTGTCCTCTCCGATAGCCGAGCTCCAATCCCGCCTGCCCGACCTCATGCCCCGCGACCAGCGGCGCCTGCGGCGCAGGCTCGACGGCATGCGCCGGGTCCGCTCCCGGGACACCCGGGACAAGATCGTCGCGGAGATCCTCGCCGACGTGGAGCGGGCCGAACAACGGCTGGCACGGCGACGCGCGGCCGTGCCGACCGTGACCTATCCAGAAAACCTGCCCGTTTCGCAGCGCAAGGACGACATCCTCGCGGCCATCCGCGACCACCAGGTCGTGATCATCGCCGGCGAGACGGGCTCCGGCAAGACCACCCAGATCCCCAAGATCTGCCTGGAGCTGGGCCGGGGCGTGCGCGGGCTGATCGGCCACACCCAGCCCCGCCGCATCGCCGCCCGCACGGTCGCCGAGCGCATCGCGGAAGAGCTCGGCACCGGCCTCGGCGAGGTGGTCGGCTACAAGGTGCGCTTCACCGACCAGGCGAGCGAGCGCACCCTGGTCAAGCTCATGACCGACGGCATCCTGCTGGCCGAGCTGCAGAACGACCGCATGCTCGACCAGTACGACACGCTGATCATCGACGAGGCCCACGAGCGCAGCCTCAACATCGACTTCATCCTCGGCTACGTCAAGCAGCTGCTGCCCAAGCGCCCCGACCTCAAGGTCATCATCACCAGCGCGACCATCGACCCCGAGCGGTTCTCCCGCCACTTCGACGACGCGCCGATCATCGAGGTGTCCGGCCGCACCTACCCGGTCGAGGTGCGTTACCGGCCGCTGGCCGACGACGACGACCAGACGCAGGGCATCGTCGACGCCTGCCGCGAGCTGATCAGTGAGGGTCCAGGCGACATCCTGGTGTTCCTGTCGGGCGAGCGGGAGATCCGCGACGCCGCCGACGCGCTGGGCAAGGCCCAGCTGCGCAACACCGAGGTGCTGCCGCTCTACGCCCGGCTCAGCGCCGCCGAGCAGCACCGCGTCTTCCAGCGTCACACCGGCCGCCGCGTCGTGCTGGCCACCAACGTGGCCGAGACCTCGCTCACCGTCCCCGGCATCAAATACGTGGTCGATCCCGGTTTCGCGCGCATCTCCCGCTACAGCCACCGCACCAAGGTCCAGCGCCTGCCCATCGAGCCGATCTCGCAGGCCAGCGCCAACCAGCGCAAGGGCCGCTCGGGGCGCACCTCCGACGGCATCTGCATCCGGCTCTACGAGGAGGAGGACTTCCTCACCCGGCCGGAGTTCACCGACCCCGAGATCCTGCGCACCAACCTGGCCTCCGTCATCCTCCAGATGACCTCGATCGGGCTCGGCGACATCGAGGCGTTCCCGTTCGTCGAGCCGCCGGACCGCCGCCAGGTGAAGGACGGCGTCAACCTGCTGCACGAGCTGGGCGCGTTCAACGCCCACGGCAACCTCACCGGCGTCGGCCGCAAGCTGGCCCAGCTGCCGGTCGACCCGCGCCTGGGCCGCATGGTGCTCGAAGCCGAGAAGAACGGCTGCCTGCGCGAGGTCATGGTGATCGCCGCCGCGCTGTCCATCCAGGACCCACGCGAGCGGCCCGCCGACAAGCAGCAGCAAGCCGACGAGAAGCACCGCCGCTTCGCCGACCCCGAGTCCGACTTCATGGCCTACCTCAACCTGTGGAACTACCTGCGCGACAAGCAGAAGGAGCTGTCGTCCAGCGCGTTCCGGCGGCTGTGCAAGTCCGAGTTCCTCAACTACCTGCGTGTACGCGAGTGGCAGGACATCTACAGCCAGGTACGCCAGTCGCTCGGGGCCCAGCCCAACAGCCAGCCGGCGCCGCCGTACCAGGTGCACGTGTCCCTGCTCGTCGGGCTGCTGTCGCACATCGGCGTCAAGGACGTCATCGACAAGCAGCGCGGCCAGGACGGCCGCAGGCCGATCCAGGAGTACCTCGGCGCCCGCAACGCCCGCTTCGCCGTCTTCCCCGGCTCCACGCTGGCCAAGAAACAGCCGCAGTGGCTCATGTCGGCCGAGCTGGTCGAGACCTCGCGCCTCTGGGCCAGGGTCAACGCCAAGATCGAGCCGGACTGGGTCGAGCCGCTGGCGCAACACCTGGTCAAACGCAGCTACTCCGAGCCCCACTGGGAGAAGAACCAGGGCGCCGTGATCGCCCTGGAGAAGGTCACCCTCTACGGCGTGCCGCTCGTGGTCGGGCGCAAGGTCAACTACGGCCGCATCGACCCTGACCTGTCGCGTGAGCTGTTCATCAGGCACGCCCTGGTCGAAGGCGACTGGGACACCCACCACAAGTTCCTCAAGGACAACCGCCGGCTGCTCGGCGAGGTCGAGGAGCTGGAAAACCGGGCCCGCCGCCGCGACATCATGGTCGACGACGAGGCGCTCTACGACTTCTACGACCAGCGGGTGCCGGCCGACGTGGTCTCCGCCCGCCACTTCGACTCCTGGTGGAAGAAGGCCGGCAAGGAGCAGCCCGACCTGCTCGCGTTCTCGCCCGAGATGCTGGTCAACGAGGGCGCCGACGTCAGCGCCCGCGACTACCCCGACACCTGGAAACAGCTCGGCCAGCGGATGAAGCTGACCTACCAGTTCGAGCCCGGGGCCGACGCCGACGGCGTCACCGTCCACGTGCCGCTCCAGGTGCTCAACCAGGTCAACTCCGACGGCTTCGACTGGCAGATCCCCGGGCTGCGCGAAGAGCTCATCACCGCGCTCATCCGGTCGCTGCCCAAACACCTGCGCCGCAACTTCGTCCCCGCCCCCAACTACGCCAAGCAGGTGCTCGCGGGGGTCGCGCAGGGCGGGGAGCCACTGCTGGCGGCCGTGGAGCGCGAGCTGCTGCGCCTCACCGGCGTCCGCGTGCCGCGCGAGGCGTGGCAGCTCGACCAGGTGCCCGACCACCTGCGGATCACCTACCGGGTGATCGACGAGCGCAAGCGCACGGTGGCCGAGGACAAAGACCTCGACGCGCTCAAGCGCCGCCTCGCGCCGCGCCTGCGCCAGACGCTCTCCCAGGCCGGCGACGACCTGGAGCAGACCGGCCTGCACACGTGGAGCTTCGGCACCCTGCCCAAGGTGTTCGAACAGGGCCGGATGAAGGGCTATCCGGCGCTGGTGGACGCGGGCGACTCCGTCTCCATCAAGATCTTCGAGACGCAGGCCGAGCAGCGCCGCTCCCACTGGCCCGGCGTGCGCCGCCTGCTCATGCTCAACGTCACCAACCCCGCCAAGTCCCTGCTCGGCGGCCTGTCCAATCAGGCCAAGCTGGCGCTGTCACGCAGCCCGCACGGCGGCGCGGTGGCGCTGTTCGACGACGTGGTCAACGCGGCGGTCGACAAGCTGATGCTCGACGTGGGCGGCCCCGCCTGGGACCCGGTCGGCTTCGACCGCCTCTACCAGCACGTGCGCGCCCACCTCTACGACACGGCACGTGACGTGCTGGCCAGGGTGGAGCAGATTCTCAGCGTCTGGCACGAGGCGGGCGCCCGCCTCGACGCGCTGCGGCCGAGCGCGGCCACCGACGACGTACGCGGCCAGCTCGGCAGGCTCGTGTTCGCGGGCTTCGTCACCGCCACGGGCAGCCGCCGGCTGCCGGACATCCTGCGCTATCTGCGGGCCATCGACCGCCGCCTGTCGAAGCTCCCCGAGGAGCCGTGGCGGGACCGGGAGTGGATGGACCGCGTGCACAAGGTCGAGGACGACTATCAGGATGTGCTGGGCAAACTGCATCCGGCGCGGCGTACGGATCCGGACGTGGTGGAGATCCGGTGGATGATCGAGGAGTTGCGGGTGAGCTTCTTCGCCCAGACGCTCGGCACCCCGACCCCCGTGTCGGAGAAGCGGATCGCGAAGGCGATGGAGAAGCTCACCCCATGAACAGCGAGGTGTCGAGCTCGTAGTCGATGGGGGAGGGCAGCTTGAGCGGCTTCCCCAAGGACACCGGGGCCATCCTGAGATAGACGCCGTCAGTGATATTGCTGTAGACGGTGGCCGTCGGCGTCTTCGCGATGGGATCGATCAGGAGATAGATCGGCACTCCGCCGAACGCGTAGAGACGTGGCTTTTCCTGGCGGTCGATACGAACGCTGCCGGGGGAGACGATCTCGGCTGCCATGATCACCTTGGATGACAGGTATTCATTGCCCCATCGCGGACAGTCGGCAGGCACCACCAGATAGTCGGGCACATAAGCGTCTCGGGTGCCTTCGACACATGTGGTGAGGCCACCGGGCGCGCTGAGCCAGCCTCGCTCGCGACACAGTGGCGACAAGGCGTTGTACAGGTGCACTGCGGCAAAGGTGTGCTCTGGGCTGCCGGCCGGGCTCACTAGCAGGTTCCCTTCGATGACCTCGGCCCGGAAGCCGGGGAGGGGGGGTAGGACATCGAACAAATCTCTTCCGGTCTGTGGCATGTGCTCGCTGCTCTCCTCGGGCTGGATTGCCGGAGATTCGATCATCATGGCTACCATCGAACTATCCCTTCGTGTTCGAACGGGCACGCTAAGTATTTCATCAAGAGCCGGATCGTGCGACTCGAACCGGCCTTCGCATCGCGCTCCGACCACGTGAAATGATCCTGCTTGGATGTATTGCCGGACTTGTCTGGTGAAGAAATCAGGGGGAACGATGGTCAAGGCAGTGGTGTTCGACGTCGGCGAGACGTTGATCAGCGAGGCGCGCATCTGGTCACGCTGGGCCGAGCGGCTCGGCGTCAGCCACTTCCTGCTGATGGGCGCGCTCGGCGGCATGGCCGCCCTGGACCGCCCGCACAGCGACGCCTTCCACCTCGTCCGCCCCGGCGTGGACCTCGTCGCCGAGGAGGCCGCCTGGGAGCGCGACGACCCCGACGGGCTGCGTAACCACTTCGACGCCGACGACCTCTATCCCGACGTGCGCGACGCGCTGGCCGCCATCCGTGCGGCCGGATACCAGGTGATCATCGCCGGCAACCAGCCGCGCCGGGCCTTCGACGCGCTGGTGGCCATGGACCTGCCCGTCGACTCCGTGCACACCTCCGACGGATGGGGCGTGGCCAAGCCAGAGCCCGGCTTCTTCGCCAAGGTGGCGGCGGTGGCGGGGCGCGAGCCGGCCGAGATCCTCTACGTGGGCGACCGGCTCGACAACGACGTGCTCCCGGCCGCCGCGGCGGGCATGCGGACCGCGCTGCTGCGCCGCGGCCCCTGGGGATTCCTGCACGCCGAGCGCCCGCAGGCGCAGGCCGCCGACGTGATCGCCGACGACCTGCACGCGATCCTGCCCGCCTTGCGGCTCATGTGAGGGTTTCGTCGGGGTCGATGCGAATCGCGCGCTCCTCCGCCGACAGGTCGTCGGCGTCGCCGTTCACGTCCTCCCCGATCTCCTCGTCTTCCGTGTCCGGTTCGAGCCCCTCGTCCGGCTGGGTCAGCCGGTACTTGGGGCGAGGCGCGCGCAGCCTTTCCGGGGCCTCACGCCGCAGTCGTTCGTCGAGGGTGTCCCGGTGCTGGGGGTCGTCCTCGACGATCTCGTGGCGTCGGCCGAGATCGTCGGTCCATTCCGCGACCTCGATCTCCTGCTCGTCGCTCAATCCGTACCGGTCCGGAGGATGTTCGGTCATATGCGACCCCTACCCTGGGTACGGGCCGGAATCCTAGAACTTGTTCTCTCCCAGCGCCTCGGACAGCTCTTCCTTGTCCATCCGCGACCGGCCGGGGATGTCGGCCCGCCGCGCCTGCTCGTACAGCTCGGCCTTGGAGGGCTCGGCGGGGGAGCCGAGCGCGGCCAGTTCCTCGGCCCTGCGCTGCTCGAACGCGGTGCCCAGCCGCTCCAGCTCCGCCGCGTCGGCCGACTTCTTCAGCGAGGGCAGGAGCTTGGTCTCCTCCTCCTCGACGTGGTGGTTGATCGACTCGACGAGGTCGTCGAGCGCCTGGTCGAACTCCGCGGTGCCGGGCCGGGCCCGGACCAGGGAGTCGAGCAGGATCTCGGCCTCCTTGTGCTCCTCGACGCTGTGATGGGCGTCGATGCCCGGATAGACCCGGTCCTCCTCGGCGCGCGCGTGCGCGATCAGGAGGGCGCGCAGCTCGGCGACCATGGCGTGCCGGTCGCCCTCCTTCTTCTTCAGCCGGTCGAACAGACCTTCCACGACCCTGTGGTCCTGCGTGATGAGAGTGATGACGTCAGCCATGGGGTCGCTCGCTACCCCGGCGGTCACCGTCCAATCGCGGAACCGACGAGCGAACGGGGATCTGCGGCCCCGGCCAGCATGCCGTCCGGGCGCACGTCGATCACGTGGGCGTGGCCGAACGAGCTCCCGTACGGCAGCGCCGCCACCCGGTGCCCGAGCGCCCCGAGGCCGTCGGCCCAGCTCCCGCCCTCCTCCAGGTCGAGCACGGCGTCGTCGGGCGCCTCCCAGGTGTCGAACCCGGTGCCGCCGGTGCCGAGCCGCCAGCGCGGGGCGGCCAGGGCCGGGCCCGGCTGCTCGCCGTGCCGCAGCAGGCGGGTGATGACCTGCAGCAGGATCTGCGGCTGGGCGTCGCCGCCCATCGTGCCGGCGACCGCCCTGAGCGTGCCGTCGCGGCGGGTGATCAGCGCGGGGGTGAGCGTGTGGGGCGGGCGTCGGCCCGGCCCGTACTCGGCGGGATGGCCGGGCTTGAGGGAGAAACCGATGCCGCGGTTGTGGAGATTGATCCCGGTACGGGGCTCGAACACCATGCTGCCGAACCCGGACGCGTTCGACTGGATCAGCGACACGCCCATGCCGTCACCGTCGACCGCGCACAGGTAGGTCGTGTCGCCCTGCTCGGCGGGAGCGCGCAGCCGCAGCCGGGAACGGGGGTCGATGAGCGCCCGCCGCCGCGCGATCTCGTCGCGGTCGAGCAGGTCCTTGGCGCCCTCGTGCAGCAGGTCGAGCCGGTCGTGGCCGGCCACCCTCGCGGCCTCGGCCAGCAGATGGGCCCAGGCGGGATGGTGCGGGGAATCGGGCAGGTCGAGGCCGTCGGCGATGGCCAGCGACATCAGCAGCAGGTAGCCCTGGGAGTTGGGCGGCATCGACCAGACGTCGTGACCGTACGCGCGCGTCTTCAGCGGCTCGACCCAGTCGGCGCCCGGCGCGGCCAGGTCGGCCTCGGAGTATTCGCCCGCGCCCAGATCGATCAGGCCCTGCCCGAACTCGCCCAGGTAGAAGCCGTCACGGCCGCGCTCGGCCACCGCCCGCAGCGCGCGGGCCACACCGGGCCTGGTCAGGCGGTCGCCCGCGGCGCGTACAGCGGCGAAGTCGGAGCCGCCCGGCCGCCTGGCCGCGTTGAGCGCGCCCGCCACCATCAGCGGCGAGGCGGGGAAGCCGCCCTCCGCCAGCCGGATCGCCGGGGCGAGCAGGTCGGCCATGGGCAGGCGGGCGTGCCGCTGGTGCAGCGCGGCCCAGCCGTCCACGCAGCCGGGCACCGGGACCGATCTGACGTCGTGCAGATGAGGCATGCGCCGGTGGCCCTCGGCGCGCAGGCGGACGGGATCGGCGCCCGACCCCGCCCGGCCCGAGGCGTTGAGCGCGCTCACCCCGCCGTCGTGGACGAGGGCGAACAGGTCGCCGCCCAGGCCGCACATGTGGGGGGCGACGACGGTGAGGACGGCGTTCGCCGCGATGGCCGCGTCCGCGGCCGACCCTCCGCGCTCCAGCATCGACAGCCCGGCCGCCGAGGCCAGGTGGTCGACGCTGCACACCATGCCGGAGGGCGCGTATCTGGTGTTGTGCACGCTCAGAAGCGTACGCGCCTGAACGCCCGCCCCCGGACGCCCGCGTCTGCCGCCCGCACCCTCTATGAGGGCGTACGGCCCGAATCGGTCCGCGAACGCGCCTGAGCCCGCGCATCGGCGCGGGCTCAGGGTCACTCCTGCTCGCCCAGCCTGGCGAGGGCCTCGTCGAGCCGGCGGCGCAGCGAGGCCGCCTCCCGCTCCAGCTCCAGGATGCGGCGGATGGCGATGAGCGTCATCCCCTCCTCGGCCATCCGGGAGACGTGCTGCACGATGACGATGTCGCGGCGCGAGTAACGCCGCTGCCCGCCGCTCGACCGGCTCGGCCTGATGACGTCGTGCTGGTCGAGCCGCCGCAGGAAGGCGTGCTGGACCTGCAGCATCTCCGCCACCTGCCCGAGGGAGTAGAGGGGGGCGTGCTCGTTGTCGATGGGCAGGTCGGGCATGTCGTGCTCTCCTCATGGCGAGGGGGCGGGCCGTCGCCCGCCCCCGTGGCCGTATCTCAGGCCTTGATGGCCTTGGTCTCCCCGCGCTGGATCTCGACCTTGCGCGGCTTGGCCCGCTCAAGGACGGGGATGCGGACGGTGAGCACGCCGTTGGCGTAACCCGCGTCGACGTTGTCGCTGTCGAGGTGCTCGGACAGGTAGACGCGACGGGTGAAGGAGCCCATCGTGCGCTCGCGGACGAACGGCCGCTCCTCGTCGGTGATCTCCTCCTCGCGCCGGGCGCTGACGGTGAGGACGCCGCGGTCGATGGTGACCTCGATGGAGTCGGGGTCGATGCCGGGGAGGTCGAAGCGCAGCAGCACATCGTCGTCGCGCCGGAGCGCGTCCATCGGCATCAGGGCGGCCCCGTTGCCGAACGTCGGACGGATCAGCCGGTCGAACTGCCGCTCGAACTCCTGGAAGAAGGGATCGATCGAGGTCAGCAGCATTTTTTCACCCTCCTTGTTCTCGACTCTGATGGAGGTAACCTCAAACTTCAGTTACAAGTTACCTCCGTCTAGGAACGCTGGCAAGTTCTCTGTGGAGGAGGAAGGGCACGGAGGATCAGACGAGTTCGAGCGGCTGGTCGCGGCTCACCAGCGCCGCGTAGTGACCGCCGCGGGCCATCAGTTCGGCGTGGGTGCCGCGTTCGACGATCCGCCCGTGATCGAGCACCACGATCTGGTCCGCGTCGCGGACGGTGGACAGGCGATGGGCGATCGTGATCGTCGTACGCCCCCTGGCCAGCGCGTCGAGCGCCTCCTGCACGGCCTTCTCCGTCTGCGTGTCCAGGGCGCTGGTCGCCTCGTCGAGGATCAGCACCGGCGGGTCGCGCAGCAGCGTGCGGGCGATGGCCAGGCGCTGCTTCTCGCCCCCGGAGAAGCGGTAGCCGCGCTCGCCCACCACGGTGTCGTAGCCGTCGGGCAGGGCGGCGATGTGGTCGTGGATGCGCGCTGCCCGCGCCGCCGCCACCAGTTCCTCGTCCGTGGCGGAGGGCCGGGCGAAACGCAGGTTGTCGGCGATCGAGGCGTGGAAGAGGTACGTCTCCTGCGAGACCACCCCGACGGCGTCGCTCAGCGTGTCGAAGGTCAGCTCCCGCACGTCCACCCCGTCGATCGTGACCCGCCCGCCGGTGGCGTCGTACAGCCGGGGCGGCAGGTAGCTCAGCGTGGTCTTGCCCGAGCCGGTCTCGCCCACGACGGCCAGGCTGGAGCCCGCGGGAACGGTGAGGTCGACGCCGGTGAGCGTGGGGGCGTCGCCGTAGGAGAAGTCGACCTTCTCGAACCGGACCTCGCCGCGTACGGAGGTCAGCTCGCGCGTGCCGGGACGGATGTCCACCGGCAGGTCGAGATACTCGAAGATCCGCCCGAACAGCGCCAAAGACGTCTGCACCTCGACCCCGAGCCGCAGCAGCGAGACCATCGGCCGGAACAGCCCGGCCTGCAACGTCGTGAACGCCACCAGCGTGCCGACGGAGATGGCGCCCGTGTGGCCGACGGCCCAGTAGATCATCGCCGGCATCGCGGCCATGACGAGCTGGATCGACGACTGGCGCCACCGCCCGGCCATGCTGGTGCGCACCCCCAGCTCGGCCAGCTCGTCGGAGGCGCGGCCGAAGCGCTCGGTCAGCTCGGCGGAGCGGCCCATCGTCCGGCCCAGCAGGATCCCGCTGATCGACAGCGACTCCTGCACCATGGAGGCGATGCCGGCCAGCTTGCGCTGCCGCTCGGCGGTGATGCGCTTGCGCTCGGAGCCGACCTTGCGGCTGATCCACACGAACACCGGCAGCAGCGCGAGCGAGACCACCGTCAGCCGCCAGTCGAGCGCGACCATGGCCACGATCGTGGCGATCACGGTGGTGAGGTTGGAGACGATGGAAGCGGCCGTGGAGGTGACGACCGCCTGCATGCCGCCGATGTCGTTGGCGATGCGCGACTGCACCTCGCCGGTCCGCGTCCTGGTGAAGAAGGCCAGCGACATGCGCTGCAGGTGGCCGTAGACGGCGATGCGCAGGTCGTGCATGACCCGCTGGCCGACGGTGGTGGAGACGAGGGTCTGCAGCGTGTCGAACACGGTCGTGACGACGGCCACGAGGATCATGCCGAGGGCCAGCAGCGTGAGCAGGCCGGCGTCCCTGGCCGGGATGGCCACGTCCAGCACCTCGCGCAGCAGGAACGGCGAGGCCAGCGACACCAGCGAGGACAGGACGATGAGCGCGCCCACGACGGCCAGCCGGCCGCGGTAGGCGCCGAAGAGTTTGATGATGCGCCCCAGCGGCGCGCGTGGTTCCTCCTCCAAGTGGAGCCCCCCGTCTCATGTGGACTTCCTGATGTGGACTCAAACAGAGGTTAACTCATATTTGTTCCGGCTAAACTTACCTCCATGGTAGAGAAGGAGCTCTCGGAGCTCTTGTTCCTGGCCGGCAGGCGACTGCGTCACGGCTACGCCCGCCGGCTGGAGCCGCTCGGGCTCAATCCCGGTCAGGCGCGGGCGCTGCGGGTCATCGCCGAGGCCGAGCGGCCGCCGCGCATGGTCTGGCTGGCCGACCGGCTGCGCATCGTGCCGCGCTCGCTGACGCCGGTCGTGGACGCGCTGGAGGAGGCGGGGCTGGTGCGCAGGGAGGTCGATCCGGCCAACCGCCGCTCGACCCTCGTCGTGATCACCGCCGAGGGCCGGGCCATGGCCGACAAGGCCCGCGAGGCGCGCAGGGAGGCGGGGCAGGAGCTGTTCGCGGTGCTGTCGGAGGAGCAGCGCGAGCAGCTCGCCGAGTTACTGGCGCTGGTGGAGAGCCAGTTCGGCTGACCGTCCTGAGAGCCGGTTCGGCCGATCGCCGCAAGCGGGTGCGGAGCCCGGTGCCAGGCGATCAGGACGACGCGGCGGGCGAGTCCCTGGGGGAGTAGCGCCCGGACAGCCGGGCGAGTTTGAGGCTGAGATGCAGAGCCAGCCGCTCCCCGCCGTCCTTCAGGTCCGTACGCGCCAGCTCCTCCACCCGCTGCAGCCGGTAGTACAGCGACGTACGGTGCAGCCGCAGCGCCCGCGAGGTGGCCACGGCGCTGCCCGCCAGGTCCAGATACGTCTCCAGCGTCTCCAGCAGCGTCAGGTGCTGGGCGTCCCCGAGCAGCCCTTCCAGCCCCGGATGCAGCTCCTGGTCGGGTAACTGGGTGAGCACGCGGTAGACGCCCAGCCGGGCCCACTCGGCCGTCCGCCCCAGCCCCGGCACCCGCGCGGTCACCTCGGCGGCGTGCAGGGCCTCCCGGTACGACTCCGCCGCCCGCGCCAGCGTGTCCCTGGGCCGCCCGACCCCGACCACCACCGGCACCGGCATGGCCGCGTGCAGCTCGTCACCGGGGACCGGCGGCCCCGCCGTGAGCAGCACCGCGTGGTCGTAGCGCACCAGGTGCAGCGGATGATGCCCGCCCAGCCGCCGCCGCAGCGCCAGCAGCCCCCGTTCCAGCGCCAGCCTGAGCGCGTCGTCGGGCGCGGCCGCGACCGGCCTGGCCACCTGCACCGTCACCGGCCGCGCCTGCGGGAACGCGCCTGCCTCGATGAGCTGCCTGGCGGCGTCCGGCTCGCCGAGCAGCAGCCCCGTGACGGCCTCCAGCTCCCGGTGCGTGGCCAGGCCGCTGGCCAGGCTCTCGTGGAACAGGGCCAGCGCCAGGGCGGGGGCGGCCGCCTCGGCCTCGGCGACGCGGGCCTTCTGCATGGGCGGCTGGGCGTCGATGAACCACAGGAAGCCGAGCAGGCTGTCGCCGTGCCTGACCGGGACGCAGACGCGCGGCAGCAGCCCCAGGTGCGGCGCCCCGGGGATGCGCAGGGGCCGGACGGCCTCGTGGATGCCCGCGTCGCGCAGCCATCCGCGTACCTCGGACGTGGTGCGGCGGCGCAGGATCGAGTCGCGGCGTACGTCGTCCATGGCGCCGCTCTGCTCGCTGTAGACCACGACCTTCTGGACGCGGTCCTCAAGGAGCAGGGGGCGGTCGAGACGGGCGGCGAGCTCGTCCACGACCCGCTGGAGATCCGCCACAGCGCCACCTTTACGTGGATATTTCGACAATTGACGGAAACGGGACTACAGGTCTTCCCTACAACTGCTCGGTGATCTCCGTCAACAACGTCTATACCGTCAATCCGTGAACGCCCCGAAGAAGCTGCTGAAGGGTCTGCTGGCGGCCATCGTGCTGATCCCGGTGAGCCTGATCGCGACCCCCGCTTCCGCAGCACCCCCCACAGAACCCGAGCACCCGTGGCGGCAGAACCACTGGCCGCAGACGCAGCCCTGGCAACTGGACGCACCCGCCGGCTCCCCGGCCGGTGAGCAGGCCCTGCGCACCCGCCCCCCTGGGGGCATCAAGCCCATCGACCCGCAGAACTGGGAGAACCCCGACCACATGACGTGGGCGGACTACAAGAAGCCGCCCGGCACCAAGTGGAACGACCCCGCCGTGAAGGGCTCGCAGCGCACCTTCAAGGGCGCGCTGGTGCTGCTCGACTATCCCAACCAGCCGTTCGTGGCGACCCAGCCGCAGGGCTCGACGATCTTCGCCAACCCGAGCGCCGAGGCCCACGACGTGCCGCGCGACCAGGTCGCCCGGTTCTACCAGGACTTCCTCAACACCCCGAACGCCCTCAACAAGGGGCACACCATCCACGAGTACTGGATGGAGGACTCCGGCGGCCGGCTGGGCGTGGAGCTGACCGGGTTCGGGCCGTACCAGATGACCGGCAAGGACCACGAGTACGCCATGGAGTTCCAGGCGGGCAACGGCTGCCCGGCCGGCGACACGTGCACGAAGAACCTGCGTACCGAGGGCAACGCCGCCTGGCTCGCCGACGTCGGCCAGGAGACGGCCGCGCAGTTCGACTTCGTCTTCTACCTGAGCGCCGGCCAGGACGAGTCGTCCACCTGGCAGGAGTTCGGGATGATGAAGTTCCCGACGAAGGAGGACGTGCCCGACGAGTGGGGCCCGCCCGACCCCGCGCTGTCCAACTGGGTCGACACCCGCTACGTCGAGTGGACGTCCTGGCAGGCCGGCTCCACCTTCTGGCCCAACGCCCGCTTCGGCGTCGACTCCGTGCAGGCCGAGAGCTCCGGCATGGCGGTCTACGCCCACGAGCTGAGCCACATCATGGGCATCGCCGACAACTACAACAACCCGTACTCAGAACCGCCGCGCAGGGCGTACACGGGCATCTGGGAGATGCTCAGCCGCGGCAGCTTCAACGGGCCGGGCGGCCCGCACTCGCGCTGGCTGATCCCGCCCACCGGCGGCGCGTCCATGGGCGCCCAGCACATGCTGCGCAACAAGATCAAGCTCAACATGGTGGACGAGCAGAACGTCCTGCGGCTCTCCCGCGAGGCGCTCGACGAGTCCGGCCTGGTCACGGCTACGGTCCTGGCCCGCGTGGCGCAGCCGGGCAAGAACGAGCTGTCGGGCGTCAACATCTCCTTCGACACCGGTGACAAGAGCTCCTGCCAGGCCTCCGACCCGCTCTGCGACCGAGGCGGCTACGAGAACTACACGATCGAGGTCGTGGACCGCATGGGCAGCGACTCCTTCACCCCCGACTCCGGCGTGCTGCTGGCCAAGACCAAGAACGAGGACAGGGCCCCGTTCGAATGGGTGATCGACGCCAACCCGGCCGACATCGGCATGACTGACTACGTCCTGCCCGACGGGACCCAGGTGCCGATCACGATCGGCGACTATCGCCAGCTCTCCGACGCCCTCTTCCACGCCGGCACCGACTCCGGCAGCGAGTACGAGTACGTCGACGAGTCCAACCGCCTGCACTTCTACGTCACCGACCTCAAGCGTGACCGGGCCGGCGAGCTGTCCTACACCGTCGCCGTCCGCTCGCTCGACGGCTCGGGCCCGCAGCGCCGCGGGCTCAAGCTGCTGCCCGCCGCCGGCATCCCCACCGGCAAGAACCTGTCCACCTGTAAGTTCCCGCTGTTCAACACCGGCAAGGCCGCTCCCGCGCAGGGACAGCACCCGGAGAACGTCAGCGCCTACCTCAACCACGACCTCTACCGGCTCAAGGCCGAGGTGCAGGGCAAGGGCTGGACCGCCCAGGTGCCCAACGCCCTGGCCTCCGTCGCGTTCGGCAAGCAGGCGCTCGTGAGCGTCAACGCCGTCCGTGGCTCCGGCGGCGACCGGCTGGCCAGGGTCAAGCTCACCGCCACCTCGGAGAGCGACCCGTCCAAGACGATGACGGCCACCTGTCACGTGATCGGTATTTGAGTGAACGATGGGGTACGCCTGGCGCGAGGCGTACCCCATCGGTTTGAATCACCCCCAAGGGGGTGTTCGTTGACCGGGGACTTATTGCCGGACAAGCCTCGCCGGCGGAGAAAGCCGTGGGTCGCGCCCGTCTCCGCGGGACTGGCCGCCGCGGCCGCGAGCGTGCTCGCCGCGTCCGTGGAGTGGGAGATCCCGCCCGCCGCCAAGATCGGTGTGACGCTCGGGGCGGCCGTGCTCGTCGGCCTGACCACCTGGGCCACCACCGAGGCCCGCGACACCAGGCGCCGGGCGCCGCTGGAGCCGGGAGTGTTCGCGCCCGAGCAGTGGCCGCCCGTGCCCGAGCACTTCACCGGCCGCGCCGAGGCGCTGGCCGAGCTGCGCGAGGTGTTCGCCGCCCGCAGGCGCTCGTCCGACCTCGCCCCGCCGCTGGTCGTCTCCGTGTACGGCCGCGGCGGCGTCGGCAAGTCGGCGCTCATGGCCAGGTTCGGGCAGGAGGTCGCCGACCGCTACCCCGACGGCCGCCTCTACGCCGACCTGCGCGGCGGCGTGGACGCCCCCGTGCGGCCCGAGGAGGTGCTGATCGGGTTCCTGCGCGCGCTGGACGTCCGGCTGACCACCGACCCTGGCGGGCTGGAGGAACTGCGCAGGCTCTGGCTGACCTGGACCAGGGGCCGCAGGATCCTCATCGGGCTGGACAACGCCCACGACGCCGCCCAGGTCGAACCGCTGATCCCGGCCGAGCCCGGCTGCGCGGTGCTGGTCACCTCCCGCGCGCCGCTGTTCCTGAACGGCACGTACGACACCCGGCTCGGTGAGTTCAGCGAGCCGCAGGGCGTGGAGCTGCTGGCCAGGCTGGCGGGCGGCGCCAGGATCGTGGACGACCTGGAGGCTGCCAAGGAGGTCGTGCGGCTCTGCGACTACCTGCCGCTGGCGATCAACATCTGCGGCGGCCGGCTCGCCACGCGCGAGCAGTGGACCATGCGTGAGATGGCCAACCGGCTGGCCGACCGCCGCCGCCGGCTCGACCAGCTCGAAGTGGCGCCCACGGTGGACAAGAGCGTGCGCGCCTCCGTACAGCTCAGCTACGACGACTGCACCGGCGTGCAGCGCCGGCTGCTGCGCCTGCTCAGCGCGCTGCACTCGCCCGACGTGCCGGGCTGGGTGGCCGGCGAGCTGCTCGACGTCTCAGGGCTGGACGGCGCCGACCAGCTGGAGGCGCTGATGGACGCGCAGCTCGCCGAGTGCTCGGGCACCGACCAGACCGGCTCGATGCGTTACCGGCTGCACGACCTGGTCCGGGTCTTCGCCGCCGAGCTCGCGGGAGAGGACGAGGAGGACCGCGTCACCGCGGCGATCGAGCGTGTCCTGCACGCCTACCGCCGCCGCGCCGAGGAGGCCGCGCAGAACCGCTGGCCGCAGGACTGGAGCAGGGGCGGCAGGCAGTCGAGCGCGGGCGGTCAGGGCCGGGCCGGCGACTGGCTCAACGCCGAGCGGCTCTCGCTCATCGCCATGATCCAGCAGGCCCATCAGCTCCGGCTCTGGGAGCTGACCTGGGGACTGGCCAGGGCGTTCTGCTCGTTGTGCCACTCGCTGCGTGCGTACTGGGCCGACTGGGCGGTCGTCGCGGAGCTGGGCACGCGGGCGGCGGCCGCGACCGGAGACCGGCGCTCGCTGGCCATCGCGCTGCTGGACGCCGCCTCCGTGCACGGCGGCATGGGGCTGCGTGACCGGGGGCTGGAGGAGGCCGAGGGGGCTCTGGCGATCTTCACCGACCTGGGCGAGTCCTGGTGGGCGGCCAGGGCCATGCGCACGATCGGCATGACGCTGTTCAGCGACGGCCATCTCGACCGGGCCCAGGACTTCCTCATCGAGGCCATCACCGCGTTCAAGGGCGAGGAGGACCTGTGGTGGATGGCCCGCACCCAGCGCAACCTGGCCGAGATGCGGATGGCAGAGCGGCGGCCGGAGGAGGCCAGGGAGCTGCTCGAAGACGCTCTGGAGATCTTCAAGCGGGACGGCAACCGCTACTCCGAGGCCCAGACCCTGCGCGTCTACGGCGAGGTGCTGGCGGCGCAGGCGCGCGGCGAGCTCCGGGCCGGCGACCACCGGCGCGCGGCCGAGCTGTTCACCAGGGCCGGATACAGCCTCGACCGGGCTTCGGAGATGTTCAGGCAGCGCGGGGAGCTGTGGGAGGAGGCCCGCTGCCTGCGTGCGGCCGGCGAGGTCGGCGACCCCGACAACGGGCTGCGCGAGCTGGACTACGTCCGCCGGGCCGATGACATCCTGGCCGCGCTCGGCGACTCGTGGGGGGTGGCCCGCAACGCCGTGTCGGCCGGGCGGGCGCTGGCCAGGCTGGGCCGCCTGGAGGAGTCGGAGCGGGAGCTGCGGCGGGCGGTGCGGGAGTTCGAGGAGCTGGAGGACCGGTGGTGGATGGCCGAGAGCCTGCGCTACCTCGGCGAGGCGCACCTGAACGGGGGCGGCCACGGGGCAGCGGTGGAGCCGCTGGCGCAGGCCAGGGACATCTACCGCAGCCTCGGGAACGAGGCCGGCATGCGCAGGACCCTGGAACTGCTCCGCCGCGCCGCCCCCTCGGACGAACGGGAACCCTGACAGGACCGCTTTCACGTCAGCGGGGACCGCAGCAGCTCACCCGCCGCCTGCCTTGCTTGAAGGATGCTCTCCTCGAACAGCTTGCGCACGTGGGCCGCCTGGTCGGACAGCTCCCTGATCCGCTCATGCGCCATCTCGTCGCGCACGGTCTCGGCGAGCAGCTGCTGGTACTCGGGCGTCTTGGCGGCCAGCCGCTCCAGCCGCTGGTGCGCGTGGTAGACCTTGTCGGCCTTGAGCACCTGCTTGGCGTACTTCTCCAGGTGCCGTACCCGCTGGGACAGCGACGTCCAGGCGGCGTCGAGCGCGCTCGTGTACGGCTTGAAGGCGTCCTCCATCCCCGGCGGCAGCTCGCGCGGGATGAGCTTGCCGTGCTCGGCGTGCATGGACGACAGCCGCCGCAGCCGCTCGCCGATCTGCCAGACCTCCTCGGGCAGCGACACCCGGTTCTCGATGGTGTCGATCAGCCCGGCCTTGTGCACGTTGGAGTTCATGATCGCCTCGACGGCGTTCTGCGCCCGGCGCAACAACATCTGACAGGGATAGTCGAGATCCTCCGGCAGGATGTACCGCTCGGCGTGCGCCTGCGCGAGACGGAGTCTTCGCCGGGTGGACCGATAGGTGCTGTCCATCGCCATCCACCTGATCAGTACGATCATGCCGACTCCCAGGCCCGCGACGAACAGGCCCTCGCTGCCGGTCACCATGAAGATGAGGAGCAGGAAGGCGGGCAGGACGAAGAGCATGGCGGGGTTGTGCGTGGTGTCCATTCGCGCGCCCGACCGAGCCATGCGGAGAAGGTGGGGACTCGAGCGCAGCTCGACCGAGATCTCCGGGTGCAGCGATGGATCGATCACCAGCCGTGGAGGCAGAGCTCGTGGATCCATACGTTCATGCTGCGTTATGAACCTCGAATCCGCTCATATTTGGCGGACATATAGGGTCGCAATAATGAGCGAGATGACGAGGTGGATCGACCTGGAAGGCGCGGTCAACGCGCGTGACCTGGGCGGATTGCCCACTCGTGACGGTGGCCGCACCCGTCACGGGCGGATCTTCCGCTCCGACAATCTGCAAGGGCTCACCCCGGGAGACGTGTCCCTGCTGGTGGACGAGCTGAACCTGCGGCACGTGGTGGACCTCCGCTCGACCCCCGAGGTACGCCTGGAGGGGCCGGGACCGCTGACCCGGGTGCCCGAGGTCAGCCACCACCACCTGACGCTGTTCGCCGAGGGCGGGCGGCACACCGACGTGGACGCCGACGTCATCGACGCCGACCGGGTGCTGCCCTGGGCCGAGCGGGTGCTGGACGAGGAGCTGCGCGTCACCGGCTTCTACTACGGCTACCTGCGCGACCGGCCCGACGCCGTGGTGGCGGCGCTGCGGGCGATGGCGCTGAACGACGGGGCCTCCGTGGTGCACTGCGCGGCCGGCAAGGACCGTACGGGCGTGCTGTCGGCGATGGCGCTGGAGATCGCCGGGGCGACCAGGGCGGCGATCGTCGAGGACTACCTGGTCACGGGGGAGCGGCTGGAACGGGTGCTCAAGCGGCTGCGCGGCAGCGCGACGTACCGGGACGACCTGGACGCCAGGCCCGCCGACTACCATCTGCCCAAGGCCGGCAACATCGAGCAGTTCTTCGGCGTGCTCGACGACCGGTTCGGCGGGGTGCTGGGGTGGCTGGGCCGGCACGGCTGGACGGACGCCGACACGGAGACCATGCGCGCCCGCCTGCGCGACTGACAGCGGCCGGTCCAGGTGGACACCGGTGCCCGTGACGGTGCCGGCCGTCACGACGGGTCCCGTGACGCTGAGGTCACTCCAGGTGGACGACGGTCCTTCGCGTGGCCGACAGGCGGGCCGCCTCGATGACGGTCAGCACCTCGACCGCCTCGCGCGGATCCACCGGCGGCGCCGCGCCCTCCCGCAGCGCCGCCGCCACGCCCCGGTAGAAGTCCAGGTACGCCCCCGCCTCGGTGCGCACGACCTGCTGCGCCTCCTCCTGGGCCTCCTCCTGGGCCTCCTCTGGGGCCTCCTCGGTGCCGAGCACGCCCCAGCGCTCCTCCTCGTCGTCCCCGAAGCCGGGCGAACCGGGCGAGATCCCGGCCCGCAGCCGTTCCTCCTGCACGTCCATCCCGTACTTCACGAAACCGGCCCGCGACCCGAGCACCCGGAACCTCGGCCCGAGCCGCGCCGCCACCGAGCTGGCCCACAGGTGCGAGCGGGCCCCGCCGGCGTGGGTCAGCGCGATGAACGTGTCGTCGTCGAAGGTGACCCCCTCCCGCCTGACGTCGCTCTCGCAGTAGACCTCGCGCACCGGCCCGAGCAGCTGTACGGCCTGGTCGACGAGGTGGCTGCCGAGGTCGTAGAGCAGGCCGCCGATCTCCTCGGGCGCGCCGGTCTCGCGCCAGCCGCCCTTGGGCGCCGGGCGCCAGCGCTCGAACCTCGACTCGAACCGGCGCACCTCGCCCAGCCGGCCCTCGCCGGCCAGGCGCAGCACGGTGCGGAAGTCGCCGTCCCAGCGCCGGTTGTGGAACACGGTCAGCATGAGCCCGCGCCCCTCGGCCAGCCGCACCAGGTCACGGCCCTCCTCGGCGGTACCGGCCAGCGGCTTGTCCACGACGACGGGCAGGCCGTGGCCGAGCGCCGCGGCGGCCGTGCTCACGTGGGTCCTGTTGGGCGAGGCGACCACGACGAGGTCGCACCGCTCCCACAGGTCCCGTACGTCGGCGACGGCGGTCGCGCCGTAGCGGCCGGTCACCTCGGCCTGGCGATCGGGTTTTCCGGTCACCACGGCCGCCAGGGACAGGCCGGGGGTGGCGTGGATGAGAGGGGCGTGGAAGTACGCCCCGGCGGTGCCGTAGCCGACCAGCCCGACGCGGATCTCGCTCATCGAGCCAGGCTATCCCGGCCCGAGCGGAGGGGTTTCTGGCCACTCGGTCGAGGGGCCTCCGGCGACTCGGCCGAAGGGCTCGGCCGAGGGGAGGCCCTCCGGTCACTCGTCGTCGCGCTCGGCCAGGAAACGTTCGAACTGGGCGGCCAGTTCGTCGCCCGTGGGCATGGGCGTCGTCTCGGCCATCAGGTTCTCGCGTTCCGCCCCGCCGGCGAACGCGTCGTACTGCTGCTCCAGCCCCGAGATGGCGGTGGACAGCTCGGCCGAGGCGCGGATCTGCTCCTCGATCTCCGTCGTGGTGCGCCGGGCGGCGTCACGCAGGGCGTCCATCGGGAAGACCAGCCCCGTGCCCCGCGTCACGGCCTCCAGGGCCGTCACGGCGGCGGTCGGGTATTCGGCCTGCGACAGGTAGTGCGGCACGTGCACCGCGTAGCCCACCGCGTCGTGGCCCTGCGCGCCGAGGCGCAGCTCCAGCAGCGCGGCGACGCTGCCGGGCACCTGCACCCGGCCGAACGCGCTGGTCTGCGCGTTGATCAGCTCGGGCCGGCTGGCGTGCATGGTGAGGCCGAGCGGCCGGGTGTGCGGGACCGCCATCGGGATGCCGTGCAAGGTCACCATCTTGCTCACCTTGAGCTGCTGGACCAGCGCCCGCACGGCCTTGGTGAACAGTTCCCACTCCCGGTCGGGCTCGGGCCCGCTCATCACCAGGAACGGGGTCCCCGTCGAGTCCTCGGCCACATGGACGGCCAATTCGGGGTTCTCACACTCCACCCACCGGTCGGTGTCGAACGTCATGATGGGCCGCCGCGACCGGTAGTCGAGCAGCCGGTCCACGTCGAACGTCGCCACGACCCGGTGCTCCAGCTCGGCCAGCAGGTGGCCGAGCGCGAGGCGTCCGGCACCGCCCGCGTCGACGAAGCCGTCGAAGTGGTACAGCAACACCGGATCGGTCAGCTCGGGCGCATCGTCTGCGAGCTTGTAGAGATCCTTCGGGTCGAACACGGTTGGACAGCCTTTCCCTAGGTACTCTTCACCAGAACCTACGGCGCGCCGGAACGATTCCGTGCACGGCACCCTATCGAGGGAAAAAGGGATGCATGGACGAGGACCCGGAGCTGGTGGAGTTCGCCACCAGGATGTTCGGCCTGGCCAGGGCGGGCGACACCGAGGCGCTGCGCGCGTATGTGGCGGCCGGGCTGCCGGTCAACCTGGCCAACGACAAAGGTGACACTTTGCTGATGCTGGCGGCTTATTACGGTCACGCCGAGACCGTACGCATGCTTGTCACAAGCGGCGCCGACGTGGACCGGGTCAACGACCGTGGGCAGACGCCGCTCGCCGGTGCCGTGTTCAAGAAGGAATCGGCTGTGGTCAGGGCGTTGCTGGACGGGGGAGCCGATCCCGACGCCGGGCGGCCGTCCGCGCGAGAGACGGCACTAATGTTCGCGAATGCCCAGTTTATCCAATGGTTCTCGCAAAGCGATTCATAGTATGAAATAAGCACTAAAGGGCCCGAAGTTGCTGAGTGTGGCCTTTCGAACACTCCCTAGTCATGCTGGGAGACGTGGCTACTTCTGCGCACTCCTTCAGTAGGCGACCGCTCCACATCCCTCCGCTGCCATGTCCGTTCCCGAACGAGATCAACGTGCATGCCTCGGAGGTCGACGCGGAGAGCCACGCATGGCTGGCCGCCTCACGAATGCTGAACGGCGCCGACACCATCGATCACTTCAGGCGCTCACAGATCGGTCTGCTCGCGGCACGTACCAACCCCACCGTGCCGCGCGAAAGCCTCAGGCTGATCAACGACTGGTACAACTGGCTCTTCGCCTTCGACGACGCCTTCTGCGAAGGCGAGTTGATGGGGCACCGCGCCTCCGCGCTGGCGCGGGCCCTTCCGCCGCTGCTCGAAATCCTCGACCGGCGGCGCGAGCCGGACGCCGGCGACCCCTTCGGCCTCGCACTCAACGAGCTCCTCCGCCGCATCACCGAAGCCGCCACCCCCGCACAGGTGGACCGGTGGCGGATCACGGTGAAGGAGTATCTGTTCGCCCAGATCTGGGAGGCGGCCAACCGCGAGGTCGACCTCATCCCCACCCCCGAGGACTACGTCCTGATGCGCCGCATCACGGGGGCCACCTACACCTGCTTCGCCCTCATCGACGCCGGTGGCGGTTACCGGCTGGAAGCCGAGGAATGGCACCACCCCGACGTGCGCACGCTCTCCGACCTGGCGTGCGACCTCATCGGCTGGGACAACGACCTCCTGTCGTACGCCAAGGAACGCGGCAACGACAAGGCCAGGCACAACCTCGTGACCGTGCTGGCCACGCACAAGTCCCTCACCTTGCAGGACGCGCTGCGCGAGGTCGCGCAGATGCACAACGACGCCATCGCGGCGTTCGTCCACCGGCGCGCCGCGCTGGAGCAGTGGGCTCCGCTGCCGGTCCGCAAGTACGTCCGCGGCCTCGAACACTGGGTGCGCGGCCACATCGAGTTCTCGCTCGGCAGTGCCCGATACGTGCACGCCTGGCCTGACGGCACCCGCTGGCCGCAGGCCGTCTAGGTCCCGTCAGAGTTCTCTTCGGGGGCGTCCGGATCCTCCAGCGCGAGCCCGGACGCCTCATCGAGATCGAGCCTGGCGCCCTCCTCGAACGCGTTCTTGTAGGCCAGCTCGCCCATGGCCTGCTTGCACTCGCGTACGCACCGGTCGTGGTCGTCGGTCATCCACGGCGCGCCGAGCTGCGGCAGACCGGCCGTCCGCCAGTTTTGCTGCAGCGCCCCGAGCAGCTTGGCGGCCACCGGCGGCTGCGCGGCCGCGGCGAAGATGCGCGCCGCCGTCTCCAGGGCCATCAGGGTGCCGAGCGTGTCGTGGAAGTGGCGCTTGATCCGCAGCGCCTCCCTGACGTTCTGCAGCGCCTCGCCGGTGCGGCCGGTGGCGAGCCTGGTGCTGGCCAGCGCCCACTGCGCGTGGGAGCTGACCCACAGCTCGCCGCGCTCCTTGCACACCTGAAGGCAGTCCTGCAGCAGCGACTCGGCCTCATAGAGCTCGCCCTGCGTGGTCAGCACGATCGACAGCTCGACGATCGCGGGCAGCAGGCCCGGGTTGAGCTCCTTGTTGTCGGTGTTGAACTCGATCGCCACGCCCAGCAGCGCGCTGGCCTTCTGCAGGTCGCCCTGCAGCAGCGCCGCCGTGCCCTGCATCTTGGAGGCCAGGATCACCGCGCGGGAGTCGCCCACGCGCACGGCCTCGGTGCTGCACTTCTCGGCCGCCTGCAGCGCTCCCGCGCTGTCGCCCTGGGCGCTCTTGACGTAGGACAGGACCCAGAGGGCCTTGCACCGTTCCTTGCTCACGGTGGGGTTGGCCTCCAGGGCCCGCTCCAGGTAGAGACGGCCCTCGCGGGCGAACCCGCAGCACACCCACATGAACCACAGCGACGACAGCAGCGTCAGCGCGAGCTGGGACTTGCCCGACGAGCGCAGCGCGTGTTCGAGCGCGATGCGGACGTTGTCGTGCTCCTGGCGCATGCGGACGAACCAGTAGATCTGACGCGGCCCCGACCAGGCGTCCTCGCTGCGCTGGGCCAGGCTCAGGTAGTACTCCAGATGCCGCTGGCGCATCCGCTCCTTCTGGCCCAGCTTCTCCAGCCACTCCTCGCCGTATTCGGCCAGGGTGTCGATCAGCTTGTAGCGCACGCCCGCGTGGTTGCTCCTGATCAGCAGGATCGACTTCTCCACCAGCCCGGTCACCAGGTCGGTGATGTCTTCGGACGGCAGCCGCCCGTCGGAGCAGACGAAGCGGGCAGCGTCGAGCTCGAAGTCGCCGGCGAACACCGACAGCCGCGCCCACAGCAGCCGTTCGGCCGGCTCGCACAACTCGTGGCTCCAGCCGATGGCCGCGCGCAGCGTCTGGTGCCGGGGCAGCGCCGTTCGGCTGGCGCCGGCCAGCAGGCTGAACCGGTCGGCCAGCAGCCCGAGGATCTGCTCGACCGACAGCGCCCGCAGCCGCACCGCGGCCAGCTCGATCGCCAGCGGGATGCCGTCGAGGCGGCGGCAGAGCTCGGCCACCGGGGCGATGTTGTCCTCGTCGAGCACGAAGTCGGGCACGCTCGCCCCGGCCCTGGCCGCGAAGAGCTGCACCGACTCGTTGGTGAACAGGCTCTCGGCCGGATCATCGCCGGGCACCTGCAGCGGCGGCACCGGGACGACGTGCTCGTAGGGCAGGTGCAGCGACTGGCGGCTGGTGGCCAGCACCTTCAGGTTGGGCGCGGCCTCCAGCAGCTCGTGGATCAGCTCGGCGCAGCCCTGCACCAGGTGCTCGCAGGTGTCGATGATGAGCAGCATGTCGCGCTCGCCCACCCACTCCGACAGCGACTCCGACGCCTCACGCGAGGACTGGTCGGCGATGCCGAGGGCGGAGGCGATGGTGTGCCTGACCATGCCCGCGTCCTGCAGCCGGGCCAGGTCGGCGAACCAGACGCCGTCGGGGTAATGAGGGCGCACCTGATGGGCCAGCCGCAGCACCGTCCGGGACTTGCCCACACCACCGATGCCGGTGACGGTCACCAGGCGGGATTCGCCGAGGTGCCGTTTGAGGTTGGTGAGGAGGCGGGTCCGGCCCACGAAGCTGGTCAGCTCCGCCGGCAGATTGCCTTCTCGCCGCCAGCCTGTCGGGGTGGCCATGCGCAGCCTCACGGGGGGATCGGCGACACCTGCACTGGCATCGTACCGCCGCGATCGCCGCATGTCCTTGGACCTGCGGACACGCTCGGTATGGGTTTGTACACCCGAGTAGTATGTTCGGCGTGGAAGATTTCCTACCTGAGCAGACGGCCGACGACACCGACCTCGCGTGGGGCGACTGGCGCGAGCCCGACTCCGACGCCTTCTACCTGGACAACCGGCCGCCCCACTGGGGCTGACCCGGCATGATCCCCGCGCTGCGGCCGGCCGTGCCCGGCGACTACGACGCCATCGCCGCCGTGGTCGACGGCTGGTGGGGCCGGCCGATCCTGCCATCCCTGCCCAGGGTGTTCCTCGATCACTTCCACCGCACCTCCCTGATCGCCGAGGAGGCCGGCGCGCTTGCGGGCTTCCTCGTCGGCTTCCCGTCCCCGTCCCTGCCCGACGAGGCCTACATCCACTTCGTCGGCGTCGCGCCGGGCGCGCGCAAGAGCGGGCTGGCCCGCGTCATGTACGAACACTTCTTCGGCCTGGCCCGCGAGCACGGCCGCCACGTGGTCAAGGCGATCACCTCGCCGGTCAACACGGCCTCGATCGCCTTCCACCGCCGCATGGGCTTCGACGTCGCCGGCCCGGTGCCCGGCTACAACGGGCCCGACAAGGACGCGATCACCTTCTCCCGCACGATCTGAGGCGGCTCACGCCGAGGCGGCTCGCCGGGACGCTTGGTCGTTACTTTCCGCAACGCGTTACGTACTTTCCGTATGCATCCGCTGAAATCGGGAATGGCACACAGCGGTGCGAGGGAGGTGACCGGTGGCCGGACGGCTCATCCGGATGGGGCACAGGGGCGAGCTCATCGCGGAGTTCGCGGGGACCGCGGTGCTCATCCTGTTCGGCGCGGGCGTGGTCGCGCAGGTGGTCGCGGGCGGGCTCGGCGACCACGACAGCATCGCGTGGGCCTGGGGCATCGGTGTCATGCTGGGCGTCTACGTGGCCGGACGCACGACGGGCGCGCACCTCAACCCCGCCGTGACGCTCGGGTTCGCGCTGTTCCGCGGCTTCCCGTGGCCCAAGGTGCTCCCGTACGTGGTCGCGCAGACGGCGGGGGCCTTCCTCGCCGCCCTCATCGTGCGCTGGAACTACACCGAAATACTGACCATGTTCGACCCCGGGCACACGATCAAGACCCAGATCGTCTTCTCCACCCTGCCCGGCAACGGCACCCTGCCCGTCGGCCTGTGGGGCGGGCTGCGCGACCAGATCATCGGCACCGCGATCCTGCTCTTCGTCATCTTCGCCCTGTCCGACACGGCCAACATGGCGCCGAGCGCGAACATGGGGCCGTTCGTGATCGGGCTGCTCATCGTCGGGATCGGCATGTCCTTCGGCGCCGACGCCGGCTACGCCATCAACCCGGCCCGCGACTTCGGGCCGCGCCTGGCCAGTTTCCTCACCGGATACGGCGGCGCGTGGCGCGACCAGTACGGCGACCTCTACTTCTGGGTCCCGATCGTCGGCCCGCTGATCGGCGGCGTCATCGGGGCCGGCCTGTATCAGGCGTGCATCGCCCGCTTTCTCCCCCAGGGCGAGGACCGCGACACCGTGAAGCCGTCCGACTGAGGACAGACCGGGGGAGAACCGCATGCCCGAGTTCGTGGGCGCCGTCGACCAGGGGACCACCAGCACCCGCTTCATGATCTTCGATCACGATGGGGCCGAGGTGGCCAAGTACCAGCTCGAACACGAGCAGATCCTGCCCAGGTCCGGCTGGGTCGAGCACAACCCGATCGAGATCTGGACCAGGACCGCCGCCGTGATCCAGAGCACGATGCAGCGGGCCGGGCTGCACGACGGCGACCTCGTGACCATCGGGCTCACCAACCAGCGCGAGACCACGGTCGTGTGGAACGCCCGCACCGGACGCCCGTACTACAACGCGATCGTCTGGCAGGACACCCGCACCGACCGGATCGCCGCCGAGCTCGAACGCGACGGCCGCGGCCAGGTCATCCGCGACCGCACGGGACTGCGGCCCGAGGCGTACTTCTCCGGCGGCAAGATCCAGTGGATCCTGGAGAACGTCGAGGGCGTCCGCGCGGACGCCGAGCGCGGTGAGGCGATCTTCGGCACCACCGACACCTGGACCCTGTGGAACCTCACCGGCGGCGTCAACGGCGGCGTGCACATCACCGACGTGACCAACGCCAGCCGCACCATGCTGATGGACCTGACCACCCTCGACTGGGACGACGAACTGCTGTCGTTCTTCGGCATCCCGCGCGCGATGCTGCCCGAGATCCGCCCGTCCGCCGACCCGACCGGCTACGGCGCCACGGTCAGGCAGGGGCCCATGGCCGGCGAGGTGCCGATCACCGCCATCCTGGGCGACCAGCAGGCCGCCACCGTCGGTCAGGTCTGCTTCGCGCCGGGCGAGGCCAAGAACACCTACGGCACCGGCAACTTCCTGCTGCTCAACACCGGCCCCGCCCCGGTGCGCTCGCAGAGCGGCCTGCTCACCACCCCGGCCTACAAGTTCGGCGCGAATCCCACGATCTTCGCGCTGGAGGGCTCGATCGCGGTGACGGGCTCGGCCGTCCAATGGCTGCGCGACCAGCTGCACATCATCACCTCGGCGGCCCAGAGCGAGACGCTGGCGCGGCAGGTGGACGACAGCGGCGGAATGTACTTCGTGCCGGCCTTCTCCGGCCTGTTCGCCCCGTACTGGCGCGCCGACGCCCGCGGCGCCATCGTCGGCCTGTCGCGCTACCACACCGACGCCCACCTCGCCAGGGCCGCGCTGGAGGCCATCTGCTACCAGAGCCGCGACGTCGTCGAGGCGATGCAGCGCGACTCGGGGGTGGTGCTCGACGTGCTCAAGGTGGACGGCGGGGTGACGGCCAACGACCTGTGCATGCAGCTCCAGTCCGACATCCTGGGCGTGCCCGTCAGCCGGCCGACCGTGTCGGAGACCACCGCGCTCGGGGCCGCGTACGCCGCCGGCCTGGCCTTCGGCTACTGGGCCGACACCGGTGAGCTGCGCGCCCACTGGGCCGAGGACCGCCGCTGGGAGCCCAGGTGGAGCGAGGACCAGCGCGAGGAGGGCTACGCGGGCTGGAAGAAGGCGGTCACCCGGGCCCTCGACTGGGTCGGGTGACCGCCCACGCGCTCTAGCTGACCACGTCCTTGCGGCGGAAGCGCCGGAACGCCACCGCGATGAGGATCGCCGCGTACGTGATCGAGATCGAGGCCCCCTTCGCCATGCCGCTCCAGTCCAGCTCGGGCGCCAGGGCGTCCAGCCAGGCGTTGTTCCAGAACGTGGGCAGGAACTCGCGCAGCACCCCCAGCGCCTCCACGGCCTGGAGGATGGTGCACACGATCCACAGGCCGACCGCCCCGCCCACGGCGCCCAGCGGGGAGTCGGTCATGGTCGAGACGAGGAAGGCCACGGCGGCCACCACGAGCTGGCTGACCAGCGCGTACCCGATCACGATGCCGAAGCGCGGCAGCACGTCGAAGGCCGGGATGGTCTCGCCCGTCCCCGGCACCTGGATGTCGTCCCAGCCGAACGCCAGCGTCCCCGCGAGCAGCGCCATCAGCGGCAGGCAGATCACCGCCGCGGCCGAGTAGCCGAGCGCCACGATCAGCTTCACCCGCAGCAGCCGGTCGCGCGGGACCGGCGCCGCCAGCAGGTAACGCAGCGACGACCAGTTGGCCTCGCTGGAGACCGTGTCGCCGCAGAACAGCGCGACCGCCACCACCAGCAGGAAGCTGGCCGACACCGACAGGGCGAAGGCGGCGAAGTTCAGGCCGCTCTCGGTGGCCAGGTCGGAGATGCGCAGCGCCGACTGGCCCTGCGCGTTCGACTGCGGTCCGAACTGGAACGCGATCACGAGGATCCACGGCAGCGCCAGCAGCAGCCCGAACGCGACGATCGTCCGCCTGCGCTTGAACTGCCTGACGATCTCCACCCGCAGCGGCAGCGTGCGGTTCGGCGCGTAGCCGGTCGCGGCGGTCATGCGTTGTCTCCGATGAGGTCGAGGAACACGTCTTCCAGGCGCGGCCCGTGCCCGTTGACCGTGGTGGCCGTTCCCAGCAGCTGTGACACCGGGCCGGTCGAGACGAGCTGTCCGCGCCGCATGACCACGACGTGGCTGCAGGTCTGCTCCACCTCGGCCAGCATGTGGCTGGAGACGATCACGGTACGGCCGTCGCGGGCGTAGCGCTTGAGCACCTCGCGCATCTCACGGATCTGGGGCGGGTCGAGGCCGTTCGTGGGCTCGTCCAGCACGAGCAGGTCGGGCAGGCCGAGCATGGCCTGGGCGATGGCCAGCCGCTGGCGCATGCCCTGGGAGTAGGTGCGTACGGCCCGGTCGAGCGCCTTGCCCAGGTCCGCGATCTCCAGCGCCTCCTCGAAGTGCGCGTCGGCGGCGGGCCGGCCGGTGGCGGCCCAGTAGAGGGCGATGTTGTCGCGTCCCGACAAGTGCGGCAGGAAACCGGGCCCCTCCACGAACGACCCGAGCCGCGACAGCACGGGGGCGCCGGGGGCCACCGGCTCGCCGAAGATGCGGATCTCGCCGGCGTCCGGGTGGATGAGGCCCATCATCATCCGCATCGTCGTCGTCTTGCCGGCGCCGTTCGGCCCGAGCAGCCCGAGCACCTGGCCCCGTTCGACCCGGAACGACAGGCCGTCCACGGCCAGCTCGCCGTTGCGGTACGCCTTCGTCAGCCCGCTGATCTCCAGCGGCACGTCCGCGTCGCCGAGCGGGGCCTCGCTGGAGGCGGCGACGGCCTCGCGGGCGTCCGGCGTCCCAGTGGCTGCGGCTTTACGGCGGCGGGACGGGGTGCGTCCCGTGGCCAGCAGGACGCCGGCGACCACGACGGCGGCCAGCGGCATCGCCCACACCCACCACACGATCCCGGTCGGCGCGGCGGCCAGCGTGCCGACCGTCGGGACCGCGAGCGCGGGGGAGGCCAGCGCCACCTGGTACGCGGCCGGCTGTGCCGGGGTCGCGAACCCCATGTCGGTCGTGGCCACGACCAGGCGCAGCCGGTGTCCGGCCGCGAAGTTGTGGTCCACGGCGGGCAGGGTGACGGTGGCCTCCGCGCTGCCGGCGCCCTCGGGGATGCTCACCCGGACCGGCGCGACCAGGCCGGCCGGCAGGGCGGGCGGCTGGATGCTGTCGGCCACGTCGTACAGCTTCACGAACAGCGTGGCCTCGCCCTTGCCCGACACCTTGATCTTGACGGTGGGGCTGCCGGTGAGCTGGAGCGGGGCGGTGAGCGGCGCCGACTCGAACGCGGCGGACTGTCCCGGCATGTCGAGCGAGACGCCGCCGGTGTTCTGGCCGGCCAGCAGGCCGCCGATGCCCGGCACGGTGGAGATCGCCGCCGGGGCGCCGCCAGGCGGGTTGACGATGTTCTGCGCGGGGCCGCTCAACGCGACGTCGGTGGTGCCGGTGCCCGCGAGGCCCGGGTAGGCGCCCGCCTCCGGGTGCAGCCTGATGCGCTGGCGGGTGCCGGGGTCGCGGCCGCCGTCACGCGTCACCGTGAACGCGCTCACCCGCGGCGCCGAGTCGTCGCCCTTCAGATAACGGGCGAACCAGGCCGCAGACTGGTCGAACAGCCAGTCGGCCTCGCCGTTGCCCCCGTCGTGCCCGCCGTCGAACCAGGCCAGGCTCACCGGGGTGCCCGCGGCGGCGATGGCCCTGGCGTTGGCGTCGGCGTGACCGAGCGGGAACAGCGAGTCGCGCTGGCCCTGGATGAGCAGCGTCGGGGCCTTGATCTGCCCGGCCACGGTGATCGGGCTCGACTTGCGCAGCAGCTCGACGGCCTCGGGCGTGGCCCGCCCGGTCTCGGCGACCTGCTGGTAGACCGCGCAGATCGCGGGCAGGAACCGGCCGCACCTGGCCTGCTCGGGCGTCAGCGGCGGGGCGGCCTCACGCCGGCCCAGCAGGGACGTGGGGTCCAGCGAGACGCCCTGGCCGAAGAAGATGCCGGCCCACATGCGCTTGAAGACCCCGCCCACCGGGTCCGACTGCTCTGCGGGACCCGCGGTGGACCGGGCGGCGGTGGACGGCGTGGCCGGCCGAGCGGCGTTGGGGAAGAGCGCGTCGGCCAGGTCGGACCAGGTGATCTGGGGAACGATCGCGTCCACCCGCTGGTCGTAGGCGGCGGTCATCAGCGCGATGGCGCCGCCGTACGAGCCGCCCGCGATGCCGACGCGCGGGTCACCCGAGGCGTCGAGCCGGACCTCGGGACGCCGGGCCAGCCAGTCGATCAGCTGCTTGACGTCCTTGACCTCGTAGTCGGGCGAGTTGAGTGCGATCTGGCCGCCCGAACGGCCGAATCCGCGCGCCGACCACGTCATGACGGCGTAGCCCTGCTCGGCGAGCCGTACCGCCTGGTCCCGCATGCTCTGCTTGCTGCCGCCGAACCCGTGCGCGAGCAGCACGGCCGGCGCCTTCCCGCCGCCGGGCGGCGCGAAGAAGGTCGTGTCGAGCTCGACCCGCTCGTCGCCGGCCGGCCCGTCGACGACGGTGATTCTCTGGTCCTGGCCCCGCACCTCGGGAGCCGACGGCCACACGAGCCACGTCGTCACCCCGATGAGGGCGAGCGCCGCTGTCAAAGCGGCCACACGCTTCATGCGGAGAGCCTACTTTCCGCACCTGAGAGATCCCTGAGACGACGATCATGAAGCGCGGCGCCGGGCGGAGTGCGCCGTGGCCACGGTCAGGCTGTCCTCGTAGATGTGGTAGCGGGTGATGCGCCCGTCCTCGACCGTGAGGTGCAGGGCGAACGGGGACGTGTACGCCTCACCGGTGGCCTCGACCGTCTGGACGATGTCTCCGAGCACGACGGCGTCGTCCCCGTCCACCAGGATGCGCGCCACCGACGTGCCGTTCAGCTCGGGCACGTGGTACGCGGCCAGCGCGCGGAAGAGATCTTCTGCATCGTCGCGGCTCGACCGCGGCTTGATCCACGGCACCGCCGGGTGTCCTTCCTCCGGCCAGCTGTACTTCCAGTCGCAGCGCTCGGCGAACAGCCCGGCGGTGCGCTCGGCGTCCCCTTCGCCGATCCGGCGCAGCAGTTCCTGAACGGTGTCGCGAGTCGTCATGATCTGTCCCTCAAGTCCGGTTTCAGTGGTGCCGTCACACACTCTCCTCTCGTTCCCGCGGCACCGCGATTACCTCGCACGTAAGGGCGCGGCCTACCCGGTCTTCAGCCCAGGAGCGCGTAGACGGTGCTCGCCTGCGCCACGACCTCGCCGCCGCCCTCGGCCGTGAGGGTGATCTCGGTGAAGGCCAGCGTGCGGCCCAGCTTGGTGATCCGGACGTCGAGCAGCACGTCCTTGCCCACCACCGGCCGCTGGAACGTCGTGGACTGCTGGACCGTGGTCATCGGCACGAACCCGCCCCGCGCCGAGGAGATGGCGACGACGGTCGCGGTGTCGGCCGCGGCCATCATCGCCTGCCCGCTCAGCCCACCGCCCTCCCTGGCCAGGTCGTCGGACCAGGGCAGCCGTACGACGGCGTGCCGCTCGCCCACCTCCTCCACGCGCAGTCCGAGCCGCTGGATCCAGGGGGCGAAGTACTGAGTCAGAATCGCCTCTGCGTTTTCCGGAGTCACGTGACCGTCATCCCCACCGGGCGCGCGCACGTTACGCGTGCGGCGAGTTGCCGGGGCGCCGGGGCGGGGCGCATTGTGGAGGGATGGGGTCGGTGCGGCGGTCGGTGGTCGAGGTGTTCCAGCCGTCAACGTACGAGACGGCGGTCCCGTACGACCTGTTCGCCGCCCTCAGGGAGGAATCTCCCGTCTGCTGGATCCCCGAGCCCGCCCTGGGCCCCTGGCGCGAGGGGCCCGGTTACTGGGCGGTGTTCCGGCACGCCGACGTCAAACACGTGCTGCGCCACCCCGAGGACTTCTCCTCCCACCTCGGCGCCACCCAGATCCGCGACCCCGACACCCCGGCCGACCTGCGCTTCGTCCAGGCGCAGATGCTGAACATGGACCCGCCCGACCACTCCAGGCTGCGCCGGATCGTGGCGGCGGCGTTCACCCCGAGGGCCGTGCGGGCCCTGGAGCAGGCGATCGCGGCGCGGGCGGCGGCGCTGTTCGAGGCGGGGGAGTGCGACTTCGTGGAGGTGGCCGCCGACCTGCCGGTGTGGACGCTGGCCCACGTCATGGGGGTTCCGGCGCGGGACAGGCGGCTGCTGTACGACTGGGCCTCGCGCGTGATCGGCTACCAGGACGACGACTACGCGGGCCTGTCCACGGCCGACGCCGAGGCCCTCACCCCGATGGGCCGGCTCGCCGTCGCGGCCAGGCCGGAGCCGCGTCCCGGGGTCAACCCGCGTTCCAGGGCGGCGCTGACCGACATGTTCGCATACGCGCACGCCCTGGCCGAGAGCCCCGTGGACGGCGAGTCGGTCATGTCCGCGATGCTGACGGGCGGGCCGAAGGGCGGCCTGACCGAGGCCGAGTTCGAGAACATGTTCTTCCTCTTCGCCGTCGCCGGGAACGAGACCCTGCGCAACGGCATCCCCGGCGGCCTGCTCACGCTGCTCCAGCACCCCGCCGAGCTGGCTCGCCTGCGCGCCGACTCCTCCCTGCTCGACTCCGCCGTGGAGGAGATGCTGCGCTTCTGGCCGCCGGTCATGCACTTCAGGCGGACCGCGACCCGAGACCTCACCCTCGCCGGCCAGTCGATCCGGGCGGGCGACAAGGTGGTCGTCTACCACGCCTCCGCCAACCGCGACCCGTCCGTCTTTCCCGATCCCGACCGGTTCGACGTCGCCCGCACGCCGAACGACCACGTCAGCTTCGGCTTCGGCCCGCACTTCTGCCTCGGCGCGCACCTGGCCCGCGCCCAGTTCCGGTCGGTGCTGCGCGAACTGCTCGCCTGGGACGTCGAGTCGGCCGGCCCGCCCCACCGGCTCACCTCGAACTTCCAGAACGGGCTCAAGCACCTGCCGGTACGCCTGCGCCGCCGCGACCGCTAGCATCACGATCATGGACGACTATCTCCAGGTCAACAGGGCCAACTGGAACGCGCGCGTCCCCGTCCACGTCGGCAGCGCCTTCTACGACGTCGAGGGCTTCAAGGCGGGCAGGAACGCGCTGCGGCCGTTCGAACTCGACGAGGTGGGCGAGGTCGCCGGCCGCAGCCTGGTCCACCTGCAGTGCCACTTCGGCCTCGACACCCTCTCCTGGGCCAGGGCGGGGGCCGAGGTGACCGGCCTCGACTTCTCCGAGGCCGCCATCGAGCAGGCCAGGAGGATCGCCGCGGAGTGCGGCCTTACGGCCAGGTTCGTCACCGCCGACGTCTACGACGCCGAGCGGGCGCTGGGCGAGACGTACGACATCGTCTACACCGGCATCGGCGCCCTGGTCTGGCTGCCCGACCTCACCCGCTGGGCGCGGACAGTCAAGGCCCTGCTCAAGCCGGGCGGGTTCCTGTACGTCGCCGAGTTCCACCCGTTCATGGACGTCCTGGACGACGAGAGCGGCACCAAGGTCACCGAGGACTACTTCGACCGCGGCCCCCATGTCTGGGAATATCCCCACACCTACACCGGCCCCGAGATCCTGGAGCACCAGACCACCGTGCAGTTCCGGCACGGTCTCGGTGAGATCGTCAGCGCGGTCGCGGCGGCCGGGCTGCGGATGGAGTTCCTGCACGAGCACGATCACACCCTGTTCCGCCGCTTCGGCACGCTGGTCGAAGACGGGAACGGCTACCGGCGCCCGGCGGGGGAGCCCAGGACACCGCTCACGTTCTCCATGCGGGCGTCGTACCCCAAGCCATGACCCTCCGGGGAAGATCGCGAAACAGGTCGAACGACTCATCGTGGGCCAGTGCGACCGATGACCGTAAGATTCAGTCCCGTGAAGTCTCCAGCATCGTTCAAGAGGGCCGCCGCATGGGCCCTGCCCTACTGGACTCGCGGCGAGGCCGGCCGCGAGACGCCGCACGACCTGTTCAGGGTGCTCTACTACGGGTGGCTGGTGGCGTTCACGCTCAAGGTGCTCGGCTCGGCCTGGGACGTCTCGTGGCACTTCAAGTGGCTGCGTGACGACCTCGCCCCGCCCCACCTGCTCAACTCCGCCGGCACGGCCCTGGTCGTCGCCCTCGTCATCATCCACGGCTACACCGGCTACGGCGTCGACAAGGCCGCGCTCAGGCTGATCCAGTGGGGCACCGGGATCTTCCTCGTCGCGGTGCCGCTCGACCTGATCAACCACCGCGTCAACGGGCTCGACATCACCTCGTGGAGCCCGTCCCACATCATGCTCTACGCCGGGACGTTCTTCATGATCGCCGGCGTGATCCGGGGCTGGTTCGTGGGCGCGCCTCCGGGACGTGAGCGGGTGGTCGTGCTCGGCGCGTTCTTCGCGTTCTTCCTGGAGAACGTGCACTTCCCCGAGCAGCACCAGGAGTACGGCATCCTGTCGCTGGGCGCCTGGGACAACAACGTCGTCTACGCCGAGAAGATCCTGCTCCAGTTCGCCGCCGACCAGATGGGGCGGCCGGTGGACCGGACGATGGTCACCGGGTTCACGCTGCCCGTGCCCGACTACCTCTACCCGGTCTACGCCGTGGTCGCCGGGCTGTCGGTACTGGTCGCGGCCAGGCTGCTGATCGGCAGGTTCGGCTCAGCCACCCTCGTCGCGGGGGCCTACGTGGGGTTCAGGACGCTGGTCTGGCCGCTGCTCACCTACACCGGCTTCCCGCCGTCGGCGCTGCCGTTCTTCCTGGTCGCGGGCGGGCTGCTGGTGGACCTCGCGTTCCTGGTCCGGATCCCCGCCGTACGGGCGGTGCTCGGCACGGCCGTCGTCACGGCGGGCGCGTACGGCGCGCTGATCGCCCAGAACGCGGTCATGGGTCCGGTGTACGGCGCGCTCAAGGGCCAGGAGGGGCTGATGGGCTCGCCGCCGCTGGTCACGGCGTCGGCCGGGTGGGCCGGGCTCGGGCTGCTGGTCGCCTGGCTGGCCATCGAGTGGTTCGCCCGCGGGCACAGCAGGACCGCGCAGGTCCCGGCGCCCCCGCCGGCGACCACGGTCACCGCGCCCGCGACCCCCTGAACGGCAGTCCGGTTGGGGCGATCGGGCTCTAGGCGATCGAGGCTCTGGTGATCGCCACCGCCACCCCGTACGCCAGCCCCATCACGCCCACCTCGGCCGCCGCCCACCCGACCAGGGCGGTGGCCCGGCCCTGGCGGATGGCGGGCATGAGCCGGAAGCGGATGTGGGCGGCCAGCGGCACCAGCAGCGCCACGAGCGCGGCCTTGACCACGACCAACTGCCCGTAGTGGCTGGTCACGATGGCCTCGGGCAACCGCACGCCGGGGGTGAGCGCCATCGTGCCCAGCCCAGTGATCAGCCCGGACAGCGCCACCAGGGCCAGGCAGACGGTCGCCATCCTGGAGAACTTCGGCAGCACGAGGGCCAGCAGGTCGCGATGCGAGGCCAGGAAGACGGCCGTGGCCGCCAGCCCGCCGGTCCACGCCGCCGCCCCCATGACGTGGATCTCCATCGAGATCATGATGGGGTCGTGCCAGACCGAGTTCACCGCGTGCCCGGTGACGGGGATCGGCAGCAGCCCGAACAGCGCCACGACCACCCGCAGCTCGGCCGGCACCTTCTCGCCGAACCGCACCGCCATCAGCCCGATGCCGGCCGCCGCCAGCGCGCACGCCGCGCTGAACAGCAGCCCCTGGCCGGTGCCGACGCTGCCCACGTAGTCGGCGATCATCCCGAACGTGGGCACGGCGCCGGGGTTGAGCTCGGCGGTCTGGAAGACGATGGTGAGCAGCGCGCAGATCGCCCACGCCCACGCGGCCATCACGGCCAGCGGGCGCACCCTGAGCAGGACCGGCTCCGAGCGCTCCGGGTTCCTGAAGCCGAGCAGCTTGGGCAGCAGGCTGAGCCCGACCAGCGCCACGGCGGCCACGTCGAGCAGCACGCGCACGACCGGCAGCCCGACCCAGACGACGGGGCCCGGCATGGGAATGCCGGGGACGGCCTGCTGAGCGGTGAACGAGCTGGCCGCCACGGCCGCGACCACCGCGCACACCCCGAACGCGCCCGCCACCAGCCGCCCGCCGACCCGCTGCCCGGGCACCGGGGGAGCGGCGACGGCCGTCACGAACGCGTCCTGTCGGCCGAAGCTTCCTGAACACCGGTCGCCGTAGCGGCCACCGTCCCGGCAGCCGTCTCCTCAGCGCCCGTCTCCTCAGCGCCCGTCTCCTCAGCGCCCGTCTCCTCAGCGCCCGTCTCCTCGGGACCCGCTTCCTCGGCGCCAGTCCCGACGGCGCCAGTCGCCGCGGGCCCCGCCGACTCGGCACCGGTTCCTTCGGCGCTCGCCACCGCCGGCGCGGGGCGCGGGGCGCCCGAGCGGCGGAGGGCGACGGCCGTGCCGGCGGCGAGCACGAGCAGTGCCCCCACGATCCACACCACGGCCATCCCCGCCCCGCCGTTGGCCGCCGCCTCGGCGGCCTCAGCACTGCCGGCGGCACCGGTCTGGCCGGCGGGAGCGGCCTGGCCGGTGGGGGCGGCGGGGGCGGCCTGGCCGGTGGTGACGGCGGAGGCGCCGGCGGCCAGGGTGAAGCTGATCTTCCCGGTGACGGGGTGCCCGTCGGCCGACAGGATCCGGTAGCCCACCGTGTACGACCCCCCGCCCGGCAGCGGCCGCACCTTCACCGAGACCCGCTCGGCCGCCACCTCGGGGCTCCCGTCGGCCCACGAGGACCCGTCGGCCCCGGTCACGCCCACCTGCGCGTATCCCTGCCGGACCGCCTGGTCGAACACCAGGGTCACCCGTTCGGGCGAGGCCGCCAGCGTGGACCCGTCGCGCGGGTCGCTGGAGATGAGCACGTTGTGCGCCTGGGCCGGTGCGCCGGCCACGCCCACGGCGGCGAGAGCGAGCAGCAGGACCGTGAGTAGCCGCCTCACAAGTCAGAACCTTCCATCGGACAATTCGCGAACCCGTATATGGTCCCATCCATGGAGGACCTGTTCGGCGGCGCGGCTCCCTACTACGCGAAATACCGCTCCGGCCACGGCGACCCGGCGATCGAGCACCTGGCCATGACGTTCGGCGCCGGGGCGACGGTGCTGGACCTGGGCTGCGGCCCTGGCACGGTGGCGATCCCGCTGGCCCGGCGCGTACGCGAGGTGCTGGCCGTCGACCCGGACGCCGAGATGCTCGCCGAGGGCAGGCGCCTGGCCGCGCGGGCGGAGAACATCCGCTGGCTGCGCGGCGACTCGACGACGCTCGACCGGCTGCCCCCGTTCGACCACGTCGTGATGGGGCGGTCGTTCCACTGGATGGACCGGCGCGAGGTGCTGGCGGACCTGGACCGGCTGCTGCCGCCGGGCGGCGTGGTGGCGTTGGTCGGCCCCACCCGCGCGGGCGAGGAGCAGCCGTGGGAGCCGGCCATGCGGCGGGTGCGCGACGCGTTCGGCGTCAACACCTTCACCGCGAGCAACTCCTACCAGGCCACCGGCGAGCACCATGACGACGTGCTGGCCGGCTCGCCGTTCCGCGACCTCGACCGGGCCCACTACGAGGTGCGGATCGGCTACGACCTGGAGGCCGTGATCGGCCTGCAGCTGTCCTACTCCTACACCGCTCCGGCCCGCCTCGGAGACCGGCTGGACGCCTTCACCGAGATGGCCAGGCGGGCGCTGCTCGCGTCGAACCCGTCGGGCAGGTGGAAGCTGGTGACGGTCACCGAGGTGCTGGTCGCCCGGCGGCCCGCGGCGCCTCCCAGATCCCCATGATCCGCCAGACGCGCCGGGTCACCGCGTTGATCAGCCCGATCTCGGCGCACAGCTCGCGCGTCCTGGCGACGGAGTCGCGGATGTTCTGCCGGGCGCCGGGGTCGCGGAGATAGACCTCGGCCACGACGCTCGCCGGGATCCCGAAGCGGCGGATCATCGCTCCGGGCGGGGCCAGCATGATGCGCGCCATGACGCCGAGGACGACCGGCGAGACGAGGCCGAGCAGCAGCCGCCGGTGTGCGGGCATCCTGGGCACGCGGTTGCGCAGGTAGTGCCGGGCGAAGGAGATGTGCCTGGCCTCCTCCGCGATGTGGATGCGCATGATCGTCTCTTCCAGCGGGTGGTGCGCCCGGCCGTCCTTGAGCACCTTGCGCTGGACGTGGTCGATGGGATCCTCGCCGCCCAGCACGAAGATGAAGAACAGCTCGGTCGAGATCAGCGGGATCCAGGGCGCCACCTGGGCGATCACCGACAGCGGGCCGGGCATGCCGCGGATCGGCATCCCGGTGCGGTTCACGAACTCCTGGAACATCATCCCGTGATGTCCCTCTTCGATGGTCTCGTGGTAGACGTAGCGGAACTCGGGGGATCCGTTCGGCAACCGGTAGGCGTAGTTGAGCAGCCCGCGCTTGAGCAGGTTCTCGAACTGCAGCCCGATCTTCATGGCCGTGGCCACCCGCCACAGCCCGATCCTGGCGCGCTCCTCGGGGGAACGGCCGCGGTACCACGGGTGGCCGCCCAGCCGGTCGACCTCGGGCAGCTCCCAGCGCGGATCCTCCGGATCCACGAGGAACTCCGGGTCGTCCCAGGGGATGTCGCGGTACGGCTCCCAGTGCTTGTCGACCGACGCCTTCGAGAGGCGTTCGATGACCGCTCGGTACGCGCTCCCGCTCGCGACCTGCTCGTCACGTTCCCTGGCGGTGGTAGAGCTCGGTGCGTCCGTCATCGCGTGCACTCCTCTCCTCGCCCGCTAATTGTACGGAGAATCCAATAAGGCGGGAAAGGGAGGACCACAGCTTTTCCGGTCACAACTTGTCCTGGGGCACCCCCAGCTCGATCGCCGCCGCCGTCCGGATCAGCACGTTGACCCGCCGCCGTGACAACACCTTGGGATGGGTGTGCGTCTGCACCGCCAGCCCGTCGATCAGCGCGAAGAGCCGCCACGTCGTCCCGTCGGGGTCCGGGCAGGTGAACTCGCCGCCCGCCACGCCGGCCTCGATGATCGAGCGCATGAGCGTGCGCCCCCTGGCGTCGATGCGCCGCGAGATCTCTTCGAGCTCCGTGCTGCGCATGGCCTCGGACCAGGCGTCGATCCACAACCGCCAGCCCTCGGTGGGGATCGCGGGAGAGCAGAGCCGCAGCAGCGAGCGCAGGCGGTCGAGGGGTGTGCCCGTCGAACGCTCCACGTCGGCCAGGGCTTCGAGATGCAGGCGGGCCGCGTACGCGAAGGCCTGGGCGAGCAGCCGTTCCTTGGTCTCGAAGTGGTAGAAGAGCAGCGCCTGGCTGACGCCGGCCGCCCTGGCGATGTCCAGGGTCCTGGCGTGCCCGAATCCCCGCTCCGCGATCACCTCGCAGGCCGTCTTCAGTAGATCCTCGCGCCGTAATCGGCTGAAACCTGTTGTCACAGCGAGTAACTCTAACTTCTGATCATTAGTATTTATAGGACAAACCGGGCGTTCAGTGCTGCTGATCTGAGATGTCCCGGTACGGTACGGCGGCCTGGCTTACCGACTGTCATGTTGATCATGGTAATCGGGAAAGGCCGAACGCCTTTCGGTAGGAGGTCACAAAAGCGCCTCAGTCCCCTATTTCGCCACGCTTGTGACGAAACGGGCGTCCCTGGGAGTGTGGCCGGGCGATCCGCGCGGGAAAGACCTCCAGAGCAATGCTCTATGCGTGCCGGGACGAGCTGACTAGAGTAAGTGAGCACTGATGCCGAGGAGTCGATGTGAACCTTGCTGATTATCGGCGTGCGGCCGGAGCCTGGCTGCGGGACAATGCTCCGTCCGAGGACCCTCCTGAGGCCGACGGGATCGCCCGCGCCAAGGACTTCATGGCCAAGCTCTACGACGCCGGCTACTCCGGCATCACCTGGCCGAAGCAGTGGGGCGGCCAGGGGCTGACCCAGGCCGAGGAGCGCGCGTTCGCCGAGGCGGCCCGTGACCACACCCTGCCCACCTACGTCTTCATGATCGGCCTGGGCATGACCGGGCCCACGCTCGTCGACCGGGGCACCGACGCCCAGCGCGAGCGGTTCATCCGGCCGCTGCTGCGCGGCGAGGAGATCTGGTGCCAGCTCTTCTCCGAGCCCGGCGCCGGCAGCGACGTGGCCAGCCTGCAGACCAGGGCCGAGCGCGACGGCGACCACTGGATCGTCAACGGCCAGAAGGTGTGGACCTCCGTCGCCCACCACGCCGACTGGGGTCTGCTGCTCGCCCGCACCGACGTGGACGTGCCCAAGCACAAGGGTCTGACCATGTTCGTGGTGGACATGCACCACCCCGGCGTGACGGTCAGGCCGCTGAAGGACATGTCCGGCAGGGCCAACTTCAACGAGATCTTCTTCGACAACGTCACCGTTCCCGACGAGCACCGCGTCGGCGAGGTCAACGACGGCTGGAGCGTGGCCGTCACGACCCTCCTGCACGAGCGGCTGTCGATCTCGGCCGGCGTCGGCATGGGCGGGCAGAAGGACAACCCCGCCTCCGTCGAAGCGCTGCGCCAGGTCGTCGACACCGATGACCCGCTGGTCCGCGACGAGCTCGTCGAGCTGCACATCCGCACCCGCGCGCTGGCGCTGTTCAACCAGCGGCTGGCCCAGGAGACCAGGGCCGGGATCTTCCCCGGCGCCCGGGGCAGCGCCGCCAAGCTGCTGCTGGCCGAGCTGACCATGTTCCAGGCCGACCTCGCCACCCGGCTCGCCGGCCCCGAGGCGATGCTGGCCGACCATCCCCTCGCCCGCGCGATCTCGACGGCCCCCGGCATGGCGCTGGGCGGCGGCACCAACGAGATCATGCGCAACATCGTCGGCGACCGCGTGCTCGGCCTGCCGCCCGAGCCCCGGGTGGACAAGACCGTGCCGTTCAAGGATCTGAAGGTGGGGACGCAGGCGTGAAGCTCGTACTCAGCGAGGAACAGCGCGAACTGCGCGAGACCGTACGCGGCTTCCTGCGTACCGCCTCCCCCCTGCCCAAGGCCCGGGACGGCTACGACCCGAAGGTGTACGCGCGCCTCAACGGCGAGCTGGGCCTGTCGGGACTGATCGTCCCCGAGGAGTACGGCGGCGCGGGAGCCGGTCTGTCCGAGCTGGCCGTCGTGCTGGAGGAGACCGGCGCCGCCCTGCTGCCCGGTCCCTTCCTGGCCACCGCCTTCACCGCGCTCGCGCTGACCGCGACCCCCGACAAAGAGCTGCTGACCGGCATCGCCGAGGGCCGCGTCGCCGCCACCCTCGACCAGGGCGAGCTCTCCTTCGACGGCTCCGCCGCGAGCGGCACCCTGCCCAGGGTGCTCACCGGCATGGAGGCCGACGTGCTCGTGGCGCCCGCCCCCAGCGGCGACGGCGGGAAGGTCCTGCTGGCCGTCGAACTGGCCGGCCCCGGCGTGCGCAGGACCGCGCTGGAGCCGCTCGACCTCACCCGCGGCCTGGCCGAGGTGGTGCTGGAGAGCGCGCCCGCGCGGGTGCTCGGGCCCGCCCCGCAGGCCGGCGTCGGCGACCGGCTGTGCGTGGCGCTGGCCGCCGAGCAGCTCGGCGTGATGCGGGCGGCACTGGAGTCGATCGTGGCCTACGCCAAGGTCCGCGTGGCCTTCGGCCGCTACATCGGCTCCTACCAGGGGGTCAAGCACAAGCTCGCCGACATGCACGGCAAGCTCGAACAGGCCGAGTCGATCGTCCGCTACGCCGCCTGGGCCGCCGACGAGTCGCCCGGCGAGCTGCCCGAGGCCGCCGCGCTCGCGCAGGCGTACGTCGGCCGCGCCTGCTTCGAGGTGGCCCGCGACCACCTTCTGCTCCACGGCGGGATCGGCTATACCTGGGAGCACGACGCGCACCTGTTCTACAAAAGGGCCAAGGCGGACGAGGTGCTGCTGGGCCCCCCGAGGATCCACCGAGCCAGACTCGCGCAACTACTGGAGTTGTGATGGACGTCAGCGACCTCCCCGGCTTCTACGCCATCGCCGCCGCCGACCCCGGCCGCCCGGCCGTGATCGACGCCGACGGCTCGGAGACCTCCTACGGCGACCTGCTCGCCCGGGTCAACCAGGTCTCGCACGGCCTGCGGGCACGCGGGCTCGGCACTGGTGACGTCGTCGCGGGCGTGCTGCCCAACGGGGTCGACGCCCTCGTCCTGGTCATGGCCACCGGGCAGATCGGGCTCTACTACGTGCCGATCAACTGGCATCTGACGGCCGCCGAGGTGGCGTACATCCTGGGCGACTGCGACGCCAAGGTGGTCGTCACCAGCGCCGAGCACGCCGTGCCCGGAGGGGAGATCGGGACGGACGGCCTGGCCGAGGGGCAGCCCGCGGACGCGCCCGCCGACCGCACCGCCGGCGCCGTCATGTGGTACACCTCCGGCACCACCGGCTTCCCCAAGGGCGTGCAGCGCCCGCTGGCCGGCGCCGAGCCGGAGCAGCTCGTGCCGCTCTACACGTGGTTCTTCGGGCAGGTCGTGGACCTCAAGGCGGGCGACGAGGTGCACCTGGTGACCTCGCCGATGTACCACTCCGCGCCTTGCGCGCACGCCCAGTTCGCGCTGCACCTCGGCCACACCGTGGTGATCACGCCCAGGTTCGACCCGGTGAACATCCTGGAGCTGGTCGAACGGCACCGGGTGTCCAACGCGATGATGGTGCCGACCATGTTCCACCGGATGTTGCAGCTGCCCGAGGACGTCAGGGGCAAGTTCGACGTGTCGAGCCTGCGCCAGGTCATCCACACCGCCGCCGCCTGCCCGGTCGCGGTCAAGCAGCAGATCATGGACTGGTGGGGGCCGGTCCTTTACGAGTACTACGGCTCCACCGAGTCCACCATCGCCTTCGCCGTCAAACCGCACGAATGGCTGGCCAGGCCCGGCACCGTGGGCCGGCCCGCGCCCACGTTCGAGGCGAAGATCCTGGACGAGGCCGGCGAGGAGCTGCCGCCGGGCGAGCCCGGCCTGATCTACGTCAAATCCGGCATGGGCACGTTCGAGTACCGCAAGGACCCCGGCAAGACCGCCGCCAGCATGCGAGGCGAGTGGTACGCGCCCGGCGACATTGGCTACCTCGACCCCGACGGATACCTGTTCCTGTGCGACCGGCGCACCGACCTCATCGTCTCTGGCGGGGTGAACATCTACCCCGCCGAGATCGAGGCCGCCCTGCTCGAACATCCCGCCGTGGCCGACGTGGCCGTCATCGGGGTGCCCGACGAGGAGTGGGGCCACAACGTGGTCGCGCTCGTGCAGCCCGCCGCCGGGCACACCCCGGGTCCCGAGCTGACCGCCGAGCTGCTGGAGCACTGCGGGCCGCGGATCGCCAGGTTCAAGCAGCCGAAGCTGATCGAGTACCGCGAGCGGCTGCCGCGCACGCCGACCGGCAAGCTGTCGCGCTCGAAGGTCCGTGCCGACTACCTGGCCCACTATCCGGCGGACTACCCGGCCGACGCTGAGAACACCAGCTCCTCGCTGTAACGGCCGCCGTCGCCCAGATAGAAGCGGGCCGACAGGGTACGGTCGGCGGTGTCGAACACCGTCGACCACAGCGTGCGGAACGGCAGGTCGCCGGTCTCCGGCTGGCGGACCGCGTCCATGCCGTCCCGCACGTCGCCCGCGGTCATCGAGCCGGACTTCTGGCCGCGCTCGTACAGCGTGCGCAGCCGCTCGAACGTGCCGAAGCTGTGCGGGCCGTCCTCGGGCAGGTTCGCCGGGTCAGGATGGCGGTGCAGCAGGTGGTTGGTGACGCAGAGCGGGGCGTCGCCGAGGTCGATGATGTGCTCGCTGCCGTCCCTGCCCCGTTCCCACACGAACGCCTGCCCGTACGCGTCGGCCACCAGGTAGTGCAGCGCCACGCCGAAGTCGTAGTGCTTGGCGCCCAGCAGCGCCTGCTTGGCCTGGTCGGCGTTCTCGCAGGTGTCGACCAGGAACCTGGGCAGCTGCACACTCGCCAGGCCCACCTGCGGTGTGGCCGGGCCCTGCGGCGGTTCCGCCTGCTCGAAGTCGGCGACCAGGAGCATCACCGCCAGGCCGGCCGCGTTGACGCCGTCCATGCAGCCGTCGAGCTCGTTCATGGTGAGCACGACCGAGGCGAGCCCGTCGTCGGGCAGCGTCGTGATCACGTACGGGCGCGACGCCATCGGCAGCTCGTCCGGGCCCGGTGTGCCGCCCATGATCTCGCTGGTCGTCGTCGGGAAGAAGTCGTAGTTGCGGCCTGCGCGGCCGTGCCCGTCGGCGGCGGCCGACGGCGGGATCCACATCGCCGAGCAGCCGGAGCCCGCGGGGACGAAGGAGAGGGCGTCGAGGGCCAGGTCGTCCTGGTCGGGATCGAGGCCGAGCGCCGCCGCCGCGCCGTCCATGCGCGCCTGGTGCTGCGGCCAGTGGCGCTCGAACCAGGTCCTGCGCGCCCTGCCCACGACCGGGTCGATCGGTGCGGGCGCCCAGCCGAGCCGCCTGGCCTCCTCGGCCAGCGCCCTGCCGATCTCGACCTGGCCGCCGGCCAGGGTCAGGTGGCGGACCAGCTGGAAGTCGTTCTTGCCGCCCGCGACGTGTGTCAGGTTCTTCATGCCTTCGACCCTGCCGGGACCCGCTGACCACCCCCTTACCGGCCACTGACGGCCCGCCGGTCGGCACCCTGCTGGTCGCCCGCTACCGGTCGCCATCGGCCTGCCGGCCGGAGCTGTCCCGGTCGGAGCCGCCCCGGTCGCCTGGCGTGCGCCGGTCGGAGCCGGATCGGCCGCCCGCCGCGCGCCGGTAGCGCTCGGAGAGGCGCAGGACGTGCTCGGCCAGTTCCGGCGGGTCGAGCACCTCGAAGTCGACGCCGAGGAAGCCGATCCACACCGCCATCCCGTTCACGTCGTCGCCGCCCAGCCGGAGCAGGCAGGTGGACTCGTCCACCGGCTCGACGTCCAGCCCCGGCGACACCGCCCGCATCCGCCCCGCCGGGGCGTGCAGCAGCACCGTGGCGTGGTGGCGCCACATCGCCGTGCTGACGCCCCGCTCCACGTACGCCGCCACGTCCCCGCCCTGCGGCAGCTCGCGCGGCGTGAAGCGGGGGCCCGCCGGCGTGCGCGGGCGCAGCCGGTCCACCCGGTACGTGCGCCAGTCCCGCCGGTCGAGGTCGTAGCCCACCAGGTACCAGCGCCCGTGCCGGTGTGCCAGCCGGTACGGCTCCGCGGTCCGCAGGCTCGCCGCGCCGTCGTGCCCCGTGTAGTCGAAACGCAGTACCTCGTGGTCGCGGGCCGTGTTCGCGATCGTGGTCAGCACGTCCGGCGCGACGGCAGGGGAGTTGCCCGTGATCTGCACGGTGTAGTTGTTCAGCGCGCCGACCCGCCGCCGCAGCCGGGACGGCAGCACCTGCTCTAGTTTCGCCAGGGCCCGTACGGAGGACTCCTCGATGCCCTCGACCCCGCCTCCGGCGGCCCGGCCGAGCCCGACCGCGACCGCGACGGCCTCCTCGTCGTCGAGCAGCAGCGGGGGCAGCGCCGCCCCCGCCCCCAGCCGGTAGCCGCCCGCCACGCCGGGGGTGGCGTGCACCGGATAGCCGAGCGCGCGCAGGCGTTCGACGTCGTTGCGGATCGTCCTGGTCGAGACGCCGAGCCGGGCGGCCAGCTCGGGGCCCGGCCAGTCGCGCCGCGTCTGGAAGAGGGACAGCAGCTTGAGCAGACGGGCCGAGGTGTCGAGCATGCGCACCAGTGTGCCCGCTAACGCGGAAAGGAGTCTTCCGCGTTGATGATCAGCTTGCCCAGGAAGTGGCCGTCCTCGCTGCGCCGATGAGCCTCGACGGCCCGCTCCAGCGAGAACACCTCGGCGACCGGCACCCGCACCACCACCCGTGGAGAGTCCTCGCGCGCCTGATCGCCTCGTGCCGCCGCGAGCGGGTCGTGCAGGGCCCGTACGTCGTCTTCCGGGTTCGTGCCCCGGCCCGACGAGAAGCGCACACCGAACTCGGCCGCGTCGGCCAGATCCGCGATCGTGATCACCTTGGCGGGGTCGCCGGTCAGCTTGACCGACAGCTTCAGCACGCCCCTGCCGGAGGCGTCCAGCACCCGGTCCACGCGGTCGGGCAGGCGCTCCTCCAGGCCGTCCCCGTACGTGACGGGATGGACGCCGAGGCCGCGCAGGACCCCATGATGGCGCTCACTGGCGGTGCCGATCACCCGGGCGCCGAGCGCGCGGGCGAGCTGCGCGGCGGCCAGGCCGACGCCGCCCGCCACCGCGTGGATCAGCAGTGTCAGGCCCGGGCCGACGCCGAGCTCGCGCAGCGTCCTGACGGCCGTCCCGACGGCGACGGGCAGTGCGGCCGCCTCCTGGTACGTGAGCTCGTCCGGCTTGCGCACCAGCCGGTCCGCCTCGGCGATCGTGTGCGTGGCCAGCGCCCCCGACGCCACCTGGCCGAACACCGCGTCGCCCAGCCGCCACCCGGTCACCCCGGGACCAAGCGCGTCGATCGTGCCGGCCAGCTCGATCCCCGTCCCCTCCGGGCCGTCCATCTCGGTGCCGAGGAGACCGGCGCGGATCTTCCTGTCGATGGGGTTCACCCCCGCCGCCCTGACCGCCACCCGCACCTGGCCGGGCCCCGGCCGGGGCATCGGGATCTCCTCCAGCTCCAGCACCTCCGGCCCGCCGTGCTCGCGGTAGCGGACGGCCCGGGCGGTGACGAGCAGGACGGCCTTGCCGACCAGCTCGCGGGCCTCCAGCGCCGCGTGCGCCTCCCGCGCCCGTTCCAGGGGGACCGCCAGGCCCACGACGGTCGTCAGCCGGCCCGCCGCGATCTCCCGCATGGTCTCCGCCGCGAGCCGCCCGAACTCGGCGGGCGCGAACTGGACCTGCTCCATGCCGGTAACCCGCACCCCGCGCCGGTCGGCCTCCGCCGGGTCGATCGCGGCGGTGGCGCCGCTCGGCACTCCGTACGCGAAGAAGCGCCCGCCCCGCCCCAGCAGCCGGAACGCGCTCCCACCGACCTCCCCGCCCACCCCGTCGAACACGACGTCGAACCGCTCACCCGGGGCGTCGAGCCCTGGGTAGTCGACGGTCGTCGCCGCGCCCGCCTCCAGGGCCGCCCGCTGTTTGGCCGGGCCGTGGGCCGCCGCCGTGACCCGGGCCCCGGCCGTGGCCGCCAGCCCGACGAGGGCCAGACCCAGCGCCCCGCCGGCCCCGGTGACCAGCACCCGCGTCCCCGGCTCCAGGCCGGCAGCCCGTACCAGGCTCAGCGCCGCCGGACCCACCTGGATCAGTGCCGCCGCCCGCCAGAGGGGCACCTCGTCCGGCACCGCCACGACCGTCTCCACGCTCGCCGCGACCCGCTCGGCGTACCCGCCGCCGGGCACCAGCGCGGCGACCCGCCGCCCGATCCAAGAAGCGTCCACCCCGTCACGCACCGACAGGACCCGCCCGGCCACCCCCGTGCCCGGCACGTACGGCGGCTCGCCGGGGAACCACTCCCGCCCCCACCCGGAGCGCAACTGCGCATCGATGGACATGACGTCCGACACCGACACGCCGATCACCAGCTGCCCCGCCCCGGCGACGGGATCCGGCGCCCGCTCGGCCACCAGCACCTCGGGACCACCGAACTTCTTCACCTCGACCACGTTCATGCGGCCGAGTCTGCAACCTCAAGTCCGCTTGAGGTCAACCGGCGGGGCGCGGACAGGCATCCCGCCCGCGCCCCGCCGTGCGATCAGACGATCAGCCGAACAACCGCTGCGCCTGCTGGAACACCACGATCACGGTCAGCGTGCCGAAGAACGCGACCGACCAGACCAGCGCCCCCAGCCGGTACGACCGCACCTTGATGGCCTCGGGCAGCGCCCGCCGGTTGAGGATGATCAGCAGGATGGAGTACACGAACATCATCACGGCCGCGAAGCACGCCGAGAACACCAGCAGGATGAGCGGCTGGTCCAGGCCCGCCAGCAGGATCCCGGTGCCGATCAGCGCCATCGCCCAGACCACGAGGAAGTAGACCCGGTTCACCGAGACGGGCTTGTCGCGCAGGTAGACCGTCTTGATCGTGTCGGAGGCCAGCCGCGAGGTGTAGTCGACGATGCCCATCGCGGAGGCGAACAGGGCCAGCGCCCCGATCACCCAGAACAGGATGCCGAACCAGGGCCCGACGACGTCCTGCAGCACCTGGCCCTCCACCTCGAGGAAGGCGATGCTGTTCTCCAGCCCTTCGCGGCCGAAGACGGTGGAGTAGGCCAGCATCGACATGAGCGCGATCGTCACGAACGACACCATGGCGAACGTCCACGCCTGCTCCACGTTCGCGAAGCGCCACCACTGCTTCCAGCGCTCCAGGTTCTCCTTCGTCGGGGCGAACTGGAAGCCGGTCGAGGCCGCCGCCTCCTCGTGGCCGGTGACCGGGCTGACCAGGCGCGGGACGTACAGGCCCATGCCGAAGCCCTTGTCGCGGATCCAGTTGCTCTGGCACAGGTTCTGGCCGCCGCCCGCTCCGGCGTACGCGATGGCGCCCATCAGTACCGCGAAGTCCAGCGGCGGCACCGGGAACTGGGCGCCGACGCTCAGGCCCCGGCCCAGCTGCAGCCAGCTCTCGGCGTTGATCGCGACGACGATCGCGACCCCGGCGAGGATGGCCACCAGGGCGATCTTCACGAAGATCACCTTTTCCAGCGCGGTGTAGATCACCGGTGCCAGCGTCAGGCCGAGTGCGATCACGATCAGCATGCCGATCGCGATCCACCGCACCGAGCCCTGTCCCGACCCGGTCAGGTACGTCACCATGGTCGCCGACGTGGTGACCCACCCCGGCCAGAGATTCGAGGCCAGGGCCATCAGGACGAACACCAGACCCCAGTGTTTCCACATCCGGCTGAAACCGGTCAGCGCGGTTTCGCCGGTGGCCAGGGTGTAACGCTCGATCTCCATGTTGAGAAACCACTGGGTGATGATGCCGATCGCGGCACCCCAGATGAAGACGAGGCCGACCTGTGAGGCGATGTAGGGCCAGAGGATGAATTCTCCCGAGGCCAGGCCCACACCGGCGCCGACCAGGCCGGGGCCGATGATTCGCCAGGTCGATCGGGGTGGTTCGGGAAGGTCGCGGACGGCGACGGCGGGCAGGACTCGCGCAGGAACGGTGGGGGTGAACTCCGCCATGCGGATCTCCTTGTTCGGGCTTACCTGCACGTCACATTACAGAGACCCAAATGGTGAGTGGAATAGCTAGTTAATCTTCCCTCGCATATTCCCCCTGATCCGGGAAACCCACCCCCGTTCATGCCCGCCATCAGCTGCGATCCTGCCTATGACCGGCGAGGACATCATTGTGTGTCCGATCGACCACGATCAGATGCCCTCGTGATCGATGGTGGCGCGATGATTACACACGGTAGTCATGACGGGTGCGCCGTCCCACCCCGGGACGCCGCTGACCAGGGAGGTTCTCATGACGCTCGTGCTGACCGCCGCCCGCAGGATGGCCGCGCTCGGACTGTGCGTGGCCGCCACGTTCGCCGTGCCGTTCACGGCGCTTCCCGCCCAGGCCGCCGCGGGAGCCGATCTCTTCATCACGGTCACGCCCCGCTCCGGCGGCGCCTACGCGACCCGCCTGACCTGTGACCCGGACGGCGGCGTCCATCCCCATCCGCAGGCCGCCTGCCACGCCCTGCGCGGCGTGGACGGGCACGTCGACGATCTGAACGTCGACCCGGGCCCATGTCCGCTGATCTTCGACCCGGTCAAGGTCGAGGTGAAGGGTCACTGGTACGGCCGGCCGACGTCGTTCCATGAGACGTTCACCAACCGTTGCGAGATGGACCGCAGGCTCGGCCCGCTCGTCTGACCAAGGGGGCCGGCTCGGCCGGCCCCCGACACGCGTTAGCGGACCGCCTCGATCAGCGCCCGCAGCAGCGCGGTGCGGCCTGGCATCTCGGCCACGACGACGTGCTCGTGGTCGGCGTGCGCCCCGCCGCCCACCCCGCCCAGCCCGTCGAGCGTCGAGCAGCCGACGCCGGCGGTGAAGTTGCCGTCGGAGGCGCCGCCCACCGAGGCCGACGTCAGCGGCGCCAGCCCCAGCCCGGCCGCCAGCTCCTGCGCCTTCGCGAACAGGCCGGCCGACATCGAGGGCTCCAGCGGCGGCCGGTTGGGCCCGCCGAGGATCTCCAGCCGGGTGCCCGGCACCACCGGCCGCAGCGCGTGCATGGCCGCGTCCACCCGGGTCTGCTCGGCCACCTCCGCCGCCCGCACGTCCACCCCGACCTGGGCCGCCGCCGGGACCGTGTTGTGCGTGGTGCCGCCCGACAGTGCCGTCGGGGTGACGGTGGTCGCGCCAGCCCCCATGGCCGCGATGGCCAGGATCTGGTGGGCCAGCTCGATCCCCGCGTTCGCCCCCTTCTCCGGTTCGAGGCCGGAGTGCGCGGCCTTGCCGTGCACCTTGACGTGGTAGAGCGAGGTGCCCTTGCGGGCCGTCTTCAGCGCGCCGCCGTCGGCGCCGGCCTCCATGACGAAGGCGGCGGCCAGCCCGCGCGCGGTCTCCTGGATCAGCGGGGCCGAGGTGATCGAGCCGACCTCCTCGTCGCCGGTGACCAGCAGCGTGACGCCGTCGAGCGAGTCGAGCCCCGCCAGGGCGTGGAACGTCTGCACCAGCCCCGCCTTCATGTCGAACACCCCCGGCCCCCTGGCCACGCCGTCCACCAGGGACCAGGGGTGGGTGACGAGGGTGCCGATCGGCCAGACGGTGTCGTGGTGGCCGAGCAGCAGCACCCTGGGGGTGCCGAACGACCAGCGCAGATGCGTGACGCCGTCGATCACCAGCACCTCGGGCCCTGTGCCCAGGTGGCGAGTGCCCATCGCGGCCACGACCTTCGCGCTGCGGGCGACGGCCTCCAGGTCGCTGGAGAACGATTCGCACAGGACCAGCTCTTCGAGGTCTTCGATCATGCCTGCGGGGTCGTTCATGCCAGCCGCTCCCCGAGGAAGCGGTGCACGTTCCCGCCGATGATTTGCATGACGTCCTTCTCCGGGAGCCCGCGCGCCAGCAGGCCCTCGGTCACCATGGGCAGCCCGGACGGGCCCTCCAGGCCGGGGACGGCCCGCTTCGGGTCCAGGCCCCTGATGTGCACGTCCTCGCAGCACGGGGGCGTCAGGTCGGTCATCACCTCGCGGATGAAGTCGGGGCCGAGCCCCACGTGGTCGATGCCGGCGACGGACGCGATGTGCTCGATGTGGTCGAGCAGCCGGTCGAGCGTCATGTCGCGCTCGTCCTCGGCGAGGAAGGGGGCGAAGAAGTTGACGCAGATCACGCCCCCGGTGGCGGCCACGGCGCGGAGCTGGTCGTCGGTGAGGTTGCGGTGGTGGTCGCGCAGGGCGCGGGCGGAGGAGTGGGTGGCCATGAGCGGCTTGGTGGCCAGCTCCAGCACGTGCTCGACGCCGGTGGCGCCCAGGTGGGAGACGTCGAAGACGATGCCGAGCCGCTCCATCTCGGCCAGCGCGGCGACGCCGTCCGTGGTCAGGCCGCTGCCGGTCGCGTCCTCGCCGCTGCCGTCGGCCAGCGGCGTGCGGCCGAAGTGGGCGATCGAGGCCACCCGTACGCCCAGCCGGTGCACGGTCGAGATCAGCTCCACGCTCGCGTCGAGGCCCGGCATGCTCTCCATCGCCAGCACCAGGGCGATCCTGCCGTCGGCCAGCGCCCCGTCGATGTCGGCGGCGTCGAGGCAGAGCCGTACGTGCTCGGCGTTCCCCTCGGCCAGCACGTGAGCACACTCGATCATGCGCAGCGTCTGCCGCAGCGCGCCCTCGGGCCGGTACTGGTCGTCGATGAAGACGGGCAGCACCTGGAGGTTCACGCCGCCGTCACGCAGCTGGGGCAGCCAGCGCTCGCGGAAGAACGAGGCCCACTGACCTGGCGGTCTGGCCGAGACGGCCATCAGGAGGTCATTGTGGGTGTCTGCCACGATCGCGCGCTCGTGCAGGGAGTTCGTCATGGGACGGACGGTATCGCGGGGATCGTTCCAGCTCCACAAAGCACTCCGGTTTTCCCGCCCTGGGCGTGTACATTTGCCACCAGGGAGAATCGCTGGACCTGGCGAGGGTGTCATGCCCAACACTTTCCAGCGACCGTTACCGCCCTGCGGGCGGTCACACGGGGGGTCGCTTCTCAACGTCGCGGCGACGTGCGTCGGCACATCCGTGCTGGGCCCGGGACGCCGCTCGGTGGTGTGGGTGCAGGGGTGCCCGTTCCGCTGCCGGGGCTGCATGGCGCCCGACTGGATCCCCGACCGGCCCGCCCGCCTCGTCGAACCCGCCGCGCTCGTCGCCGAACTGCTGAGCGACCCCCAGGTGGACGGCCTGACCCTCAGCGGCGGCGAGCCCATGGAGCAGGCGCGGGGGCTGACCGAGGTGGTCAGGCTGGCCCGGCTGGTCCGTGACGTCACGGTCATCTGCTTCACCGGCCACCGCCTCGAACGCCTGCGCACCCGCCCGCCCGCCACCGGCGTGCCCGATCTGCTCGCCGCGCTGGACGTCCTCATCGACGGCCGTTACGTGGCCGCCCGCGACGACGGCAGGGGCCTGCGCGGCAGCGCCAACCAGCGGGTGCACCACCTGACCGGCCGCCTGGCCGGCCACGACTTCACCGGTGGCGCGCGCAAGGCCGAGCTCAGGGTGCGCGACGAGGAGGTCCTTCTCGTCGGCGTCCCGCCCCCTGGCCTGCTCGGCGCGCTCGACACCGGACCAGAGCCCGGCGGCGCGGCCGGGCACGTCACGCCGGGCGGAGGCAGGATGCGATGAGCGGGAAGAAGCAGTACCACGTCGACATGTCGGAGTGGTTCCGTACGAGGGTGGCCGCGCCGCTGGCCCGCTGGGCGATCGACGACTCCGTCATGGAGGAGGTCAGGCGGCGCGCCATGGAGGGCGCGCAGGACAGCCTGGGGGAGATGCGCGACCGGCAGGAGCGGGTCGAGCAGGTGGTGGCCGGCTTCAGCACGCAGACCAGGCTGCTGGAGCAGGAGACGAACCGGCGGCTGCGCGAGCACGGCGAGGAGCTGACCAGGCGGATGCTCTCCGCCGACCGCGAACTGCGCCGTGAGCTGAGCGGAAGGCTGGCCGAACGCGAACGCGCGCTCCGGGCCGAGATCGCCGCCGAACGCGGCGAGCGGCACAAGCTCGAGGGCCGCCTGGACGACCTCGAAGGCGGCCGGCGCACGGCGGCCCAGGCCGCCGCCGCCACGCTGGCCGAGGCGGGCGCCCTGCGCGACCTCATCGCCGCGACCTATCCCCACGAACGGTACGAGCCCGGCAGGCTGACCGCCCTGGAGCAGCGCTTCGCCACCGTGGAGCGCAACCTGGCCCAGGGCACGCCCGAGGCCGCGCTGGGCCTGGCGCAGACCGTCTACCACGAGCTGAGCGACCTGCGCGTCACCCTGGAGCTGCGCCACCGCGAGTGGAGCGGGGCCCGCTCCGACGCCGCCCAGGAGCTCGACACCGTACGCGCCATGATCGAGCGGGACATGGACGTGTCCGTCGCCGGCATGGAGGGGGCCGAGCAGGGCGTGCGGTTCGACCTCGGCCACTGGTCGATGGGCGAGCTGGAGCAGTTGCGCGCGGAGGTGGCCGCCGCCTACGACCGTGTCCGCGACCGTGTCCACGACGAGGCCGGCCCGCTCGGCGTCGAGGAGCTGCGCGAGATCGTCGAGAGCACCGCCCCCCGCTACCGCGAACGCTGGTCGGAGATCGCCGAGCGCGCCGAGCGGCGGCTGCTCGCCTCCCAGATCCGGGTGAACCTGGCCGACTTCGTGGTCACCAGGCTCGACCAGTTCGCCGGGTTCCTGCTGCTGGAGAACGAGACCGGGTACGCCGGCCAGGACCAGCGCGAGGCGTTCTACGCCAAGTTGCGCCACCCGGGCGGCGACGAGATCGTCATCGAGGTCGTCACCGCCGAGTCGGACGACAGCCAGAACACGCTGCGCGTCATCTCGTACGACGAGGAGAGCGGCTCGCTGGACCAGCGGCTGGCCCGCAGCCGCGAGATCACCGCCCACCTGCGCGCCAACGGCGTCCACGTGAGCGACCCCGAGACCGAGCCCGGCGCGCCCGATCCCGTCCTGCGCGAGATGCGGATGTTGCGCGGGCCCGCCGGGCAGGAGCGCGCGAGCCGGCCTGGCACGTTCCATGACGAGGCCGGGCGGTGACGCGGCCGGCCCGGCTGGCCGCGCTGGACAGCGCGGGAGAGCCCCTCGTCGTCCTGTACGGCGAGGCCGTGGACGACGTGTTCGTCGGCGCCGACTACCGGGCCGTCAGGATCGACGAGGCGCTGTGCGACGTGCTGCTCGCCGAGGGCTTCGAGCGGATCGTCTTCAGCGGCGTCAAGTGGAACGTCTACTTCCTCGACGAGCGCTCCAGGGCGTCGTCCCGCCCCCGGCCGGCCGCCCAGGCCCGTCCGCGCCGGATGCGGTCCGGCCTCACCGGGCCCATGGGGAACGGGATCATCGCCGACCTCGGCACGGCTCCCGCGCCGGTCCCGGTCCAGGGGCTGGGGGACGAGGCCGCGGTGCGGCTCATGGACTCGTTCATGCGCGAGGGCGGGCCGCGTACGGCGCTCGTGTTCCTGGAGGCGGACGAGTGGCTCAGGCACTCCAACGCCGTCCGCAACGCCGCCGCCGCGCTGTCCGGCTGGCTCGGCGGGAGCGGCGGCCACCTCGTCGTCATGCTGTTCAAGCACCAGACCCTGCTCGCCGTGCAGGACGCCGTGGCCGCGACGCACGGCTTCCCCCGGCTGGAGAGCCATCTGACGCGGCTGCGCGAGCCGGGGCGGCACGGCGCCTTCGCCGTCGGCCCGCCGGACGCGGCCGAGCTCGAACGGCTGGTCCACCTGCTGCGGCTGCGCTCGGGCCTGGCGCCGGCCGACCCGCGCGAGGTGTCCAGGCTGGCCCGCGACCTGGCCTCGGCCCGCCTGCCGCTGCGCGTCTGGGAGAGCAGGCTCACCCGCCTGGCCACCGAGGGGACGCCGCTCGGGCGCGGCCTGCTGCGCGAGCGCGGCTGGGTGGAGCGGCCTGGCCACGGCGACGACAACCCGTGGGAACGGCTGGAGCGCATGCCCGGCCTGGCCCCGGTCAAGCAGCACTTACGCCGGCTCAACGCCCGGCTGGCCGCCGAGCGCGCGCTGCGCGAACGGGGCCGCGGCGGGCCCGGGCGCGGCTCGCCCCACCTGGTGTTCGCCGGCAACCCCGGCACCGGCAAGACCACCGTGGCCGAGCTGGTCGGGGAGATGTACCGCGACCTCGGCCTGCTGCCCAGCGGCCACGTCGTGCAGGCGGAGCTGGCCACGATCGTCTCTCGTTTCGTCGGCAACACCGCGCACGAGGTCACCGCCAGGGTCGAGGAGGCGCGGGGCGGGGTGCTGTTCATCGACGAGGCGTACCGGCTGGTCCAGCAGGGGCCCGGCTACGGCCAGGAGGCCATCGACACGCTCGTCTCCCTGCTGGAGAGCGGCCGCGAGGACTTCGTCGCCGTCCTGGCCGGCTATCCCGAGCCCATGGAACGCCTGCTGGACGCCAACCCCGGCCTGCGCAGCCGCTTCCCCCGTACGAACGTGATCGAGTTCCCCGACTACGAGCCGGGCGAGCTGCTCGCGATCCTGCTCGGCATGCTCGCCGACCGCGGCCTGACCTGGACCCCCGAGACCGAGCCCGCTTTAAGAGCCGTGGTGACCAAGGTCAGGGACGAGGCCGGCACCGAATTCGGCAACGCCAGGGTCATGCGCAACCTGGCCGGCGAGCTGTACGACCGGTGGGCCGAGGACGGCGACCCCGACCGGCCGCTGGAGCCGTCCCACCTGGCCGGGCTGCTGCCGGACGCGGCCTCCGCCGGCCCGCCCGATCCCGCCGAACTGCTGAGCGAACTCGACGCGATGGTGGGGCTGTCCGGCGTCAAGGACCTGGTCAGGGACCTGTACCAGGTACTGGCCCTGCGCGGGCGCAGGCGGACGGGGCAGGACCTGATCGCGCCCCACCTGCTGTTCGTCGGACCGCCGGGCACCGGCAAGACCACCGTGGCCAGGGTCGTGGGACGCGTCTTCGCCGCGCTCGGCCTGCTCCGCACCGGCGCGGTCCGCGAGGTGTCCAGGGCGGACCTCGTCGGGGAGTACCTCGGCCACACCGCGGTCAAGGTCCGCGAGGCCGTACGGTCGGCGCTGGGCGGGGTGCTGTTCGTGGACGAGGCGTACGGCTTGTCGGAGGGCGGAGGCCACGACCCGTACGGGCAGGAGGCGATCACCGCCCTGGTCAAGGAGATGGAGGACCACCGGGGCGAACTGGTGGTGATCGCGGCCGGCTACCCGCGCGAGATGGACGACTTCCTCGCCGCCAACCCCGGGCTGCGCTCCCGCTTCGCCGAACGGATCGAGTTCCCCGGCTACACGACCGGCGAGCTGACCGAGATCCTGCGGATCGCCGCCGCCGCCCAGGGCTACACGCTCACCGCCGCCGCCGTCGAGAAGGCGGCGGACTGGCTGGCCGCAGAACGCGAGGCCGGCGGTGCGGCCTTCGGCAACGCCAGGACGGTGCGCAAGCTGCTGGAACGGCTGGAGACCGGGCTGGCCAGGCGCACCGCGAACGGTGCGCACGACCTGTCCACGATCACCCACGAGGACGTGCCCCATGCCCCCCGCTGACGCGCCCCCGCGCTGCCCCGTGTGCCTCACCACCGCCGCCGGCGAGCCTCCCGACTGCCGGACGTGCGGCTGGACCTTGTACGGCCCACCCGTGCTGGGCCGTCTCACGGCGGCCGACGAACGCGAGTTCACCGAACGACTGACAACCGGCCAACGCGCCCACGACCTGCTGGCCGCCACCCGCGCCGCCCACTTGGGCTCGGGGTTGGAGGCGCTGGTGCGGGCCGGGCCTGTCCAGATGGAGGAGCGGCGTACTGCCGAGCAGGACGTGGCGCGGGAGCTGGCGGCGCTGGACCTCACCGACGCCGACCCACACCAGGCAGCCGAACAGGCCGGGGCGGCCGGCGAGGTCGTCGTCGTGGAGATCGCCGAGGAACGGATCACCGCTGCCCGCTTCGCCCTGACCAGCGAAGCCGGGCCTGTGGAGTCGGCCGAGCTGCGTGTGGTGGAGTGGCGGTCGCTGGTGCCGGATTTATCCGGCGATCCGGTGGAACGGGCCTTCACGCTCGCGGGCGGGATCGGGGTACGGCCCGTCACCTACTTGACGGAGACGTTCGCACCGACCCTGAGCGGGCTCGCCACGCGGGACGATCAGGTGACCGTCATCAACCGCCTACCCGGCTGGCCACTCGCGGACGCCGTCGCCGAGACCATGCGGCACCACCATCCCGGATCCCGCCTCCTGCTCGCCCGCCCTCCCACCACCCGGGAGCCGCCGCCCAATCTCTCAGAGATGGTGCGGGTGCGGGGCGGGATCACGGCGGGTGCGGCCGGCGTGCTGAGGGACGGGCGGGCCTTCGTCGCGGCAGGTGGCGCGGACGGGTCGGTGACCGCGTGGGCCCTGCCCGGCGCCGTCCGGCTGTCCCTCGACTCCCGCCACACCGCCCGCGTGACCGCCGTGGACCTGAACGACGACCTCGTGGTCAGCGGCGACGGCAGGGGCGTGGTCCTGTGCCGGCGCCTGCGTGGGGACGACACTGAGCCCCGCCCGCTGGTGGCCCACCTCGACCGGGTCATCGCCGTGCATGCCGGAGACACCGCCGTGTTCAGCCTGGACGGCACCGGCGCGCTCTGGCGCACGCCCACCGACTCCGGCGGGGACGCCTTCCACGTGGACGTCACGATCGCCGCCGCCAGCGCCCTGGCCGTGACCGGCGACGGCACGATCGTCGCCACGGGCGGCACCGACGGCACGATCCGCCTCTGGGACGGCCACACCGGCGACCGCATCCGCGCGATCAAGGCCGCCGGCCGGATCACCGCCCTCGCCTTCGCCCCGGACGGCAGGACGCTGGCGATCGGCCAGGTCGACGGCACCGTCGCCCGCTGCGACCTGACCGCCGGCCACGTCACGGCACTTCCCGTGGCGTCCCCCACGACCGGCCGGCCGATCCGCACGGTGGCGCTGCGCGACGACGGCGTGATCGTCACCGGCGACGACACCGGGCTGATCCGCTGCCACCCGTGGGCGGGCACGGGACCCGCGGTGGGCACGGCATCCGCGGTAGGCGCTGGATCCGTGGGTTCGGGATCCGTGGCGGGCGCCGGATTCGCGGTGGGCACGCACGCGCCCGCCGCCGTCAAGGCGGTCGCCTCGCATGCGGACCGGCTGCTCAGCGCGGGCGCCGACGGGCTGGTCCGGCTCTGGGCCCGCGACTTCACCCGATCGTCAGGCAGGAGTGGACAGGCGTGAACGAGGAGCAGTTCCTGACGCTGCTGGAGGAGGCCGACCCGCTCGGCACCCTGCCGGAGGCCGAGGAGGTCACGGTGGAGGAGGCGAAGAAGGCGCTGCGTCAGGCCTTCGACGACTTCGAGCGCTACGTCCACGAGGGCACCCCGCCGGGCGGGCAGGACACCGAGCGGCAGGCGGCCACGATCGCCCTGCTCAGGACCGCGCTGCTGGCCTCACTCGCCGCCCTGCGCACGCCGCAGCCCCGCCGAGGGCGCCCGCAGGAACGGCGTCCGCAGGAACGGGGTCCCGGCCTGCCGCTGCCCAGGATCCGGCTGCCGATCTTCTCGGAGCCGCCTCCGGCCCAGGAACGCGCTCAGGAGCCGCCGCGCGTACACGTCTCCACGCTGAGCGAGGCCGCCAAGAGCGCGTTCGCGGCGGCCCGCAGGCTCCTGGCCTTCGCCCAGCCGCCACCACCGCAGAAGGTGATCCAGCCGTGGGCCGCCGACGCCGAGCTGATCGGCCACCTGCACCTGCTGCTCGGCGCGGAGCACACCGGGGACGGCGAGCTGGCGCTGGCCTACGTCGGAGACCTGCGCACCACGCTGCGCCAGCGGCACGGCATCGACGTGGTGACGTACGACGGGCACAACGGCGAGCTGTTCGAGATCCACGACTGCGTACGTCCAGCGGACTCGGGCCGGACGAGACGACCGGCGCTCACCACGCGAGGAGAGCTGCTGCGCCGCGGCGAGGCGTTCGCGGTGCTCCCGGAGCCCGATCAGGAGGTGCGGCCGGAGTCCGGCCAGGAGGGGGAGAGAAATGAGCAAGACGTCTGACGCCGTCGTCGTCGGCTTCGACCTCGGCCACGGGGAGACCGCTGTGGCGTGGGCGCACACGGGCAAGAACAGCGTGCCCAACGTGATCGACTTAAAGGGCCGCGGCGGCCGCCAGCACGTCACCGCCGTCGCCACCCTGCCACCCGAAACCCAGCCGCCGGACGCCGGGCGAACCGGCACGGTGCTGGTCGGTGAGGACGCCGTGTGGGCGAGGGACGTCGACCGGCTCTACCTGGCGTTCAAGTCGCCGTACGTCGACCGGGAGGAGGTCCGCCGCCCGGTGCACCTGTTCGTCGGCAAGATCAGGCAGGACATCGACGACATGCGCACCGTACCCGCCGCCAAACGGGTCGAATGGGTCTTCGGCGCGCCCTCGGGCTGGGACCGCGACACCATGGACGCCTACGCCCAGGTGCTCGCCGACGCCGTGCGCGGGCCGGTGACCGTGGTGCCGGAATCGCGCGCCGCCCTCCTGTACGCCAGGGACGCCGGCGAGGTGCGCGTGGACGTGGACCGGCTGCTCGGCTCGGTCCTCGTCACCGACCTCGGCTCCTCCACCACCGACTTCACCGCCGTGATCGGCCGCAGCGCCCGGCCGTTCGACTACGGCACCAGGCTGGGCGCGCACCTGATCGACAAGAGCATCCTGGCCAGGGTCGTGGAACGGCACCCGGAACGGGCCCGGCTCGAAGAGGCGCTCGACGACACCACCGAACGCCTCAAGCTGGAGCTGCGCTGCCGGCAGGCCAAGGAGCAGTTCTTCCGCACCGACCCCGAGCGCTTCGTCCGCGACGCCAGGGAGATGGTCGTGGTCACCCACCCGGTGTTCGACGCGACCGGCAGGGTGCTCGTGGTGATCGAACTGTCGGGCGCGGACATGGCGGAGGTCCTCGACACGCCGCAGCCGGCGCTGGAGCAGCGGTCGTGGCGGCAGGCGTACCGGGACGACCTGATCCAGGCCGCCGACGAGATGCCGGCGGACCCCGACGTGGTGCTGCTGACCGGAGGGGCCTCGCGGATGCGGTTCGTGCAGGAGATCACCAGCGAGGTCTTCGGCGACGACCGCGTGCTGCTGGGCGCGGAGCCGGAGGTGGCCATCGCGCGGGGGCTCGCCCTGGCCGGGCGCACCAGCGTGCGGGCGGAGGGCTTCCGCAAGGACGTCAGGAAGCTGCTCGAGGGCGACCGGATCGAGTCGCTCATCGCCGACCGGCTGCCCGCGCTGACGGACGAGCTCGGGCGGGCGGCGGCCGACGGCATCACCGACCGGCACATCGTCGGCGCGATGCGCCGCTGGCGCAGCGGATCGATCAGGACGCTGAACGACGTCGCCAAGGAGGTCGCCGCCGGGGTGCACGGCGAGCTGACCGACCCCGACAACCCGACGATCACCAAGGTGGTCGTGGCCTGGCAGAACGACCTGCTGCCCGACATCAACGAGCTGACCAGGCCCGTGTGCGAGCGCTGGCACGTCCCGCCCGCGTCGATGGCGCTGAGCCCGATCCGGCTGAGCGGCTCGAAGGACTGGCGGATCAGCGTGGACGTCGGCCCGGCCACCGGCATGCTGACCGGCATCGCGGCGACCGTGGGGGTGGCGGTCGCGGGGGTGCTGGCGATGACGTTGTTCGGCGGCGGGGTGGCCATCATCGCCACCACCGGCCCGCTCGGCGTGATCATCGCCTTCGTGGCCGGCCTCTGGGCGCTGTTCGTCGGTATGGAGGCGGCGAAGGAACGGATCGGCGACGTCAACCTGCCCGCCATGGTCAGGGAGCTGCGCAGCGAGGACAAGCTCGTGGCGAAGCTGCGCGAGAAGGCGGCGGGCAACGAGGCGGCCCTCGCCACCAGCCTGGGCCGCCAGTTCGCCGCCGACGACGACGGCGACATCGCCCGGCAGCTCAACCAGCTGGTCGCCAGGGAGTTGGAACGCCTGGCGGAGGAGGCGGAACTCCTGATCTCCTGACCCGGCCCGTGATCGGTGGGGGTCAGGCGCGGGCCCTGGTGATGTCGTCGCCCCACGGCACCCGGGGCCGGCGCGCGTGGGTCTCGTGGTCGGCGAGCGCGCCCGCCAGGGCCGCGTCCACCTCGCGCAGGCGCTCGTCGATCCCGTCCAGCAACACCCGCGCCCGCTCCGCACCGGAGAGCCCGGCACCGAGCCCGGCGAGGGCGTCGGCGATCTCCCTGTCGGCGCGCGCGTACGCCTTGGCCGACTCAAGCCGCTGCTCCCGCAGGTCGGCCAGCTCGGCGAAGCGGGCGGTGGCGGCCGTCGCGTCGGCCTCGGCCCGTGCCATCGCCTCTTCGGCCGCGCGGAGTGAGGACTGCGCCGTCGCGGCCCGTTCCAGGGACTCGCGCACCCGTGGCGTCAGCGCCGCCCGCCGTTCCTCGCTCAGCAGAAGCAGCTCCTCCGAGCCCGCGAACACGCCCTCCTCGGCAGCCGCGACCGGCGGACCGATCTCGGCCAGCCGCCGCTCGATCAGGGCGCGCTGCGCCGCCAGCTCCCCGAGCGCCCCGGCCAGCCGCTCGGCCCTGCGCAGCCGGGTGACCTGCTCGGACAGCTCGGCGTGCTCGTCCACCGCCGCGCGCACCCGTTCCTCGCGCTCACCCAGCGCCGCGCGCCGGGCCCGCAACGCGGACAGCGACTCCCCGAGCGCCGCCAGGTCCTCCTGCCTGGTACGCAGGTACTCCTCCACTTCGGGCCCGGCGTCCGCCTCGGCGAGCAGCCCAGACACCGCGCTGGACAGGCCCGCGAGCTCGGTGATCGCGTCGTCGAGCCGGATGACGCCGTCCAGCGCCGCCACCGGGCCGCCGCCGGGCTCCGCGCGTTCGAGCTCGGCCACCGCCCACGCCGCGGCCCAGCGCAGCGCGTCGAGAGCGGCTTCCCTGCCGCCCGCCTCCACGGCCGCCGTGATCCGCCGCCTCAGTTCATCCATCGCCGTGCCGCTCCTCCAGTACGTACGCCAGCGCCGGACCGCCCCCGTCACCCCGTACGACGACGACCCCGCCACCACGCCGATCCGGCCAGTACGTGACCTCCACCGGCCCCTCAGGCACCGCCGGCCCCGCAACGGCCAACCGCCCCGCCGGAACAGTGGACCCCGGGAAGGCCCTCGTCGGTCCCGGGGCGGTCGGCGATGGCTCCGGCGTGCTCTCCACCTCCAGCGCCCGCCCCTCGGACAGCACCTCGACCACGGCCCTGACGCCCCGCCCGCTAGCCGCCACCGGAATCTCCCACGACCGCAGCAGCCCCCCGGCGACCCGCCGCCCGGCCAGCCGTACGGAAGAGTGCCCGGGCTCGCGCGCCCGCACCGTCCCCGCCGCGATCAGCGCCGCCCCCCGGGCGACGGCGTCGGCGCCCACCTCGCGCACCCCACGCGGAAGGCGCCCGGCCGCGGACACCCCCTCCACCACGGCGGCCCGGACCAGCGACGGCACCCCGGCGCCGCCCGCGACCACCACCTCAGGCTCCAGCCCCGGATGACGGGACAGCAGCGCGGCCACGGCGTCGCGCAGGGCGGCCGCCACCGGCTCGAAACCGTCGAGCACCTGCCCCGCCGTCACCCGGGCCCGCCCCCTGGCCAGCAGCGGCTCGTAGACGAGCGTGGCGCGGTACCGGTCCAGCTCACGCGCCCGAGGCAGCACCAGCCCGGCCCGCTCGGGCCGCTCCAGCACCTCCCTGCGCAGCGCATGCGCGAACTCCGCAACCGGCCGCCCGTCCGCCAGCCGCCGCTCATAGCACTCCACGCCGGCCCGCTCGGAGTCGGCCACGGCCATCTCACCGCCCTCGGCCAGGCACAACGTCACGCAGACGGCGTCCGTGCCGGCGTCGCAGACCGCGAAAACCCCCTCGCACCCGGCGACGACCGCCTCCCCGTGCCCCAGGAAGACCGGCGGCGGCAGCCCGCAGCCGGCGAGCAGCCCGTCCAGCCGCTCCCGCTCCAGCGCGCCCCGCGCCCCGCCGTGCAGCCAGTGATCAGGTACGGCGCACACGAGCGCCCCCGCCGAGCCCAGCCCGCCCAGCAGCTGCGCCAGGAACCGGCCGTCGATCACCTCGGGCGACGGCACCGGCGCACCCGGCACGCCGTCAACGGCCGCCGCCGTCCACGCCGTGCCCACGGCGAGCCCCACCGCCGGATCGGGGTTACGAACAACCGTCACCCAGCGATAGTAAATCGGAGGCCACCGGGCGCATCCGCGAAAAAGGGGGACGGTTCGCGTGAGCAGAGTTGTGCGGTTCAGCACCGACGAGGGGGCCGAGCTGCTGGTGGAGGTCGAGGACGACGCGTACGGCACCGCCAGGATCTCCCGCGGCGACGGCATCATCGACGCGGGCAAGCACCTGGAGGAGGTCCTCGACAAGACGCTGACCACGGTGAAGCCCGTGGTCGAGGCCGTGCGCAGGCTCGCGCCGGACGCCCACGAGATCGAGTTCGGGCTGAAGCTCAACGCCCAGGCCGGCGTGATGGTGGCCAAGACCGCCATCGAGGGCCACTTCACGGTCAAGCTCATCTGGAACAGCCAGGCCCCATGACACGCCCGCCCGATCCCGACCGGCCGCCCTGGCTGGTACGCGTCCGCGCCGCCCCCGAGGACCCGGCGGGCGAGATCGGGGCCGGCCTGCTCGCCGCGGGACGACATGTCCTGACCTGCGCCCACGTCTGCGTACCCGGTCAGCCGGAGGACGAGCCGCTGCCCGCCGAGCCGCCGGCGGTGCCGCTGGACGTCAGCTTCCAGTTCTGCGGCAACGTGCCGATCCAGGCCGTGGTGGCGCCGGGCGGCTGGTTCCCCGGGCCTGACATCGCCGTGCTGGAGCTGCTGGAGGAGCCGCCGGCGGACGCCGTCCCCGCCCCGCTCTGCACGGCCAGGGGGACGCGCGGGCACGACGTCACCGTCCACGGCTATCCGAGGGGGTTCGACCATGACGCCGTGCCGTCCACCGGCTTCGTCCAGGCGGTCACCGGCCAGGGCTGGCTGGCGCTGGTCTCCCGCGAGGGCATCAACCTGGAGGCGGGCTTCTCGGGGGCGCCGGTGTACGACCACGCGCTCGACGGCGTCATCGGCATGGTCGTCAGGCGGGTGGAGGTACGCAGGTCGGGAGATCCGCGTACCGGCTTCGCCATCGCCGCCGACGACCTGGCGGCCCGCCTGCCAGGGCTGCCCGGTGGGCTGCGCAGGCCGTTCACCAGGCAGGACCGGGCCCGGGTCGAGGCGCTGACCACACTCCCGCTGAGCGCCGGCGGCGAGCTGCCCCGGGTGCGCGACGCCGACGTGCACGACCTCGGCGTCACCGTGGCGCGCGGCGCCCGCGGGGACCCACCCGTGTACGTGCCGCGCAGGCGGGTGGACGAGGAGCTGGCCGCGGCGCTGGCGCACCCGTTCGTGGTGGCCATGGGCCCCTCGGCGGCCGGCAAGTCCCGCTCACTCGTCGAGCTGCTGCGGCGGGAGCGGCCGGACGCGGCGATCATCGTCCCGTGGGCCAGGACCGGCACGGTCGACGAGCTGTCCAAGCTGACGCTGCCGCTGCCGCCCCAGGGCGCGGTCATGTGGCTGGAGAACCTGGACGAGTTCCTCAGCGCCCAGAGCCTCAACACCGCCAGCCTCGACCGGATCGCCGCGCACGACCCGCCGATCACGGTCGTCGCGACCATGCGCGGCACCGTCTACCGCACCCTCGTCGCCCAGAGCACCCACGTCGCCAAGACGACGGAGGCGGTGCTGACCAGGGCCGCGCAGGTGGAGGTCCCGGCCGCGCTGGCCGAGGAGGACCGGCCGCGCGCCGCCGAGCTCTACCCCGACGACGACTTCACCGAACGGGGAGTGGGCGAGGTGCTGGTCGGGGCCCGGCAGCTCGAAGTCCACTACCGCTACCCCGACTCCAGGGAGGGCCTGGCCGTGCTCCAGGCCGCGATCGACTGGAGCAGGACCGGCGTGCGCACGCCGATCGGCGAGCCGGCGCTGCGCGAGCTGTCGGCCGCCCGCCTCGCCGAGGAACTGCCCAACGCCGACCCTGACGCCGCCTTCGCCGCCGGGCTCGCGTGGGCGCTCGAACAGCTCGACGGCAACGTCCACCCCATGCTGCGGGTATGGGCGCCCGGCGGCGGGGCCGCGTACCGGCCGCACAACTACCTCGTCGCGCTGGCCTCGGGCGACCGCGACGTGGTCGCCGCGCGGCCGATCGCCCAGGCCGCCTGGGAGCGGGCCGTGGCGGACGCGCCGGCCGAGGACCTGCTGACGCTCACGTACACGGCGTTCGTCCAGGGGCAGTCCGGCGTGGTCAGGCAGGCGGCCGCCAGGGCGCGGGAGCTGGCGGGCGAGCCGGAGATCAGGGCGTGGGCCACCGTGCTGCTCGGCTCGGTCGAGGGGCTGGAGGGCGACTTCGCGCGGGCGCGTGAGCTGCTGGAGGAGGCGCAGGTCTCGGGGATCGCCGAGGTCGTGACGCTGGCCGCGTACGAGCTGGGGCCGCTGCTGCTCAACATCGGCGACATGACCCGCGCGGCCGAGGTGCTCGAACCGCTCTTCGACGACCCGGACGCGCCGCCGGGGCTGCTGGCCGAGGTCCAGCTCGCCATGGTGCGCATCAGGCAGGGCCGGCAGGACGAGGCGATCGAGCTGCTGACGGAGGCCGCCGCGGCGGACGATCCGCGACCGGCCGAGACCGGCGTGCGCAAGTCGGCCGTCGAGCCCGGGCGTCAGCACGGCCCCGGCAACGAGCGCGAGCGCAGATTCCAGCGGCTGCGCGACGAACACGCCGGCGCGGGCCGTCCCGACGGGCCCGGACTGCTCTCCGGGGAGCGGCAGGAGATGTTCCAGGCGCTGCGCGGCGCGGGGGAGTCGCTGGCCCCGCTGCTGGCGCGCACGCTGCTCAGCGGCCTGCTCGTCGGCAGGGGCGAGATGACCGACGCGCGCCGGCTGCTGGAGTCGGTCGCCGAGTCGCAGGACCCGCGCGTGCTGCCGCTGCTGCACGCGGCCATGGGCGGGCTGGCCCTGGTGGAGCAGGACTTCGACACCGCCAGGGAGCTGCTCGGGCAGGCGGCCGCCTCCGGCCATCCTGGCGCGGCCCCCGCCGCCCGGCTGGACCTCGCCGACCTCGCCTACCGGGAGGGCGACGCCGAGACCACGCGGGAGCTGCTGGACGCGATCGTGGCCGAGGGCCACCCCGACTTCGCCCCGCGCGCGAGCAGCCTGCTCGGCAACCTGCTCGCCCTGCAAGGGGACTTCGCCGGCGCGCGGGACGCCTACCAGGCGGCCGTCGACGCGGGCAACGCCTACTGGTCGCCGATGGCCAAGATCGAGCTGGCCGTCCTGCTCGCGCAGCAGGACGCCGAGCAGGCCCCGCGCTCGCGGCTGCTGCTCGAAGAGGTGATGGCCGAGGAGCATCCCGACCACGCGCCCCGCGCCGCCGACCTCCTCGGCGACCTGCTCAGCGGCCTGGGGGAGACAGCGGGCGCGGAGGTGGCGTACCGGCGGGCCATCGACTCCGGCAACCACTACTGGGCGCCCATGGCCAAGCTCGACCTCGCCGCCCTGCTCGACCAGCTCCCCTCGCCGCCGCTGGCCGTCGTCGAGACGCTGCTCAACGAGGTGGCGGGGGCGCCGCACCCCGACCACGGCCCGCGCGCCGCCGAGATGCTCGGCGAGCTGATGATCGAGCTCGGCCGCCCGGACGAGGCCGAGCGGCGCTTCCAGGAGGCCATCGAACGCGACCACCCGTACTGGTCGCCGCTGGCTCAGATCGGCCTGGCCGCCGTCCGCGCCGACCAGGGGCGCGACGAGGGCGTCCTGGACCTGCTCGAAGCGGCCGGCGCGGCGGACGACGCGCAGATCTCCGCCGTCGCGCTGCTGCGCCGCGCCGCCCTGCTCCTCGACGCCGGCCGGACCGAGGAGGCCGGCGCCGACCTGAGCGCCGCCGCCGGCTCCACGCTCACCGAGTTCGCCGCGCTGGCGCTGGTCGAACAGGCCAAGCTGGCGGTACGGGACGGTGATCTCCAGCGCGCCGTGGCCCGCCTCGAAACCATGCGGGAACGGCTGGCCTCCCTCGGCACGCCGACGTCCCGTACCCGCGAGCTGGGCCTGCCGGAGGGGACCGGCTTCGCCTACCTGCGGGCGTGCGACTTCCTGCACGACATGAACGAGATGGACACGGCGGGCGAACTGCTAGAAGAACTGCTCGCCCGGCCGCCCGCCACCCTGGAGCCCGGCCTCCTGCCCGCCGCGCAGGCGCGGCTCGGGCGGATCCGGTACATGGAGGGCCGCTTCGACGAGGCGCGGGCGCTGCTGTGGCAGGCGCTGGCCGGGGACGTCCCGTACGTGATGCCGATGGCGCGGGCCTACCTGGCCAGCCTGTTCATGAAGCAGGACAAGCTCAGTGCCGCCGCCGAGATGGTCGAGCCGCTGGTGCGGGAGGGGGACGCCGAGTACCGGCCGTTCGCGATGGCGCTGCTGGGGCGGATCAGGGTGGTGACGGGGGCGTACGAGGAGGGGCGGGGGCTGCTGGAACAGGCGTTGGCGGAGACGGCGGAGTCGGGGGACGAGGACGCGGCGGCGGAGATCCGCGACAGCCTCGCCGTCCTCTCCACCGCCCGCCCACCCGCCACCGTCCCCGACCCGGCCCCCGCACCACTTTCGGCCACGGACGAGACCGCGCCGCGTCCCAGCACTGGTGACCTCGTGCCGGAGGCGGTCGACGAGCAGACGGAAGGGCCGGCGGCGGAGGTCAAGTTGTGGCTGGGGGAGGTGGCCTCGGCGCAAGGGGAGGTCGAGGAGGCGGCCTGGTGGTTCGGCGAGGTCATCGACGGCGCCGACCCGGCCACCCGCGACCTCGCCCGACTCGCCCTGGCCACCCTCCGATACGAGCAGGGCGACCTCGACACCGCCGCCGACCTCGCCCGGTCCCCGGTCACCGCGCACGGCGAGGTGTCCGTCCGCGCCGCCGCCCTGCTCACGGAGATCGCCGACCTCCGCTGCTTCCACCTGCGCGCCGGCGGCGGACCACCGACGAGGTGACCAGCCGGGCGACCTCAGCCGACAGGGGACCTTGGCCGGGTGATCTCAGCCCAGTGGCCCCGATCTACGTGGCCCCGGCGCTCCGGTACGCCGGCTGCGGCGGCCGGGCCGTGAGCCGGCGGTAGAGCGTCGTCTGCCCCGGCCAGTTGTTCGTGACCCGCCCGTCGGCCGTCTTGTACCAGCTCTGACACCCCTCACCCCACACCATCCGCGACATGGCCGCGTCGAGCTGCCGCCGCCAGGCCGCCATCGCCTCAGGCCGCACCTCGATGGGCCCGTGCCCGGCCAGGTACGGCAGGCACGCCATGATGTGGTTCACCTGGCATTCGATCATGAAGACGATGGAGTTGTGCCCGAGGTTGGTGTTGGGCCCGTACAGCATGAACAGGTTGGGGAAGGCCGGCAGCGAGATGCCCAGATAGGCCTCGGCGCCGTCCTTCCACCGCTCTTCCAGGGAGAGCCCGTCGCGTCCGACCACCTCCATCGGCGCGAGGAACTCGGTGCTCCTGAAGCCGGTGCCGTAGACGATGGTGTCGATCTCGTACGAGCCTTCGGTGGTCTCGACGCCCCCGGGCGTGATCCGGACGATCTTGTCGGTGACGAGTGACACATTGGGCCTGGTCAGGGCCGGATAGAAGGAGCTGTCGATGACGACCCGCTTGCACCCGGGCGGATAGTCGGGCGTGAGCCTGGCCCGCAGCTCGGGGTCGGGCACCTGGTCGCGCAGGTGGCGCAGCGCCCGCTGCTTGAGCAGCCCCTCGCTCCAGCCCTGGGCGAGCGCGGGGTAGAGGGTGCCTTCTGCGTAGCGGTAGATCCATTCGCGGTACGCGCGCTGCAGCCCCGGCACGTAGTGGAAGGCGAACCTGACCAGCGGCCCGAACGTGGCGTCCGGCTTGGGGATGACCCAGTTGGGCGTGCGCTGGAAGACGTGGAGGTGCCTCGCCCGTTCGGCGACGCGCGGGATGAACTGGGCCGCCGACGATCCGTTCCCGATGACCGCGACACGCCTGCCGGTGAGGTCGTGCTCGTGGTTCCAGCGGGAGGAGTGGAACGAGACGCCCTCAAAATCTGACATGCCAGGAATGTCGGGCATCCGGGGCCGGTTGAGCTGCCCCACCCCCATGACCACCACGTCGAACCGCTCCGTCCGCTCGCCGCCGTCCTCTGTGGCCGTGGTGACCTGCCAGCCCGAGCCGTCGAACTCCGCCCGCCTGACCTCCGTACGGAACCGGATCTTCTCCCTGACGCGGTACTTGTCCGCGCAGTGTTCGAGATAACCGAGGATCTCGGGCTGCTCGGGATAGCGCCGCGTCCAGCTTGAGTACTTCTCGAATGAGTACGAGTACAGATGTGAGGGAATGTCGCACCCGGCCCCCGGATAACTGTTGTCCCGCCAGGTGCCGCCGAGATCACCGGCCTTCTCGAAGACCGTGTACGACCGGATGCCGGCGCGTTCGAGCCGGATCGCCATGCACAGCCCACCGAACCCCGCACCGACGATCGCCACGCTTGGTGCCATGCCGTCCTCCCGCCTCAAGTCAGGATCCACTTACGTTACGCCGAACCCCGTTCTGAAGACACCCCCGCGAACCCGGCGGACCGGTAGTCTGCGCAGGTGGCTGCTGTGACGTTGACGAACGTGATCGAGGTGCTGGAGGCGGCCTACCCGCCCGGCCGGGCGGAGTCGTGGGACGCGGTGGGGCTGGTCAGCGGAGATCCGGCCCAGGAGGTGCGCCGGGTGCTGCTCGCGGTCGACCCGGTCGCCGCCGTGGCCGAGGAGGCGCTCGACTGGGGGGCCGACCTGATCGTCACCCATCACCCCCTCTACCTGCGCGGCACGACGACCGTCGCGGCCACCACGCCGAAGGGCCGCCTGATCCGCACCCTGATCAAGAACGACGTCGCCCTCTACACCGCCCACACCAACGCCGACGTCGCCAACCCGGGGGTCTCCGACGCCCTGGCCAGAGCCGTCGGCCTCGTGGGTGATCTGGTGCCGCTCAAGCCGTTCCCGGACGACCCGTGGCGCGGGCTGGGCCGCATCGGGGAGGTGGCCGAGGGCATGACGCTGGGCGAGTTCGCCGCACAGGCGGCCAAGGGCCTGCCGCGAACGTTCGCGGGCCTCCGGGTGGCGGGCGAGCCGTCCCGCCCGGTCGCGCGCGTGGCGGTCAGCGGGGGAGCGGGCGACTCGCTGCTCGCCACGGCCGCCGCCGCAGGTGTCGACGTCTTCCTGACCGCCGATCTGCGGCACCATCCGGCCAGCGAGTTCGTGGAGTCCGGCGGCCCCGCGCTGATCGACGCCGCCCACTGGGCCACCGAGTGGCCCTGGCTCGACAGCGCGGCGTCCATCCTGCACGCCAGTGGCGTTACCGTTGAGACGCGTGTCTCCGCCACGGTCACCGATGCTTGGACAAGAGGATATTGATCATGAAAGCAGCCCCCGAGGCCCAGAAGCGACTGCTCGACCTGGCAGAGCTCGACTCCGTGATTGATCGGCTGGCCCACCGCCGCCGCACCCTTCCCGAGCTGGCCGTGATCGACGAGAAGTCGAAGTCGCACGCCAGGCTCGCCACTCAGGTGATCGAGGCCGAGACCGAGGCGGGCGACCTGGCGCGCGAGCAGACCAAGGCCGAGAGTGACGTCGAAGCCGTGCGCACCCGGGCCGACCGCGACCAGAAGCGCCTCGACTCCGGCGCCGTGACCTCGCCCCGCGACCTGGCGAGCCTCCAGTCCGAGATCGTCTCGCTGCACAAGCGCCAGGGCGACCTGGAAGAGGTCGTGCTGGAGATCATGGAGCGCAGGGAGGCCGCCGACACCAAGGTGACCGACCTGGTGGCCAAGAGCGACGAGGTCCGCGCCGAGCTCTCGGCGGCCGAAGACCGCCGCGACGCCGCGCTCGCCGAGATCGAGAAGGAGACGGGCGAGGTCCAGGGCCGCCGCACGGGCGTCGCCGGCGAGATCCCCGCCGACCTGCTCAAGCTCTACGAGAAGCTCAGGGAGCAGTACGGCGTGGGCGCCGCCATGCTGCACGGCGGCCGGTGCCAGGGCTGCAAGGTTGCCCTGTCCATCGCCGAGATGAACCGCATCAAGGCCGCTCCCCACGACGAGGTGCTGCGGTGTGAGGAGTGCCGCCGCATCCTCGTCCGTACGGCAGAGTCAGGCCTGTGACCTCCTACGTCATCGAGGCGGACGGCGGCTCGCGGGGCAACCCCGGGCCCGCCGGTTACGGCGCGGTCGTCAAGGACGCCGCCGACGGCCAGGTGCTGGCCGAGGCGGCCGAGGCGATCGGCGTCACCACCAACAACGTCGCCGAATACCGCGGCCTGATCGCGGGCCTGCAGGCCGTGCTCGACCTGGGCGGCGACGGGTCGGCGGTGGCCGTGCGGATGGACTCGAAGCTGGTCATCGAGCAGATGGCCGGCCGCTGGAAGATCAAGAACGAGGGTCTGCGCCCGCTGGCGGCGCAGGCGGGGTCGCTGGTCAGGCGGCTGCGCGTGACGGAGTGGACCTGGATCCCGCGCGAACGCAACAAGCACGCCGACCGCCTGGCCAACGAGGCCATGGACGCCGCCGCCAAGGGGCTGACCTGGACGGCCGGGGGCACGTTGGGGGACGACGGCGCCTCCAGAAGTACTGGCACAGCCAAGAAGGCGACGCAGACCGACAGAGGCCCCCAGCCCTCCACAAAGGGATCGAGTAAGCCGGCGGGCCAGACCGACCTCCTCGACACCGGCCTATCCGGCCCCACGGCCTCCCTGGCCTCCGCCCAGCAGAAAGCCAGACCCACGAACACGACGGCCACCGGAACCGGAAGCGGTACTGGCTGGGCCCCACCCACCCGAGTCGCCACCTCCCTGCTCCTCCTCCGTCACGGCGAAACCGAACTGAGCGTCGAACGCAGGTTCTCAGGCCTCGGCGACGCCGAACTCACGGCCGCCGGCCTCGCTCAGGCATCCGCAGCAGCGGAGCGGCTGTCGCGGGAGCCGTACCGGCTGGACGTGATCGTCACCTCCCCGCTCAAGCGCGCCCGCCAGACCGCGCAGGCGGTCGCCGCCCGCACCGGCCTCGACGTGGACGTGTGCGAAGACCTCAGGGAGGCCGATTTCGGCGCCTGGGAGGGCCACACGTTCACGGAGGTGCAGCGCCGCTGGCCCACCGAACTCGCGGCCTGGCTCGCCGACCCGGAGGTCGCCCCGCCGGGCGGCGAGAGCTTCGCCACGACCGCCCGCCGCGTAGAGGCGGCCAGGGAACGGCTGGCGGAACGGCACGAGGGCAAGACGGTGCTGGCGGTCTCGCACGTGACGCCCATCAAACTGCTCCTGCGGCAGGCCCTGCTGGCGCCGCTGGAGTCGCTGTACCGCATGCACCTCGACCTGGCCTGCCTGTCGCTGATCGAGTACTACGCGGACGGCCCGTCCGTGGTGAAGTCCTTCAACGACACCTCCCACCTCCGCTGATGGACGCCGTGCCGGAGCTCCACCTGGCGCGGCCGACCGGGGGCGGCCGACCGGGGAGCGGCCGAAATTTGATACCCTTCCGCAGACGAGTCGGCCGGGCGACCGCGTCGGGCCTCATCAGGCCCGCCGAGGAAGGTCCGGGCTCCACAGGGCAGGGTGGTCGGTAACGCCGACCCGGGGTGACCCGCGGGAAAGTGCCACAGAAAGCAGACCGCCTTCCGGCCTGGCCGGGAGGTAAGGGTGAAAGGGTGGTGTAAGAGACCACCAGCGCCCACGGTGACGTGGGCGGCTAGGTAAACCCCACCCGGAGCAAGGTCAAGAAGGGACGCTCTCCGGAGCGTTCCGCGCGCGACGTTCGAGGGCTGCCCGCCCGAGCCGCGCGGGTAGACCGCTTGAGACCGCCGGCAACGGCGGCCCTAGATGGATGGTCGCCCCTTCACCAGAAGGACAGAACCCGGCCTACAGGCCGACTCGTCACCCACCCTCTCTGACCAGGGCTGAATCCGCGCCCCCTCGGCAAGGCATGCCTCCACACGGGGAGCGAGCACCTGACGGCGCCTCGACCAAGGCGCCGCTTCATTAGCATGGACTAATATAAGGCGATGCTGCTAGCGTGCGTCCCGTTCACTCGAGAACTGGAGCACTCCGCCATGAAGTACACCGTTTCGATCGAGATCGCTTTGCCACGGGAGAAGGTGGCCCAGCTGCTCGCCGACCCGGAACACGTGTCGAAATGGCTGCGGGGCCTGGTGCTGCACGAGCCGCTGAACGGGGTGCACGGGCAGGTCGGCACCAAGTCGCGAGTGGTGATGCAGATGGGCCGGCAGCAGATGGAGGCCACCGAGACCATCACGCGCCGGGAACCGGTGGACCTGCACGAGATCCCGCGGGAGACCGTCGTCCACTTCGACCGCGAGATCATCGGCAACGGCATGTGGAGCATGGTCCGCGACCGCCTGACCGAAGCAGGCCCGGAGACGACGCTCTGGGAGAGCGAGAGCGAGTACCGGTTCAGCGGCTTGCTGATGCGGCTGATGGGGCTCGTGATGCCCGGGGCCTTCCGCAAGCAGTCGCTCAAGCACATGCAGGACTTCAAGGCATTCGCCGAGCACGGAACGGACGTCCGCCAAGTCTCGGGCTGATCTACGGCCTGAACGCGAGAGCCGAAACGCGGCCCGCGTGGAGGAATTGAATGGGCTGCGTCACTCGCGAAAATGTCACGCCGTGCACGAGTCCTTGACGCCCTGGAGATATTTACCGGCAGGCCCCGCTCAGGCATATTGAGCCCATGAGCCCGGCCGACCGCAGGCCCTGGTGGGACGAACTCCCCGTCACCCAGAAAATCATCGTGTTCGTGGCCCCGCCGTGCATCGCGATTTTCAGCGTGACGAGGCTGATCATTGTCCGGCCTTCAGGCTTCGAACTCGTGACGCTCCTGGCCCTCGTGCTCCTGGGCGTCGTGCTGTGCGCCGGCACGGTGCGTGATCTCTTGCGCATGAGAACCCAGAAAACGCAGGGGCGTCCTCTCTTTGAGATCACCATGCGCGGATACCGCCGGAGCGACGTGGACAGCTACATAGCGTCGTTGGAACGGCCGGCTGATGACGCTTCTCCCGCGAACACGCAACCTCTGCCCGACCGGCCGCAGTTCGTGACGGTATGGCGCGGCTACAACCCGCGCCGGGTGAACGAATACCTCGCCGAAAAAGGCAGAGACGCGATCTCCTGACCGTCCGGCATTGTCGGCTCGCGAGCCCGTGATGCACGCCGTTGCCTGAACCACCGCCGCCTGAACCAGGGAAGGAGATGACCTGCGAGCCGCTGGTCACCTTCGCCCGCGCGGAGTCCGTGGCGCCCGTCGCGTACGCGGTGGCCGGCGACGAGCGGTAGTGGTCGTCACCGCTTACGGACCAGCAACTGCACCGCCTGCGACCGGTGGCCGTTCATCGTGGTGACCTCGATCCGATGCTTGTCCACCAGGTCGAAGCCCGACAGCAGGGTGTGCAGCTCCGCGAGGTCGTGGTGCCGGCACACCGCACCGTCGTCAGTGGCGAAGACTCCGTACGGTGTGCCGAATCGCTGCGCGTGGGCGGCGTAACGGCGGTGGTTTCGTTCGTCGTCCTGGAGGATCATGTCGCTGACGTAGAGCAGCCCGCCGGGCGCCAGGACCCGGCTCAGCTCGGCGACCATCGCCCGCTGAGCGGCATCGTCGGGGACGCACGTCAGCACCGCGAACAGCAGGACGACATCGAAGCTCGCCGACGCGCAGGTCAGGTCCGGTGGGGACTCCAGGACGGCGAAGCGCAGGTCAGGCCGTAGCTGACGACCCCGCTCGATCAGCGCGGAAGACAGGTCAACGCCGGATACGTCGGAGAACCCGTGCTCGCTCAGCTCGGCCATGACCCGGCCGTACCCACATCCGTAGTCCAGGACCCGAGCGTCCGGTCTCACCCTCGCCAGCCAGCTGAAATCGACAGGATGGGTGAACGTCTTCGTCGCCCCGACGCCGTCCCAGTATGCGACCTGACTGCCAAGATCCTTCATGCGAGTACAGAATACGGCCGGCCGTCACTGCTCTCATGATGGCGGCGCAAGCATGGAGTACCGGATGGGTACAGATCGTTGCGGTCGGTGATGGATAGTGGTGGGCTCGTCACTATCGCGCCGGGCATAGAGCCCCACTACCGGGAAGAGGGTGACGTCCGTGTCGCGGTCATGACGCACGGAGACGGCACGTGGGCCCGGGCCGAGGAGCGCGATGGTGAGGTCACCGTGCATCAGGGCGGGCCGCGTCGGCTGTGGGATCGCCTCGACGACGTGCGTGACTACTGGATTCGCCATGGCGAGCTGCCGTTCCGCGGGGCCAGGGCGACCATCGGGCGGGACGGGGTGATCACGCTTCAGCGTGGCCGGTGGAAGGCTGTCATCGGCCGGTAGAGGCTTCGGCTGGTCAGTGTTTCGTCGTGTGGGCGTGGCCCAGGATGTGGGCGGTGCGGGGGACGAGGGGCTGCGGGGAGAAGGTGAATCTGTCGGACTCCGTCACCTCGAAGCCGGCGCGTTTGATCGCGCGCAGGGTGTCCCGGTTCGGGTGGCAGCCGCCCGCCGCTCGGCGCCAGGCCGGGGTGATGGCGTCCTCCAGCAGGGCGAACAGCGGGTTCGCCGAGCGTACGTGCTCGTAGAAGCACAGCCGCCCGCCGGGGACGAGCACCCGCGTGATCTCCGCCAGTGCCCGCTGCTGCGACGGCACCGAGCACAGCACCAGCGACACCACCGCCGTGTCGAAGTCGCCTTCCGGGCCGGGCAGGGCGTCGGCGTGGCCGGGCACGACGGAGACGGGCACCGGGGCCGAGCTGGCCGCGGTGGTGGCGAGCGCGCGCAGCGTGTCGTCCGGCTCCACGGCCACGACCTCCGTGACCGTCTCCGGGTAGTGGGGGAAGTTGCGGCCGTTCCCGGCGCCGATCTCGATCACCCGGCCCTCGGCGCCGGTCAGCAGCCGCCGCCGGTGCTCGTACGCGCCCCGCTGGTCGGTGAGCACGCTCATCCGCGCGTACGCCTGCGCGAAGCGTGGGTTCTGGAAGTCTTGTGGCATGGTGTCCCCCGGGTTGCGTTTTGTGCCCCGGGTTCTGTTTCTAGCAGCTTGCCGGGCTCGGCGCGTTCCGGCCGGGTGAGGGGCGGAGGTGGGTCGCGCTCCGTCCGGCTACCATCGGCGGCCCCGAGAGGGGGCATAGCTCGAACGGCGGGCGCCTCCGCCCCTCCGGCCCCTGGGAGTGAGGACCGGCGTCGCGAGGGGCGCCGTGGGCAACGGGAGCACCTCGCTGGCACCGCGACCCTAACTCCGCCCCTGCCGCCCGTTCTGCGGAGGATTACGCAGAACGGACCTCAATCCCCGGCATCAATCCCCGGCATCAGTTCTCGGCATCAGGCCTCGCCCGCGGCCACTCCGAGCGGCCTGGCCGTGTTCGGGGGGCGCAGTGGCGGCACCATGTGCACCCGCGCCGACCCGATGTCGAAGAACAGCCCCACCAGCTCCAGCTTGCCCGCCCTGACCTGCTCGTCCACCTTGCGGTAGGTGCGCAGGTTCTCCAGCTGCTGCTGCACGTTCACCCGGCACAGCACGTCCAGCGCCCCGCTGTGCAGCCGGTCGCCCTCGGTGTCGATGAACGTGGCCAGGCTGTGGTCACCGTGCCGCAGCCACCTGCGCAGCCCGGGCAGGCTGCCCGCCTGCACCCCGGCGCTCAGCACCCCGGCCATCGCGCCGCAGCCCGAGTGGCCGCACACCGTGATCGTGTGCACGCCCAGCACCTGCGTGGCGTACTCGATGGCCGCCACCATCGAGTCGTCGTGCGGCTCCGAGCCCCTGCGCGGCACCAGGTTGCCGATGTTGCGCACGGTGAACAGGTCGCCGGGACCGCTCGCGGTGATCAGGCTGGGCATGATCCTGGAGTCGGCGCAGGTGATGAACAGGTGGGTCGGCTGCTGCTTGCGGGCCAGCTCGGTGAAGATGGGCCGGACGAGCGGCGCCGTACTGCGGTGATACTCGCGCGCACCGGCCGTGAGCATGCACTCGGGCGAGCCCGTGACGGCCCCGTCCAGCGGGAACGGCTCGGGACGGCGCCGCCGCTGCGCCCACGGCAGCCACCAGCGGTCCGGCGCCTTCGGCGGCGACTTCACGGGCAGCATGTGGGCGCCGCTGGCGGCCAGCGCGTACCACTCGTCGTGCAGCTCGTCGATGTCGACCGTGCCGCCCATGCGTTCGTGGTCGAGCCGCCAGGAGTGGATGGCCTCGAAGGCGCCGTTGTCCATGAAGTCGATGTTCAGATCGAGGTCGACGGCGGTGCCGGCCGGGATCGTGCGCAGCTCGTGCGTCAGCCGGGGCACCCCGAGGAACGTCAGCGACCCCGAGATCGTCACGTGCAGGCGCCCGTCGCGCTCCTCCCGCTTGAGCACGGTCACCCAGGTCAGGCGGCGCAGGGCGAGCAGCGCGGCCAGGGCCAGACCCGCCAGCACGCCCTCGGCCAGGCCGAGCAGGATGACGGTGACCAGCGTGACGACGTACACCGGCACCTCGCCGTGCCCGTGCACCTTCCTGATGTGGCCCAGGTTCACCATCTGCATGCCGATGAACACCAGCAGCGCCGCCAGCGCCTCCAGCGGGATCAGCGTGATCGACCAGCCGAACCCGGTCGCGAACACCAGCACCCACACCCCGTGCAGGATCGCCGACCAGCGAGTACGCCCGCCCGCCGCCACGTTCGCGGTGCTGCGCACGATCACCCCGGCCACCGGCAGGCCGCCGAGCGCGCCGCTGACCATGTTGGCCACGCCCTGGCCGGTCAGCTCCTGGTCGAGGTCGGCACGGCGGCCTGCGTGCATCCCGTCGACCGCGACCGAGCACAGCAGCGACTCGCAGCCGGCCAGCAGCGCCACCAGCAGCACGGAGGCCACCACGAGATGCCAGTCGCCCTGCGGCAGCACCGGGAAGGCCCAGTCGCTGACGCCGCCCGACAGGTCCACCCGCGTGACGTCCCAGCCGAACGCCCACGCCGTCACCGCCGCCGTGAGCAGCGCCGCCAGCGGCGCGGGCACCGCCTTGATCCGCCGGGGCAGGCGCGTCCACAGCGCCAGCACGGTGATCGTGAGCACGCCCACGGCGACCTTGTGGCCGTGCAGGTGCAGGATCTGCCCGGGCAGCTCGATGAGGTTCGCGACGGCGGAGCGCTGCGAGCTGCCGCCCAGCACGATGTGGAGCTGGGAGAGGGCGATGATGACGCCGACCGCGGCCAGCATGCCGTGCAGGACGGCCGGCGACACCGCCAGTGCCGCCCTGGCCGCCTTGAACACGCCCAGGACGAGCTGTACGGCCCCGGCCAGCAGGGTGATCATGCAGGTGGCGCGCCATCCGTACGTGTGCACCAGATCCACGATCACCAGCGACAGGCCGGCGGCCGGGCCGCTCACCTGGACGGCGGAACCGCCCAGCGCGCCCGCCACGATGCCGCCCACCACGGCGGCGATGAGCCCGGCTGTCAGCGGCGCGCCGGAGGCCATCGCGATGCCCAGGGAAAGGGGCACCGCGACGAGGGAAACCACGAGCGAGGCTGGCACGTCGTGCCGGAGGGTGCTCATCCAGCTACTCTGCGTGTCGCGGAACATGGAGCAAACCCTATTGCTCCGTCGACCCCGCTTTAGGGGGGCGTCACGCGGGTTTTACGGATTAATGGGCGCTAAAGATCATCGGTAGTAGTCGTTCGGATAGTCCTGCTCCGGGCCCCGGCGGTGGTTGCCGCGGTTGTTGTCCTGCGCCGGAGGCTGCCCGCCGTACGCGGGCCAGGTGCCCTGGGCGCCGTTGCCCGCGGCCGGAGGCTCGGGCCAGGCGGCGGCGGTGGTGATGTCGCCCGTCTCGTAGGCGCCCGGCCCGAACGGCGACTGCGGCGGCGTCGGGGCCGAGAGCACGTCGTCGTAGTTGGAGACCGCACGGGCGGGCGCGGTCGGGGTGCCGGTCGCGGGGGAGGGGGCGGTGAGCGGGTCGGAGTCGTCGGCCACGGCCCAGCCGGCCCGGACCTCGTAGGAGGCGGGGTAGGAGGAACGCTCGGCGGGCTGCTCGAACGCCGGCCACGAGCTCGCGCCGGGATAGGCGGAGGCCGCGGGGGCGGGGTCGTCGAAGATGTCGGGCGAGGCGGGCCAGGAGCCGGACGTGCTCGCCGCCGCGGGCGGGTAGGTCGACTCACGGGCGTCGGCGCCGCCGTACGCGGGGAACGGGTCGCTCGTCGGCGCGCCGTGGATGGGCGCGGCGGGAACGGCGGGGAAGCTGCCGCTGGAGGCGGGGCTCACCGGGCTCGCCGGGTTGCTCACCACGGGGAACGAGCCGCTGCCGCTCACGGAGGGCTGGGCGGGGAACGAGCCGCTGCCGCCGTTCGCCGGATAGGCGTTGGAGGAGACCCCGTTGGAGGCCACCGGGGTGGGCCTGGTCGCGGGGCGCTCGGCCCGCGCGGGCCGGCTCACGGGCGACGGCTCAGGACGGGTGGGGGCGGGCACCGGCTGGGCGCCCGCGCCGAGGATGCTCATCACGTCGGCCGTCGGGGCCGCGAAGGTCACGGTGCGCTGGTCGGCCAGCTCGGACTGAGCGGGAGTGGCGCGCTTCTGCGGCTCGACCAGGTCGGCCAGGTTGGCGGCGGCGGGCTGACGCTGCGGGAGCGGGGCTTGCACGGTGGCGGCGTTGGGGTCGGCGCCGGCGGTCGCGGGCTGCGGCTTGGCGGAACGGCTCGGCCGCTTGGCGGGCCGCTCGGAACGGCGCTCGGCGGGCCGCTCACGCGGGGCGGTGCGCTCGCGCTCGGCCGGACGCTCGCGCTCGGCCGGACGCTCGGCGGCGGGCCGCTCGGAGGAGGGGGGCCGCTCACGCTCGACGGGACGGGAGGCGCCCTTGCGCGCCGCGACGGTGCCGCCGGCACCGAAACCGCCCTCTTCCGCGTCGCTGCGGATGTTGGCCCAGAACTCCTCGTCGTCGTCGTCCGTGCTCGGGTTGCCCCACTCGTCGACGCCGCGCCTGCCGCGCTGGCCGGTGCGGACCGGCTTCGGCTTCGGCTCGTCGATCGGGCTGAAGTCGGGGCTGAAGTTGGCCATGCGGGGTTCGTGCGCCGCGAACTGGTCCGTCGAGCGCGTGAGCGTGTTCTCCTCTTTCTCGGCCATCTCCTTCAGCCGTTCCGGAGGTAGCGAGCTCTCCCTGCGGTTCATGGAGCGCATGCCCAGTGCCACGACAGCGAGCACGGCGAGCACGACAGCGACCAAGCTGATGACGACCGCGATCATTGCACCACCCTCAAAGTCATGGCCTCCCTCTGGCACCGATGAGATCGCGCGGCCATCGACGCGACCTGCCCCCTTTGATCACCAGTGCCTAACGATTGGATCTGATTGTGTCGGACCACTATGAGAGTTGTCACACCCTACGTGAAGAATTGGTACACCGGTACTACATGTCGTATTTGACTGCTCACTCAATGTTCACCGCGGTGAGCCTGCCGCGGGCGATGGTCTGATCCGCGATCTTCTTCAGAACCTCGGGAAGCTCGGCGCCTCCCGGCAGATCGACCTTGCCGTCCAACGTGTAGACGGTGAACCGGTAGCTGGCCCGGTCCTGGCAGGGGGGCTCGTAGCCCACCTTCCCGCTGGTCACCTTCGCCTGCCCGGACCCCTCGGGGGGATCGGCGGCGGCATCGGGGCCGAGCTCGGTCGTGGTGGCCGGGATGTTGAACAGCACCCAGTGCACGGCCGACTCGGACGACGTATGGCTGTCGACCACGATGGCGATCGACTCCGCCTCGGACAGGGGCTGGCTCGACCAGCGCAGCGGCGGGCTGCCCTGATCACCCCGGCAGGAGTATTCGCGCGGCAGCGGCTCGCCGTCGCGCAGCTCGGGGCTCGCGACGTTGATCTCCGCGATGTCCTTCGCCTCTGACCTGCCGAAAAAGCTGCCGCAACCCGCCAGCGCGAACGCGAGTGCCACCACTGTCACACTGACAGTGATGCGTCGCATGCGTGATGCCGTGTTACACAGCCCCATGCCGGATGATGCTACGCGGGTCTCGGCGGTGCGCAGACCGTTTCTCGATGGTCGGTGGTAGGTAAAGGATCCGAAAACAGCCGGAATGACGGCATCCGGGTAGTGAACTTGGCCACATCGGAGGCGGTGGGAGCGCCAGGCCGGGGGACGATCCGGGCAGGCCGGCGGACCATTTCCGGGCTGCGCGTTCGCGGCCGCCGTGGGTGAGGGCGGGGCGCGGGGTCTCGGACGGCGCTGACGGGGCCATCGTTCCATTAACGGGACGCGGCGAAAAATCGGGTGCGCCAGGTCGGGTCGTTCGACTAAAGGGGCGACGATCGGGGAACGGGGCGACGTTCGGGGAACGCGGCGCGGACGGCGGCTGCCACGTTGCGTTAGGCGCTCGCGCTGTGGTGCGGTCCCCGCGCTGCCCGAGCCTGGCTGGCACGAACGTGGCGCCGCCGACGTGGCCAAGCGCGACAGCCTGCGGCCGGGCCGCCAACGAGCATGCACCCGCGTACGGCCGCCTCGCGGCAGACACGCCGGAGCGTCCGGTGGATCTTTACCGGCCCGCTGGCAGATCGCCCCGGCGGTTCGCACCCTAAGCTGGCTTTGTGACGTCTACTGGCCCGCTGCGCGATCCGGCGAACCGCGTCTCGCCCAAGGCCGTACGGCTGTGGTTGCTGGAGTCGCTGATCGCTTTCGTGTTCTTCGCCGGCATCTCGCTGCTGCTGTCGCGGTGGGCGGGCGGCTGGCCCTGGGTGCCCGACTGGTTCGCCCGCGACCCGTGGCTGCTGCCCGCCGCGGTCGTGGTGCTGACGCTGCCGTTCCTGGCGGCCGAGCCGTTCGTACGGTACGCCGTGCATCGCTGGGAGCTGTCAGGAGACGTCGTCTACGCCAGGTCGGGGTTCCTGACCAGGGAGTGGGTGTTCGTGCCTGTGAGCCGCATCCAGACGGTCGACAAGGGGCAAGGGTGGTTCGAGCGGATGCTCGGTCTGGCCACCCTGGAGATCCGCACGGCGTCCCACGCGGGCTCGTCCACGATCAAGGGGCTCGACTACCGGGTGGCGGCCGGGCTGGCCGAGGAGCTGGCCCGGCGGGCCGAACAGCTGAGGGACGACGCGACATGACCGGCCCTCGTCCCGACGACCCGTCCCCCTCCACCGACCCGTCCCAGCCCACCGGCCCGCGGCCGTCCACCGACCGGCCACGCCCGCATGACGAAGGCCGGCCGCCCACCGCTCCGCCGCCTCCGCCCGCCGTCTCCCCGGCCCCGCCTCACGACGGGCAGCCGTCCGCGGTGTCGCCTCACGAAGGACAGCCATCCGCGTTCCCGCCGCCACTGGGTGACGGGCAGCCTTACGCGCCGGTGCCTCCTCAGGCCGGCGGGTGGTCGTCGCCGTCTGGGCCGCCTCCGGCCGCCCAGGAAGGTGAACGGTTCCCGCCGCCGGGCCATCCAGGCGCGGGACCGTTTCCCGAGCCCCCCGTCGTGCGGGTGCCGCAGCGGCTCAGCCCCAAGGTGCTGCTCATCGACCCGGTGCGCATGCTGCCCTCCCTCCTCCTCCCCCTGGTCGGCGTCCTGTTCGTGGGCGGCTTCTCGGCCAGGTCGTACGGCTACGCCGCCGCGGGCGTCATCGGCGCCGTGGTGTTCGCGATCATCCGCTGGGCCACGTTCACGTACGAGATCGTCGGCGACCGGCTGGAGACCAAGCGCTCGCTGATCAGCCGCTCCGTCCGTACCATCCCGCTGGAACGCATCCGCGGCGTCGACGTCTCCACCCCGCCCATGCACCGGCTGCTCGGCCTGACCATCCTCAAGATCGACACTGGGGCGAGCGGCGGCGAGGAGGAGGCGAAGCTCGCCGGCATCACGCCGGAGGAGGCGGAACGCCTCAAAGCGGTGCTCCTGCGCCGCACCGCCGAGCCCGAGCCGCACGCCCCCGGCGAGGCGGCGCCCGCCGCCACCGGGCCCAGGGAGCGCCCGATCATCGACGTGCCGCGCAGGTGGCTGCTGTACGGGCCGCTCTCGGGCGCGTACCTGCTGACCCCCTTCGCCTTCGCCGGCGGCCTGGTGGGGCTGGCGTTCCAGTGGGGCGACGAGCTCGGGGTCAGCCGGGACACCGCCTGGAGTGCGGGCGAGTGGCTCTGGGAGCACCCCTACCTGCTGCTGGCGCTGGCGTTGCTGCTGGTGGTGGCGATGCCGTTCGCGGGCGGCCTCATGTACGCGATCTTCAACTGGGACTTCAGGCTCAAGCGGCGCGACGGCTACCTCGTGGCCGAGCGCGGGCTGATCAACCGGCGCAGCGTGTCGCTGGAGTCGCAGCGGGTACGCGGCTACGAGATCGTGGACGGCCTGGCCGAACGGTGGGCGGGCGTCACCCGCGTCTGGGCCATCGTCACCGGGCTGGGCGACTCGGAGACGCGGGGGCAACTGCTGCCCGACGTGCCCCGCGACGTGGCCTTCCAGGTGACCGCCGACGCGATCGGCCCCTACCAGGGGGACCTGCGGCCCCATCCGCCCGTGGCGCGCCGCCGGCGGCTGTTCCGCGCCGTCTTCCCGTGGCTCCTGGCCGCTCTGCTCGCCGCCGTCGCCGTCTGGCTCACGGGGGCGGTGCTGTGGTGGGTCCTGCTGGTGCTCCTGCTGGTCATGGCCGGCGTCGGGGTGCCGCTCGGGCTCGACCGCTACGCCTCACTGGGTCACGGCTACGACGGGGTACGCCTGTCGGTACGGTCGGGCTCGATGCGTCGCGCCCAGGCCGTGGTCGAACGCCGGGCCGTGGTGGGCTGGCGGCTGCGGCAGACGTGGTTCCAGCGGCAGGCCGGGGTCCTCACGCTGATCGCCGGGGTCGGGGCCGGCAAGGGGGGCTACTCGGCGATCGACGTGTCGCTGCCGCAGGCGGTGGGTTTCCCCGCCGAGGTGACACCGGAGTGGCTCGCCCCCTTCCTGGAACGCGCCGAACCCTGACCGGGGGCTCATCCTGGACCCCCGTGGCCGGTGACTCGGAACCAGCTCCCTGGCAGGTGACCAGTTACGTGGCCCGGTTGGCCCGGCGACCGAGTTACCTGGCCCGGTGATCCGGTGACGGCCGTTCTGACCTGAGCGGTCTGGCTCGTCCTGATCAGTCCTGGCGGCGGGCGCCGAACATGATCTCGTCCCAGGTCGGCACCGAGGCCCGGCGGCCCCTCGAACCCTTGCGCGCCTGACGGGCGGCCGGAGCGGGCGGCGGAGAGGGCACCGGCACGGCCGGGTCCTCCTTCGGCTCGTCCTTGGCCGCCCGCGCCGCCGGTACCGCCGGAGCGGGCTTCGGCTTGGGCGCCGGGGGCTTGCTCTCCCGAACCGGCTGCTCGGGCTCGGCCCGACCTGCCTTCTTCTGCGCCGCCAGCTTCGCCGGGGTCGGCCTCTCCGGTTCGGTCGCCGGCTCAGGCGCGTCTTCGGAGGCGGGCGTCGCGTCCTGAACGGTCGCCGCCTCGGCAGCGGGCGCCGGGTCGGGAGCGCGTGCGGGCTCAGGAGCGGGCGTCGGCTCGGGAACGGAGACTGTCTCAGGAGCAACAGCGGCCTCGGGGGCGGGCGTCGCTTCAGGAGCCGACGTCGTCTCGGTGACGGCAGCGGCCTCAGCAGCCGACGTCGTCTCGTCACCGGTGGACGACTCGGCGGCTGCGGACGTTTCGGCGATTGCGGACGCTTCGGTGGCGGCTACTTCCGGAGTGGGCACCTCGTCGGTGACCTTCGCGGCTGCGGCCGGGGCCTCGGCGGCGCTCGTGCCCTCGGGAGCCGCAGCGGTTGCCGGAGTCGTCTCGGCGGCGGCCGACGCAGCGGCTGCCTTCGTCTCAGTGGCCGCCGTCGCTGCCTCGGGAGCAACCTCCTCGGGAGCATCCGTGGATTCGGCGGCAGTCGTGGATCCGGCAGTTGCCGGGGTCTCGGATGCGGCTTCGGGCTTGCTAGCAGTTTCGCTTGCGGCTGTGGAGGCGGGAGCGGACGTGGTCTGCGCCGGGACCGTGCCCTCGGCCGTGGCTGCGGCTGTTGTCTCGGACGTGGGCGTCGTCCCAGATGCGGTGGTCACTTCGCCGGCGACCGGCTTCTCGCTGTTGACCGGCTGCTCGGTGACGACCGACTGCTCGACGGCGGCGGTTGCAGTTTCCGGGGATCCGGCCGTGGCGGTTTCGTCGCTCTTGGCGGTCTCGACGGTAGCGGCCGGCTTGTCGGCTTCGACGGCCTTTGTGTCGGTGGCCTCGACGGCGGTTTCGTCGCTTGCGACGGGCTGGGCCGGTGCGGGTCCGGACCCGAGCTCGGCCTGGGCCTCGGTCCCGGTGGCCATGGCCTTCGCAGCGGGAGTGGGCGTCGCGGCGGGAGCGGGCGTCGTCTCCGGGGTGGCCGTGGTGGTGGGCTCTGCGGTGGTGGGGTGTCCGACCACTTCCACCGTGACGTCGGTGGAGGCGGCCGGTGCCACGGATGCGGTGGCCGCTTCCGTGGCGGTCTGGGAGGCGTCCTCCGTCGTGGGAACGGCTGCGCCTGCCTCGGCCTGGCTCTCGGCGGACCCGGACTCGGCCCTGGCGGGCGTCTGCGCGTCGGCGGCGGTCGCGGCGACGGCCTTCTCCGCGAGCTCGGCGGGCGTGACGACGGACGGGCCCGTGGCGGGCGGCGCGTCGGCCCGGACAACGGCCGTCTCAGCGTGCGCGGCCGTCTCAGCCTGGGCACTCGTCTCAGCCTGGGCACTCGTCTCAGCCTGGGCACTCGCCTCAGCCTGGGCGCTCGGCTCAGCCTGGACGGTCGGCGGCGTGGGCTGGGCAGCCTGGACCTCGGGCTGGGCGATGCTCGTCTCGGCCTGGGCGGTCGGTTCCGGGTGGTGGGCCGGGGACGTGGGCTGGGCGGACGGCGACTCGGACTGGGTGATCGCCGTGTCGTGCAGGTCGGCGGCCGGCTGGTCCCGGGCCGGCGAGAGCGCGTCGGCGGGCGCATCCGGCCGCACCGCCTGCTGGTTCTGGACGGGCGTGAACTCCTGGCCGGCCGGTCGGCCGTCAGAGGCGGGCCTCTGCGTGCCAGGCCGGTCCTCGACGAACGCGGGCCCGTCCGCGGGGCGCTGGTCGTCCGCAAACGCGGGCCTGTGCGTGGTGCGCTGGTCCTCGGTGGACGTAGCCCCCTGAGCTGTGCGCCGGTCGTCGGTGGACGCGGGCCTCTGTGCGGGGCGCTGGTCGTCGGCGGTGGTGAAGCGCTGGTCGGGTGTGGGGGTGTCGTCGATGGGCGGCCGAGGGGCAGGGCGGGAGGACGGCGGCCCGGCGGGGGCGTAGATGGAGTCGGTCTCGCGGTCGCCGGAGCGGCCCGCGCCGAAGTCGGGCAGCCATGGCGAAGACCCGCCGCGGCGGGACGAGGTGTCGCCGGGGCGGGTGTGGCCGGTTTCGCGGGCCGGAGGTTCGGGCCGGTAGGGCTCGCGTACGGAGTCCTGCCGGTGGCCGGGATCCTGCGGGCGGCCGGAGTCGGCGCGGTGGCCCGGGTCGGGACGGTGGCCGGAGTCGGCGCGGTGGCCGGAGTCTCTGGCCGGGGAGTCGTGGCGTGCGGCCGGCTCCTCGCCGTGGTCGAAGTCGTGGCGCGGGGCGAAGGGCGCCTCGCGCGGCGGCGTCTCGGGCGGCCGCGTGTAGGCGGTCTCCGGCGACCGGACCGGCGGGGTGTAGCCGACGGCGGGCTCCTCCGGCTCGCGGCGCACCACCGACGGGAACGGCAGCGCGTCGGAGGCGAGCGGCGGCACCGGCTGCAGCTTGGCCACCCGCGGCGCGAACGGCATCACCGTGGTGTCCTCCACCACGGCGGGATCGGGGTCGAAGTCAGCGGACGACAGGCGCAGGGCCTCGTCGTCGTGGGGTGTCACGTGGCGCTTGCGCGGGTCGAAGAGCCACTCGGCGTGGCGCGTGTGACCGTTCCACACGTAGCCGAGCTTGACCCGCCACAGGCCGTCGTCGCGCTTGGCGGAGTCCCAGTCGATCTCGTCGGTGGGCACGCCGCGCCTGGTCAGCCGCTCCGCGACGAGGTCGCCGAGCGTCGGCCCCGGGGCAGACTCGCCCGGCATCCGTACGGCCACACGTTGCGCCTGCTGGGCGACGTACTCCCGCTCCTGCAGCACCGGCCCCTCGAACCAGCGGACGCGCTCGACGGGGATCCCGGCGGTCGCCGCGATCTCCTCCGCCGTCTCTCCAGCTCGGATGCGGGCCTGGATCTCCTTGGGGCGCAACGGGCTCTCCACTTCGATCTCGTACTGGCCGAGACGGGAGAAGTTGCCGCGGACGGCAGCACGGAGCCGGTCGTCCACGGGAAGCGTGAAGCGCGTACCCCGTCCGGCAGTAGCCAGCACGAGGTAGGTGCCGTCCTCACTTACCGCGACGAGTCGGAGCTCCTGCATGCGAGTCCCTTCGTCAGCGTCGCCATTCTTCCCCCGGACCCTTGAGTCTCTCGCGTGTGCCGGTTGCCTGCCAGCACCGTACCCGGCATGTCCGAACATCGCCTTCCTGGGATAGCCCGCAGGCGTTGTGACGCCGGTCACATTTGTGGAATCCATCACTCTAGAGCCCGCCATCGCGCATGAGGAGGTTAGATCCCGTCGGCGGGTTCTGGCGAATCGCGCCGCGGGAGGGCGTGCACTTCAGCCATGAGGCGAGCGCGGCGGGGCCGGCTTCGGGGTGAAGTTCCAGGTGACGGGCGGCGGCCCCGGCTAGGTACGGCGTCTGCGGAGAGTATGCCCGGCCGTCCGGAGTGACGTGACATGTGCCGGTGGAGGAGGCTCCGACCACGAACACGCCCTTACGTACCAGCGACCGTGCGGCGCGGTCGAGAGCGGGGGAGCCGGCGCCGTCGATCGCCATGCTCGCCACGGAGGGTCCTCTGGCGTGCCTGCGGATCCAGTCCAGCCCGGCCAGGACGTCGGACAGCGTGCCGGAGCCGCCGCAGCCGAGCACCCGCACCGAGGCGAGGCCGGCCTTCGGCGCGACACTGTGTGTGCGGGAGGCGGACTGCGTGCCGTGGCCGCCGCAGTCGCGTCCGGTGCCGCCGGTGGCGTCGAACGCCCGCCAGGCCCGCTCCCCGAAGCCCCGCCGGTCAGCCCCTTCACCGGTCGTCGAGCCGGTCTCGTCGCCGGTGTCCCTGTCTGTTTCGCCGCCGGTCCCTCTGCCCGTTCCAGCGCTCGTCCCAGTGCTCGTCTCCGCGCCCGTATCCACGCCGCTGTCCACGACGTACACGGTGACGCCCGCGCCGTCCGCCTCCACCGCGTACGGGCGGGAGGGTCTGACGCCGGTCATGGGACGGATCTGGCGGTCGGGCTCGATAGAGCGGACCCGCCGGTCGGCGCGCAGGTCGGCCAGTTCGGCGGCGGTGAGGAAGGTGGCGAAGCCAGGCAGCGCCGAGGTGTAGTAGCGGCGCACCCGCCAGCGCACCTCGCCGACGAGATCGCGGGCGGCCACCCGGCTGCGGGCGATGACGATGTACGGGCGGGCGGGCTCGGACAGCGAGGGATGCAGGGCGAGACCCGAGGCGGGCGTCATGGCGGAGGGTACGGCGGTCGCGGCGGCCGTGGCCACGGCCGCGGCGAGGTAAACGGAGGGCAGGCCGAGTCGTCGGGGCACGAGCTATAAGGGTGCCTGTCGCGCAGGTCACAGGAACAACAGGACACGCACTCGCGTCTATTCACGAGACAGCTCTTTACCAACACCGAACGCATGGCGAGAGAGGACTGAACCGGGGGATGAGTGACGGGCAGCGGGGGTTCGAGCTGAGCGTCCCACAGATCCTGGGCAGTGCCCTGGCCGCGGTGACGGCCGCGGTGGCCGCGTCGTACCTCGGCGTGGCGGGCACGGTGATCGGGGCGGCGGTCGTCAGCGTCGCCAGTACGGTCGCGACGGCGATCTACACGCACTATCTCAAGCGCACCGGAGAGCGGGTCAAACAGCACACACTGGTGCCAAAGGGGGGACGCGACCCAGAACAGGGCCTGCTGGCCGCCGCCGCACACGCGACCAGGGCCGACGCCGACAGGGAGACGACTCCGCACGCGGCCTCGAATGACGAGGGCGCCGCACGGCACGAGACCCCGGCCGACGGCGACACGCCGGACGCGACCTCGGGTGACGGCAGGTCCACGCTGGTGATGCCGGTCGTACGCGGGCCGGGGCGCGGGCTGCCGTGGGCGAAGGTCGGTGTGGCGGCGGCGACGGTGTTCGCGGTCAGCATGGGGAGCATCCTGGCCTACCAGGCGCTGGCCGAGCGGACGGTGCACGAGCAGGTCACCGGCAAGGCGCCGGTGAAGGCACGCGAGGACAGGACGCCGGCCACCCGCGAGCCGGAGAGCCGGGCGCCCGCGTACCCGCCGCACACCCTCACGACGGAGCCGGAGACGCCGACGCTCACCCCGACACCGACCCCGACGCCGAGTGCGACGCGGAGCAGGACGCCGGCCGGGCGTCCCACGTCCGAGCCGACGCCCACGCGGCCGGAGCCGGTGACGCCGTCGCAGGGAACGACGGAGGCGCCGCCGCAGGAGCAGCCCGAGCAGCCGGACGGCACCGACGAGACGCCGACGGCCACCGCGGAGCCGTCCCCGCAGACGGGCCAGGACGAGGCCGACGATCATCCCGCCGGCCGGGACGACCTGCGGTGAACCGCCGTCCGGCCGGTGATGGCCGCCCGGAGGCGGTCCTGGGCGGTTCGTGGAGGCTCGCCGCTGGGGCTAGCCGAGCACCGTGTCCAGGTAATCGTTGGTGAACAGGCGCCCCGGGTCGAGGCGGTCGCGCAGGGCGAGGAAGTCGGCGTGGCGCGGGTACACCTTGGCCAGGTACGCGGCGTCGCGCGTGTGCAGCTTGCCCCAGTGGGGCCGGCCGTCGAAGCGGGTCATGATCTCCTCGACGCCCTCGAAGTAGGCGGGGTTCGGCGTCGGCCGGTAGACGTGGCAGGCGACGTACGCCGTCGGCCGCCCGTACGCGGTGGACAGCCACGCGTCGCTGGGCGGCGTCACCCGCACCTCCACCGGAAAGGTGATCCTCCAGTCCATCCGCCCGATCAGGTCCCCGGTCTCACGCAGGGCCTGGGCCAGGCGCTCGCGCGGGACGGCATACTCCATCTCCAGGAAACGCACGTCCCGCCGCGCCGTGAACACCTTGTACGAGGCGTCCACCGACTCGGAGTCGCCCAGCGCCGCCGCGCTGACGGCGTTGATCTTCGGGATCAGCCCGGGCAGGCGGGCGCCGAGCGCGCAGGCGGCGCCGAAGACGGTGTTCTCCAGGAACACGTTGTCCAGCCAGTGCCGCAGCACGCCGGGCGGCCGGGCCGGGCCGGGGCTGCGGTTGTTGGTCTTGACCAGGCAGGCGTCGGTGTGCGGCAGCCAGAAGAAGTCGAGGTGCTCGTTCGCCGCGGTGAGGTCGTCGAGCGAGCGCAGGATGTCGCTGAGCGCGAGCTTGCGGCGCCGCTGGTGCAGCAGGAACGCGGGCTCGACCCGGAACGTCACGGCCGTCAGCACCCCGAGGGCGCCGAGCCCCACGCGGGCCGCGTCGAAGAGGTCGTCGCCGGGCGCGGCGGTGGTCACGGAGCCGTCGGCGAGGACGAGCTCCAGCTCGGCGACCTGGTCGGCGAGGCCGCCGCTGTCGCGGCCGGTGCCGTGGGTGCCGGTCTGGATGGCGCCGGCGACGGTCTGCTCGGTGATGTCGCCCATGTTCGCCAGGGCCAGGCCGCGTTCTGCGAGCAGTTCGTTGAGCGCGCGCAGCGGGGTGCCGGCCGCGACGGTGACGAGGCCGTCGGCGTACGACCTGATCCCGGTAAGCGCGCCGGGGCGGAGCATGATGCCGTCGGTCAGGGCCACTCCGGTGAAGGAGTGGCCCGTCCCGATCATGCGGATGCGCCGCCCTGAGGCGGCGGCGTCCCGGACGGCGCGTACGACGTCCTCGACGGAGGCTGGCGTACGCACCTCGGCAGGGGTGCCCGACTGGTTGCGCGCCCAGTTCACGAAGGTCACGAGCACCCCTTGGGAAAGAGCATCGTTCCGTTAGACGCGAACGATACTCACTTCTCCCAGCCTTCTGGAACGGGGAAGATGTCGCCGGGCTCGAGGTTCTGGCTCTTGATCACGTCGGAGACCGTCACCAGGTGGTAGCCCTTGTGCTTGAGCGTCTTGATGAGCGAGGGCATGCCGTCCACGGTCTGCTTGACCCAGTCGTGCATCAGGATGATGCCGTTGGGCTTGGCCACGGCCAGCGTCTGCTTCTGGATGGCCTTGACGTTCTTGGAGCTCCAGTCCTGCGAACCGGCGGTCCACAGGATCATCGGCATGCCGAACTCGGCGGCGATGTCGGAGACCTGGAGGTCGGCCAGCCCGTACGGCGGGCGCAGCAGCTTGGGCTCGACACCCGCCGCCTTCTTCACCGCGTCCTGGGTCTTCTGGATCTCGCTCTTGATGGTCCCGGCCTCGCTCTTGGTGAAGTCGGGGTGGCTGTAGCTGTGGTTGCCGAGCTCGTGGCCCTCGGCGGCCATGCGCTTGACGTAGGAGGGGCGGCTCTTCACGTATTGGCCCTCAAGGAAGAACGTCGCCTTGGCGTCGTACTTCTTGAGCGTGTCGAGCAGCGTGCCGGCGTACTTGCCCGGTCCGTCGTCGAAGGTCAGCGCGATGCACTTGACCTGCGAACAGTCGATGGGCTCCTTCTTCGGCGCCTGAGCCGACGCGGGCGCCGGGGCGACGGCGACGCAGACAGCCGCGATTGCTAGAAGTGATGTGATTCGTCGGGACATAACAAATGCTTCCGGTGTGATGGGTGTTGCGAGGGATGTCCCGACGGTAGCGGATCACGTCTGCGACGGTGAAGGAGCCTCGGGAAGTCTCAGCAAACCCGAACCTCCGATCCCGACCGCCACGGCCAGGGCGGCGGCGCAGACGGAGAAGACGTACGCGCTTGAGGCGCCGTACGACTCGGTGAGAGCCCCGCCCGCCCACGAGCCCAGCGCCACCCCGAACCCGATCGCGGTCGAGATCCAGGCCATGCCCTCGGTGAGCAGCGACTGCGGCACCATCCGCTCGGTGATCGAGAAGACCGTGATGAGCGTCGGGGAGATGGCGAACCCGGCCAGGAACAGCGCCCCCGCCATGATCCACGGGCTGCCGATGAACATGATCGGCACCAGCCCCACCACGAACAGTCCGAGCGCCCTGACGAACCGCTTGCGCAGCGGGATCCGCCAGTTCCGCGAGCCGAACCAGAGCCCCGACACCATCGACCCGCCCGCGAAGGCGGCCAGCAGGAACCCGGAGACCCCCTTCACGCCGTGCTCGTCGGCGAAGGCCACCGTGATCAGGTCGACCGACCCGAAGATCGCGCCCAGCGCCAGGGAGACGCAGGCCAGCAGGGCGATGCCGGGGATCAGGATGGGCGAGCCCGCCGACGACCTGATCTCCTGCACGGGCGGCTGGGTGTCTCGCTGCGTCGCCAGCGCCAGGCTGCCGGCCAGCATGCACAGCAGCGCCACGATCAGCCCCGCGTACGGGTTCACGCTGGTCGCCAGCACCGTGACCAGCGCGGGCCCGGTGACGAAGACGACCTCGTCGGCCACCGACTCGAACGCGAACGCGGTGTGCAGCCGGCCGGAGCCGCCGTAGATGACCGACCAGCGGGCCCGCACCATCGAGCCGATCGACAGCGAGGTCGCGCCCACGACGAGCCCGCTGGCGTAGAACGTCCAGTCGGGCAGCCCCCACCCGGCGAAGCCCATCATGGCCGCCAGCGCGACCGCGTTGACGACCGCGAACGGCGGGATCACCCGCCCCTGCCCGAATCTGTCCACGAGCCGGCCCGACAGCGGCGCGGCGATGGCGAAGGCCACGTTGGTGGTGGCGGCGACCGCCCCGGCGGTGGCGTAGGAGCCGGTCAGGGTGGAGATCAGCAGGATGATGCCGATGCCGAGCATCGACATCGGCATCCGGCCGATGAACCCGGCCAGCACGAACGCTTTGACGCCGGGCCTGTCGAACAACCCCCGGTAAGGCCCGACCACGCTGTTTCCCCCTTACTAAAAAGCAGCTAACCATTGCGCACCGTATGTCCGGATGGCAAGTCGGTTTCTGGTGGGGTGAGTTAACGTGTCCCGGGTGTCGGGTCTTCCCTCGTTCCGTGCGGTCATGCTCATGGTCATCGCGGTGCTCGCCGCCACGGTGGCGGCCGGCGGGGTCGTCGTGCTCGTGAGCGACGACGTGGTCGGCAGCACGGTCGGCAGCACGCAGGAGCCGCCCGTACGCGGGAAGCCGAGCCCGAGTCAGTCACCCGCGCCCCGCCTCGACCAGCTCGTCCCCACCGCGGCACCAGTAAAGGACCCGGTCAGAGACCTCGCGCGGGCGGGCACCAAGGTCACCGCGACGCCGCCGCGCGTGCTGGCCATCGCCCCCGGCACCGTGCCCAAGCAGACCAGGTTCCGCCTCGGCGAGCTCGCGAGCGTGCGCAAGGCGACCGTGGTGGACGCGGGCGCGGTCAAGGTGTCGGGCACCTCGATCAACCTGCTGGCGGTGGACCCGGCGGACTTCCGCTCATGGACGCCGCAGCCCGTCGCCGACCAGCCCGCGGTGTGGCAGGCGCTGGCCAGGGGCGAGCTCGTGACCGACGCGGCCGCGATGCGCAAGTTCGGCATGATCCTCGGCGCCGTGTACCAGGTGGACGGCGGGCCCCGGCTGCGCGTCGCGGCCTCGGCCCCGCTCGGGCTGCACGGCGTGGACGGGCTCGTGAGCGCCGATCTGGGCAGGCGGCTGGGGTTCGCACAGGGGGTGGCGGTGCTGCTGCACGGCAAGGCGGGCAAGATCCGCGAGTCGGGCGTACGCCGGCTGCTCGGCAAGAGCGCCCAGATCGTCATGCTGGACGCCTCCGCCCGCACCGCCAAGCAGCGCCAGCCTACCCAGCAGCAGCCCGCCCAGGACCAGCCCGCCCAGGGCCAGCCGCAGCAGGTCACCGTCGGCCGCCCCGGCAGCTACCTGGAGCTCTACAAGGCCTCGGCCACCCGCTGCCCCGGCCTGTCCTGGACGGTGCTGGCCGCGATCGGGCAGGTGGAGAGCAGCCACGGGCGCAACAACGGCCCTTCGAGCGCGGGCGCTCTCGGGCCGATGCAGTTCATGCCCGCCACCTGGAAGCACTACGGCGTCGACGGCGACGGGGACGGCAAGAAGGACATCTGGAGCCCGTACGACGCCGTGCCCGGCGCCGCCAACTACCTGTGCGCGAACAAGGCCGGCCAGGGCGGCGAGCGGCTGCGCAAGGCGATCTGGTTCTACAACCACTCGTGGGACTACGTGAACAAGGTCATGGGCATCGCCGAGGCGTACGCCCGCACCTACGCCTGAGCGCCGCACCACGCCTGAGCGCCCGCACCTACGCCTGAGCGGACGCGCCGCTATGCCTGGGGCCGGCGGCGGGGAGGCGGGCAGCAGGTGAGCGGGCACGGCGCCGGCTCCGGCTCCTCCAGCAGCTCGCGCACCATCTGGACGAAGCGCGGATGGGTGCCCGCCGTCGCGGCGCGCTCCATCGGCAGGCCCAGCTCCGCCGCCACCGCCTTCGCCTCGGTGTCGAGGTCGTAGACGACCTCCATGTGGTCGGAGACGAACCCGATCGGCACCAGCACCACGGACCCGGCGTCGATCTTGCGCAGATGGTCGCACACGTCCGGCTCCAGCCACGGCACCTGCGGCGGGCCGCTGCGCGACTGCCACACCAGGTCCCATGGCTGGTCGCGGCCGAGTGCCCGGCTGACCAGCTCGGCGCTCCTGCGCAGCTGCGCCTCGTACAGTCCGCCGGACGGCCCGGCCGTCTCGGCCATCGAGACGGGGATGCTGTGGGCGGTGAAGACGAGCCGCGCGTCGTCGCGGCCGAGCCGGTCGAGCGCCGCGCGGGTGCGGTCGGCCATCGCGGCCACGAACCCGGGGTGCTCGCCGTAGTGGCGCAGTTTGACCAGCTCAGGGCCGCCTTCGACGGAGATGCGGTCGATGTCCTCGTAGTACTGCCTGCAGCTGGAGTAGCCGGCGAACGCGGAGGTGGCGAACACGGCGGCCTTCCGCACGCCGTCCGCCCGCATCTGACGTACGGTGTCCTCGCCGAACGGGTGCCAGTTGCGGTTGCCCCAGTAGACCGGCATCCCGGCGACCGGGCGCAACGCCTCGACCAGCGCGCGGTTCTGCTCGTTGATCGGGCTGACCCCGCCGAAGCTCTGGTAGTGCTCGGCCACTTCGAGCAGCCGTTCGCGGGGCACGCCCCGCCCGCGCACGACGTTCTCCAGGAACGGCATCACGTCGTCGGGCCCCTCGGGACCGCCGAACGACAGGACCAGCAAGGCGTCGTAAATTCCCACGTGACAACCCTATGTGGGAGTGTCTCCGGTCTCCGCCGCGAGGTAGGTTCGATCGAGTGAGCGCATTCAACGACATACGTGACTATGTGGCCATCCCCCGGGTTCTGTCGCTGCGGCTATCGCCCGACGGCTCCAGACTCGTCTCCACCGTCCAGTCCCTCAACCCTGACGGCAAGTCGTTCGGCACCGCGCTCTGGGCCATTCCCGTGGACGGCGAGCCGTACCGGCTGACGCGCTCGGCCAAGGGTGAGTCCGCCGCCGTCTTCACCGCGGCCGGGGACGTGCTGTTCACCTCCGCGCGGCCCGACGTGACCGTCAAGGACTCCACTGACGAGGTGCCGTCGTTGTGGCTGCTGCCCCGTGCGGGCGGTGAGGCCCGCCAGGTGGCCGCCAGGCCCGGCGGCATCGGCGCCGTGCGCACGGCCGGCGACGTGGTCGTGTTCTCCTCCGACGTGCTCGACGGCGAGGAGGCGGCCGAGCAGGACAAGCGCAAGGCCCGCAAGGACGCCGGGATCAGCGCCATCCTGCACGAGGGCTACCCCGTCCGTTACTGGGACCACGACCTCGGGCCAGGCCGGCCCCGGCTGTTCGCGGCCAGGCTCGGCGCGGACCGCCTGGAGGACGTACGCGACCTGACCCCCGACGCGGGCGAGGCGCTGCGCGAGGGCGGGTTCGAGCTGACCCCCGACGGCGCCACCGTGATCACCACCTGGCGCGAGTTCCTGCCGGACGGCCAGTGGCGCACCGACCTGGTGGCCATCGACGTGGCCAGTGGCGAGCGGCGCGTGCTGCTGACCGACGAGGCCCACGACTTCAACGGCCCGATGGCGGTCTCTCCCGACGGGACCAGGATCGCCTGCTCCCGCGAGCGGCACACCGGATACGACGTCTCGGCGCGCAGTGAGCTGTGGATCGCCGATCTCGCCACCGGCGAGGGCCGCGCGTACGCGCCCGACCTGTTCCCGATGGACGTCGAGTGGGCTCCCGACAGCTCCGCCGTCTACCTCGTGGCCGACCACCAGGGCCGTCGCCCGATCTTCCGTGTTCTCCTCGATGGGGAAACGGTCAGGCTGACCCAGGACGACGCCGCCTACCTCGGGCTCAGCCCGTCCCCCGACGGTCGCTTCGTCTACGCCCTGCGCAGCGCCGTCAACCTCGCGCCCGGGCCGGCCAGGATCGACGCCGCCACCGGCGACATCGCCGACCTGCCGACGCCCGCGCCGCGCCCCGAGGTGCCCGGCACGCTGACCGAGATCTCCGCCACCGCCGACGACGGCGCCACCATTCGGGGCTGGCTCGTCCTGCCCGAGGGGGCCTCCGCCGCCGACCCGGCGCCGTTCCTGCTGTTCATCCACGGCGGCCCGGTGGCCTCCTGGAACGACTGGCAGTGGCGCTGGCAGGCGTGGATCATGGCCCAGCACGGGTACGCCGTCCTGCTGCCCGACCCCTGCCTGTCCACCGGCTACGGCCAGGAGATGATCGACCGCGGCTGGGGCAACTGGGGCCCGCGCACCCAGGCCGACCTCGACGCGATCGTGGACGTGGCCCTGGCCAGGGACGACATCGACAGAGAGCGCGTCGCCGCGCTCGGCGGCTCGTTCGGCGGCTACATGGCCAACTGGCTCGCCGGCCACACCGACCGCTACCAGGCCATCGTCACCCACGCCTCGCTGTGGCACCTCGACCAGTTCGCCGGCACCACCGACGCGGCCATGTACTGGCAGCGCGAGTTCGGCGTCCCCGGCGGCGAGCGCTACCAGCTGCTGTCGCCGCACCTCTCGCTCGACAAGATCACCACCCCGCTGCTCGTCATCCACGGCGACAAGGACTACCGGGTGCCGATCGGCGAGGCCCTGCGGTTGTGGTGGGACCTGCGCCGTACGGAGGTGGACTCGAAGTTCCTCTACTTCCCCGACGAGAACCACTGGATCCTCAAGCCGGGCAACGCCGTCGCCTGGTATGAGACCGTGCTCGCCTTCCTCGCCCAGCATGTGCTCGGCCAGGAGTGGAAGCGTCCGGACTCGGTGGCGTGATGACGGACTTCCTGAGACTGGCCGAGGAGATCGCCCGCGAGGCGGGGGAGATGATCCTGGCCAAGCGGCCGACCATGTCGGCCGAGATCGAGACCAAGTCCAGCCCCACCGACGTCGTCACCACGCTGGACAAGGCGTCGGAGGAGCTGATCCGCGACCGCATCCTGTCGGCCAGGCCCGGCGACCGGATCCTCGGCGAGGAAGGTGGCGAGGCGCCCGGCGAGTCCGACGTGCGCTGGATCGTCGACCCGATCGACGGCACGGTCAACTTCCTCTACGGCCTGCCCGACTGGGCCGTGTCGATCGCCGTGGAGGTCGACGGCCGGATCGTGGCGGGCGTCGTCAACGTGCCGGCGCGCGGCGAGGTCTTCACCGCCGCGCTCGGCGAGGGCGCCTGGCTCGGGCCGGAGCGGCTGCGCTGCAACACGGGCGTGCCGCTTTCGCAGGCCCTGGTCGCCACCGGGTTCGGCTACTTCAAGGAGCGGCGGGCCGTCCAGGGCGAGGTGGTGGCGCAGGTCGTGCCGCGCGTACGCGACATCCGGCGCGGCGGCTCGTGCGCCATCGACATGTGCTCGCTGGCGGCGGGCCGGGTGGACGCCTACTACGAGCGCGGGGTCAACCAGTGGGACTTCTCGGCGGCCGGGCTGGTGGCCACCGAGTCGGGCGCCAGGCTGGGCGGGCTGTACGGCAGGCCGGTCAGCCCCGACTACGCGCTGTGCGCGGCTCCAGGACTGTTCGAGGAGCTGCACGACCTGCTGGCCGGGCTCAACCCCGAACGCGACGCCTGACGTCCTCAGGCGAAGGTGTCATGGGCGAAACGGCCGGAGCCTGGCTCCGGCCGTTTCGCGTTCAGCTAGCGGGGCAACGGGATGCCGTGATCGTCGGCCAGCCGTCGCAGGTCCTCGATCTCGGCGGTGAGGGTGTCGGCGAGGTAGTCGTCGCCGACGCTGCGGGCCTCCCGAAGGCCCTTGTAAGCCTGGTCGAGGCGGTGTTCGATCGTGGTCGTGAACTCGCCCATCTCACCTACTCTCTGGGGGTTCGATCCGTGTGGGGGGCGAAGTTACCCCATTGCCGGATGAAGACTGGGCAATGGGTGTCCCGCAGGCATACCCCGGCTCGTCGCCCTCCGAAACATGAAATTCGCCTCGCTCCGCATCTCCGGGGGGTCACCCCGCCCTGAACATGCCTTACCGTGCGCTTATCGAGGTGGTGGGCACAATGAGGGCCCAGAATTCGGGAAAGAGGTGTGCCAGGCGTGCGAGTGCTGGTGGTTGAGGATGAGCGGGTGCTCGCCGACGCGATCGCGACGGGGCTGCGGCGCGAGGCGATGGCGGTCGACGTCGCCTACGACGGCGGCGGCGCGCTCGAACGGACCTCCTACATCGACTACGACGTCATCGTGCTCGACCGCGACCTGCCCGTCGTCCACGGCGACGAGGTGTGCCGGCGGCTGGTCGAGCAGCGAACGGCCTCGCGGATCCTCATGCTGACCGCGTCCGGCGACGTGGACGACAAGGTGGAGGGGCTCGGCCTCGGGGCCGACGACTACCTCGCCAAGCCGTTCGTCTTCGTCGAGCTGGTCGCCCGGGTCCGCGCGCTCGGCCGCCGCTCCGCCCCCGCCCTGCCGCCCGTGCTCGAACGCGCCGGCATCCGGCTCGACCCGGGCAAGCGGCTGGTGGAGCGCGACGGCAAGGAGGTCGTGCTGACGAAGAAGGAGTTCGCGGTGCTCGAAGAGCTGATGCGGGCCGAGGGCGCCGTCGTCAGCCAGGAGGACCTGCTGGACAAGGCATGGGACGAGAACATCGATCCCTTCACCAACGTGGTCCGCGTGACCATGATGACGCTGCGGAAGAAGCTGGGCGAGCCTCAGGTGATCGAGACCGTGCCCGGGGTTGGGTACAAGTTGTGACTGAAAGGCCAGAACGCGAGGCGGGGCCGACGCACCCCATGATCAGCCCGCATTCGGCGCGGAAGGCGACGCGGGTGCAGGAGGCGCCGCCGCCGACGGGGCCGCCCGCGTGGGACGGCCCCCCTCCGCCGGCGCGCCAGCCCGTTCAGCGCTCCACCATGGAACGTGTGAAGGAGCTCCCCGCCAAGGTCAGCATCCGGTGGCGGCTGACGATCACCTACGGCGCGCTCGTGTTCGGGGCCGGGGCGATGCTGCTCATCTCGGTCTACGCCATCGTCGGCACGGCCATCAGCACGGCCTGGCCGGACATCGATCTCGGGCTGGGCCCTACGTACGAGAACGAGCAGTTGCAGCGAAGCTGGCGCAAGTTCCAGGAACTGGCCATCGCCAACGCCCGTGACGGACTGCTCAGCAGCGCACCCTTCGCGCTGGTGGGCGTGGGGATCCTGGCGCTCATCATCGGCTACTTCGTGGCCGACCGGGCGCTCAAGCCCGTCGCGCAGATGACCGCCACCGCCAAGAAGCTGTCGGAGAGCACGCTCGCCCACCAGCGCATCGCCCTGGAGGGCCCGAGCGACGAGCTGAAGGAGCTGGCCGACACCTTCGACGCCATGCTCGCCCGGCTCAACGTCGCCTTCGACACCCAGCGCAGGTTCGTGGCCAACGCCTCTCATGAGTTGCGTACGCCGCTGACCATCAACAGGACGGTCCTGGAGATCGCACTGTCCGATCCCGAGGCGTCCGCGGACCTGAAAGCGCTCGGGCGTACCCTGCTCGAAGTCAACGCGCGAAACGAGAAGCTCATCGAAGGGCTGCTGCTGCTCGCCAGGAGCGAACGCGAACTCGCGGTGCGTAAACCGCTCGACGTTCAGGAAGTCGCGCAGACGGCCGTGGAACAGGTCACTCCCTTCGCCGAGGAGCACGGCGTAACCATCACCACCGAACTGGTCAGCGCGCCTACCGTGGGCGATCCCGTGCTCCTGGAGCGCTCCGTGAGCAACCTGCTGGAGAACGCGGTCAAGTACAACGTTCCCGAAAACGGAAAAGTATGGATCCGGACGGGAATGGCGGACGGTGCCTTGGTTGTTCAGGTGGCCAACACGGGGCAGCACGTCCCGGCGTACGAGGTGAACAGCCTGTTCGAGCCCTTCAGGAGGCTCCACGCCGACCGCGTGGAATCGGCCAAGGGATCGGGGCTCGGGCTGTCCATCGTCCGTGCGGTGGTACAGGCGCACGGCGGAAATGTGACCGCCGTGCCACGCGATGGTGGAGGACTTGTCGTGACCATCAGACTGCCGAGGCGCTGACACCCGTGGCGTTCCGGCGCGTTCGTCCGCATGTTGATGCGCGTGTTGAGGCACGGGGGGCGTCTCATTCGCGCCGCACATGTGGTTGGATGTGCCGTCGAACACGGTGGTGCATGACGCCAAGGCTGTGGGTTTCGCCATATTTGGCTAACCATTGCCGTCGGCAGCAGGCCCTGACGTGTTGGGAGGTTCGTTGTTCGTTTCCGCGGGGTACCGATGGGAAATCTCCCCGACGGAACGGGCACAAGATGGGCTTCCCGGACGTTAGAAGACGCGCGATGAGCGCGAAGACATATAGCTGAGGGGGATGGAGTAAGCACAATGGCTACCGACTACGACAGCCCGCGCAAGACAGATGACGACCTGGGGGAGGACAGCCTCCAGGAACTTCAGGCGCGGCGCACGGACAAGTCGTCCGGCAGTATCGACATCGACGAGACCGATCTCGCCGAGTCGCTCGAACTGCCCGGCGCCGATCTGTCCAACGAGGAGCTGTCCCTGCGGGTGATCCCCCGTCAGGCCGACGAGTTCACCTGCTCACGCTGCTTCCTGGTGCATCACCGTAGCCAACTGGCCTCCGAGAGGAACGGTCAGCAGGTCTGCCGGGAGTGCGCCGCCTGATCATCTGGAGCGAGCGGTCTCGGGGAGATGGCGAGGACCGGTATCGGTTCGTCCCTGAGCGATCGCGACCGAGACATGGAGGCATCGCGTGGCCGTACCAGAGAAAGACCGTCAACCAGGCAGTGAGGTCGCCGACCCCGATAACGAGGTCGGCGAGCTCGTAGGCAGGCTCACCGCGCCAGGTGAGCTCGAACCGGCCGAGCGGCGCAGGCTGCTCGGCCGACTAGCCCGGGCGCTGTCCACCGGGGCCAGGAAGGCCCGGGAGACCGGCGCGGGCCGTGGCCGCTGGCTGGCGGACGTCTTCCTCAACATCGCGCCGCGCATCCCCATCCGGGACCTGCACACCCTCGCCGAGCATCATCACGGCCTGACCGGCGAGGAACTCGCCGACGACCTGGTGCGCACCGCCCAGAAGGCCACGATGACGGTCGGCGCCATCGGCGGAGCACTGGCAGCGGCAGAGTTCGCCGCGCCACCCCTCCTGCTCTCCGCCCCCGCCCAGCTCGTCGCCGAGACCATCGTCGTCGCCGCCATCGAGGTCAAGCTGCTGGCCGAGCTGCACGAGGTCTACGGCGTACGCGTCCAGGGCACCGGCACCCAGCGCGCGATCGCGTTCACGGCCGCCTGGGCGAAACAGCGCGGCATCGACCCGCTGGCCCCCGCGTCCGTCACCCTGGCGCTCGGCGCCGCCACCAAGACCGCCCTGCGCAACCGGCTCATGCGCACGCTGGGCCGTCACCTGACCACCTTCGGGCCCTTTCTGACCGGCGCGGTCGCCGGCGGCGCGCTCAACCGCATGGCCACGAAGAAACTGGGCGAGGCCATCCGTGCCGACCTGCGCGTGAAGCTGCCCCCGGGCGGCGTGCCCGGCGCGGTCGGCTCCGCACCGGCCCGCGACCAGCTCGACGCCTGAACGGCCCACGCCTGAACGCCCGGCCCGACGCCTGAGCGCCCCCACGCCTGAGCAGCCGCCTGAACGGCCGGCTAAGCGGCCGGATCGACGCGCAGGCCGCCGAAGGTCATCTTGAGCAGCGCGTCGGCCAGATCGTCCGCCGAGGCGCCACGCGCCGGCTGATACCACTCGGTGATCGAGTTGACGCTGCCGAACAACAGCCGCGTCACCAGCCCGGGATCGACGTCCGCCCTGATGCTGCCCTCCACCGCCGCCTCCGTGACCAGGCCGCTGATGAACCGGTCGAACTCCCGCCGCCGCGCCAGCGCCGCCTGCTCCGTCCCGCTGTTGCCGCGCACCCGCAGCAGCAGCGTCACGTACGGCAGCCGGTCGATGAGCAGGCGCACGCTCTGGCGCACCACCCACTCCAGGCGCTCGATCGCCGCCCCCGAGCAGGCGCGCTCGTCGGCCACCATCTCGAACAGCCCGTCGAGCGCCCGGTCGAGCGCACGTGACAGCAGCTGCTCCTTGCCCGGCACGTGGTAGTAGATGGCCGACTTGGTCACCCCCAGCGCCCTGGCCAGGTCTTCCATGCTGGTGCCGTCGTAGCCGCGCTCGTTGAACACGCCCACGGCGGTGGCCAGCACGGACTCGGGGTCATGGCCCCGCCTGCGCGGCCGGGTGGGGGTCGGAGTGGCCATGTGCCTAAGTATCCCGCTTGTCGATGACTCGTCTGAGCTTGCCGACCGACCGTTCCAGCGTCTCGGGGTCTACCACCTCGACCTCGACGCTCACCCCGACGGTGTCCTTGACCGCCTGGCGCAGCCGTTCGCCCGCCTCGTCCCGCCCGTCGCCGAGCCCGGGGCGCGCCTCGACCCTGACCGTCATCACGTCGAGCCGCCCGGGGCGGGTGAGGTGCAGCTGGAAGTGCGGCGACAGGCCCGCGACGCCCAGCACGACCTCCTCGATCTGGGTCGGGAACACGTTCACGCCGCGCAGGATGATCATGTCGTCGGTACGCCCGGTGACCTTCTCCATCCGCCGGAAGGCCGGCCTGGCGGTGCCGGGCAGCAGCCGGGTCAGGTCGCGCGTACGGTAGCGGATGACCGGCATGGCCTCCTTGGTCAGGCTGGTGAAGACCAGCTCGCCCTCCTCGGCCGGCTCGCCGGTGAGCGGGTCGACGGTCTCGGGGTAGAAGTGGTCCTCCCAGACGTGCAGGCCGTCCTTGCTCTCGACGCACTCGTTCGCCACGCCGGGACCCATCACCTCCGACAGGCCGTAGATGTCGACGGCGTGCAGATCGAAGCGGTCCTCGATCTCCAGGCGCATCCGCTCGGTCCACGGTTCGGCGCCGAAGATGCCGATGCGCGGCGAGGAGGCCCGCGGGTCCAGGCCCCTGGCGGCGAACTCGTCCAGCAGCGCCAGCATGTACGACGGCGTCATCATCACGATGTCGGGCCGGAAATCCTCGATCAGCAGCACCTGCCGCTGCGTCATGCCGCCGGAGACGGGCACCACCGTGCAGCCCAGCCGTTCGGCCCCGTAGTGGGCGCCCAGCCCGCCGGTGAACAGGCCGTAGCCGTAGGCGATGTGCACGATGTCGCCGGGCCGCCCACCGGAGGCGCGGATCGAGCGGGCCATGGCCTCCGCCCAGACGTCGAGGTCGTGCCGGGTGTAGCCGACCACGGTCGGCCGGCCGGTGGTGCCGCTGGAGGCGTGCACCCTGGCGACCCGCTCGCGGGGGACGGCGAACATGCCGAACGGGTAGCTGTCGCGCAGGTCCTGTTTCGTGGTGAACGGGAACTTCGCCAGGTCGCCGAGCTCTTTGCAGTCGTTCGGGTGCACCCCTGCCTGATCGAACTTGTCCCGATAAAGCGGGACATTGCGGTAGGCGTGGTCGAGGGTGTGCCGCAGCCGTTCGAGCTGGAGCGCCTGCAACTCGTCGCGGGACACCCGCTCGATCGGGTCGAGCTCGTGGGGTGCGGGGGGATCGCCAAGTCTCACTTCAGCTCCCGGCTCCGGCCGCGGAACTCCGCGACCACGTGACCGTCTGGTCGGCGCACGGTGATGTCGTAGATGCCGCTGCGGCCGAAACGGGTGCGCTCGGCCGCCTCGGCCACCAGCACGTCGCCCGCGTGCGCGGGGGAGACGAACGTGATCTCCGCCCCGGCCGCGACCGTGACGGGGCCGCGGGTGTTGCACGCGCACGCGAACGCCGTGTCGGCGAGCAGGAACACGTAACCGCCGTGGCAGAGGCCATGGCCGTTGATCATCCGCTCGGTCACCGGCATGCGGCACACCGCCCGGCCCTCGCCCAGCTCCGTCAGCTCGATGCCCAGGGCGGCGGAGGCGGTGTCGGCGTCCATCATGCGACGCGCGCTCTCCAAGGAAGGTCTCCCTTGTCAACTGACCGAATGTTCGGTAAACAAATCATCGGCGGGACTTCCATGTCAAGAGGGTGAATCCATGAGGGTGGCGGTGATCGGCGGAGGGCGCATGGGCGCCGGGATCGCGCAGGTCTTCCTGGTCGCGGGCGAGCGCGTCACCGTGCGGGAGCCGCAGGCCGAGGCCGCCAGGTGGCGCATCGCCGAAGGGCTGGCCATCGCCGAGTCCAAGGGCGCGGTCGACAAGGCCGAGGCGCTGGCCAGGCTCACCATGGGCCCGGTTCCCTCGGACGCCGACCTGGTCGTCGAGGCGGTGCCCGAGGACGCGGCGCTGAAGGCCGAGGTGCTGGCCGAGGCCGAGGCGGCCGTCCAGGAGGGCGCGCTGCTGGCCACCAACACCAGCTCGCTGTCCATCGCCGAGCTGGCCGCCGTGCTCGACCGCCCGGAACGCCTGATCGGCCTGCACTTCTTCAACCCCGTCCCGGTGCAGCGCCTGGTCGAGATCGTCGTCACCAAGGCCACGTCCGGCGAGGTCCTGGAGCGGGCCAGAGGCATCGTGGCGGGCATCGGTAAGACGAGCGTCGTGGTGAACGACTCGCCGGGGTTCGCCACCAGCCGGCTGGGCGTGCTGCTCGGGCTGGAGGCCATTCGCATGATGGCGGAGGGCGTGGCCTCGGCCGAAGACATCGACACGGCCATGACGCTCGGCTACGGGCATCCGATGGGGCCGCTCAAGCTCACCGACCTGGTCGGTCTCGACGTGCGGCTGGCCATCGCCGAATACCTGCACGCCCGGCTGGGGCCCCGGTTCGAGCCGCCGGCGCTGCTGCGGGACAAGGTCGCCGCCGGTGAGCTGGGCCGTAAGAGCGGGAAGGGGTTCTACGAGTGGTGACCGCGTTCCCCATGAGCTGACCCTGGTCCGGGTCGCGCGTGGCCGCGTCACGCCCGAGCGGGAGGAGAAGCGATGGCTAAGCCGTTCGCCTCGTCGGCGGACCTCGGCGAGAAGAGGCAGTCCCTGGAGGTGCTCGCCCCAGGCGTGTACGCGCTCACGGCCGAGGGCGACCCCAACGTGGGCGCGATCGAGGGCGAGGACTTCCTCGTCTGCTTCGAGGCGCTGGCCACACCGGTGGCCGCCCGCGCCTGGCTGGCCAGGCTGCGCGAGCACACCGGCAAACCGGTCAGATACCTGGTGCTGTCGCACTATCACGCGGTCAGAGTGCTCGGCGCCTCGGCGTTCGACGCCGACGTGATCGTGACGCACGAGAAGACCCGCGAGCTGATCGCCGAGCGCGGCGAGCAGGACTGGGCCAGCGAGTACGCCAGGATGCCCCGCCTGTTCAAGGAACCGGAGTCGATCCCCGGCCTGACCTGGCCCACGGTCACGTTCAGCGACCGCTTCACCATCGACCTCGGCGGCGGGCGCGGCGACCTGGTGCTGCAGTACTGCGGGCGCGGCCACACCGAGGGCGACCTGGTGGCCTGGCTGCCGCAGCAGCGGATCATGTTCGCCGGCGACCTGGTCGAGTCGCAGGCCGCCCTCTACACCGGCGACGCCTTCCACCGCGACTGGGCCTCCTCGACGCTCGACCGGGTGGCCTCGTTCGGCGCCGAGACGCTGGTCGGCGGCAGGGGCGCGGTGGCGAGGGGCGAGGAGGGCGTGGCGGCGGCCATCGGGCAGACGCGCGACTTCCTCACCGTGATGCTGCACGAGAGCCGCGCCTCCGGGTCGCTGAAGGAGGCGTTCGAGCGCACCCACCGGGCGCTGGAGCCCCGATACGGCGAGTGGCCGATCTTCGAGCACTGCCTGCCGTTCAACGTCTCCCGGCTGTGGGACGAACTGCACGGCGTCGAGCGGCCGCGGATCTGGACCGCGGAGCGCGACCGGCAGGTGTGGGACGAGCTGCAGACATGAACGACGCGGCACAGGTCATCGTCGTCGGCGCGGGCCCGGTCGGGCAGAGTGCCGCGCTGCTGCTGGCCCGCTGGGGTGTCCAGGTGCTGGTGCTCGACCAGCGGCCGGGGCGGGCGCGCGGCGGCTCGAAGTCCATCTGCCAGCAGCGCGACGTGCTCGACATCTGGGCCGCCGCCGGGGCGGGCAAGGTGGCCGAGGAGGGGCTGGCCTGGACCACGGCCCGCACCTACTACCGCGACCGCGAGCTGTTCTCCTGGACGTTCGAGCGCGAGGGGCCGCTGCCGGCCTGCGTCAACATCTCCCAGACCCGCACCGAGCAGATCCTCGACGAGGCCATCGCCGCCCAGCCGCTCATCGAGGTGCGCTGGGACCACGAGGTCACCGGCCTGACCCAGGACTCCTCAGGCGTCACCGTGCGCTGCGGGCAGCGGGTGCTGCGCGCCCCCTACGTGCTGGCCTGCGCCGGAGCCAGGGCGCAGGCACTGAGGAGCGCGCTCGGGGTCGCCTTCACCGGGGAGACCTACGAGGACCAGTTCCTCATCTGCGACATCAAGGCCGAGCTGCCGGGCTGGGAGAACGAGCGGCGCTTCTACTTCGACCCGATCTGGAACCCCGGCAGGCAGGTGCTCATCCATCCGTGCCCCGGCGGTACGTACCGGATCGACTGGCAGATCGCGCCGGACTTCATCCCGGCCGACGCCGACATCGCGCGCAAGATCCGGCAGATCGTCGGGGACCGCCCGTACGAGCTGCTGTGGCACAGCACCTACCGCTTCCACTCGCGCGTCGCCTCCCGGATGCGCGTCGGCCGGGTGCTCCTGGCGGGCGACTGCGCCCACCTGGTGGCGCCGTTCGGCGCGCGGGGGCTCAACTCCGGCGTGCCCGACGCCGAGAACGCGGCCTGGAAGCTGGCGTTCGTGCTCAACGGGTGGGCGGGGGAGGAACTGCTGGAGTCGTACCACGTGGAGCGGCACGCGGCGGCGCTGGAGAACCTGGAGGTGACGACCGCCACGATGCGCTTCCTCGCGCCGGCCAGTGTGGAGGAGCGCATGCGGCGGCGGGCCGCGCTGGAGGGCGGGCGGGTGGCCGAGATCGACTCCGGCCGCTTCGCCGAGCCCTTCTGGTACACGGACTCGCCGCTCACCACGCCGGAGCCGTCGCGGCCGTTCCTGGGCCGCCCACCGAAGGGCGCGCTGTGCCCGCCCGCGCCGGGCGTGATCCTGCCCGACGTCATGGTGCCCGGGGGGAGGTTGCGGCAGTTCACACGGGATGGATTTCTCGTGCTATTGGGTGATATGTGCGATTCGAGTTTGTTTGTGCAGGTCCTGGGCAAGGTCATGAGGGCGCCGCTCGCCGTACGCGGGCTCGCGGAGATGGATGGGACAGGCTCGCTCGCTGAGAGGCTCGGCGCGGGGCCCGATGAGGCATGGCTCATCAGGCCCGACTCCCATATCGCCGCGATCATCCCCCATGCGGGGCCTGAGTCGGTGGCGGCCGCCATGAGCCGCGCGATCGGCGGCTCTCCTGACATGTGACCCCCAAGAGGAGGACTGCGTGAGTGGCCGTAGCTCGTTTCTGATCGTGGCGAACCGGTTGCCCGTCGACCGGACGCTCGCGCCTGACGGAACGGCCTCGTGGCGCAGGAGCCCCGGAGGACTCGTCACCGCGATAGCCCCGGTGATGCAGCGCCGTCACGGAGCCTGGGCCGGCTGGCACGGAGCGCCCGACGAGAAGCTCGAACCGTTCGAGCAGAACGGCATGAGCCTCATCCCGGTGCCGCTGTCGGCCAGTGAGGTCGAGCTCTACTACGAGGGGTTCTCCAACGCCACCCTGTGGCCGCTCTACCACGACGTGGTGGCCACGCCGGTGTTCGACAGGAAGATGTGGGACACCTACCGGATGGTCAACCAGCGCTTCGCCGAGGCCGCCGCGGAGGCGGCCGACGAGGGCGCGGTCGTGTGGGTGCAGGACTACCAGCTCCAGCTCGTGCCCGCCATGCTCCGCAGGCTCAGGCCCGACCTGCGGATCGGGTTCTTCCTGCACATCCCGTTCCCGCCGACGGAGCTGTTCTGGCGGCTGCCGTGGCGCAAGGAGCTGGTCGAAGGGCTGCTCGGCGCCGACCTCGTCGGCTTCCAGCTGCCCGGCGGCGCCTCCAACTTCCGCCGGCTGTGCCGACGGCTGCTCGGGCTGCCGTACAAGGGGAACGAGATCTTCCTCGACGACCGGATCGTCACCACGCAGGCGTTCCCGATCTCCGTGGACTTCGCGCAGCTCGACTCCCTCGTGCGCGAGCCGCACATCGTGGCGCGGGCCAAGGAGATCAGGATGGAGCTCGGCGACCCCGAGCACGTGCTGCTCGGCGTGGACCGGCTCGACTACACCAAGGGCATCGGGCAGCGGCTGGAGGCGTTCGGCGAGCTGCTCAACGACGGGCGGCTGCGTCCGGGCGAGGCCGTCTTCGTGCAGATCGCCACGCCCAGCAGGGAGCGGGTGGATGAATACCGGCGGCTGCGCGACGACATCGAGCTGCAGGTGGGCCGGATCAACGGCGAGCACGCCCAGCTCGGCTACCAGCCGGTGTGGTACTTCCACCAGTCCTACGACCACGAGGAACTGGCCGCGCTCTACCTCGCCGCCGACGTCATGGTCGTCACGCCGCTGCGCGACGGGATGAACCTGGTGGCCAAGGAGTACGTCTCCTGCCACCACGACCTGCACGGCGGGCTGGTGCTGAGCGAGTTCACCGGGGCCGCCGACGAGCTGCGGCAGGCCTACCTGGTCAATCCGTACGACGTGGAGGACGTCAAGCGGCAGATGCTGACGGCGATGGGGGCCACGCCGCACGAGCTGGCCCGGCGCATGCGCACGATGCGCCGCCGGGTCGCCACCTACGACGTGGACCGCTGGGCGAGCGAGTTTCTCACTGCTCTGGAGTCACCTGCCGCAGAGCCTTCCACGCGTCGTAGCGCTTCTTGGCGGTCCGGTTGACCACGATCTGCGCCACCGACATGCCCACGCCCATGACGACGGCGTAACCGATCGCCTCGCCCATGCTGACCTCGGGCGATTCCGTGTCGATGGGCGGCTCCTTGCCGGTCGCCTTCTTCCAGGCGAACGCGAGGATCTTCCGCGCCCCCCAAGCGGTCACCAGCCCCACCAGGCCGCCCACGACACGCCAGGCGATATCGGGCTTGTCCTCCGCCATGTCGATCTCCCTTCCCCTTTGTAACGAACACTAGTCTGTACCGCTTGCCGCGCTCGCGAAGCCGTACCATAAGGAGGCATGACTCAACAGCGACTACGCAGTCCCGCCATGCCCCAGAAGCCGACTCTCGACGGCCTGGAGCAGGTATGGGTAGCTCGCTGGGAAGAAGAGGGCACCTACCGCTTCGACCGGTCCAGGCCGCGCGAGCAGGTCTACTCCATCGACACGCCGCCGCCGACGGTCTCCGGTTCGCTGCACGTCGGTCACGTCTTCTCCTTCACCCACACCGACATCATGGCCCGCTACCAGCGGATGATCGGCAAAGCCGTCTTCTACCCCATCGGCTGGGACGACAACGGCCTGCCCACCGAGCGCCGTGTGCAAAACGTCTACGGCGTGCGCTGCGATCCCTCGCTGCCCTACGACCCCGGCTTCACCCCGCCGGAGAAACCCGGCAAGCGAGACATCTCCATCTCGCGGCGCAACTTCGTCGAGCTGTGCCAGCAGCTGACCGCCATCGACGAGCAGGCCTTCGAGGAGGTCTGGCGGCGGGTCGGGCTGTCGGTCGACTGGTCGCTGCTCTACACCACGATCAGCGACGAGTCGCGGGCGGTCTCCCAGCGCGCGTTCCTGCGCAACCTGCTGCGCGGCGAGGCCTACCTCGCCGAGGCGCCGACCCTCTGGGACGTCAGCTTCCGCACCGCCGTGGCCCAGGCCGAGCTGGAGGACCGCGAGTGGCCCGGCGCCTTCCACAAGATCTCCTTCTACGGTGAGAAGGGCCCGGTCTTCATCGAGACCACCAGGCCCGAGCTCATCCCCGCCTGCGTGGCGCTGGTCGCCCATCCCGACGACGAGCGCTACCAGGAGCTGTTCGGCACCTCGGTGCTGACGCCGCTGTTCGGGGTCGAGGTGCCGGTGCTGGCCCACCGCCTGGCCGAGCCCGACAAGGGCACCGGCATCGCGATGATCTGCACGTTCGGCGACATCACCGACGTCACCTGGTGGCGTGAGCTGCACCTGCCGACCCGGCCGGTCATCGGCTGGGACGGGCGGCTGCTGCCCGAGCCGCCCGACGGCGTGGAGGCGGAGCCGTACAAGGAGCTGGCCGGCAAGACCGTCCACAGCGCCCGCGAGCGCATCGTGGAGCTGCTGCGCGAGTCCGGTGACCTCGAAGGTGAGCCCCGGCCGGTGCAGCGCACGGTGAAATTTTACGAAAAGGGCGACAAGCCGCTTGAGATCGTCACCACCCGCCAGTGGTACATCCGCAACGGCGGGCGGGACGAGGAGCTGCGCAGGCGGCTGCTGGAGCGCGGGCGCGAGCTGACCTGGCACCCGCCGCACATGCGGGTCCGCTACGACAACTGGGTCGAAGGGCTCACCGGCGACTGGCTCATCTCCCGCCAGCGCTTCTTCGGCGTGCCGTTCCCGGTGTGGTATCCGATCGACGAGTCCGGGCAGCCCGTCCACGACGCGCCGATCCTGCCCACCGAGGACATGCTGCCCGTCGAGCCGTCCTCCGACGTGCCCCCCGGCTACACCGAGGAGCATCGCGGCGTGCCCGGCGGCTTCATGGCCGACCCCGACGTCATGGACACCTGGGCCACCTCGTCGCTGACCCCCCAGATCGCCGGCCGCTGGGGCAGCGACGACGACCTGTTCGGGCGGGTCTTCCCGGCCGACCTGCGGCCGCAGGCCCACGAGATCATCCGCACCTGGCTGTTCTCGACCGTGGTCAGGGCCCACTACGAGTTCGGCACGCTGCCGTGGAGCGACGTGGCCATCTCGGGGTGGATCCTCGACCCCGACCGCAAGAAGATGTCCAAGTCCAAGGGCAACGTGGTCACCCCGATCGACCTGCTGGAGCAGCACGGCTCCGACGCCGTGCGCTACTGGGCGGCCAACGGTCGCTACGGCGTCGACACCACCTTCGACACCGGGCAGCTCAAGGTCGGGCGGCGGCTGGCCATCAAGATCCTCAACGCGTCGAAGTTCGTGCTCGGGCTGGCCACCGAGGACACGGATGGCTCCGGCGCCGGCGAGGTCACCGAGGCGCTCGACCGGTCGATGCTGGCGGCGCTGGCCGACGTCGTCAAGGAGGCGACGGAGGCGTTCGAGGGCTACGACCACACCCGGGCGATCGAGGCGGTCGAACGTTTCTTCTGGGCGTTCTGCGACGACTACCTGGAGCTGGTCAAGGCGCGGGCGTACGAGTCAGGACCCGCCTCCGCCTCGGCTCACGCGGCGCTGCGGCAGGCCCTCGACGTGCTGCTGCGGCTGTTCGCGCCGTTCCTGCCGTTCGTGACGGAAGAGGTGTGGTCGTGGTGGCGCGACGGCTCCGTCCACCACGCCTCCTGGCCGGTCGCCGAACGCGGCACGGGCGACCCAGCGGTGCTGAGCGTGGCCTCCGAGGTGCTCGGGCAGGTGCGCAAGGCCAAGTCGGAGGCCAAGCAGTCGATGCGGGCCGAGGTCTCGCGGCTGACCGTGTGGGCGCCGGAGGCGGAGCTGGTGCGGCAGGCGCAGGACGATCTGTGCGCGGCGGGGAACGTCGAGGAGTTCGTCCTGGAGGAGGGTGAGGCGTTCAAGGTCGAGGTCCACCTGGACTGACCGGTGCGGCCGGGTCGATCGCCTCCGATCGGCCCGGCTCGCGCGTCAGAGCTCTTCTGCGCGATGTAAGGCCAGGAACAGCGTGTACGCCTGCCCGTCCGGCGCTGGGACGCGGGCGCGGAAGTCGTCCAGCACCTCGCGCAGCCGCCGGCGTAACTCGGTGTGCCCCTCGGGGGTGAGCCTGAGCGCCAGCCGGTCGACGTCGCCCTCCTCGACGTGCTCCGACAGCCTCGCCTCCGCCACGAAGGCGTCCAGGAGCTCGGTGTTCGCGCCCGTGACGCCGCCCTCGCGGACGTCCATCTCCCACGACTTGCCGGTGGCCCGGTAGGGGATCTCGGTGGAGCCGCGCGGGCCCGGGCGGCTCGGCCCGGCCACCAGGAAGCCGGTCTCGACCAGCTTGCGTACGTGGTGCAGGGTCGTGGCCGGGTTGGCGTCCAGCAGGCCGGCGATCTCCTTGTTCGTGAGTGCTCGGTCGAGGCAGAGCCGCAGGATGCGCAACCGTATGGAGGAGGCCAGCGCGCGGGCCTCTGCCTCGGTGGCGGGGCGGCGGTGGGTGCCCATGGCAGGTCACCCTATAACCGGTCGGCTCCTGCCGATCAGTGGCGAACGAGACTCCGCCGGCCTGCCGCGCTGTGTCTAGTAGTCGCACACCCCCGTCGGGAACATCTGCTTCAGGCGGGCCCGCTGGTCCGCCGTGGGCCGCCAGGAGCCGTACAGGCCGCGGGCGACGGCACGGTCGACCGGCTGCAGGCGGCACTTGTAGACGCCGCCCTCGATCGGGCCGCCCGCCACGATCCGCGTGGTCGAGTAGAGGGGGAAGCGCCGGGTGCAGGCGCCGGGGGAGCGGCGGTCGAGCACGCCGTCCCAGACGTGCGAGCCGGCCGCGATCTGGGTGCCGTCGGTGGCGAAGCAGCGGTCCACGGCCTGGGCCGGCTTGTTGCCTAGTACCCCGCGGCGCGGATGTTTCCTGATGTTGGCCATCCACTCGTCGATCACCCGCAGCGCCTCGGGCGTCTGGTCGAACGCCGGCCCGTCAGGGCGGGCGTCGGTGAACCAGATGATCTGGTTGCCCGCCCGGCCGTCGTGGTCCAGCATGCGCTTCCTGGAGGCGAACGACTGGTGCGCGTTGTGCATGTCGAGCCGGTCCTCCAGATAGTGGCGCCAGTCGATCACCGGAAGGTCGATGTCGCCGCGGAACACCAGGCCGCTGCGCTCCACGTTCCTGATCGCCACGGGGTCGCCGGTGCGCCTCGGGGCCGGGTCGCCGAGGTTCATGTTGCGGGCGCTCCACGGGTCGAGGTCGGCCGGGCAGGCGGAGCGGACGAACGGGCAACCCTCCTGCACCATGTCGGCTGACTCCTTCCACGAGCCCGCCGCGGCGTTGACGTCCAGGAACTCCTCCGGCGTGACGACGCCGTCCACGAGCGCCTTCAGCCCGTACTGGACGCCCACGTTGTCCCAGGTCGAGCGGGCGTAGCCGGTGGCGTCCACGCCGTAGACGTGCTTGAGGTCGTCCCAGTGGGTCCAGTGCACGGTGTCCTTGACGCCCGGCGGGTCCATCCGCTGCCACTCGGGGTCGTCGTTCGAGGTCCACAGCGGGTTCATGGACAGCGGGGTCAGGCCGCGCCAGCCGTTGACGCACTCGTCGGAGCCGGGCCGGCCGGTGTACGGGTTGGCCACGGTGTCGCTGGCGTTCATGCCGATCAGGGCCGTCCTGTCGTCCCACCTCGCCCAGCGTGGATCGCGGTCCATGTAGCGTTCGAGCAGCTCGCAGTCACCCACGTGGATGGTCTGGGTGACCATGTCCGGATAGGAGTACTGCGGGACGGCGGCGTCGATCACCCGCGTGCCGTGGTTCTGGGCGTACACGTACTGCTGGATCGCGCCGCCCGAGGCGCCGACGCCCACCGTGTAGAGCGGCGGGCCGTGCCGCTCGATGAAGCGCTCCTTGACCATCAGGGCCGTCTCGCCGCCCAGGATCAGGTTGTAGTGGGTGGAGGTACGGGTGCCGGACGAGTGCAGCACCGCGTACCCCTTGCCCAGCCCGTACGGGTCGAGGGCGGAGCCGCCCAGTGTGCCCTGGTCGTGGCCGATCGCGACGCCGCCGTCGAAGCGGTACATCGCCCGGCCGTTCCAGCCGTCCTCCAGCATCGCGATCGAGTAGATGAAGCGGTTGACGACGCCCCGCTCCCGCCTGACCACGAAGTCCACCGTCCGGCCGTCCAGCAGCGTGGTCGTCGCCAGGTCGGCGGGGCGTCCGTCCGGCATCGGCTTGTACGTGCCGTCCGTCGAGCGGTAGAGGCGGTCCTCCACCACGGGCGCGAAGCAGTCCCTGCTCCAGCCGCCGCTGACGCGCATGCCCTGGCCGTCCTGGTTGTCCACGACCGGCGGCCCCAGCCCGCTTCGTTCCGTCTTGCATAAGAACGGGTACTGGTGCGGGCCCGAGAAGACCGGCCCCTGGATCGGATGGTTGTGCACCCGCAGGCTGCGCAGGTGCGGCCAGGCCACCGCGGTGATCGTGTTGTCGCCGTCGCGCAGGCCCGTCACCAGGCCCGTCAGCCCGTCGCCCGTCTGCTTGAAGACCGAGGTGACGTCCTCGCCGTTCCGCAGCACCTTGAGTTTCGCGCCGCGAGTCTGGCGGACCCTGATCAGGGCGTCGCCGCCGGTGACCTGGTCGGCGGCACTGGAGAGCACGTCCAGCGCCGGCTCGGCGCCGGAGGCGTACGCGGGGGCGGGGGCGGCGAGGAGGGACGCCAGCACGGTGAGGACCACCACAGCCTTCATGGGCACGACGGTGTCACGCACCCCACCCCTTGCCCAGACCCGATCTCACCCGGACAAACCGATCCATGTGAACGGGAGCCGCGGGCGGACCGGCCGGGACCGAACCGCAGTCCCGCGTGGACCAGTCGGGACCGAACCGCCCGGACCGGAAGTCCCGCGCGGACCGGGAGTCCCTGGGCGGACCTGGCGGAACCGGGCCGCGCTGTTACGCTCTGAGCTGCCCGGCCCGTTATCCGCGCGCATCCGGCCCCCGGACATGCCAGTCTTGAACACGTGCTGCCCGACCCACCGACCAAGCTCGTGCCACCCGTCCTGGCCAGGACGGCCGCGTGGTGCGCATGCCTGATCCTCATCGGCGTGGTCGTCAACTACTTCGTCCAGGCCATCGCCGCCCTGTCCTTCGTGGCCCTGCCCGTGGCCATCGCGCTCCTGCTCACGGCCCTGCTGTTCCCGCTGACCAGAAGCCTGCGCGACACGGGCATGCGCCCCATCTACGCCACCTGGATCACCATGCTGGTGGCCCTGGCCGTGCTCACCGGCACGGGGTGGCTGGTCGGCGCGCGGGCCAGCGAAGAGTTCCCCAACCTGGTCAAACAGGTCCAGCAGACCGCGAGGACCGTGCAGGAGTGGCTGATCACCGGCCCGCTGCACCTCCGGGAAGCGCAGATCACCGACTACGTCGACGAGATCGCGGCCCTGGTCAACGCGCAGCGCACGGCCATCACCGGCACCGTGCTGTCCGCCGGCGCCGTGGCCGTCGAGGTGCTGGCGTCGATCGTGCTGCTCCTGTTCGTGACGTTCTTCCTGCTCAAGGACGGCGACCGGATCTGGTCGTGGTTCCTGCGGGCCTTCGGCGGGGTCGCGCCGCGCGTCGACAGGGCGGGCCGGGCCGCGTGGGCCACGCTCTCCCACTACGTCCAGGGCACCGTGGCGGTCGCCGCCGTGCACGGTGTGATCATGGGCATCGTGCTGGCCGGCATGGGGGTGCCGCTGTGGGCGCCGCTGGCCGTGCTGATCTTCTTCGCCAGCTTCATCCCCATCGTCGGCATCTTCTTCGCCGGCACGGTCGCGACCTTGGTCACGCTGGGCGCCAAGGGGCTCGTCTACGCGCTGATCTTCCTCGGCATCCTCGTCGTCGAGCAGCAGCTGGAAAACCACGTGCTGCAGCCGCTGATCGTCGGGCGGGCGCTCAACTTCCATCCGCTGGCGATCATCCTGGTGCTGGCCGTGGGCGGCATCCTGGCCGGCATCGCGGGCGCCGCCGTGGCCGTCCCGGTGGCGGCGGTGATCTACCGGGCGCTGCCCGAGCTGAGACACAAACCCCGCGCCCTGCTACCAGGCCCCGACGACCGCCCACCAGGCGGCCCCCCGCCTCCCGTTCCTCCCGACGACGGCCCGAGACCCTACGACGACGGCCCAGGGGCACACGACGCCGGCCCGGGGGCACACGACGCCGGCCCGGGGCCGCACGGCGGGGAACGCCCATGGCGCGACGACCACCGCCCGCCGCAGGGCGACGACGGCCCATCACGGGAGGAAGATCCACCGGCCCGCGACGCCGACAGGGCCTCGTAGTGGACGGACGGTGAGGCGACACGGAGTAACCTCGTCACCCGTGACGCGTTCCTCCCTCACCACCCCGCCGCCGGGCGCGAATCTGCCCGAGGCACAGCCCGGCGCGCCGTCGCCGGGCAGCACTCTGGTCTCCCACTACGACCAGTGCTTCGCCTGCGGCCCCGCGCACCCCACGGGGCTGCACCTGACGGCGCGGACCCCCGACGGCGCCACCGTCGAGGCGGAGTTCACCGTGGGCGAGGCGCACCAGGGCGCGCCCCGGCTGGCGCACGGCGGGGTGCTGGCCACCGCCATGGACGAAGTCATCGGAATGTCCGTCTACCTGCTGCACAAGCCCTATGTGACGGGACGGCTGGAGACCGACTACCTCCTCCCTGTTCCCGTGGGCACGACACTCCACCTGCGCGCCTGGTGCAACGGCATCGCGGGCAGAAAGGCGTACCTTGAGGCTGAGGGGCGCATCGGCGCTCCAGACGGACCGGTCGCCGTCCGCGCGGCAGCGCTGTTCATCGAGGTGAACATGGAACACTTCGCCAAGCACGCCGACCTGGCCGCCACCGCCGCCGACCATCAGGACTACGAGGTGAACCCTTGAGCGACGTAGAGGTCCTCATCCAGCGGCTCGATCCCGGGCTGCCGCCGCCGTCGTACGCCCATCCGGGAGACGCCGGCGCCGACCTCTGCTCGGCCGAGGACGTGGAGCTGATGCCGGGTGAGCGGGCCGTCGTCGGCACCGGGGTGGCGATCGCCCTGCCCGAGGGGTATGCCGCGTTCGTCCACCCGCGTTCCGGGCTGGCGGCACGACACGGCGTCACGCTGGTCAATGCCCCCGGCACGGTCGACGCCGGATACCGGGGCGAGATCAAGGTGACCGTGATCAACACCGACGCCAAGGAGCCGTTCAGCCTGCGGCGTGGGGACCGGGTGGCCCAGCTCGTGATCCAGCGGGTGGCACACGCGGCCTTCACCGAGACCGAGCGCCTGCCGCCGTCCGCGCGCGGCACGGGCGGCTTCGGCTCGACGGGACGCTGAGCCGAGGTGCCACGTCCGCTCCGGGTTCCGGGTTCGGCGGACACAGGCAGGGGAAGTGGTCGTACGCGCTTGAGGCCGAGGAATCGGCTGTACGGACATCAGACCGAGAACGGCGGCCGTACGGACATCAGGCCGAGTGACTGGTCATAGGGACATCAGACCGGGAAGCCGGTTGTACGGAACATCAGGCCGGGGACGCCGGCCGTACGGACAGAGGGCCGGGGAGCAGCCGGTCCGATGAGCAGGGAGAGTGAGGAACGTGTTCCGACGTCGTCGTCGTGAGCAGCCGGAGCAGGTGGGCGAGCAGGAGTCGGCCGCCCCCACGCGCGAGTCCGGCCCGTGGGACGCCGACGAGCCCCACCCGGAGACCGACAGGATCGACCTGGGCGGCCTCCGGCTGCCGCACAACGCGGACTTCGACGTGCGACTGGCCTCCGTGGGAGACCAGCACGTCGGCGTGGTCGTCCTGTACGAGGACAGCTCGCTGCAGCTGCAGGCCCTGGCCGCGCCGCGCAGCTCGGGCCTGTGGGACGAGATCAAGACGAAGATCCTGGCCCAGGCCAAGCACCTGGAGGAGCGGGAAGGGCCGTTCGGCAGCGAACTGGCCGGCGAGATGCGGACCGACGGCGAGACCCGGCCGGCCCGCTATCTCGGCATCGACGGCCCGCGCTGGTTCCTGCTGGCGGTGATCTCCGGCAAGGCGGCGGCCGACGAGAGCGTCGCTGAGGCGTACATCGACTTCATCAAGGATGTCGTGGTCGTGCGCGGGGACGAGCCGATGGCGCGTGAGGAGGCGATCCCGCTGCGCCGGCCCAACGAGCAGCCGGGCGGCGAGGGTGACGAGCGGCCGGCGCTCAACCCGTTCAAACGAGGACCTGAAATCAGCGAGATTCGCTGAGGGCTGATATCACATAGGCTGAACCATCATGAGTACGGCAGAGCCCCCGAAACGCGGGGGATTGCGTGGGTTCTTCAGTCGGCTGGCCACCAGCCAGTCCGAGATCGAGGCCCAGGAGCTGCGGGAGGACGCCGACGAGGTCGGCGCGACCCCGATCGTCTCGTGTGGCGGGCGCCGCCGCTTCTGCGTGGCGGGTACGCTACGTACGGTGACATTGCGCCCGAGGGGCGGCGCCCCGGCTCTGGAGGCCGAGCTCTACGACGGGTCCGACGTGATCGACCTGGTCTGGCTCGGCCGCCGCAAGATCGCCGGCATCGAGCCCGGCCGCACGGTCAAGGCCGAGGGCCTGGTCAGCATGCAGGACGGGCGCAAGGTGATGTTCAATCCGCGTTACGAGCTGCGCCCAGGGAGTTGATCAGGTGAGTGCTGAGGCTGAAGAGGTCGCCCACGACACCGTCGAGGCGGCGGTGCGAGCCCAGCTCGCCAAGGCCTTCGGCGGGGTGCGCGGCATCATCGAGGCGGCGGTCCCGACGATCGCCTTCACGTTGTCGTGGATCCTGTCCGAAGATCTGAAGCTGTCGCTCATCATCAGCATCACGCTGTCGGTGCTGCTGCTGCTCGTACGGATCATCCAGCGGTCTACGCCGCAGTTCGTGATCAACAGCCTGATCGGCATCGCGATCGGGGCATTTTTCGCGAGCCGTACGGGTGACGCGAAAGACTACTTCCTGCCCGGCATCCTGTGGAATGCCACGTACATGGTCGGCATGCTCATCTCGATCGTCGCCCGGTGGCCGGTCGTGGGGTTCCTGATCGGCTCGGTCACCGGTGACCCGACCGCCTGGCACAAGGACCAGGGCATCGTGCGGCTGTGCACGCGGCTGACCTGGCTGCTCATGCTGCCCTGCGCGGTGCGGGTGGCGGTGCAGGGGCCGGTCTACCTCTTCGGCGGCGGTGACGAGGCGGTGGCGGCGCTCGGGTTCGCCAAGATCGTCATGGGCTGGCCGCTCCAGGTGGCCGCGCTGGGCGCCATGCTCTGGGTGCTCGGCCGGGGCCGCACCCCGATCAAGCCTCCGGTCGCACCCGCCTGACACCATGCTCATGCTGCCTCTGCGGTCGCCGGCCGTTGTCCGACCGCCGGCGGCTGTGGATCAGCGGTCCTGGTGGTCGGGGTCGAAAGCTGTGGGTTCGGCCGGGAGGGTGTAGCGCGCGCCGATGAGGTCGGCGACGCGGCGGCGGCTTTCGCGCGGCTCCAGGCCGTCCGCCTCACGTTCCACCGCCGCCACCTCCTCCGCCAGCTCGGCGTCCCCCAGGCTCTCGCGGATCCACGCCGAGCAGTCGCGGCGCCGCAGATGATGCAGCCAGGTGTCGTCGTCCACCCCTTCGGCGAGTTCGACGAACGTGTGCAGGTTCCTGGCCCGCAGCCGCAGCCGGTTCTCGGGCCCGGTGAAGTAGAAGCTCTTGTCCTTGGCCATGGTGCCCGCCGCGTACTTGCGCCGGTGCCGGGTCCGCTCGGCGCGGGCGGGCGCGAGCGTGAGCCGCCGCGCGTGCCCGTCGGCGTCGTGCCAGAGCGCGATGTCGCCCGCCTGCTCGTCCTCCGGTGACGGGGGCAGCGAGGGGACGTCGCGGCCGCGGGCCGTGGCGAACGCGGCCAGGGTGTTCCGCGGCTCCTTGCCCACCGCGACCGTACTGGTCACCAGCCGGAGCGCGTCGGGGCTCAGCGCGTCGGGATGCACGGTGATCATCAGCAGCGCGCCGAGGTCGCCGGGATGCCGCAGCGGTACGTCGCGTACCTCGGCGGGCATCAGGTGGTGCGCCTCGTCGAGCACCAGCCAGTGCGGATGCCCCAGCTTGGCCCGCAGCCCGGTCAGGCGCGGGAGCAGCTCGGCGAAGTACGCCGGCCGGTCGCGCAGCTGCTGCCCGATCAGGTTGACGACGACGCTGTGACCGGGCTGCTCCAGCACGTGCAGCACCTCGTCCACACCGGGCACCCGGTCCGGGTCGCCGAGCACCGTGACGCCCGGATGCTCGGCATAGTCGCCCTCCGGGTCCACGATGACGCACTGGTAGCCGTCGCCGACGAGCCGTTCGAGCAGCGCCGTGGTGACCGTGGACTTGCCGCTCCCGGACGGCCCCGCCACCAGCAGCCCCATCCCGTACGTGGGCAGCCGCACCTCCTCGCCGTCCGCGTGCCCGAGCAGGACGTGGTGGCGCGGGAGCTCCATGGCGTCCAGGTCGCCGGCCAGCAGCCGGCCGGCCAGGTGGGCGACCCCGTGCCCGTCGGGTTCGTCGAGGGCGAGGTCGCAGGCGTCCTTGAGGGCGGGCAGGGCGTTGGCGACCGCGGCCCCGCACTCGGCGGCGGTCAGGAACGCGTGGTCGTTCTCGCCGTCGCCGACCGCGACCACGCTGTGCCGCGACACCGACAGCCGGTCGAGGGCGGCGATCAGGCCGCTGGCCTTGTTCACGCCCGGAGGCAGCACCATGACGGCGCCCTTGTTGTAGACGACCTGCAGCTCCAGGCCCAGCTCGCGGATCGCCCCCAGGACCTGGACGTCGTACGGCTCGCGGGTGGCGACCAGCACCTCACCGACCCCGAGCGGGTGCACGCCCTGCTCGCGCAGCCGGTCGGCCAGCTCGGCCGGCGGGGGAGCGGCCAGGACGTCGCGGGTGCGCTGGCGCGGGTCGTACAGCAGGCCGCCGTTCTCGGCCACGATCAGGTCGAACAGGGCGGGGTGCGGGAAGACGTTCAGCAGGTCGTCGAGCTGACGGCCGGTGACGAGCAGCAGCTTGAACCCGGCGCGGGACAGCCGTTCGAGCGGCTTGATCGTCTCCTCCGCGACCTGGCCGCCCTTCGCCAGGGTCTCGTCGTAGTCGCAGGCCAGCACGTTGTAGCGCATGATCCTGCCCCTACCCGGAGGAATCCGGGCATTCGGTCGTGGGGGTGAATGCGAGGCGAACTTTAACCGGCGGCAGCCCAGGAACGAGCGGGTCCTAGGCTTCTTGCCATGACCCTCATGCACGTTCCCGGCTCGAAGTCCGTCACCGCCCGTGCCCTGTTCCTCGCCGCCGTTGCGAGCGGCACGACCGTGCTGCGCCGGCCGCTGGTCTCCGACGACACGGAAGGTTTCGCGGAGGGCTTGATCGCGCTCGGCTACCGCGTGGAGCGCGGGCCGGAGGCGTGGACGATCGAGGGGCGCCCGGAGGGGCCGCCGGTGGCGGAGGGGGACGTGTTCTGCCGCGACGGCGCCACCACCGCGCGCTTCCTGCCCGCGCTCGTCGCGGCCGGCCGCGGCGTCTTCTGTTTCGACGCCTCCGCCCAGATGCGGCGGCGCCCGCTCGGGCCGCTCACGCGGGCGCTGCGCGAGCTCGGGGTGGACCTGACGCACGAGGGCGAGGAGGGGCACCATCCGCTGACCGTGCGGGCCGACGGGATCAAGGGCGGCCGGATCACGCTGGACGCCGGGCTGTCGTCGCAGTTCCTGACCGCGCTGCTGCTCGTCGGGCCGCTCACCGCCGAGGGGCTGGAGATCACGGTGACCGATCTGGTGTCGGCACCGTACGTGGAGATCACCCTGGCCATGATGCGCAGCTTCGGGGTCGAGGTGCGGTGGGAGGGCGAGACGTTCCGCGTGCCCGCGCGGCCGTACACCGCCGTGTCCGGCTACGCGATCGAGCCGGACGCCTCCACCGCGAGCTACCCGCTCGCCGCCGCCGCGCTCACCGGCAACAGCGTCACCATCCAGGGGCTGGGCTCCGGCGCGATGCAGGGCGACGTACGCTTCGCCGAGGTCCTGCGGCAGATGGGCGCGGACGTCGACCTGTCGCACGACGCGGTGACGGTCACCGGTACGGGCACGTTGCGGGGAGTGACGGTCAACATGCGCGACATCTCCGACACCGTCCCGACGCTGGCCGCCATCGCCCCGTTCGCCGACGGCCCCGTACGAATCGAGGACGTGCACAACATCAGGGTCAAGGAGTGCGACCGGCTGGAGGCGTGCGCCGAGAACCTGCGCCGCCTCGGCATCGAGGTGAGCACGGGCCGCGACTGGATCGAGATCCAGCCCGGCACGCCTCGGCCGGCCGAGATCGCCTGCCACGGCGACCACCGCATCGCGATGTCGTTCGCCGTGGCGGGACTGCGCACCCCGGGGATCACCCTGGACGACCCAGGGTGCGTGAAGAAGACCTTCCCCGGCTTCCACGAGGCCCTGGCGGGGCTGCGGGCTGAGTGGGGCCTGCGGTAGCGAGCTCCGGTCGGAGTGGGACTGCGGTGAGGAGTCTCGAACTGAGTGGAGCTGTGGTGAAGCCCCCGGCTGGAGTGGGGGTTGTGGTGAAAGGTCCCGAGCTGAGCGGGGGTCGCGGTAAGGCCCCTCGGGCGGCGGGCGGAGTGCGGCGGGCGGCGGTAAAGAGCTCTGGGGCTGGGCGTTGCCGTCCTGAGCCGGTCGCACGGGTAGGACGGCTGGTGAACGGTCACTTCAGCTCAGATCGAGGCACCACCATGTTGAGAAGCGCCTTCGCCGCCTTCGCCATGACCGCCGCCGCCCTCCTGCTGGCCGCGGTCCCCGCGATCGTCGGCGACAGCCGCAGGGGCCTGCGGGTCTGACCTGACCGGACGCCGGGTTGGCGTGCTGGGCCACGGCGCCTCGTCCTCGCGTCGGTCGGCGGGCCGGTGCTTTCCAGTTCCTTCCCCTGATCCCCCTTGCCTGGTCATTGTTCGTCGTCCTGGACGAGGGTGCTCCACATCTTCAGTGCTTCGGCCGTCTTGACCCAGTTGGTCTCCGTGACCACGACCTCCTTGCCCCTCCGGTCGGTCCGGCGGATGTGCATCAGGCCGCCCGCGGCGCACAGCTCGTACACCACCGGCTCCGCCTCGCATGTGTGGGCCTTGACCCGCACCGAGGGATGCCTGGCCGTGACGGGATACCAGACGATCTTCTCGGAGCCCCGCTCCGGCGGTTCGGCGTGTAGTCCGTGGTACTCCTCAATGGCCAAGCCGACCTCCAAGGTCGTTCGTGCTGCGGGCACGGAGATGCCGCAGGGCGTGGCGGGACGGCGGTCGGCAGGGGGGAGGGGCGCCCGGCTGTGGGCACCGCTCCGCCGACCGCTGGGAAGCGGGGATGCGGTGAAGTGATGGGTGATTCGTGGTCGATCAGCGACGCAGCGTCACATGGGAATACTAGACGTTGTCGATTGCACACGTCTACTAGTTGTATCTGCTTGTATAAACGGTAGACACGACAGAGAGGACGCGGGTCGGGCCGTGAATACTTCGCTCGCAGTACAAAATCAATGCATCTGCTGCGTGATGCCGTCATATACCCCTACGGGGCATGCTGGAGGTTCGTCCGGACGTCCGGTTGAAGGGGTTGAACGCGCGATGCTGCTCATCGAGGTTTTCGTGCCCAGGAACGCGCTGAGCGAGGACGAACGCCAGGCGCTGGGCCGCGGGCTCATCGACAGGCTGATGGTCGAGGACGACAGCCACGCCATCGAGATCATCGACGCCCAGCGCACGATCACGCAGGTGCTCCTGCACGAGCCGGCCACGTGGGTGCTCGGCGAGCGGCCGGCGGCGGACCCAGCGGACCCGCCGCGCTACGTGGTCCGCGTGACCGTTCCCGCGTCGTGGCGCAAGGACATGTGCGAGCACGTCGTGCGCGTCGTCACCGAGGCCCTCGGTGAGACCGAACGGGCCGCGGGGCGCGACCCGGACCGGGTGCGGCGCCAACCGCACGCGATCATCCTCACGGAGGGCGTCACCGAGGGCGGCATCGGGATCTACGGCCGGTCCATGAGCAGCCTGGACCTCACGGAGCTGGTCTCACGCCCCTACCGTGACGGCGCCGCGCTGCGTGCCCCCGTGCCGGAGCAGCCGCCCGGCAGGGTGATCGACCCGATCTGCGGCATGGGCGTCGAGCTCGGCGACTCCGCCCTGACGCTCGTCCACGAGGGCACCGTGTACGGGTTCTGCCACGGCCTGTGCCGCCGGGTCTTCGCGAACGAGCACGGCCTGTCGCTCGGCAAGGACGACCCGCACGCCTGAGGCCGGGCTCCATGACGGCGGGGCGGTCATACCCACGGCATAAACAGATACTTTATCCGTTTATGCTACGGTGAAACGGATGACTCATCCACTTATGGCTGGGTCCGGTACGAGGAGACACCGATGCCTTTCACCACAGACGCCGTCCCACACCTGCCCGCCGGATTCGGCGAGATCTTCACCAGCCGCACTGTCGACGTCAAAGGCGTCGAACTGCACGCCGTGGTCGGCGGGTCCGGCCCGGCGTTGCTGTTGCTGCCGGCGTGGCCGCAGTTCTGGTACGGCTGGCGGCTGGTGATGCCCGCTCTCGCCGAGCACTTCACGGTCGTGGCCGCCGACATGCGCGGCATGGGTGCCAGCAGCAAGCCCGCCAGCGGGTACGACGCGGTCACGCTGGCCGATGACATGGCCGGCCTGATGACCTCCTTGGGCCACGACCGTTTTCACGTCGCGGGCTACGACATGGGGATGATGGTCGGCTACGTGCTCGCCGCCCGCCATCGCGACCGGGTGAGCAAGCTGGTGCTGGCCGAAGCCGTCCTCGCCGGCTTCACCCCGATGCCCCCGCTGCTCATGCCTCCCGAGGTCAACGAGCTGGCCTGGCACTTCGTCTTCAACCGCCTGGCCGAGATCAACGAGCGCATGGTGTCGGGCCGCGAGGAGATCTACTTCGGTTACCAGTTCGCCACCAAGGCCGCGTCTCCCGAGGCCATCCCGCAAGCTGCGGTCGACGTCTACGTCGATGCCCTGCGCGACCCCGCCGCCTTGCGCGCGAGCTTCGAGTTCTACCGCGCGGGAGAGTCCGGGGACCAGGTGGTCGCGCTGGCCGCCGAGGGGCCGCTGGACATTCCGGTTCTGGCCATCGGGGGCGAACACGGCATGGGCGATGGCGTCGAGCAGGCGGTGCGGCAGGTCGCCTCGAACACCACCGGCGCTATCGCACCGGGTGCGGCGCATTTCCTGCCTGAGGAAGCGCCCGAATGGATGACCCGCACCTTGATCGACTTCTTCGCCTGAACCCCGAACCCTGAACCGGCATCGCCACGTTCGGCTCCCCCAGCGGGGGGGAGCCGGGCTCGCTCAGCGCTCCGAAAGTCAGTGCTGCGAAAGTCAGTGCTGCGAAAGTCAGCGCTCCGAAAGTCAGTGCTGCGAGAGGAGGTGGGCCAGCTCCTGCTCCACCTCCTGGTTGGCGACGAAGAGCAGTTCGTCCCCCGCCTCCAGCGGATCGTCCGCCGTCGGGACCAGCACCCGGCCCTCCCGCAGGATGGCCACGAGCGCCGAGTCCACCGGCCATGGCACCGAGCCCGCCCGCTGCCCCACCACCGGCGCGTCGTCCGCCAGGGTCAGCTCCACCAGGTTCGCCTGGCCCTGGCGGAAGGTCATCAGCCGGACCAGGTCGCCGACGCTCACCGCCTCCTCGACCAGCGCGCTCAGCAGGCGCGGCGTGGAGACGGCGACGTCGACGCCCCACGACTCGTTGAACAGCCACTCGTTGTTGGGGTGGTTGATCCTGGCGACCACGCGCGGCACGCCGTATTCGGTCTTGGCCAGCAGGGAGACGACCAGGTTGACCTTGTCGTCGCCGGAGGAGGCGACGACGACGTGGCAGTTGTTCAGGCCGGCCTCGTCGAGCGAGGCGATCTCGCAGGCGTCGGCCAGCAGCCACTCGGCGCGCGGCACACTGTCGATCTTGATGGCTCGGGGGTCGACGTCGATGAGCAGGACCTGGTGGCCGTTCTCCAGAAGCTCGGCCGCGATGGAGCGGCCCACGGCGCCTGCTCCGGCGATGGCGACGCGCATCAGTGGTCCTCTTCCGGTGCCGCGGCGAGCACCTTGTTGATCCGATCCATGTCGCTCTCTGCGGCGATGACGTGCAGCACGTCGCCCTCCTGCACCACGGTGTCGTCCGCGATGGTCACGGCCTCGCCGATACGGTTGATGAAGGCGACGCGCGCCCTGGCGGCGGCTTCGAGGTCGTGGACGCGGGTGCCGATCCAGGACGGGTGGACGGTGACCTCGGCGAGCACGACGGTGCCGGAGGGGTCGCGCCAGAGCGGTTCGGCGCCCTCGGGCAGGATGCGGCGCATGATCTGGTCGGCGGTCCAGCGCACGGTGGCCACGGTGGGGATGCCCAGCCGCTGGTAGACCTCGGCCCTGCGGGGGTCGTAGATGCGGGCCACCACGTTGTCGACGCCGAACGTCTCGCGGGCCACCCGGGCGGAGATGATGTTGGAGTTGTCTCCGCTGGAGACCGCGACGTAGGCGGTGGCGGACTCGATGCCGGCCTCGGTGAGCACGTCGCGATCGAAGCCCACGCCGGTCACCCGCCGACCCCGGAAGCCGGCGCGCAGGCGGCGGAACGCCTGCGGGTCACGGTCGATGATGGCGACGGAATGTCCGCTGTCTTCGAGGATGTGGGCGAGGGTCGATCCGACCCGGCCACACCCCATGATCACTATATGCATTTCCCCCCGCACTTCCGCGGTCGGCCGGTTGCTCGACACCAGTATGGACCGATGGGGGAGCGCCTCGTTTAGGTCGTCGGCGTGGGGCTAGCATCTGGTTACGTGGCGAAGGTAACAGATCTTGTCAAACGCTTGCTCGTGGGGCGCGCCCTGCGCAGCGGGCAGCTCCACGAGCAACTCCTCCCCAAACGGATCGCCCTGCCGGTCTTCGCCAGTGACGCGCTCTCCTCCGTGGCCTACGCGCCGCAGGAGATTCTCGTCATCCTGTCGCTCGCCGGCGTCTCCTTCTACGCCTTCAGCACCTGGGTCGCGGTCGCCGTCGTGGTCGTGATGCTCACCGTGGTGGCGTCGTACCGGCAGAACGTGCACGCCTACCCCAGCGGCGGCGGCGACTACGAGGTCGCCACCACCAACCTCGGCAAGAACGCCGGGCTCACCGTCGCCAGCGCCCTGATGGTCGACTACGTGCTGACCGTCGCGGTGTCGGTGGCCAACGGCGTCGACTACGTGGGCGCCACGATCCCGTTCGTGGGCCAGCACAAGCCGGCCGTCGCCATCGCCATCGTCGTCCTGCTCACCGTGGTGAACCTGCGCGGCATCCGCGAGTCCGGCGCCGCCTTCGCCATCCCCACATACGCGTTCATGTTCTCCGTGCTGTTCCTCATCGCCTGGGGCGGCTTCCGGCTACTGGTGCTGGGGGAGGAGATCCGGGCGCCGAGCGCCCACTTCGGCATCGCGCCCGAGCAGACCAACCTGACCGCCTTCGCCGCGGCCTTCCTGGTGCTGCGGGCGTTCTCCTCCGGCTGCGCCGCGCTGACCGGGGTCGAGGCCATCAGCAACGGCGTGCCCGCGTTCAGGAAGCCCAAGAGCAAGAACGCCGCCACCACGCTGCTCATGATGGGCCTGGTCGCGATCACCATGTTCGGCGGCATCATCGCGCTCGGCCTGGCCTCGGGGGTGAAGGTGGCCGAGCCGTCCGTGGTCGCCGAGGACCTGCTGCGGCCGGACGGCACGCCCGTCGGGCCCGGCTACTACCAGCAGCCGATCATCTCCCAGGTGGCCGACGCGGTGTTCGGGGGCGGCTCGCTGCCGTTCGTCTTCATCTCGGCGGTGACGGCGCTGATCCTCTTCCTGGCCGCCAACACGGCCTTCAACGGCTTCCCCGTGCTCGGCTCGATCCTGGCCCAGGACCGCTACCTGCCGCGCCAGCTGCACACGCGCGGCGACCGGCTGGCCTTCTCCAACGGCATCATCATCCTGGCCGCGGCGGCCTGCCTGCTGCTGTGGGGGTTCGACGCCGACGTCAGCCGCCTGCTGAACCTCTACATCGTCGGCGTCTTCGTCTCCTTCACACTCAGTCAGACCGGCATGGTCATCCACTGGACCCGCCACCTGAAGACCGAGACCGATCCCAAGGCGCGGCACCAGATGCACCGCTCGCGCGTGATCAACTTCTTCGGCGGCGTGATGACGGGGCTGGTGCTGATCGTCGTGCTGCTGACGAAGTTCCTGGTCGGCGCGTGGATCGTGGTGATCGCCATGCCGATCCTGTTCCTCATGATGAAGGGCATCAGGCGTCACTACGACAACGTGGCGGCCGAGCTGGAGCTCACCGAGGACTACGAGCCGGCCATGCTGCCCGCGCGCAACCACGCGATCGTGCTGGTCTCGAAGATCCACAAGCCGACCATGCGCGCGATCGCGTACGCTCGAGCCACCCGGCCCTCCACGCTGGAGGCGATCACCGTCGGCGTCGAGGGCGAGGAGGCCCGCAAGCTGCAGGAGGAGTGGGAGCGGCGCGGCATCCCGGTGCCGCTCAAGATGCTCGACTCCCCCTACCGCGAGATCACGCAGCCGATCATCGACTACGTCAAGACCCTGCGCAGGCGCTCGCCGCGCGACGTGGTGACCGTCTTCATCCCCGAGTACGTGGTCGGCCACTGGTGGGAGCACCTGCTGCACAACCAGAGCGCGCTGCGCCTGAAGGCGCGGCTGCTGTTCAAACCGGGGGTCATGGTGACCAGCGTGCCGTGGCAGCTGCACTCCTCCGACCGGCTGCTCGGCCGGCCCGAGCCGTTCGCGCCCGGGGCCGTGCGCCGTCCGTGGCACCGGACTGTCAAGGACGACGGTCAGATCACCTCGCGCTGATCAACGCGCGCAGGCGCCGTGTGTCGCCGGCGTTCCAGTCCGGCGGCGCGGCGACGGCGGCCCAGCCGTCCACGATGTTGGCGCCGTAGCGGTGGCCGTGCCCCGGCGGCACGTCGAGCGCCACCGCCATGTCCACCAGCACCTGCCAGAACGTGACCAGCGGGAACCAGTTCATCTGCGGGTTCACGCCCGGCCCCCGCGGGCCCTCCAGCCAGGCCGGCCTGCGGTAGATGAGCCGCGGCGACCACCACACCACGGGGTCGGAGGCGTTCTGCAGATAGACCACGCGCGGCGGTGGCCAGGGTGCACCCGGCCTGGACAGATCCACCGGATACTGGGCGAACCTGGCTGTCCTGCCGCGCTGGTAGACGGGCCGCCAGACGGGGCTGCCGGGGTCGCGGGCGGCGGTGAGGTGGCTCCAGATGGGGTTGGCGTTCGGCGGGCCCACGAACACCGCGCCGTCCGCTCTGGCCACGAGGTCGCGCAGGTCGCGGAAGGACTTCTCCATCTGGTACGACCCCAGGCTCTCGCCCGACAGCACCAGCTTCGGCCGCGACCCGGCGGGCAGCCGGGCCCACCGCTCGCGTACGGCCTCGAACAGCGCCCGCCCTGAAGCCGCCGCCTTGTCCCGGTCGACCAGGAACGACACCCAGCTCGGCAGGTAGGAGTACTGCAGCGCGACCATGGCCGAGCGCCCGTCGTACAGGTACTCCAGGGTGTCGGCGATGCGCGGGTCCACCCAGCCGGTCCCGGTGGTACCCAGCACGGCCAGCACCGGTCGGTCGAAGGCTCCTGTGCGTTCCAGTTCGCGTACCGCGAGCGCCGCCTGGGCCCGCGGCGAGGTGGTGCTGTCAAGTCCGATGTAAACCCTGATGGGCTCGGTGGCCGGCCGTCCCGAGAAGGCGGTGAGCCGGGCCGGGGTCGCGGCGGTGCCGGTGAAGCGGCGGCCCTCCCTGCCGAGCGACTCCCAGGTGACGAGCGAGCCAGGCCCGCCCGACACGTACGCCGACACGGGCCTGCGCACGCCGGGATGGGTGCCCTCGTTGGCCACGGACGAGATGTCGCTCATCCTGGCCACGAACCCGTTGAACAGCACGTCGTTGGCCACGACCGCCACCAGCAGGCCGATGACGAGCACGCCGATGGCGTGGCCGACGTAGACGGGGACGTACCGGTCGAGCCAGGCGTTCAGCCGCCGCCCGCCCAGCCGGACCAGGCGGGCGGTCAGCAGGGCCGCCGCGAACAGCGCCAGCGTCACGCCCAGGATCAGCGGCGGGAACCAGGCGATCTCCGTGTCCATGCCCATGAGCGCCCGCAGGTCGCGCTGCCAGTCCAGGCTGTACGACAGCGACACCACGATCAGCCCCGCGCACACGCCGAGCAGGACCTGCCAGGCGATCCGCCGCCACCGCTCCGGCGGCCGGTACGGGATCACGGCCCGCCCGAGGGCCCCCAGCCCGGCGCCGGCCGCGTAACCGAGGATGCCGGTCACCGCCCCCATCACGCCCTGGTAGAGCCAGGTGCGCGGCAGCAGCGACGGCGTCAGCGAGGCGCAGGCGAACAGCGTGGCCAGCAGCGTGCCGCCGAAGCCGAGCCGCCGTCGCACCACCCTCGACCTGTCCACGGTCACCTAGAGTAGTGGACCAAGTCGGATAAGTGGTCATAGCGGGTGGACGCTAGGGTGTCGGGTGTGGAACAGGCATCTCTCGAGCTGACGGTAGGTCCGGTCGCCCACGGCGGCTGGTGTGTGGCGCGCCACGAAGGGCGGGTGGTGTTCGTCCGGCATGCCCTGCCGGGCGAGCGGGTGATCGCCGAGGTGACCGAGGAGACCACCCGCTTCCTGCGGGCCGACGCCGTGGAGATCCTGGAGGCCTCGCCCGACCGGGTGGTGCCGCCGTGCCCGTACGCGGGGCCGGGGCGCTGCGGCGGCTGCGACTGGCAGCACGCCACGCCCGAGGCACAGCGGCGGCTGAAGGCGCAGGTCGTGGCCGAGCAGTTGCATCGGCTGGCGGGCATCGAGCGCGAGGTCGTGGTCGAGGAGGTGCCGGGCGCGAAGGACGGGCTCGGCTGGCGCACGCGGGTACAGTTCGCCGCCACGCCGGGGGGTGAGCTGGGCTTCCGCCGGCACCGTTCGCACGATATCGAGGTCGTCGACGCCTGCCTGATCGCCCACCCCGAGGTGGAGGCGGTCGGCGTGGAGGAGCACCTGTGGCCGGGGGCCGCCGGGGTCGAGGTCATCGCCTCCTCGGGCGGCGACCGGGCCGTGGTGGTCGCGCCCAGGCCCCGGCGCAGCGTGACCGTGCCCGACCTGGAGGCGCCCGCCTCGATCCTGCTCGACCAGGGCAAGGGCCGCACGGTGCCCCGGCGCGGCTCGGGGGTGCTGCACGAGCAGGTGGGCGACCGGGAGTTCCGGGTCGCGGGCAGCGGCTTCTGGCAGGTGCATCCAGGGGCCGCGGAGACGCTGCTGGACGCGGTGCTGGCGTACGCGGCGCCGGAGCCGGGGGAGTGGGCGCTCGACCTCTACTGCGGGGTCGGGCTGTTCGCGGCCGGGCTGGCCGAGGCCGTGGGGCCCGAGGGGGCGGTGTTCGGGCTGGAGTCGGAGGCCGCGGCCGTCCGCGACGCCCGCGCCAACCTGCGCGACCTGCCGCAGGCCAAGATCGAGCGGGGACGCGTGGAGGAGGCGCTCGACCGCTTCCAGATCGAACGGGCCGACCTCGTCGTGGTCGACCCGCCCAGGGCCGGGCTGGGCCGCGACGTGGTCGACCGGATCGCCTCGCTGGAGGCCCTGCGCATCGTGTACGTCTCCTGCGACCCGGCCACGCTGGCCCGCGACCTGGCCTGGCTGGGCGAGCGCGGGTACGCGCTGTCCGATCTGCGGGCCTTCGACGCCTTCCCGATGACCCATCACGTGGAGTGCGTGGCGCTGCTCGACCGCGAGTGATTCGGCTCACGTGATCGCGCCGTGACCCCGGCCCCCGCACCTGTGGTGCGGGGGCCGTTTCACGCGTGCCCGCCGGGGTTCCGGTCCACACCCTGTGGACTGCGCAGACGCCTCAGCTGTCACTCGGGTTTACTTCCGCTTTAGGAAAATGTCCCAGTTTTGATGACAAATCAGTATCGGTCCCGACAGAATGCGGTGCCATCCAGCGTCTACCGCAACTGGAGGAAGACCCCTATGCGTAGACCCCTTGGGGTACTCGCCGCAGCCGTCAGCCTGGCCGCGATCGCCGCACCCGTGAGCGCGGCCGAGGCCGCCGCGACGACGGAGGCGGCGCGGTGTCGCGTCAGCGTGCTCAAGCCGAGCGTCAGCGACACCTTGAAGATCCAGACGTCGGCCGCCCGCCGTGGCTGTTTCACCCCGGCGCTGCTGCGCATTCGCATCCAGCGGGCCGTCCCCGGTCCCGACCGGGTCGTCAAGAGCGGCGCCACCAGGAAGGGCCGGCTCACGCTGGCGCTGCCCTGCGTCCCCGGCACCTACTACGCGACCGCGACCGACTACCGCGGGCGCACCGTCAAGTCGCGGGCCGTCAGGCTGGCCTGCACCCCGGGCAGCGGCGTTCCGACGCCCTCCCCGAGCGCGACGTCGCCCGGGACACCGGTCCCCACGCCGACCCGCACGGTCACCCCCACGCCCACCCGCACCCCCACCACCCCGCCTCCGGCGTCCGGCGGCGTGGGTTCGGCCGAGGAGAACGAGGTCGTCAGGCTGACCAACGCCGAGCGCGCCAAGGGCGGCTGCTCGGCTCTCAAGCACGACCCGCAGCTGCGCGAGGCGGCTCACGGGCACTCCGCCGACATGGCGGCCAAGAACTACTTCAGCCACACCTCGCAGGACGGGCGCAGCTTCCTCGACCGCATCAAGGGCGCCGGCTTCACCGGCGGCTCCGGCTGGGCCGAGAACATCGCCGCAGGACAGACGAGCCCCGCCTCGGTCGTCCAGGCCTGGATGAACAGCTCCGGCCACAAGGCGAACATCATGAACTGCAAGTACAACCTCATCGGCGTCGGCGCGGTGAAGGACTCCAAGGGCAAGATCTACTGGACCCAGGACTTCGCCGCACGCTGACGCACAGGGGACGCACGCCGCGCCCGTCCTCGATGTGGACGCGCGCGGACGGCCGGGCTCACCGGCGAGCGCGGACAGGGCCCGGCGGGCGCACAACCCGCCGGAACCAAGCAGCACCCTCACCCTGACCCTCGCCGGCGAGCCCGCGCCGTCACGAAAGGCGCTGCCACACGCAGCGCCGCCGTCACCTGAGCGCCGTCACTTAGGCGCCGTCACGTGGCAGGCGGAACCATGGTCACAGAGACGCGCGCAGGCGGGCCATCTCCCCGGCGATCGTGGCGACCGTCCAGTGGGCGTTGAGGCCGCTCGGGTTCGGCAGCACCCACACCCGGACCCCGCCGACCAGCTCGTCCTGCGGCCCGATGACCGACTTGGGGCGGGCGAAGGCCGTACGGTAGGCCGAGATGCCGAGCACGGCCAGCACCTTGGGGCCCACCTGGGCCACCTTCACGGCCAGCTCGGCCCCGCCCCGCGCCAGCTCATCCCTGGTCAGCTCCGACGCCTTGGCGCTGGCCCGGGGCACGATGTTGGTGATGCCCAGCCCGTACGAGGGCAGCAGGTGCTGCTCCGACGGAGCCAGCAGGCGCGGCGTGAAACCGGACAGGTGCAGCGCCGGCCAGAAGCGGTTGCCCGGCCGCGCGAAGTGGCGGCCGGTGGCCTCGGACATCAGGCCGGGGTTGATGCCGCAGAACAGCACGTCGAGCGAGGGGCCGAGAACGTCGTCGAGCACGTGCCGGAGACTAGCCCATGTCTTCGAGTTTGCGGCCCTTGGTCTCCCTGACCCACTTGGTCACGAAGAGGAACGACAGCAGGGCGAACAGGGCGTAGATGGCGTACGTCAGCGGCAGATTCCACTCCGACATGGCCGGGAACGACACGGTGATCAGCCAGTTGGCGATCCACTGGGCCGCCGCCGCGACGCCCAGGGCGGCGGCGCGGATGCGGTTGGGGAACATCTCGCCGAGCAGCACCCAGACCACCACGCCCCACGACAGCGCGAAGAACAGCACGAACAGGTTCGCGGCGATGAGGGCGACGGCGCCCTGCACGGCGGGAAGGGTGACCGGCTCGCCCGCGCCCCCGGCGAAGCTGAACGCCCACGCCGCAGTGGCCAGCGAGATCGCCATGCCGGCCGAGCCGATCATGAGCAGCGGCTTGCGTCCGATCCGGTCGACCAGCGAGATCGCGATGAACGTGCCGATGATGTTGATGATCGAGCTGGAGAAGCTGATCAGCAGCGAGTCGCTCTGGTTGATGCCGACCGACTGCCACAGCACGGACGAGTAGTAGAAGATCACGTTGATGCCGACGAACTGCTGGAAGGCCGAGAGCACGATGCCGATCCACACGATCGGCAGCAGCCCCAGCGCGCTGCCGCGCAGGTCCTTCAGCCCGGGGACCCGTTCGGTGCGCAGCACGTTCTGGATCTCCGAGATGCGGGAGTCGAGGTCCACGTCGTCGCCCTCGACCTCGGCCAGCACCTGGCGCGCTTGCTGGGTGCGGCCCGCCATGATCAGGTAGCGCGGCGACTCGGGGATGTTCAGGGCGAACAGCAGATACAGCAGGGCCGGTACGACGCAGGCGCCCAGCATCCACTGCCAGGCCTCAAGACCGAGCAGCACGTTGTTGACCTTGCCCCCGGCCAGCTGCGCGATCACGTAGTTGACCAGCTGCGACACCGCGATCCCGAGCACGATGGCGAGCTGCTGGAACGATCCCAGCCGCCCCCGGTAGGCGGGCGGGGCCACCTCGGCGATGTACGCGGGCCCGAGCACCGACGCCATACCGATCGCGAAGCCCGCGACCACCCGCCAGAACGCCAGGTCCCAGACCGCGAACGGCAACATCTGGCCGATCGAGCTGATCGCGAACAGGATCGCCGCCATCTGCATCGAGCGCGTACGCCCCCACCGGTCGGCCAGCCCGCCGCCGGCCCAGGCGCCCAGGGCCGAGCCCAGCAGCGCGATGGCCACCACGAACCCGATCTCGACCGCGCCCACCCGGAAGTGCTGCTGGATCCCGACCACCGCACCGTTGATGACGGAGCTGTCGTAGCCGAACAGGAACCCGCCGATCGCGGCCGCCGCCGTGATGAACACGACATGACCGAGATGCTCGTTATGGGTGTACTGAGTAGCCATGCCGGTCCTTCCCCTGAATGGTCGGGGAACTACCCTGCGATCACCCTCGTATTCGCATCACAGGCGCGGGTCGACCGGCTCCGATTCCAGCGCCAGCACGGCGAAGACCGGCTCGTGCACCCGCCAGCCCGCCTCGCCGTCGGCCAGCCGCGACAGCGCCTCCAGGCCGAGCGCGTACTCGCGCAGCGCCAGGGAGCGCTTCTTGCCGAGGAAACGCCGGCGCAGCACGTCGAGCGACTCGGTGTAGTCGGGGCCGTAGATGATGCGCAGGTATTCGCGCCCGCGCACCTTCACCCCCGGCTGCACCCGGCCGGGCGTGGGCACGGCGGGTTTGACCACCATGCCCTCCCCGCCGGCCGCCGTCAGCTCCTCCCACCAGGCGGTCGCCTCGGCCCGCGACTCGGGGGAGCCGAGGGTGACGAAGACGTGCCGGGTCGTGGTGATCAGCGGCGAGTCGAGCAGCGCCAGCGTGGACAGGTGCCAGGCGTGCGGCTCCAGCGCCGTGGCCCGCCCCTCGCAGGCCAGGATCTGGAACGGCGCCACCTTGATCCCCTCCAGGCCGTCGACCGGCCAGCAGTAACGCGCGTAGGCGTCGCGGAACAGGGCAGCGTTGCCGGTACGGCGCCGGGTGCGGTCGAGCAGCTCGCTCACACCCAGGCCGCGCCCGGCCGCCGCCTCCAGCGCCGCGACCGCCTCGGGCAGCGCGGCGCGGGCCGCCGCCCCGACGGAGGCGTACTGTGACCTGATCAGCTCGCCCGCCTTCGCCGACCAGGGCAGCAGCTCGCAGTCGAGCACCACCCAGTCGGAGCCCAGCTCAGCCCAGAGCGGCTCGCACGCCTCACGCAGCCGGTCGATCAGCGGTCCGGTGTCGGCGAAGAACGGCCGCCCGGTACGGGTGTAGAGGGCGCCCGCGCTCCCGTCGCCCACCCCGAACCTGGCCTGGGCCATCTCGGGAGTGCGGCACAGCACGGCCACGGCCCGCGAGCCCATGTGCTTCTCCTCGCACACGACCTCGCCCACCCCGGCGCCGGCGAACTCCTCGAACGCCTCGCGCGGGTGCTCCAGGTAGCCGTCGAGCCGGGAGGTCTCCGGCGGGGCCATGGTCGGCGGCAGGTAGACCAGCCAGCGCGGGTCGACCGCGAAGCGGCTCATGACTTCCAGCGCGGCGGCGGAGTTCTCCTCCCTGACCTTGACCGTGGTGGCGAAGCGCGTCTCCACGTGCCGGGTGCCGATCACGTCGTCGATGTCGAGCATGCCGGGGTCGCGGGCCGCGTCGCCGAGCGGCTTGGCCGGCGCGTACCACACCTTCTCCGCCGGAACCTGGACGATCTCGCGCTCCGGGTAGCGCAGCGCGGTCAGATGGCCGCCGAACACGGCGCCGGTGTCGAGGCAGATCGTGTTGTTGACCCACTCCGGCCTGGTCGTGGGCGTGTGGCCGTAGACGACCATGGCCCGGCCCCGGTATTCGTCGGCCCACGGGTAGCGCACCGGCAGGCCGTACTCGTCGGTCTCGCCGGTCGTGTCGCCGTACAGGGCGAACGAACGCACCCGGCCGGAGGCGCGGCCGTGGTAGGCCTCCTTCAGGCCGGCGTGCGCGACCACCAGCCGGCCGCCGTCGAGCCGGTAGTGGCTGAGCAGACCGTCCATGAACGTCCTGGCCCGCTCCACGAACTCGGGCGGCTGCGCGGCGAGCTGGTCGAGCGACTCCTGCAAGCCGTGCGCGACGGTGACCTTGCGGCCGTTGAGTGCGCGCACCAGCTTCTGCTCGTGGTTGCCCGACACGCAGATCGCGGTGCCGGCCTCGACCAGGTCCATGACCAGGCGCAGCACGCCCGGCGTGTCGGGGCCCCGGTCCACCAGGTCGCCGACGAACACGGCCGTGCGGCCCTCGGGATGGCGCGGCAGCGGCCCGTCGAAGCGCCAGCCCAGCTCGCGCAGCAGCGTCTCCAGCTCCGAGCGGCAGCCGTGCACGTCGCCGATGATGTCGAACGGGCCGGTCAGCTCCGTCCGGTCGGACCACGCCTTCTCGTACGTGATCACGGCCTGGTCGATCTCCTCGGTGCCCCGCAGCATGTGCACCCGGCGGAACCCGTCCCGCTGGATCTTGCCGAGCGAGCGGCGCAGGTCCTTGCGCTGCCGGATCACCACGCCGGCGCCGAAGTCGCGCTCCGGCCGGTCGGCGTTGCGCTCGATCGCCAGCTCCTCGGGCACGTCGAGGACGATCGCGTCGGCCAGCACGTCGTGGCGCTTGGCCAGGTCGATCAGGCTCCTGCGGGCCTGGTATTGGACGTTGGTCGCGTCGACCACCGTGAACAGGCCCCTGGCCAGGCGCACGCCGACGATGTGGTGCAGCAGGTCGAAGGCCGCCGGGGTGGCCGACTGGTCGTTGACGTCGTCGGAGACCAGGCCGCGGCAGTAGTCGGAGGAGATGACCTGGGTGGGCTTGAAGTGCTTGCTCGCGAACGTGGACTTGCCGCTGCCGGAGACACCGACGAGCACCACGAGGGAGAGCTCAGGAACGCTGATCACGGGTGAACACTCCCATCTGGGTGGGCGGGCCGACTTCGGGGTCGTCGTCGCCGACCGGTTCGAAGGCGACCTGGTAGCCGTAGCGGTCCGCGACCCGGGCGGCCCAGGCGGCGAACTCGGCCCTGGTCCACTCGAAGCGGTGGTCGGGGTGACGCAGGCCGGTCAGGAACTCGTAGCGGACGTTGTGCTCGATGTTGGGGGTGGTGACGAGCACGTGGAGGGGCTTGGCGTGGCCGAACACGACTCGTTCGAGCGCGGGCAGGCGCGGCGGGTCGACGTGCTCGATCACCTCCATCAGGACGGCGGCGTCGTAGCCGGTCATCCGCTTGTCGGTGTAGGTGAGCGCGCCCTGGAACAGGGTGAGCCGGGCGCGCTTGGCGTCGGGCATGCGTTCCAGGCGCAGCTTGCGGGCGGCGATGGTGAGCGCCATCGGCGAGACGTCCATGCCGCCGACCTTCGTGAACCTGGGCCGGGACAGCAGCGCGCCGACCAGCTCGCCCTGGCCGCAGCCGAGGTCGATCACGCTGGACGCGCCGAGCTCCTCCAGCTTGGCCAGCACGGCCTCGCGCCGCTTGAGGTTGAGCGGCTTCGGTTTGGCCCCCGGGCCCGCTGCGGCCTCACCTTCCGGTACGGAGGCGGTCTCGGTTTCCGATACGGCGGCCCCGGCTTCCCTGGAGGCGGCTTCGCCGGAGGTGGCTGCTTCGGAGGCGGCGGCCTCGGCTTCGGCGGCGGCCGCCTCGTCGGAGGCGGTGGTCTCGGCCGGGGCGTCCTCCTCGACCGCGGGCTCCAGTTCCTCCTCCACCTCGTCGCCCAGCTCCGCCAGCCGCGACAGCGCCGTACGTGCCAGGGCCCAGCGCCGGCCGAGGTAGCGCCGGGAGATCAGGCCGCGCTCCGGATGGCCGTGCAGCCAGCCCTCGCCCGCCCTGATGAGCTTGTCGACCTCGTCCTGCGCGATCCAGTAGTGCTTGGCGTCGTCGAGGACCGGCAGCAGCACGTACAGGTGGTTGAGCGCGTCGGACAGGAGTGCGGTGCCGCGCAGGGTCAGCCCGACATAGCGGGAGTCGCCCCATTCGGGGAAGCCCTCGTCCAGCGGCGCCGGCCGGGCGTCCACCTCCCAGCCGAGCGGCTCGAACAGCCGCCGCGCCAGCTCGGGGCCGCCCCGGCAGGGCAGCGCGGGCAGGCGCAGCTCCAGCGGCAGCGGCCGGCCGGGCAGCTCGGGCCGGGCCTTGCAGCGGCCCGCCCGAGCCGTCCTGAAGACGTCGGCCAGCGCCACGGACAGCAGCGAGGAGGCCGCGTAGGGCCGGTCGTTGACGTACTGCGACAGGGTGAAGTCGGGCGAGTTCTTGCCGCGCGACCTGACCAGCGCGATCGGGTCGACCTCCAGCAGGAGCGCGGCCGTGCAGCGCTCGTCGCCCGCCTCGGGATAGAACACCGTGGCCGTGCCGAACGACTGCCCGAACTCCTGCACGCGCTCAGGATGCTTGTGCAGGAGGAAACCAAGATCGGTCGCGGGCCTGCCAGGGGTCGAGCCAGTGGTCGATATCGTCAGCAGCACGGGCCAAGTCTGCCGTAACGCCGCGAAGTGTCCAACCGATTACTCCACGTGCGGCAGCACCTCGGCGGCGATCAGCTCCAGGTGCTCCAGGTCCTGCAGATCGAGGATCTGCAGGTAGAACCGGTCCGCCCCCAGCTCGGCGAACTTCCCGATCTTCTCCACGACCTCGGCCGGGGTGCCCGCCAGGCCGTTCTCGCGCAGCCGTCCCGCGTCCTCGCCGATGGCGGCGGCGCGCCGCTCGATCTCGGCCTCGTCGGCCCCGACCACGGTGGTCTGCGCCACCGACAGCGTCAGCGTGCGCCCGGTCTGCTCGCACGCCGCGCGCACCCGGTCGAAGGCCGCGCCGGTGTCGGCCAGGGTGTGGAACGGCAGGTTGTACTCGTCCGCGTACGTGGCCGCCAGCCGGGGCGTGCGCTTGGTCCCGAAGCCCCCGATGATGATCGGCGGGCGCGGCGACTGCACCGGCTTGGGCAGCGCGGGCGAGTCGGCCAGCCGGTAGTAGCTGCCCTCGAAGGAGTAGTCCTTCTCCGCCGTCCACAGGCCGGTGATGATCTCCAGCTGCTCCTCGAACCGGGCGAACCGCTCGCCCACCGGCGGGAACGGGATGCCGTACGCCGCGTGCTCGGCGTCGAACCAGCCGGTGCCGAGACCCAGCTCCACCCGGCCACCGCTCATCTGGTCCACCCCGGCCACGCTGATCGCCAGCGGCCCCGGCAGCCGGAACGTGGCCGGTGTCACCAGCGTGCCCAGGCGGATCCTGGACGTCTCGCGGGCCAGGCCGGCCAGGGTGATCCAGGCGTCGGACGAGCCGGCGCCCGGGTCGCCGGGGTTGATGCGCGAATAGTGGTCAGAACGGAAGAAAGCGTCGAAACCCAGCCGTTCGGTGGCCTGGGCGACGGACAGCAGGTCGTCGTACGTGGAGCCCTGCTGAGGTTCGGTGAAGATCCGCAACTTCATGTGCACATTATCCGCACACAACGGACGCGTACCGGAAAAGGCCCGCGCGCCGCCGCGCGGGGTTGCTAGCGTTCCACCCGCCAGCGCCGTTCCGTAGCCGATCGACCACCTGGGGTGGCCACATGTCTCGGCACAAGAGGGAGCCGGGCACGCTCCCGCGCCCGCTCGCCCTGCTCGGAGCCCTTCTGCTCGCCACCGCCACCGCCGTGGCGATCAGGATGCTCCCGGCGGGCGCCGTCTCCCCGTCACGCCCGCCCGCCGCGCGCCCGCCCGCCACGCCCGCGCCCTTACCGGACCAGGCCGGCGAGCCGCCCGCAGGGTTTGTCGGGTTCGTCGGCTTTGTGGACCTGGCCAGGCAGCCGGGCATCGACCTGCCCGCCGAGTCCCGCCGCACCGGGGTCCGCCGGTACGCGCTCGGCCACCTCGTCGCCGGCGGCGACGGCTGCTCGCCCAGGTGGAGCGGCCAGGCCGGCCCCCGCAGGAGCCCGATGGCGGGCCGGCTCGCCAGGCTCAGAGCCATGGGCGGCGACGCGGCCCCCGTGCTCGGCGGCCCGGCAGGCCGCGAACTGGCCGCCACCTGCACCAGGCCTGGTGGCCTGAGCGCCGCCTACCGCCGGGTGGTCGGGGCCTTCGACGCCGCCGAGCTCGCCTTCGAGGTCCGCGACAGCGCCGACAGGGCCGCCGTGCTGCGCCGGGCCCGCGCCATCCAGGCCGTGCAGCGCGAACGGCGGCTCCGGGTCAGCTTCACGCTGCCGCTGCGGCACGACGGGCTCACCCCCGGCGACGTGGCCATGTTGCGCGCCACCCGCCAGGCAGGCGCGGAGGTCGCCACCGTCAACCTGCTGGCCCCCATCGAGCCGCGCACCACACGGGGCGCCCGCCTGGGCCGGGTGGCCACCGCCGTTCGGGCGGCCGGAGAGCAGATCGCGCGGGCCCAGGGCCTGGCGGAGCCCGGCGAGGCATGGCGGCGCATCGCGCTGACGCCGGTGCTGGCGGGCCGGGACGACCTGAGCGAGCTCGACGCCCGCAAGCTGGCCGCCTACGCCGCCCACCACGGGCTGGCCTGGCTGTCGTTGCGCGGGGTCACCCCTGAGCCGGACGTTTCCCGCATTCTTTGGCGTACCTCGTCCTATAGGTAGGATTCCGCTGACCGGGAAGGATTCAGGCGGCGGGGGAGGGCGTGATGGCGACACGTCCTGAGACCGCGAAGAAGCTCCTGCTGTACTGGATGGACGCCTCGATGGCGTTGGTCTTCCTCATGTACACGTCCTGGAGCGTCGTGATGACGGTCCAGGGACGGCTGGCGCCGCTCAGGGCGGTGTTCGCCGTCCTCCTGCTGATGGGCGCCTTCGGCATCTTCCCCGTGCTGATGCGGCGGGCCTTCGAACACCGGCCGAGGCCGTCGGCGCTGCTGCTGGTCAGCGGGGCCTGCGCGGCCGCCCTGGTGCCGGTGCTGCCGCACACGAGCGACATGACGACGACGTGGGTGGACGCGGCCCTGCTGTGGGTGGCGCTGGCCTCGCTCTATCTGCGGCCGTGGCCGACGGTGCTGCTCGCGGTGACCGTGGTCCTGCTCCTGTCCTCCTACGTCGCGCAGGACTGGCAGACGTGGCCGGGCCTGCTGGCCGTCGCGGCCTTCAACTGCACGATCATGGTCCTGGGCATGCTGGTGTGGCGCTGGCTCTGGTGGGTGATCAGGGACGCGCACAAGAGCAGGGAGGCCAGGGCCCGGCTGGCCGTAGCGGAAGAGCGGCTGCGCTTCGCCCGCGACCTGCACGACCTGCTCGGCCGCAGCCTGTCGGTCATCACGCTGAAGAGCGAACTGGCCGCCAAGCTCGCCACCAAGGACGCCGCCGAGGATGTCGACCGTGCCGCGGCTGAAATGGCCATGGTGCGCCGGCTGGCAGGCAAGTCGCTGTTCGAGGTGCAGCAGGCGGTGCACGACTACCGGGCGCTCGACCTGGAGGAGGAGCTCGCGGGCGTACGCACCGCGCTGGAGGCTGCGGGCGCGAGCTGCGTGATCGAGACCCGGCTCGACGACCTGTCGCCGGACGCCAGGACGCTGCTGGCCTGGGCGGTGCGTGAGGGCGGCACGAACGTCCTCAAGCACAGCGCGGCCACCCGGTGCGCGATCAGGATCGACGGGGGCGTGCTCGAAATGGTCAACGACGGGGTGGGGGAGCGGCCCGCCGCACCCGCCACGCCCGGCAACGGCCTGCGCGGCCTGTCCGAGCGGCTGGTCACGGCCGGCGGCTCGTTCTCCGCCGAGCCGACCAAGGACGGGGAGTTCCTGCTGCGCGCGGCGGTGCCGGCGTGAAGGCGTGGGACCGGATCAGGAACTCCTCCAAGCTGACCAGGGTCCGCTGGCTGATCGTCTACTGCACGGACATCATCCTGTTCTTCCCCCTGTTCGGCTACTACGCCTTCTACCTCAACTGGCAGCAGGGCACGCCGCCGCTCGCGGTGCTGGGCGGCGTCGTCGTGCTGCTCGCCTTCAACGTGCTCAGCACCCGTCCGTTCCGGATCGCGGTGCAGGGCGGCAGGCGGCCCACCGTCGTGCTGGCGGTCACCGGCGTGCTCGCCGTGGCGCTGCTGGTCATCTTCGCGCAGATCTGGGCGATCCCCACCTGGCTGGGGCTGCTCGCGCCCTTCGTCCGCAAGCGCGTGGCCATCGTGGTGGCCTTCGCCTCGATCGTGCTGGCCAACCTGTTCGTGTGGTGGATCGGCGGGTGGATCATCTCCCTGCTGATACTGGTCCAGACCGTGTTCACGGTGATCTGCCTGGCCGTGGTGTGGGCCAACCTGGCGCTCTGGCGCCTGACCACGGAGGCGCACGAGGGTGAGGAGGCGCTGGCCAGACTGGCGGTCTCGGAGGAGCGGCTGCGCTTCGCCCGCGACCTGAACGACCTGCTCGGCCAGAGCCTCGCCGACGTCGCGCGGCGGACCGAGCGGGCCGAAGGGGCGCTCGCCTCCGACCGGGATGCGGCCGCGGCCGAGATGTTCGAGGTGCGCGACCTGGCCAGGCGGTCGCTGCGCGAGGTGCGCGCCGCCGTGCAGAACTACCGGGCCATCGACCTGGACGAGGTCCTGGCCAGCGTACGGGCGGTGCTGGAGGCGGCCGGCGTGCGCTGCACCGTGCGCGCCGACACCGGCGCGCTGCCACCGGAGACGCGGACGCTGCTGGCCACCGTCGTCCGCGAGGGCGTGACCAACGTCCTCAAGCACAGCAGGGCCGAACGCTGCACGATCACGATCGAGGATGGGGTGCTGGAGATGTCGAACGACGGCGTGAGCGGGCCCGCGGGCGAACACGCGCCCAACGGCCTGGCGGGGCTGGCCCAGCGGGTACGCGCGGCGGGCGGCACCCTGGAGGCCGAGCCCACCGCGGACGGCCGCTACCGGCTCAGGGCGGCGGTGCCGGCATGACCACACGCGTGCTGCTGGCCGACGACGAGCACCTGATCCGCGGGGCCATCGCGGCCCTGCTCGACCTGGAGGACGGCATCGAGGTCGTCGCCCAGGTGGGCAGGGGTGACGAGGTCGTGGCCGCCGTCGCCGAACACCGGCCCGACGTGGCCGTGCTCGACATCGAGATGCCCGGCATGGACGGGCTGAGCGCGGCCGAGCGGATCAGCTCCCAGTGCAAGATCGTCATCCTGACGAGCCTGGGCCGCCCCGGTTACCTGCGCCGGGCCATGGCGGCGGGCGTCAGCGGCTTCCTCGGCAAGGACGCCTCGGCCGAGGAGCTGGCCATGGCCATCCGCAAGGTCCAGTCGGGCGGCCGCTACCTGGACGCGGAGCTGGCCGCCGCCGCGATGGCCGCCGGCGACAGCCCGCTGACCGAACGCGAGCGCGACGCGCTGCGCCTGGCCGGCGACGGGGCCACGATCTCCAGGATCGCGGCCGAGCTGCACCTGACCGAGGGCACCGTGCGCAACTACCTGTCCAGCGCCATGACCAAGCTCAACGCCCAGAACCGGCTGGAGGCCATCCGCACGGCCCAGCGCATGGGCTGGCTCTGATCACCCCGCGGACAGGTAAAACGCCACAGACGGCCTGTCCGGTCCGGCACTGAGGGCAGGTCCCGTTCCGCGTTGTACTCGTCTCCGGTCGCCGATCGCGGCGGCCTGTCATCCGACAGAGGGGGATACATGAGTACGACACGGGGGACAGAGCGCCGCTCCAGAGCCACCGTCCTGCGACGGCACGGGGTGCGCGCGCTCACCGCGGGGGCGGCGCTGGCCGCCGCGCTGATGGCGGTGGCCGGGCCGGCCCACGCCACCACCAACGTGAGCGTGTCGGGCGGGGTGCTGCAGATCGTCTCGGGCGCCGCGTCCGACGGCATCTCGGTCGCGCAGGCAGGGAACCGGCTGATCGTCCAGAACGACGGCGACGTGGTGATCCCGGCCGCTCCGTGCGTGGCGGTCAGCAAGAACCAGTCGGCCTGCCCGGCCACCGGCGTCACCCTCATCGCGGTGAGCACCGGGGACGGCGACGACGACGTCAGGAACCGGACCACGCTGCGCTCGCGGGTGGCGCTCGGGGCGGGTTCCGACACCTTCGTCGGCGGCACGGCCGTGGACCTGGCAGCCGGTCAGGACGGCGACGACCGCCTGGCGGGGCTCGCGGGCGACGACGTCCTGATCGGGGCCGCCGGGCTGGACAGCGCCAACGGCGGCGACGGCACCGACAAGTGCGACGCCGAGACCGTCACGCTGTGCGAGTAGCAGGTACGAGGCAGGCCCCTGCCGTGCCTGAGAAGGACGGCACCCGGCAGTCAAGGCACATACGGTGTACTGCATACTGGATCCCATGTCTAAGAAGATCATGGGCCGTCGTGCGGTACTACTCGCCACCGGACTGGCCGCCGGAGGGGTCCTGTTAGACGGCGGGCCGGCGCGCGGCCTCGCACAACCCTCCGCGCGCCGGCCCGCCACCCCGGACGAGGCGTGGGCGAAGCTGCGCGAGGGCAACCGGCGCTGGGCCGCCGACGCCTCCACCCGTCCCCACCAGGACCTCGGCCGCCGCGCGGAGGTCGCCAGGAAGCAGGAACCGTACGCGGTGGTCGTCACCTGCATCGACTCCCGCGTCCCCCCGGAGATCGTCTTCGACGTGGGGATCGGCGACATCCTCACCGTACGCAGCGCCGCCCAGACCGTCGACCCCCTCGTCGCCGGCGCCATCGAGTACGGCCCCGCCGAACTGGACACACCTGCGATCGTGGTGCTCGGCCACCAGCGCTGCGGCGCGGTCACCGCCGCCGCCCACGCCCTCAAGGAGGGCGAGAAGCTTCCCGGCCACCTGCAACGCATCGTCACCGACCTGCGACCGGCCTATGAGCTGGCCCGCGGGGACGTGGACCGGATGATCCGGATCAACACCACCAAGGTCGTGGCCGACCTCAAGGCCGACAAACTGCTCGCCTCGCGCATCGCCGACCGGAAGCTCAAGATCGTGGGCGGGTATTACTCGCTCGACACCGGCAAGGTCACCCGGCTGGTGTGACCGCTTTCGCGAAAGTGCCCGGAGGACGTCTGCCAGGGTCGTCCAGCCCGGCACGGCCCGCCGCCCGCAGGGAGCCCCTGCGGGCGGCGAGCGGTCAGCAGCCGACGGAGGCGGACCCGGTGCTGGCCTTGTAGGAGCACGAGTCGACGAGCCTGCCCTTGGGATCGCGGACGTAGGCGGTGTCCTGGTCGTTGTTCCAGACGTACCGGTCGCGGTTCCAGTGCACGATGCGGCCGCCCGGGCCGTTCGCGTCCGTGCCCCGGCCGGAGCGGAGGGTGATCCGCTTCCTGGCCTTCAGGACGACGCCGGCCATGAACGTGTAGGTGTAACCCGTCTTGTCCCGTACGCTCCACCCCTTGAGCTTGATAGCCCGCTTGGTGGTGTTGAGCAGGGTGACGTACTCGGCGTTCAGCGAGCTGCTGGAGCGGCTGTCGGCCCCCGGGGAGTCGTAGAAGATCTTCGCGATCTTCAGCCGGGGAGCCGCGGCCTGGGCCGGCGCCGTGCCGAGCGTCGCCATCGCCACGATCGTGGCGACGGCTGTGGGGACAAGTCTCACCATTGAGTCCTTTCTGGCATATGTGACAGAAGTAGGACGGCGGACTACCTCGCGTGGTTGGCAAGATCGCCAAGGGTTGAACCGGTCAATCGGGCCGTTCCGCATCGTGCCTGCACAGAGGGGATCCCGGCCGTTGAGAGCGTTTGCCGGAGCACGTCTCGAAAACGTCACGGCTCTTGACGGCGCGGTCACGTGGAATTTACGTTCGCGGTACTTATCCGGTTCAGCGGATCCCTCAGTCCTCATCCATCTACCGAAAAATGATCGCTCACCGGCTTTCGCCTCAGTCTTGGGAGCGCTCCCAGGTCGGCCCGGCGGAGGTCGTCCCATCGGGGTGTCTAGCCAGATCTGCGAACCTTCGCGCCGTGCGCGGAGGAAGGAGAGAAGCGATGCGTAACCGGGCTCGGATCTTGATTCCGCTCGTGGCGGCGGGCCTGCTCGCCGCGGCCTGCACCGGCGGCGGATCCACGCCGACCCCGCCGGCCTCCCAGCCGCAGAGCCAGGGCGCCGTGGCCAACCCCGACCAGTTGCCGCGCAACGAGACGCTCTACACCACGGGCACGCAGTGGGGGCCGCCGCCCAACTTCAACCCCATCAGGGAATGGGACTCGGCCGTCGGCACGAAGGGCCTGGTGTACGAGACGCTGTTCCACTACGACACCACCGCGGCCAAGCTGAGCCCGTGGCTGGCGGCGAGCGGCGCCTGGACCGGCGACACCACGTACGAGGTCAAGCTCCGGCCGGGGATCAAGTGGTCCGACGGCCAGCCGTTCACCGCCAAGGACGTCGCCTTCTCCTTCGAGCTCGGCAAGATGGAGACGATCCCGTACCACCACCTGTGGAACTGGCTGAAGTCGGTCGAGGCCACCGACGACCAGACGGTGAAGTTCACCTTCTCCAAGGCGAACTACCAGCAGTGGGACTTCATGCTCTACAGCCGCTCGATCGTCCCCGAGCACGTCTGGAAGGGCCGCTCTGAGCAGGAGGTGCTCGACGGCATCAACGAGAACCCGGTGGGCACGGGCTCGTACAAGTTCCTCAGCAAGGACCAGGACCGCGTGGTGCTGCAGCGGCGCGACGACTGGTGGGGCAAGTCGGCGCTCGGCATGGAGCCCAAGCCGCGCTACATCGTCGACATCGCCACCCCGAGCAACGAGGTCGCGATGGGCATGCTGCTGCAGAAGGGGCTCGACCTCAGCAACAACTTCCTGCCCGGCGTGGCCAACCTGGTGCAGGGCAACTTCGGGCTGACCACGTACTACAACGAGCCCCCTTACATGCTCTCGGCCAACACCGCCTGGCTGGTGCCCAACACCACCAAGAAGCCGATGGACGACCCGGCCTTCCGCAAGGCGCTGGCCGCCTCCGTGGACGTCAAGAAGATCGTCGAAGGCGTGTACGGCAACCTGGTCAAGGCCGCCAGCCCGACCGGCCTGCTGCCCCAGTGGGACAAGTACGTGGACCAGAACGTGGTCTCATCCTCCGGCTTCACCTTCGACGCGGCCAAGGCCAAGAAGCTGCTGGCGGACGCGGGCTACAAGGACGGCGACGGCGACGGGTACGTCGAGAACAAGGACGGCTCCAAGATCAGCCTGAGCCTCATCGTCCCGTCCGGCTGGACCGACTGGATGGAGTCGGCCCGGTCGATCTCCGCCAGCGCCAAGACCGTGGGCATCCAGATCACACCCGACTTCCCCGACTTCAACGCCCTGGTCGAGCAGCGGGCCAAGGGCGACTTCGACCTGCTCATCAACAACGAGCGGCAGCTGTCGAACTCCCCGTACACCTACTACGAGTACATGTTCCAGCTGCCGATCCAGAAGCAGCAGAACACGGTCAACTTCGCCCGCTACGAGAACAAGAAGGCCTGGGAGCTGGTCGAGCAGCTCGACCAGGTCAAGACCGACGACACCGCCGGCATGCAGAAGATCATCTCGGAGCTGCAGAAGATCCATCTGGACGACATGCCGATCATCCCGCTCTGGTACAACGGCCTGTGGGCCCAGTCCAGCACCAGCGTGTGGAAGAACTGGCCGTCCGCCGCGGGCGGCGCGCCCAAGACCGGTGCCGTGATGTGGCGCAACTGGCTGGAACTGGGCGGTTTCGAGACGCTCACCCAGCTGCAGCCCTCCGGCTCGTGACGACCTGACCGGACGAATCCTCCGGCCCTCCGCCCCGAGACCCGCCACTGGGATCCGGGGCGGAGGGCCCCTCCCGGAGACAAAACACGTGCGTCGTTATTTCGGTAGAAAACTCCTCATTTATGGGCTGACCTTCTTCGTCGCCGTCACGGTCAACTGGATGATCCCGCGCTTCATGCCGGGCGACCCGATCGCCAGCATGGTCGCGCGGGCCAACGTCACCAACGCCCAGGCCGTCGAGGCCATGCGGGCCTACTACAGCAACCTGTTCGGCCTGGACCAGCCGCTGTGGCAGCAGTACGTCAACTTCTGGGGCGCGCTGGCGCAGGGCGACTTCGGGATCAGCATCTGGCTCTTCCCGACGCCGGTCGCCGACGTGATCACCCAGGCGGTGCCGTACACGCTGGCGCTGATCGTCCCCTCGGTGCTGCTGAGCTGGGTGGTGGGCAACCAGTTCGGCGCCTACGCCGCCCGCCGCAAGCTGCTCGACAACACCGTCCTGCCGGTCGGCTACGTGCTGACGGCGATGCCGTACATGTGGCTGGCCGTGCTGCTGGCCTGGGGGTTCGGCGTGCTGCTCGGCTGGTTCCCGGTGGCCGGCGGCTACAGCTTCTCGATGCGGCCCAACTGGTCGTGGACCTTCGTGCTCGACCTGCTGCACCACTGGACGCTGCCGTTCCTGTCGCTGTTCCTGGTGGCGCTGGGCGGCTGGGCGATCGGCATGCGGAACATGATCATCTATGAGCTGGAGTCGGACTACTCCAGCTACCTGTCCGCGCTCGGCGCGCCCACCAGGCTCATCCGCAGGTACGCCTTCCGCAACGCCGTCCTGCCCCAGATCACCGGGCTGGCACTCCAACTGGGCGTGCTGGTGGCCGGGGCGCTGGTCACCGAGATCGTCTTCGCCTATCCGGGGCTCGGCAGCCTGATTCTCAAGGCCATCCAGAACAAGGACTTCTTCCTGCTGCAGGGCACGTTCCTGTTCATCGTGCTCGGCGTGCTGATCGCCAACTTCATCATCGACATCGTCTACGTCGTGGTCGATCCGCGTACCAGGGCGGGAATGGCGGGTGCCCAGGCATGACGACGATCCAGGAAGTCGCCCCGCGCGAGCCGGCGGGCGTGCGCCGCGAGGCGCTCTACTTCGCGGTGCGCAACGGCAAACTGCTGGCCGGGTTCGGGATCGTGCTCGTGCTGCTCCTGCTCGGCCTGTTCGGCCCGCTGCTGTTCGCGGGGGTGCCCAACGACTACGGCACCCGGCCCATGAGCCCGCCGTCGGGCGAGCACTGGTTCGGCACCACCACGTTCGGTCAGGACGTGTTCCTGCAGTTCGTGCACGGGCTGCGCAGCACGTTCGTGGTGGGCGTGATCGGCGGCGGCATCGCGGCGGTCATCGGCATGTTCGTCGGTTTCGTGGCCGGCTACCGCGGCGGGATCGTGGACGAGGTGCTCAACATGCTGACCAACGTCATCCTGGTCATCCCGACGCTGGCCGTGCTGCTGATCATCAACGCCTACCTGGGCATCCGCAGCGTGGCCGTGCAGGGCCTGTTCATCGGGCTGACGCAGTGGCCGTGGGCGGCGCGGGCGATCAGGGCGCAGACGTTCTCGCTGCGTACGCGCGAGTTCGTGGACCTGGCCAGGATGAGCGGATCGGGCACCGGCAAGATCATCGCCAGGGAGATCGCGCCGAACATGAGCTCCTACCTGTTCATGACGTTCATCCTGCTGTTCGGCGGATCCGTGCTCATCGCCTCCTCGCTGGACTTCATCGGCCTCGGCCCCACCGAGGGGGTCTCGCTCGGCCTGATGTTGCAGAACGCCAACCAGTGGAGCGCGCTCCAGCTCGGCATGTGGTGGTGGTTCGTGCCGCCGGGAGCGGCCATCACCGCCATCGTGGGCGCCCTGTACGTGGCCAACGTCGGGCTCGACGAGGTCTTCAACCCGAAACTGAGGGAGACATGAGTCTGCAGGTCAGCGAGCTGAGGGTGTACTACAGGACGCTCAAGGGGGATGTGCGCGCCCTCGACGGCATGACCTTCGAACTCGGCGACGGCGAGATACTCGGCCTGGTCGGCGAGTCCGGCTGCGGCAAGAGCACGCTGGGCAAGTCGCTCATCCGGATGGACGGGCGCATGCGCCGCGTCGGCGGCACGGTCACGCTCGACGGCCACGAGCTGCCGATCGACGACGACCGCCGGATGAACGACTTCCGCTTCCGCGAGGTCTCCCTCATCCCGCAGTACGCCATGAGCGCGCTCAACCCCACCCGCAAGATCCGCAGAATGGTCACCGAACTGCTCAGATCGCGCGGCACCACCCTGGACACGGCCGAGCTGGAGCGCCGGATGGACCAGGTCGGGCTGCGCCGCGAGGTGCTCGACCGCTACCCGATCGAGCTGTCGGGCGGCATGAAGCAGCGCATGGTGATGGTCATCTCCACCCTGCTCGACCCGTCCCTGCTGATCGCCGACGAGGTCACCTCCGCGCTCGACGTCTCCACGCAGAAGGCCGTGGCCCGCGCCCTGCTCGGCTTCCGCGACAGCGGCTACGTCAAGAGCATGATCTTCGTCACCCACGACATCGCGCTCACCCACCACATCGCCGACACGATCATGGTCATGTACGCGGGCAAACTCGCCGAGAAGGCCCCGGCCGACGTGATCGTCAAGGCGCCGCGGCACCCGTACACGCGGCTGCTGCTCGACTCCCTGCCCGAGGTCGGCGTCCGCTACGCCGAGCGCAGGCTCGAAGGCATCGCCGGCAGCCCGCCGTCGCTGCTCGACCCGCCCACGGGCTGCCGGTTCCGCGACCGCTGCCCGATCGCGGGCGAGGAGTGCGCGCAGGAGCCGCCGGTGGCCGAGCTCGCCCCCGACCACCACGTAGCCTGCTGGAAGGCCTGATGCTGAGACTCGACGACGTCACCAAGGAATTCCGGATCGGCGCCTTCGGCGGCAAGAGCGTCGCGGCCGTGCAGGGGGTGAGCTTCGAGGTCGTCCCCGGCGAGGTCGTCTCCCTGATCGGCGAGAGCGGCAGCGGCAAGAGCACCATCGGCCGGATGATCCTCGGCCTCAACCCGGTCACCAGCGGCTCCATCACCTTCGACGGGCTGCCGGTGCGCGCGGGCAAGGAGTACTACCGGCGGGTCCAGGGCATCTTCCAGGACCCGTTCAGCTCCTTCAACCCCGTCTTCAAGGCCGACCGGGTGTTCACCATGATCAAGGAGGCGTACTACTCGTCCGTCTCCGGGCCCGAGTGGGCGGCCAAGGTCGAGGAGTCGCTGCGCGACGTGCGGCTCAACCCCGGGCAGGTGCTCGGCAAGTATCCGCACCAGCTCAGCGGCGGCCAGCTCCAGCGGCTGCTCATCGCCCGCGCGCTGCTGCTGGACATCAAGCTGCTGGTCGCCGACGAGATCACCAGCATGCTCGACGCCTCCACCCGGATCGACGTGCTCAACCTGCTCGCCGAGCTGAAGATCAGGGGGCTGAGCGTGCTCTACATCACGCACGACCTGTCACTCGGCAACTACCTCGCCGAGCGCACGGTGGTGCTGCGGCGGGGGAGCGTGGTGGAGATGGGGCCGACCGAGCGCGTCTTCGGCGACCCGCTGCACCCGTACACGCGCGAGCTGCTGTCGGCGGTGCCGCGCCTGCACGAGACCTGGGACGACGCCGTGCCCGTGGAGACCTGCCTCTACCACGAGCGGGGCGGCGGCGCGGGTGGCCTGGCCGAGGCCGATCCGGGCCACTTCGTGGCCTGCGCCCGGCTGGACACCTGCTGAGGAGGCCGGTCGCCGGGATGCTCCCGGCGACCGGCCCGCCTTGGGCGCATGCCCTGCGGCCGGCCCGCCTTTCGCGCCCGCGTGCCCTCAGCGGCCGGCGCGCAGCCGTCCGGTGGCCTCCGCGTCCACCTCGAACGTGACCGGGTCCACCGCCACGCCGTAGTCGCGGGCCGCCGCCGTCACGCTGACGAACCCGTTGCGGACGTCCGCGGCCACCCGGCCCGGCTCGCGCTCGAACGGGTCCCCGTACCCGCCCCCGCCGCCGGTGTTGTTGACCAGCACCTCGTCCGCCTCCAGCCGGTTGTAGCTGCCGCCCTGCACCACCTCGCGGCCGGTGCCGGGGTTGAGGATGACGTGGTTGCTCTCGCCGGGCATCCCGTCGCCGATGGCCCACGGCCTGGTCCTGGTCTTGTAGACCAGGCAGATGCCGGTCGAGGGGGCGGTGAACCGGTACGTACGGCCGACGCCGACGCCACCCCGGTGCCGGCCGGGTCCGCCGCTGTCGGGACGGTAGCCGTACGACTCGATGAACATCGGCGACTTGGTCTCCAGCACCTCCACCGGGTTGTTGCGGCAGCCGGGCTCCGACAGGTGCATGATGCCGTCCTCGCCGTCGCCCCCCGCGTGCCCGCCGAACCCGACGGCCTCGTTGGTGGCCTCCAGCCACGCCTCGCCGGTGCGCGGGTTGACGCCGAGCCCCATCATCGAGCACACGTCGCCGCCCGAGCAGGCGGGCACGCGGTCCGGCATGCCCTGGGCCAGCGCCTTCAGCACGACCTCGCCGCCGAGCAGCCCGGTCCACAGCGTGAACGTCGGCATCGGCGGCACGGCGTGCATCACCGACCCTGGCTCGGTGACCACCCGCAGCGGCCGGAAGTTGCCCGCCACGACCGGGGTGTCCGGCGTGGTCAGCGCCTTGAAGACGAGGCTGCAGAACGCCTCGGTCTGGCCGACGGGCAGGTTGATCGGGCCCTTGACGTCGCGCTCGCTGCCGGTCCAGTCGATCACCATCTCGTCGTCGCCGATGGTCACGGTGACGTTCATCTTGATCAGGCGGTCGGTGTCCACGCCGTCGCTGTCCACGAAGTCGTGCGCCGTCCAGGTGCCCTTCGGCAGCTTGGCCAGGGCCAGCCGGGCCAGCCGCTCACCGTGGTCGTTGATCGCGTCCATGGCGGCGCTCAGCACGCCGGCGCCGTACTTGGCGGCGATCTGCTGGGTGCGGCGCACGCCGGTCACGCACGCGGAGACCTGCGCCTGGATGTCGCCGATGGTGCGCTCGGGCATCCGGCTGTTGAACCGGACGATGTTGAACACGTCGTCGTTCTGCACCCCGCGCCGGTAGAGCTTCGAGCACGGGAAGAACAGGCCCTCCTGGTACATGTCGGTGGAGTCCAGGACGTACCCGGGGTCCTTCTGCTTCAGGTCCAGCACGTGGATGCGGCAGGAGGCGAACCCGATCAGCTCGTCCTCGTGGTGGATGGGCGCGAAGACCAGCGGGTCCAGGGTGTGGGCCGAGGCCCAGTACGGATAGTTGAGGATGAAGACGTCGCCGGGCTCCAGCGCGTCGTGGCCGAGGAACTCGACCGCCCGCTTGATGCCGTGGTCGTTGCCGCGGGTGAACACCGCGATGCCCGGCGCGTCAGCCACCACGTCACCCTGGGCGTCGTGGATGCCGATGCCGTAGTCGTGGATCTCGTACACCACCGTGTTGTAGGCGGTGCGGCACAGGTTGCGGGCCATCTCGTCGGCGGCGGCGAGCAGGCCGTGCCGGATGATCTCAGTGGTGATGGAGTCGGTGCTGATCGTTTCGCTCACTGTTGTCCCCCGGTCCGGTCGCTGACGGAAATGACCAGTTCGCCGTAGCGGCCGACGCTCAGGCTGTCGCCGGCGTGGATGACGGACGTGGCCGTGTGCTCGGTGATCACGGCGGGCCCGGCGACGCGGTCGCCCGCCAGCAGTTCCTCGCGCGTGTAGACGCGGTATTCGACGGCCGGCTCGTCCGGTGAGAGGTAGACCCGGCGGGTCCCGGCCGGCCGCGGCTCGCCGGAGGCGCGTTCCGCCACGGTAGGCAGCTCGGGCTTGTCGACCGTGCCGGTGGCGCGCAGCCGCAGGGTCGTGACCTCGACCGGGTCGTCCATCGTGTGGCCGTACTGCCGCTCGTGCAGCTCGGCGAAGGCGGACTCCACGGCGGCGGCGAACGTGGCCGGATCGTTGGGGAAGGCGACCGTGACCGAGTGCTCCTGCCCCTGGTAGCGCACGTCGAGCGTGCGCACCAGCGCGCGCCTGTCCGGCCCGAAGCCCTCCGACTCCAGCTGCTCGACCGCCGCCGCCTCCATCTCCCGGTAGACGGCATCGGCGGCGGTCGCGTCGAGCGCGGCCAGCGGCGTGACGGCGGTGCGGGCGAAGTCGTGCTGCACGTCGGCCAGCAACATGCCGAACGCGGAGAACGCGCCCTGCCCCGGCGGCACGATCACGGTCGAGATGCCCAGCTCCCTGGCGACCTCGACGGCCACCAGGCCGCCTCCGCCGCCGAAGGACAGCAGCGCGAAGTCCTTCGGGTCGCGCCCGAGCTCCACCGTGATCGCGCGGACGGCGCCCATGATCTTCATGGTGGAGATCTGCACGACGCCGCGGGCCAGCGCCTCGGTGGCCAGGCCGAGCCGGGTGGCGATGGGCTGCAGCGCCTTGTCGGCCAGCTCGCGGTCCAGGGCGAGCTTGCCGCCGAGCGGGCTGTCCGAGCCGAGGTGGCCCAGCACGAGGGCGGCGTCGGTGAACGTGGGCGCGGTGCCGCCCCTGCCGTACGAGGCCGGTCCCGGCGCCGCGCCCGCGCTCTGCGGGCCGACCTGCAGCGCGTCCGCCTCGTCCAGCCAGGCGATGGAGCCGCCGCCGGCGCCGATGGTGTGGATGTAGAGCGACGGGGTGTTGATCGGCAGCCCCTCGAACTCCGCGCCCTGGTAGAGGACGGGTTCGTGGTCGAGGATCAGCGAGGCGTCGAGGCTGGTGCCGCCCATGTCGATGGTGATCAGGTTGGGCTCGTCCAGCAGTCTCGACAGCGCCGCCGCGCCGATCACGCCGCCCGCCGGGCCGGACAGGATGAGGCTCACCGGCTGCTCGCGGGCCGCCTGCGCGGTCATCGCGCCGCCGCCGGAGCGGGTCATCAGGAACCGGCCGCGAAAGCCGCCGCCTTCCAGCTCACCCTCCAGCTCGCGCAGGTAGCGGTGCACGATCGGCTTGACGTACGCGTCCAGCACGGCGGTGCTGGTCCGTTCGTACTCGCGGTACTCCCTGGACAGCTCGTGCGACAGCGTGACCGCCACGTCGGGCGCGACCTCGGCCAGCACCTCGCGCATGCGCAGCTCGTGCTCAGGGTTGGCGTAGGAGTGCAGGAACGCCACCGCGACCGAGCCGTACCCGCGCTCGGCGACGACGGCGGCCACCCGGCGGGCGTCCTCGTCGTCGAACGGTGTGTGCACGCTCCCGTCGAACCGGCACCGCTCGCGCACCTCGAAGGTGTCGTACCGGTCCAGCAGTGCGGGCGGCTTGCGGTAGGTGATGTCGTAGTTCGTCCTGCGGTCGGTGCGCCCGAGCAGGTAGACGTCACGGAACCCCTTCGTCCCGATGACGGCGGTGCGCGCTCCCGTCCTGGTGAGCAGCGCGTTCAGTCCCAGCGTGGTGCCGTGCGTGAACATCGTGATGGCCGGCGTGCCGGACTCGGCCAGGCCGAAGGCGTCCATGACGCCGCGGGCCGGCGCGTCCGGCGTGGTGGGGACCTTGCCGAAGCTGAGCGCGCCCGTGTCGGGGTTCAGCTCCACCACGTCGGTGAAGGTGCCGCCGACGTCGATCGCAAGCCTGCTCATCGTTCCGCCTTCCTCGATGGCCTTCTGGATGATTGGTGCGTGGCCGCGACGAGGTCCAGCGCGCCGGACGGCATCCCCCTCGCGTCGTCCGGTCGCGGCCAGTGCAGGGTGAGCTCGTGGAAGCCCTCGTCCCGCCGGCGGTAGGCGCCGTAGGTCACCCAGGCCTGGCCGTGCCTGGCGGCCAGCGCCATCGCGCGGGGCCCGGTCGCGGCCACGGTCAGGGGCACGCGCGGGCGCTGGAGGCAGCCGGGGATCTGGCGGGCCTCGACGGCGCTGTAGCGCGGGCCGTGGACGGTGCTGACGTCGTGGGTGAGCAGGTGGTCGAGCAGGTCGAGCCATTCCGCGAAGCGCTCGGCCCGCTCCGCGAGCGAGCGCGGCGGGTCGCCGAGCACGGCGGCGTCCGCGCCCTCCGCGCCGGCCCCGACGCCGATCTCCAGCCGGCCGCCGCTCAGGTGGTCGAGCGTCATGATCTCCTTGGCGAACGTGACCGGATGGCGGTAGTTGGGCGTGGCCACCTGCGTGCCCAGGCGTACCCGGGAGGTGGACACGGCCGCCGCCGCCAGCATCGGCACGGCCGCGTGCCAGGGCCGGTCCTTCAGCGGGGTCCAGGTCAGATGGTCGTAGGTCCACACGGTGCGCACGCCCAGCGCCTCCGCGGCCCGTACGTCGGCGACGAAGGCGGCGGGATCGCGGTCGGGCAGCACCAGGACCGACAGCTCGATCATCGGCGTTTGCTCGCCACGCTGAGTGCGACCGCGGCCAGGATGACCACACCGGTCGTCAGGTCCTTGAAGAACGGGTTCGCGTTGAGGATGTCGAACCCGTTGTCGATCAGCGCCAGCAGGTACACGCCGCAGACCGAGCGCCAGATCGCGCCGACGCCGCCGTAGATGCTGGTGCCGCCGAGGATGACCGCCGCGATGGCCAGCAGCTGCATGCCGTCGCCCGCCTGCGGCTGCCCGGTGCCGATCCGCGACACCCCGATGGCGGCCGCGATGCCGGCGGCCAGGCCGCTGTAGAGGAACGTGTAGAGCTTGATCCGGTTCACCCGGATGCCGGACAGCTCGGCGGCCTCGGCGTTGCCGCCGACGGACAGGACGTACCTCCCGAAAGCCGTGCGGTTCAGCAAAAATCCGGACAGCAGGGCGAAGAGCGCCAGGATGACGATCGCGTAGTAGACCGGGCCGATCCCGCCGCGCCCGAGCGCGGTGAACCCGGTGGCCTGGACGCTGATCAGGAACCCGCCGGTGATCAGCACCGCCAGCCCGGCGTACACGAGGCTGGAGGCCAGCGTCGCCAGGAACGAGTGGATCCGCAGCCGGGTGATCGCCACCCCGTTCACCAGGCCCAGCGCGGCGCCGGCCAGCGGCGCGGCGATCAGGCCGAGCACGGGGCTGTTCAGGTGCAGCGCCACCCAGGCGGCCACCACGTTCGCGACGCTGAAGATCGCCCCGGTCGACAGGTCGAAGCCGCCGCAGATGACGACCAGCGTCCCGGCCACCGCGATGATCGCCAGCGGGGCGTTCTGGTTGAGGATGTTCAGCAGGTTCGTGAGCGTGAGGAACGACGACGTCGAGACGCTCAGCACCACGAACAGCGCCACGAGCATGATCAGGACGGCGTAGTGGCGGACCAGGGCCGGCACGTTGACGCCGGATCCCGCTCGCGCCGATGCGGTGGCGGTCATGGCCTTCCTCCGGTTTCCGTTTCGTTGGCGGGCGGCTGCTCGGGCTGGGGCTGCTCGACCTCGAAGAGGCGCTGCAGGATCTCGTCCACGGACGTGCCCGGCCCCGACACCTCGCCGACGACCGCGCCGCCGCGGACGAGGTGCACCCGGTGGCTGAGGCCGACCACCTCCTCCAGTTCGGAGGAGATGAGCAGGATGCCGGTGCCGGCCGCGGCGATCTCCACGATGAGCTGGTAGATGCGGGACTTGGCGCCCACGTCCACGCCTCTGGTGGGCTCGTCGAGGATGAGGAACTCCGGGCGGCCGAGCAGCCATTTGGCGAACAGCACCTTCTGCTGGTTGCCGCCGGAGTAGACCGAGATGTCGCCGTCGAGCGCGGCCGGGCGTACGCCGAGGCGTTCGACCAGCTCGCGCACCGCGGCGCGCTCGGTCCGGCGTGACAGCACCCCGGCGCGGGTGAAGCGGCCCAGGTGCGGCAGGGTGACGTTCTCCAGGACCGGGCGCGGCAGCACCAGGCCCTGGGCGCGGCGGTCCTCGGGGATCATGGCCATGCCGCGGGCGATCGACGCCCGGGGCGAGGCGTCCGTGACCGGCTCGCCGCGGAACAGCATCTGCCCCGACTCGATCCGGTCGCAGCCGAAGAGCGCCCGGGCGATCTCCGTCCGCCCGCTGCCGACCAGCCCGGCCAGCCCGACGATCTCGCCGGGGCGGACCCGCAGGGACACGCCCCTGACGGCGGCGCCGCGCACGTCGCGCATCTCGGCCACCGGCTCCGTCTCCGGCGGCGGCGCTTCGGGCAGGTCGGGCAGCAGCATGTCGACGGGCTCGCCGAGCATGGCCTCGACCAGGCCCGCCTTGGTCTCCTGCGCGGCCTGGGCCGTCCTGATCACCCGGCCGTCCCGCATGACCGTGACGCGGTCGCAGTTGCCGAGCACGTCGTCCAGGAAGTGGGTGACGTAGACGACTGTCGTGCCGCGCTCGCGCAGCCAGCGCATGATCTCGTGCAGGCGCTCGCTCTCGTCGGCGGTCAGCGACGACGTCGGCTCGTCCATCACGATGACGCGCGCCTCGCGGGCCAGGGCCCGCATGATCTCGACCTTCTGCTGATCGGCGATCGGCAGCGTCCCGACCGGCGCGTCGGGCGGGAGCCCGAAGCCGCAGAGCTCCTCCAGGTTCCGGTAGCGGGCGCGCAGGTCCGCGTGCAGGACGCCGAACGTGTGGCTCTCCCGGCCGAGGAACACGTTCTCCGCCACGGTCAGGGCCGGGACCAGGCACAGCTCCTGGGCGATGATCACCACCCCGGCGTCCTGCGCCCGCCTGGTGTCCCAGCGGTGCACCGGGCGGCCGAACACCTCAAGGTCGCCGGAGTCCGGCTGGTAGAGCCCGCCGATGACCTTGCCGAGCGTGGACTTGCCGGCGCCGTTCTCGCCGACCAGGCCGTGCACCTCGCCCTCGGCGAGGGACAGCGACACCGAGTCGAGCGCCTGCGTGGAGCCGAAGCGGACGGACAGGTCGCGTACGGTGACCGCCGGAGTCGCGCCCTGCATCAATCGGCCCACTCGCCCTGGAAGTCGGGGTGCTCGCCCAGGATCTCCTTGGTGACGATCACCGGTACGGGGCCCAGCGTGTTGGCGTCGATGACCGGCGTGACCGGTTTGCCGCGCACCGCGTTCACCACCTGTTCAAGCGCGGCCTTGCCCATGCTGTTGGGGAAGTCGACCTGGTCGGCCGCCCATTTGCCGGCGCGGACCTGCTTGATGGCCTCCTGGTTGCCGCCGCCGCCCGTCACGTACATCTTGGTCAGGTCGACGCCGGCGCTCTCCAGCGCGACCTGGGCGCCGATGGTCTGCTGGTCGGCGTTGGACAGCAGCACGTCGAGTTTGGGGTTGGCCTGGAGGATGTTCTGCATGGCCTTGAGCGAGGTGTCGCGGTCGTAGTTGCCCTGGCCCGTGGCCACGACCTTGATGTTGGCGTGCCCGTCCAGGACCGACCGGTAGGCCTTGTTGCGCAGGTTGTCGAACGGGAACTGGAGCTGGCCGATGAGGATCGCGACCCGGCACGGGTCCTTGCCCTCGCAGTACTTCACCACGCCTTCTGCGAGCTTCTTGGAGTTCTCCTCCGTGTTCGCCGCGACGGTGGAGACGATGCCCTCGACCTGCGGCTTCAGCTCGGTCAGCTTGGGGCCGACGGGGAAGAGCGTGGTGGCGACCGGGATCTTGGCCTGGGCCGCGGCCGGGATCGCCGCCGCGATGCCCACGTTGTCGTTGGGCACCAGCACGATGCCGTCGTAGGTGCCCTGACTGGCGACGTTCTGGACCTGGTTGAACTGGGTCTGGCTGTCGAACTTGCCGTCGAAGATGGTGACCTCGACGTCGCCGTACTCCTTGGCCCTGGCCACGGCGCCGTCGTAGACGGCCTTGTTGAAGCCGTTCTGGCTGGAGGAGGCGAGCAGGGCGATGCGCACCGGGCCCGTCTTGCCGCTGGGCGGGGCGCTGGAGGAGTAGACCTGGGAGACGTCGGAGTTGCAGCCCGCGAGAGCGAGGCTCAGAAGCGCGGCGGCGGCGGCGATGGCCGGCCTCCGGCGGGGGATGGACAGTGATTTCACAGGCACCTCTATCTCATGGTGCGTATGTTTCCGCAGGTGACAAGCTGTCTTGAAGCAGTACAATGTCACACTGCAACATCTGGGTCAACGGATGCGACCTTGACCGAATCGTGTCAACGCCGATGAGGGGGCGCTCCTGGCGGGAGCGCCCCCTCATCGGCGTCGTGCGGTCAGACCCTGAACTCCTCGGTTCGGTGCGCGTAGGCGGGCAGCGCGGCCCGCATCTCGTCGGTGATCATCGGCGGCGGGAGCGGCACGACCTCGCGCTCGTGGAAGGCGCCCACCTCCTCGCCCTCGTCGAACAGCGCCCGCACCGCCCGCAGACAGGGGCCGACGACCTCCGTGTCGGTGATCCGCCGGCCGCCCCTGCCTCCGCCGTGCTGGTCGTAGAGGACCTCGTACATGAGGGACGGAGAGAAGATCACCAACTCGGGCAGGGGTTCGAGGGCGGCGACGCGCTCGGCCGGCACCGTCCGGCAGGGGGAGCCCGCGCGGGCCCGTAACGCCAGGATGTGCATCTCCCACTGCAGGTAGGCGGTGATGGGTAACTCGACCACCCGTACCCGCCTGACCGGCTGGCGGTGTCTGAAGTAGTCGGCCAGCGGCCCGGCCACCCGCTCGATCAGCGCCAGCGACCGCCCCCAGTCGCCGTCCATCATCGCCCGCCAGCTCGCCACGTCGGGCTCGTAGAAGACCTGCGCGCGCTCCAGCTTCCACATCGGCTCCGTGCAGGCCGCGTGGTCGTGTTCGAACCGGGCCTGGTACTCCGGCACATCCAGGACGAGGCCGTCGGCGTCGGCGACGGCGGCGAACGGATTCGTCTGGCGGACCGGAGTGCCCTGCTCGGTCATGCGGATTTCCCCTTAGCGTCGAAGACCCGCCCAGATCATCAGGTGAGCCTCTGACCGGGTCAAGGCCCAAAACGACCGGGGCGCGGCCGTCAGCCGCGGTGGTGGAAACGGCGGCGCACCAGGGAGAACAGCAGTGCCCCCAGCCACACCACCAGCAGTGCCTTGAACACCCCGAAGCCGCCGAAGATCAGCCCGAGGACCATGAGGACGAACAGCACGGGCACCAGGGGATGGGGTCCGTGCCCTCTTCTCATGGGCCCCCGCATCGGGCCACGCATGCGCATCCCGTCGCGCCAGGCCTGCCGGGCGGCGCGGTGCATCTCGCGGTGGTCGTGGTGCACGGCCCGCATCTGGTTGCGGTGGGCGTGCATCGCCGCCCGCCAGTCGCCCATGCCGTACGGGTCGGCCGGCGGCGCGTACGGTGAGGCCTGCTCGCGGTAGGCGGGCTGCTGACCCGGCAGGTCGGCCGTCACCTGGGCCAGGTCGCGGGCCGTCTTGGCGGCCAGCGTCCGGTCGAGGCGCTCGTCGAGCTCCTCGTGGGTCAGGCGGCCCTGCGCGAAGTTCTCGCGCAGAGCGGCCATGGTCTGCTCGCGCTCGGCGTCGCCGATGCGGAGTTCGCTGCTGTCCATGCCTGGGCTCCTCGTCCTCCCGAGCGGTCGCTCACTCCTCGCCCGGGTCGCCGTCGGCCAGGATCTGGTAGAGCTTGCGCCGGGTCTCCACCAGAGTCTTACGCGCTTCGCGGATTTGTGCGTCGTTTCCGGTCTGAAGAACCTGCATCATGGCGAATGCCGACTGTCGGGCGATATGCCAGAGATCAGCGGTGTTGTCGTCGATGTCCGGACGCATCTCGTCCCAGGGAGCGCGGACTTCGTCGGCGTGTGCCTCGATGTAGTTACGGCCCTCGTCGGTCAGACGGAAGGTCTTGCGGCCCTCGTTCTCCTCCGAGACGACCAGGCCCTCGTCCGTGAGCTGCTGCAGCGCCGGGTAGACGGCGCCGGGGCTGGGCTTCCAGCCGCCCTCGCTGCGCTCGGCGATCTCCTGGATGATCTGGTAGCCGTTGCGCGGCTGCTCGGAGAGCAGGGCCAGGATCGCGGCGCGCACGTCGCCCCGCTTGGCCTTACGGCTCCTGCCGCCCCAGCCTCGGTGGCCGCCGCCCCACGGGCCGCCGCCAGGACCGAACGGGCCTTCTGGCCCGAACGGACCTCCGCGCCCGAAGTCGAACGGGCCGGGCCCGCCTCTCCTGCCGCGCTGGCGCCGCTCGTGGGGGCCGCCGTGGTGGTGGCCGCCGACCTGCTCGAAGGCGTCGGCCATGGCCCGGAACGCCTCGCGGGCCGCGCGCTTGTAGTCATGTGCGCCGGGCCAAGGTGACCCTGCTGCCATGTTGTGCACCATTACTTCCTCCTATATCGCGATCTGTTCTCGATGCGTCAAAGATATATCGATACTATGTCGTTCGCAAGCGAGGTGCGGACGTGAGCCAGATCACGAAAAAGTTGCGGAATCCGGGAACAGGATTGGGGAGGCGCTCGTTGTGTAGAGCAGACGAGGTCGTTCCGCGTCGGCAGGGCTGGGGGGTGCTGTCGCCGCGGAGACGACCTCGTCTGCGTTTGCGCGACATTCCCCTGTCGGCCGTGGAGCGTTCCGGCCCGCCGCGGCGCGTCAAGCGGTTCTTTGCCGTACAGTCCCGATCATGATGGGGCACTCTCACGCGATGACCGGGGCCATCGCCTGGCTGGGGCTGGCTCCGCCTCTCGCCGCTCTGCCATTGGTCAACGAGTCGTCACGATTCATCGAAACCGGGATCATGGCCACCGCGCTCAGTCCCGCCGAGCTGATCGCCGGGGCGATCATCTGCGCGGGCGCCGCGATGCTGCCCGACCTCGACCACCCGAGCGCGACGATCGCGCAGACGTTCGGGCCCGTGACATGGGCGCTCAGCAAGGCCGTGGCCTGGCTGTCCGGCGGCCATCGCGGGGCCACCCACTCGCTGCTCTTCGCGGTGGCGATCGGGGTCGGCGCGCACTTCCTGGCCGACGCCTATCCCTTAGGCCGCGACATCATGGTCGTGCTGCTCATCGGCCTGGCCCTGCGCGCGGTCGGCGTGGGGATCCCGGGCAACAAGATGGGGTCCGCCATGGTCAACGTCGGCATGACCGCCGGGCTCTACGCCGTCTTCCGCTCTCTCGACGTGGGTTACGCCTGGCTGGGGCTGGCGGTGGGGGTCGGCTGCCTCATCCACGTCGTCGGCGACTGCATGACCGAGCGGGGCTGCCCGGTGCTCTGGCCGCTCGGGGCCAAGTTCGTGCTGCCGTGGAAGATCGGCATCAAGACGGGCCGGACGTTCGAGCAGAAGATCCTGGCCCCGATCCTGTCCGTGGCGATCATCGGGCTGCTCTTCTGGCGGCTGGCACCCGTTTAACTTGATGTCGAGATACTCTAGAGATATCTTGACGTCGAGAGATCCGCCGCCACCTGCGAGTTAGGTTTACCTAACGTACTGCTCGGTCAGGGAGTGCGGCAGGATTCTGTTGAACACATGTCTGATGGAGGAGGCGAATCACCGTGTCCGCGAACAGCTTCGGCAGCCGTGACACGCTACGCGTCGGCGACGCGGCATACGAGATCTTCCGGCTGAATGCCGTAGAAGGCGCCGCACGCCTCCCGTACAGCCTGAAGATCCTGCTGGAAAACCTTCTCCGCACCGAGGACGGCGCCAACGTCACGGCCGACCACATCCGTGCGCTGGGCGGCTGGGACCCCAAGGCGGCGCCCAGCGTGGAGATCCAGTTCACGCCCGGCCGCGTCATCATGCAGGACTTCACCGGCGTGCCCTGCGTGGTCGACCTGGCCACCATGCGCGAGGCCGTGCGCGACCTCGGCGGCGACGCCGCCCGGATCAACCCGCTGGCGCCGGCCGAGATGGTCATCGACCACTCGGTCATCGTCGACTACTTCGGCCACCCCGACGCCTTCCAGCGCAACGTCGAGCGCGAATACGAGCGCAACCGCGAGCGCTACCAGTTCCTGCGCTGGGGCCAGACGGCCTTCGACGAGTTCAAGGTCGTCCCGCCCGGCACCGGCATCGTGCACCAGGTCAACATCGAGCACCTGGCCCGCGTGGTCATGACCCGCGACGCCGACGGCGTCACCAGGGCCTACCCCGACACCTGCGTCGGCACCGACTCGCACACCACGATGGAAAACGGCATCGGCGTGCTCGGCTGGGGCGTCGGCGGCATCGAGGCCGAGGCCGCGATGCTCGGCCAGCCGATCTCCATGCTCATCCCGCGCGTGGTCGGCTTCAAGCTCAGCGGCAAGCTGCCCGCCGGGGCCACCGCCACCGACCTGGTGCTGACGATCACCGAGATCCTGCGCAAGCACGGCGTGGTCGGCAAGTTCGTCGAGTTCTACGGCGAGGGCGTCTCCTCCGTGCCGCTGGCCGACCGGGCCACGATCGGCAACATGAGCCCCGAGTTCGGCTCCACCTGCGCGATCTTCCCGATCGACGGCCAGACCGTCGACTACCTGCGCCTGACCGGCCGTTCCGAGGAGCAGATCGCCCTCGTCGAGGCCTACGCCAAGGAGCAGGGCCTCTGGCTCGACCCGTCCTCGCCCGAGCCGGTGTTCTCCGAGTACATCGAGCTCGACCTGGCCACCGTCGTCCCGTCGATCGCCGGCCCCAAGCGCCCGCAGGACCGCATCGCGCTGTCCGACGCCAAGCGGGCCTGGCGGCACGACGTCCAGAACTACGTGAGCGACGGCGTCGACGAGGCCGTCGAGGAGAGCTTCCCCGCCTCCGACGCGCCCGCCTCCAACGCCACCGCCAACGGCGTCCGGCCGCACAAGCCGGTCCCGGTCACGCTGGCCGACGGCAGCACGTTCGAGATCGACCACGGCATCGTCTCCATCGCCGCGATCACCTCCTGCACCAACACCTCCAACCCCTACGTCATGCTCGGCGCGGCCCTGCTCGCCCGCAACGCCGTCGGCAAGGGGCTCACCCGCAAGCCGTGGGTCAAGACCTCGCTCGCCCCCGGCTCGCAGGTCGTCACCGGCTACTTCGAGCGCTCCGGCCTCCAGCCGTACCTCGACAAGATCGGCTTCAACCTCGTCGGCTACGGCTGCACCACCTGCATCGGCAACTCCGGCCCGCTGCTGCCGGAGATCTCCGACGCCATCCAGGCCAACGACCTCGCGGTCACCGCCGTCCTGTCCGGCAACCGCAACTTCGAGGGCCGGATCAACCCCGACGTCAAGATGAACTACCTGGCCTCGCCGCCGCTCGTCGTGGCGTACGCGCTGGCCGGCACCATGGACCTCGACCTCGACACCGAGCCGCTCGGCCTCGGCGCCGACGGCGAGCCCGTCTACCTGCGCGACATCTGGCCCTCGCCCGAGGAGATCGCCTCGGTGGTCCACTCCTCGATCGGCCGCGACATGTTCGAGCGCGACTACGCCGACGTGTTCAAGGGCGACGATCACTGGCGCTCGCTGCCGATCCCGACGGGCAACACCTTCGAGTGGGACCCCGACTCGACCTACGTGCGCAAGGCCCCCTACTTCGACGGCATGCCGGAGAAGCCGGAGCCGGTGTCCGACATCTCCGGCGCCCGCGTCCTGGTCAAGGTCGGCGACTCGGTCACCACCGACCACATCTCCCCGGCCGGCTCCATCAAGCCCGGCACCCCCGCCGCCGACTACCTGCGCGCCAACGGCGTCGAGGTCAAGGACTTCAACTCCTACGGCTCGCGGCGCGGCAACCACGAGGTGATGATCCGCGGCACGTTCGCCAACATCCGCCTGCGCAACCAGATCGCGCCCGGCACCGAGGGCGGCTACACCCGCGACTTCACCCAGCCCGACGCGCCGGTGTCGTTCATCTACGACGCCTCCGTCAACTACGCCGCGGCCGGCACCCCGCTGGTGGTGCTGGCGGGCAAGGAATACGGCTCCGGCTCCTCGCGCGACTGGGCGGCCAAGGGCACGGCGCTGCTCGGCGTGCGCGCGGTCATCGCCGAGTCCTACGAGCGCATCCACCGCTCCAACCTGATCGGCATGGGCGTGCTCCCGCTGCAGTTCCCCGAGGGCGGCTCGGCCGCGTCGCTGGGGCTGACGGGCGAGGAGACGTTCGACATCACCGGCGTCGAGGAGCTCAACCAGGGCGGCATCCCGCGCACGGTGCACGTCAAGGCGGGCGACGTCGAGTTCGACGCGGTCGTCCGCATCGACACCCCCGGCGAGGCCGACTACTACCGGCACGGCGGCATCATGCAGTACGTCCTGCGCTCGCTGCTCGCCAAGTGACCTGAGTCTTCCTCGCCCCTGCCCGGTCATGAGCCGGGCGGGGGCCGGAAGCCCTTGGCCTGCGTGCTGGGGGTTGGGCGTGATCCTCACGCGCCCGTATCGGGGGAACCACCCGACACCTGAGAGCCGCTCCGCGGGTAACCCCCGCGGGGCGGCTTTCTCGTCGCGTAGGGCGTCGTACAGGCGTCTCTCGGCCGTGCGCGGGGCGCCCGGCACCCCGGCGCCCGGTACGGTCGTCAGACGCGCCCACGAGCGGCCCAGGCGGCGCACAACCGTCGAAAGAACGCCCGCGCGGGCCGGCCGGGGATACGCGGCCCCCGCCTGGGACGCGATCCTGTCTAGGACACGCGGCCTCAGCCTGGGACGCGCGGCGTACACCGAGAGCACCGAGCACCGAGCACCGAGCACCGAGAGCACCGAGAGCACCGAGAGCACCGAGAGCACCGAGAGCACCGAGAGCACGGTGACACGGTGGAAGACGCCGGTCGGTGTGATGATTGACTCTGCCGCATGGGTGGTGATGCGGCGTTGGTCCTGGTTGTCGGAGGATTGGCGGTTTTCGCGGGCGCGATCGTGCAGGGCGGGGTGGGCTTCGGGCTCGGGCTGGTCGCCGTCCCGGTGCTGACCATGCTGGTCCCCGACCTCATGCCCGGCGCCGCACAGGTGGTCAACCTGGTCCTGCCGCTGTTCACCCTGGCCGTCGAATGGCGGAAGGTTGACTGGCGCGGGGTCGTGTTCGCGGCGCTTGGCCGGCTGCCGGGCAGCGTGATCGGAGGCGCCATCGTCGTCACCTTCACCGTGCAGGCCAGGAGCCTCTTCGTGGCGGTCATGGTGCTGCTCGCCGTGGCGCTGACCGGGCGGGCGCTGAGCGTGCCGCGCAATGGGTTCACGATCACCTCGGCCGGCTTCGTCTCCGGCGTCACCGGCACCGCCACGGGCATCGGCGGCCCGCCGATCGGTCTCGTCTATCAGAGCGCCAAGGGTCCGCAGATCCGGGCGACACTGGCGATGTTCTTCTTCCTGAGCGCCGCCCAGTCGCTGGCCATCCTCGCGTACGTGGACGAACTACCCGCCCGCGCCCTGCTGACGGGAGCGGCGCTGATCGTGCCGATGGTGCTCGGCTTCCTGGTCTCGGGACGCCTGCGCCGCTACCTCGACGGCGGCCGCGCACGGACGGCGGTGCTGGTGGTGGCCGCAGCCTCCGCCCTGGCCCTCATCGCCCAGAACGCCCTCACCCAGGGCTGGCTCCCCTGACACGGCACGCGACCGCGTGCCGTCGCCGCGAACGCTCCGCCGACGAAGGTGGCGAGGGCGGTGCCCACGTCACGGGGTGATCGGCATCACCGATCAGCTCGCACCCGCCGGCCGCAGCAGTTCACGCCCGCTGGCGACGGCTGTTCACGCCTGCCAGTAGCGGCAGTTCTCATCCGTCGGTGGCGGCGGTTCGCGTTCGCCGGTCGCCGGTCGTCGGGACTCACCCGCCGCTTCCGGGGGAGGGCGGCAGCGGGAGTTCGAGTTCGAGCTCGTGCCGGATGGGGATTCCGTCCAGCCCGATCTCGGGAATCGACGGCTTGAGCGCGCGAGACCGGGCGACCGCGTCACGGTGCACGGCGACGAGGTCGAAGCCGTACCGCTGGTAGAAGCGCAGCGCCCGCAGGTTGTCGTTGGTGGTGATCAGCCACAGCCGTTCGACGCCCTCGGCGCGTGCCGCCCCGGCCACGGCGTCGACGAGAGCGGTGCCCACGCCCGCGCCGTCACGTACGGAGTCGAGCGTCACGAGCTCGCACTCCCGGCCGTCGATCCGGTAGGTGGCGACGCCGACCCGTTGTTCGTCGAGCAGCGCGATGACCCCGGGCAGCGCCGTCGTGTCGTGGGCGACACCGCGGCTCACGGAGACGCTCCCGCCCCACCTCTCGGCGAACAGCGTCTCCAGCCAGGGGAGATCATCGGCGGTGAGCGGCCGCACCGCAGGACGGGGTGCCCGCTCGTGACCGGAAGATGGCATGGGACCTCGCAGGACTGTCGGTTGACGTTCGATTGTAGGCAGACCGACGTCGCACTCGCTCCGGAGGGCCGACCCACCCGCAGACCGAGGTCGTACTTGCTCCGGAGGGCCGACGCCCCCACAGGCCGGGGTCGCACTCGCTCCGGACGGCCCGCGCACCCCACGAGCCGGCGGCAGGGGATCGCGGGTCGGATCGGCCGCAGCCCTTCCAGCGCGGACCCAAGTCTTCATCCGCGCCCTCACGAACGCGTCCGACCGCGAGTGCGCCGGCGCCGGTGCCACCGGCGCTGGACACCCCGGACGGTTGCCGGCAGGCGTCGGGTGGATTGAGGTGACGTTTCTGGATTGTTACCGGAAACAACAAACTAGCCGCCTCGACCCCCTTCCCATGCGCTCGATCCCGGAATACGTTGCCGCAAACAACATTCATCCGGGCCCCTCCGGAAGAAAGGACCCTGCACCATGCGCAAGGGGATCCTCAGCATGACCGCCGCGGCAGCCGCGCTCGCACTAGGTCTCACCGCCTGCGGGGGCGACGGCGGCCAGACCACTACGTCGACCTCGTCCGCCCCGGCCTCCTCGGCCGCCGCGGCCGGCAAGATCGGTGTCATCCTGCCGGACAGCAAGTCCTCGGCCCGGTGGGAGACGGCTGACCGTAAGTACCTCGAAGAGGCGTTCAAGGCGGCGGGTGTCGCGTACGACATCCAGAACGCGCAGAACGACAAGACCGCGTTCCAGACCATCGCCGACCAGATGATCACCAACGGCGCGACCGTCCTGATGATCGTGAACCTGGACAGCGGCACCGGCAAGACGGTGATCGAGAAGGCCAAGTCTCAGGGCGTGCCCACGATCGACTACGACCGTCTGACGCTCGGTGGCGGCGCCGCCTACTACGTCAGCTTCGACAACACGAAGGTCGGCACGCTCCAGGGCGAAGGCCTCAGCAAGTGCCTGACCGACAAGAAGGTCGAAAAGCCCATCGTCGCCTACCTGAACGGGTCGCCGACGGACAACAACGCCACCCTGTTCAAGGAGGGCTACGACGGGGTGCTGAAGCCGAAGTTCGACTCCGGCGATTACGTCAAGGGCCCCGACCAGTCCGTGCCCGACTGGGACAACACCCAGGCCGGCACGATCTTCGAGCAGATGCTGACCGAGCAGCCGAAGATCGCCGGTGTCCTGGCCGCCAACGACGGCCTCGGCAACGCCGCCATCACGGTGCTGAGGAAGAACAACCTCAACGGCAAGGTCCCGGTCACGGGTCAGGACGCCACCGTCCAGGGTCTGCAGAACATCCTGGCCGGCGACCAGTGCATGACCGTCTACAAGGCGGTCAAGAAGGAGGCCGACGCCGCGGCCAAGCTCGCCGTGTCCCTGGCCAAGGGTGAGAAGCCCACGGCCAGCGGCAGCGTCAAGGACCCGGAGACGAACCAGGACGTGCCCGCCGAGCTGATGGAGCCGCAGGCCATCTACCTCGACAACGTCAAGGACGTGGTGGCCGACGGTTACGTCACCAAGGAGGAACTCTGCAAGGGTGACTTCGCCGAGAAGTGCACCGAGGCAGGCATTCAATAACACCCAGGGGTACGGCCCGCGTCACGAGCGCGGCCGTACCCCCGTTTAGGGAGCCACATGAACCCCCTCCTTGAAGTGCGCGGGCTCGACAAGAGCTTCGGTCCGGTGAAGGTCCTGCACGACGTCGAGTTCGCCGCCTACCCCGGCCAGGTCACCGCGCTCGTCGGTGACAACGGCGCGGGCAAGTCCACCCTGGTCAAGTGCATCGGCGGGATCTACCCGATCGACTCGGGCCAGGTGCTCTTCGACGGCGCCGAGGTCCACGTGCACAGTCCCCGCGACGCGGGCGAGCTGGGCATCGAGATCGTCTACCAGGACCTCGCCCTGTGCGACAACCTCGACATCGTCCAGAACATGTTCCTCGGCAGGGAGCGCAAGAACGGCATCCTGCTGGACGAGGACAGCATGGAGGAGCTGGCCGAGAAGACCCTGAGCGGCCTGTCCGTACGGACGGTGAAGTCGATCAGGCAGCAGGTCTCCAGCCTCTCGGGAGGCCAGCGGCAGACCGTGGCCATCGCCAAGGCCGTGCTGTGGAACAGCAAGGTCGTCATCCTGGACGAGCCGACCGCGGCGCTGGGCGTGGCCCAGACCGCGCAGGTGCTGGAGCTGGTGCGCCGGCTGGCCGACACCGGCCTGGCCGTCGTGCTCATCTCGCACAACATGAACGACGTGTTCGCCGTCTCCGACCGCATCGCGGCGCTCTACCTCGGCAGGATGGCCGCCCAGGTCAAGACCTCCGACGTCACGCACGCCCAGGTCGTCGAACTGATCACCTCCGGCCGCAGCGGCGAACTGGGCCTCAAGAACGGGGTCACCCCATGAACAAGGTCAAAGAACTTCCCGGGGAGGCCATCGTCACGGCGGCGGAGGCCCCATCCATCAGGAACAGCTTCCTCGCCTACATCCAGCGGGTGCGCGGCGGCGACATGGGCGCGCTGCCGGCCGTGCTCGGCCTGGTCGTGCTCTGCGCGGTCTTCGCCGCCGCCCGTCCCTCCTTCGTCACGGCGATCAACTTCGCCAACCTGTTCACGCAGGGCGCGGCCGTCACGCTCATCGCCATGGGCCTGGTGTTCGTGCTGCTGCTCGGCGAGATCGACCTGTCCGCGGGCTTCGCCAGCGGCGTCTGCGCGGCGGTGCTCGCCGTCACCCTGGCCAGCGCGGGTCTGCCCTGGTACGTCTGCGTGGCGGCGGCCATCCTCACCGGCGTGATCATCGGCACGGTGCTGGGCTCACTGGTCGCCAAGGTCGGCATACCGTCGTTCGTGGTCACCCTGGCCGCGTTCCTCGCCTTCCAGGGCCTGGTCCTGGTGCTGGTGGACGAGGGCACGAACATCTCCGTCCGCGACGAGGTGATCGTCGCCATCGCCAACAAGAACCTGCCGCCCTGGCTCGGCTGGGCCGTCTACGCGGCGTGCGTGGCGATCTTCGCCGGCGTGCAGCTCAGGCGGGCCAGGAAGCGGGCGAGCCGCGGCCTGGTCGCCGACCCGCTGTCGCTGATCGCCTTCCGCGTCGGCATGCTGGCGCTCTTCGCCGGGCTCGCGGTGGCCGCGCTCAACCTGGAGCGCAGCCGTAACCCGGCGCTCGTCTCGCTCACCGGCGTGCCGATCGTGGTGCCGATCATCCTGGTGCTGCTGGTCGTGTGGACGCTGGTGCTGCGCCGCACCGGGTTCGGACGCCACCTGTACGCGGTCGGCGGCAACACCGAGGCGGCCAGGCGAGCCGGCATCCCGGTCGACCGGATCAAGATCAGCGCGTTCGTGATCTGCTCCTCGATGGCCGCGATCGGCGGCATCGTGGCCGCCTCCAGGGCCAGCTCCGTCGACCCGAACACGGGCGGCAGCTCCGTCCTGCTGTACGCGGTCGGCGCGGCGGTCATCGGCGGCACCAGCCTGTTCGGCGGCAAGGGCAGGGTGCTCGACGCCGTGCTCGGCGGCGCCGTGGTGGCGGTGATCGAGAACGGGATGGGCCTGATGGGGTACGGGGCCAGCGTGAAATACCTGGTCACCGGGTCTGTGCTGCTGCTCGCGGCGGGAGTCGACGCCCTCGCACGCAAGCGGGCGGCTGCCGCTGGTCTAAGGTGATCAGCGACTCACAGCCCCTGAAGGAACCCCAGACCATGCGTGCCGGCCCCTCCCAAGAGGACATCAGACGCCACAACCTCGGCGCGCTGCTTCGCCACGTCCATCTGGGCGGGCCGATCTCGCGCGCCGAGCTGACCGCGAAGATGGGGCTCAACCGCAGCACGATCATGGCCCTGACCTCCGACCTCACCGCCGCGGGGCTGGTGCGGGAGGAGCTGCCGCGAGAGACGGGCCGGGCCGGCCGGCCCTCGCTCGTGGTGCGCCCCGAGTCGGCCAGGGTGTACGTGTTCGCCTTCGACGTGGGCCCCGACAGGCTGGCCGTGGCCCGCGTGGGGCTGGGCGGGGTGATCCTCGACCGCAAGGAGTGCGTACGCGACCGCGACCGGTTCGAGCTGGACGAGCTGGCCGGGACGCTGTCCGGGTTCGCCCGGCAGATGCGCCGCAAGACCAGGGACGACACGGTCTGCGTCGGCGCGGCGGCGGCGGTCTCGGGCGGCGTGCGCAAGGGCGACGGCGTGATCAAGTTCGGGCCCAACCTGATGGCCGACGAGGTGCCGTTCGGCGACGAACTGGCCCGCAGGCTCGGGCTCGGCCTGCCCGTCAGCGTGGGCAACGACGCCAACCTGGCCGCGCTCGCCGAGCACAGCCGCGGCGTGGGGGCGGCCGTCAGAGACCTCATCTTCCTGCACGGCGACGTCGGCATCGGCGGCGGCATCATCGCGGGCGGCCACCTGCTCGGCGGCCACGACGGCTACGGCGGCGAGGTCGGCCACATGGTCGTCAACCCCGGCGGGCGCGCCTGCGGCTGCGGCTCGCACGGATGCCTCGAAGCCGAGGTGGGGGAGCGGGCGCTGCTGGAGTCGGCCGGGCGGGTCGCGGCCGGGCAGCACGGCCGTGACGCGGTGCGCACGGTCGTGGCGGCGGCCGACCGGGGCGACATCGTGGCCCAGGAGGCGCTCAGCCGGGTCGGCGACTGGCTCGGGCTGGGCGTGGCCAATCTGGTGAACATCTTCAACCCGGAGATCGTGGTCTTCGGCGGCATTCTGCGCGACATCTACCTCGGGTCGGCCGCGCAGGTGCGGACACAGCTCGCCCTGCACGCGATGGCGCCGCAGCGTGAGCGGCTGCGGCTGCGTACCTCGGCCCTCGGCGACGCGGCCACCCTGGTCGGGGCCGCCGAACTGGCCTTCGCCCACGTCCTGGCCGACCCGCTGGAGGTCCTGGCCCGCGTGACCGCCTGACCCGCGAGAACGCCTCGCGCCCTGACTTACGGCGAAATACCCGGATTGTGCGGACGTGGGGCCGTCGCGGGTTCAGGTGACCTTGTGCTCGCCGGCCGTCCAGGTGTTGCAGAACCCGGCGGTCCCGCCCCGGTAACCCCGGTCCTGCCAGGACGCCAGGTTGCGCGGTTTGCCGTGGATGTCGCTCTCGTTCGCCGAGCGCACCGCCGCCAGCCAGTCCTTCCAGCCGATGTCCGGCCCGATCGACTTGAGCGTGGCGCTGTAGAAGACCCCGGCGAAGCACTCGGCCTGCATCTCCAGCCGGTGGCTGAGCAGCCTGCGCGCGCTCTTGGAGGCGGGCGCGTACAGGGCGGCCTGCGCGTTCAGCACCCCGATGAGCTGCTGCACGTGATGACCCCACTCGTGCGCGACGGAGTGCGCCAGGTTCATCCGAAACGGATCCCGCAGGTCGCCCTTGGTGATCCGGACGACGATCGTGCGCTGCTCGGGACAGTACTGCGCCCCGCTGCTGGTGATCGCCCCGCAGACCGAGTCGCCGCCCGTGGTGATCGTGACCCCGGGAGAGTCGTACGCCAGCCCGGCGGCGGCGAACCTGCCCGCCCAGAAGCGGTCCGCGCATGCCGCCATCGCCCGGTGGAAGGCCCGGAGCGAGGCCGTGCTCCCCGGCCTGATCTCGGGGACCGCGCACTTCTGCGCCACCACCTCCCCGCCCGCCGAGCCCAGCAGCCCGCCCTGGCCGATCCTGGCCGCGGCCCGCGCGGGCGCGGGCGGGAGCAGTCCCGCGACCACGCACGTGACCAGTGCTACGAGGAAGGCGAGGAGAACGCGCATGATCCCGGTGGAGGGCTCAGGACACTTGCGACTTGGGCGCCTTGAAGGTGTTGCAGCCGCCGGCCGACTCGGTGTCGTATCCCCGCGTGAGCCAGGCGCCGATGTTCTTTGCGCTGCCGTGCGTCTGCTGGGCCTGGTCCTTGCCCTTGATGCCGAGGAGAGACAGGACGGACCCGCTGCCGCCTCTCCTCGCGATGAAGGTGAAGTCGGTCTCCTTGCGGCCCAGGGAGTGCCACACACTGCCGACGAACGTCCCGGACAGGCACTCGGCCTGCAGTTCGATCCGGCGCGACTCGTCCAGGACCCGGGCCGCGTTCTTCCCGTTGTAGCGCGTCATCGCGCCGAGCATGCCGGTGAGCCGCTGGACGTGGTGACCGTACTCGTGGGCCAGCACGACCATCAGCCACAGGTCGTTGGGCTCCTCCACGGTGCCCGGCTCCACCAGGAAGGTGATCCGCCTGTTCGTCGGGCAGTAGACCGCCTGGGCGCCGGCTGGGAACTTGCCGCATCCGGTCGGCACGCCCGCCTTGCCGGTCAGCCGCAGGGTCGGCTTGCCGAAGGTGAAGCCCGCGCGCTGGACCACGGGCTTCCAGGCGGCGTCGAGGCAGTCGAGCACCCCCTCCAGGTAGACCCTGACCTCGTCCAGATCGGCGCTCTGGACGTCCGGTTCGTCGCACGTCTTGTAGCCGAGCTTGCCCGTCTTGTAGATCGGGTTCTTCGCTAAGGCCGCCTTGAAGGCGGGCGCCGAGGAGGAGGCGGCGGCGTGGGCGGTGCCGGCGAGGAGCACGCTCGCCAGGGCACCCGCCAGCAACGCCGTTCGGGGGATACGCATGAGACGGAACCCTAATGAAAGAAGGAGTTCCAGGTAAAGAAGATCAATCAGGTGACATTTCGGGGATTGGCCGCCCAAGTGTTGCAGGAGCCGGGGGTGCCGCGGTTGAACCCGCGCGTCATCCACGCCGCCTGCGTCGGTCCTCGGCCGTGGTCGTTCTGCGGCCAGCCCTTGGCGCCGTTCTTCCTGAACCAGCCCACCGTGTACGCCCAGTCGGCGTCCGTGACGAGCGGGGTGCCGCGCATCGTGCTCATGAAGACCGCGGAGAAGCACTCGGCCTGCAGCTCGGAGTTGCGCGAGAGCTGGAGGCGCTTGGCCTTGCCCGCGACGGAGCGCGCGGACCAGTAGTAGGTCCAGATGCCGGAGACCTGCTGCACGTGGTGGCCGTACTCGTGGGCGATCAGGCGGGTGATGCCCAGCGGGAACGGGTTGCGCAGCTGGGACTTGCTGATCATCAGGTACATCGTGCGGTCGGTGGAGCAGTAGACGCCGTCGGCGCCGGTGTTCCACGCGCCGCAAGGCGTCTTGATCTTCCTGGTGATGATGCGCAGCCGCGGCTTGGCGAAGGGCATCTTCGCCTTGCGGAACTGCGCCGCCCACGCCTTGTTCAGGCAGAAGGTCACGCGGGTCAGGAAACGCCGGTACGCCACCATGCTCCCGGCGGGCAGCGCCCCGGGGGCGCAGTTCACGTCGGTGAGGCGTCCGGTCTTGTAGAGGGGATTGGCCGTCGCCCGGGACCGGCCGGCCGCTCCGGCCCCCTGTCTCCGGTCGGCGGCCAGCTTGGCGGGCGGTGAGGCGAGCTGCTGGCCCTCGTTGACGGGGGCCGCCGACGTCGTGGCCACGTCCGCCAGAACGAGCACCAGAGCCGTCGCTGCCAGGACGAGTGCCAGCATGGCGGCCACAAGGGTCGCGAGTCTGCTTTTGGGGACGGAGTTCATAGGTACCGAAAGACTAGGTCAAGATCGGACATATGTGGGTGGATTTGACTCGATGGAGTCAGTGAGGCATCCGCGAACTAGACTCTTGGGGATCGGCGCAAAAGAGCAGAGGGGGTCGGATCCGTGAGCGGGTTGCTGGGCTCGATCGAGGGACCGCAGGACGTAAAACGGCTCACTGTCGAGGAGCTGCCACAGCTCGCGGGGGAGATCCGTGATGTCCTCGTCGACGCCTGCGCCAGGTTCGGCGGACACCTGGGCCCCAACCTCGGTGTGGTCGAACTCACGATCGCCCTCCACCGCGTGTTCGACTCACCCCGCGACCCCATCATCTGGGACACCGGCCATCAGTCGTACGTGCATAAATTGCTCACCGGCAGGGCCGCCGGCTTCGAGGCGCTCAAGCAGGAGGGCGGCCTGTCCGGCTATCCCAGCCAGGCCGAGTCCGAGCACGACTTCGTGGAGAACTCCCACGCCTCGACCGCGCTGTCCTACGCCGACGGCCTGGCCAAGGCGTTCAAGCTGCACCGCGATCGTGACGCCTCGGGCGACGCCGGCCGCACCGCCGTCGCGGTGATCGGCGACGGCGCCCTGACCGGCGGCATGGCCTGGGAGGCGCTCAACAACATCGCCGCGATCAAGGATCTGCCGGTCGTGATCGTGGTCAACGACAACGGCCGCTCCTACTCGCCCACGATCGGCGGCCTGGCCTCCCACCTGTCCTCGCTGCGGGTCAACCGCCGCTACGAGGACGTCCTCGAATACGTCAAGGACAAGATCGGCAACGTTCCCGTCCTCTACGACGCCCTGCACGGCTTCAAGAAGGGCGTCAAAGACGTCCTGGCGCCGCAGGTGATGTTCGAGGACCTCGGCCTCAAATACGTCGGCCCCATCGACGGCCACGACGAGCAGGCCATGGAGGCGGCCCTGCGCCAGGCCCGCGACTTCCGCGGCCCCGTCATCGTGCACGCCCTCACCCAGAAGGGCCGCGGCTACACCCCCGCGGAAAACCACGACGAGGACCAGTTCCACTCGCCCGGCGCCTTCGACCGCGCCACCGGCGCGGAGAAGCCCAAGGGCCGCATCTGGACCAACGTCTTCAGCGAGGAGCTCGTCCGGCTCGGCAAGGAGCGTGACGACCTGGTCGCGATCACCGCAGCCATGCTCCACCCGACCGGCCTCAACGCCTTCGCCGAGGCCTACCCCGACCGCATCTACGACGTCGGCATCGCCGAGCAGCACGCGCTGACCAGCGCCGCCGGGCTCGCCCTCGGCGGCCTGCACCCGATCGTGGCCGTCTACGCCACCTTCCTCAACCGCGCCTTCGACCAGCTCCTCATGGATGTCGCCCTGCACCGCCTGCCGGTCACGGTCGTGCTCGACCGGGCGGGCGTCACCGGCGACGACGGCGCCAGCCACAACGGCATGTGGGACCTGTCGATCCTCCAGGTCGTCCCCGGGCTCGGCATCGCGGTGCCGCGCGACGGCGACCGCCTGACCGAGCTGCTGCGCGAGGCCGTCGAGGTCACCGACGGCCCCACCGTGCTGCGCTTCCCCAAGGGCCCGGTCGCCGAGCCGATCGAGGCGGTGGGCAAGCTGGGCGAGATGGACCTGCTGCGGGCCGCCGAGGCCGAGCCCGACGTGCTGCTGGTGGGCGTGGGCCCGATGGCGCAGGTCTGCATGGACGCCGCGGTCCTGCTCGACGCCCAGGGCATCTCGGCCACCGTGGTCGACCCGCGCTGGGTCAAGCCGCTCGACGAGGCGCTCGTCCTGGCCGCCGGCGCGCACAAGCTGGTCGCGGTGGTCGAGGACAACGGGCGCGTCGGCGGCGTGGGCGACGCCGTGGCCCGCCTGCTGCGCGATGCCGACGTCGACGTCCCGGTACGCACCTACGGCATCCCGCAGCAGTTCCTCGACCACGCCAAGCGGGCCAAGATCCTCGGCCGGATCGGCCTGACCGGCCAGGACCTGGCCCGCCAGATCACCGAGGCGGTGGCTCGGCGCAGCAACGCCGCAGAGCCCGCCCGCCGCTGACCACCGCGGCTGACCACCGCCGCTGACCACCGCCACTGACCACCAGCGCTGACGTCCCGCGCGGGTCCGCTGCACCGGCCCGCGCTCCTGTCCCTGCCCTGAGGTGATCCAAGCCTGTACCCGGTTACGGGCATGATCACCCTGGGTGTGGGAAATATCGCAGATCGTGGACATCTTTCGCACGAAGACTGTCGAGCAGTCGATCCGCGACACCGAAGCCCCCGAACACCAGCTGCGAAAGCGCCTGACCGCCACGGACCTCACGGTCTTCGGCATCGGCGTGATCGTCGGCACCGGGATCTTCGTGCTGACCGGACAGGTCGCCAAGGAGACGGCCGGGCCCGCCGTGGCCGTCTCGTTCGTCGTCGCCGGCATCGTGTGCGGACTCGCGGCCCTGTGCTACGCCGAGTTCGCCTCCACCATCCCGGTCGCCGGGTCCGCCTACACCTTCTCCTTCGCCACCCTGGGCGAGTTCCCCGCCTGGGTGATCGGCTGGGACCTGATCCTGGAGCTGGCGCTGGCCGCGGCCGTGGTGGCGGTCGGCTGGTCGGGCTACTTCGCCTCGCTGCTGTCGACGTTCGGGCTGAACCTGCCCCCCTCCATCGCCGGCGCCGATCCGGTGGTGAACGTCCCCGCCGTCGCCATCGTGGCGATCCTGACCGCGGTCCTGGTGGCCGGGATCAAGCTGTCCTCGCGGGTCAACCTGATCCTGGTGATCACCAAGGTCGCCGTGGTGCTGCTGGTCATCGTGGCGGGGCTGTTCTTCATCAACGGCGCCAACTACACGCCGTTCATCCCCGAGGCGGTCTCCACCCCGCGCGTGGAGGGGCTGGAGGCGCCGCTGTTCCAGGTGATGTTCGGCATCACGCCGGTGGCGTTCGGCGTGATCGGCATCTTCTCCGCCGCGGCGATCGTGTTCTTCGCCTTCATCGGCTTCGACATCGTGGCCACCGCCGCGGAGGAGACCGTCAATCCGCAGCGCGACGTGCCGCGCGGCATCATCGGCTCGCTGGTGATCTGCACGATCCTGTACGTCGCCGTCTCGCTCGTCGTCGTCGGCATGCAGCACTACAGCGAGCTGAGCACCGAGGCGCCCCTGTCAGGCGCCTTCACCGCGGTCGGACAGCCCTGGCTGGCCACGATCATCGGCCTGGGCGCCATCGCCGGCCTGACGACCGTGGTGCTGGTGCTGCTGCTGGGCCAGACCCGGGTGCTGTTCGCGATGTGCCGTGACGGGCTGCTGCCACGCTCCATGGCGAAGGTGCATCCCAAGTTCGGCACCCCGGCCCGGCTCACGACGCTCATCGGGGTGGTGACGATGGCGCTGGCCGGCTTCGTCTCCTTCGGCGAGCTGGCCGAACTGGTGAACATCGGCACGCTGTTCGCGTTCGTGGTGGTCTCGATCGGCGTGGTCGTCCTGCGCAGGACCAGGCCGGACCTGCCGCGGGCGTTCAAGACGCCGCTGGTGCCGGTGCTGCCGGCATTGTCCGTGCTGGCCTGCCTCTACCTCATGCTCAACCTGCCGGTGCAGACCTGGCTGCGGTTCCTGATCTGGATGGTCATCGGCGTGGTGCTCTACTTCGCCTACGGCTACTGGCACAGCCGTACCGCGATGCCCTGGCAGAAGGCCCGCCACTGAGACCGGGATCACCGGGGCGGGCCCTCAGCGGGTGCTCAGAGCGAGACGACCGCCCCGGTGGCCGCGCGGACCAGGCAGCCGTTGGCGAAGACCTTGGCCCACTGCACGCGCGAGCTGTACCAGCGGCCCACGACCACGACGGCGTGCGGCGCGAGCTCCTTGGTGCAGACGGCGTTCGGATGCACGTTGAGGTCGGCCGGCTTGCCGCCGACCCGCTCCAGCTGGCGGCAGGCCGCGCGGGCGTTGGGGTGGGTGCCGCCGGCGGGCGCGCAGTGCAGCCAGACGGTCTTCGTCACCCCGCTCTTGGCCGCGTCGACGATCTTGAGCTGCACCTTGGGGGGCGGGGCGACGGCCAGGGCGGGCGACGACGCGCCCGCCAGGAGGGTGCCGCAGAGCGCGAGGGTGCCTGCTGCTCTCATCATGGTTACTCTCCGTTCGTAGGACGGCACCATACGCTACGACGGAGCCAGGGCGGAGGTGAGGAGGCCCGCGTGCGAGCCTCCTCAAAGGCCCTTAAAATCAGGCCGGCAGCGAGGCCACACCGGGCGCGAGGAAACGCGGCCGGGCGACGCCGGTCCGGTCGAGATACGGCGTGATCCCGCCCAGATGGAACGGCCAGCCGGCGCCGAGGATCATGCACAGGTCGATGTCCTGGGCGGCGGCCACGACGCCCTCGTCCAGCATGACGCGGATCTCCCTGGCCAGCGCGGCGAGCACCCGCTCGCGCACCTGCTCGGCCGTGGAGGGAGACGAGCCGCCCGCGAAGAGCGCCACCGCCTCCTGGTCGAGGGTGAAGTCCGGCCGGTAGACGCCCGGCTTGCCCGAGGCGACCAGCTTGGCCATGTTCTCCGAGACGCCGAAGCGGTCGGGGAACGCCTCGTGCAGCGTTTCGGCCACGTGCAGGCCGACCGCAGGCCCGACGAGCTGCAGCAGCGCGAACGGCGTCATCGGCAGCCCGAGCCCGTCGAGCGCGTGCTCGGCGGTCTCCAGCGGCGTGCCCTCGTCCACGGCCGCGACGACCTCGCCCATGAAGCAGGTCAGCAGCCGGTTGACCACGAACGCCGGAGCGTCCTTGACCAGCACCGACGACTTCCTCAGCGCCTTGCCCACGGCGAACGCGGTGGCCAGCGTGGCGTCGTCCGTCGCCGCGCCCCTGATGATCTCCAGCAGTGGCATGACCGCGACCGGGTTGAAGAAGTGGAAGCCGACCAGCCGCTCAGGATGCGCCAGATCCGCGCCCATCTCCGTCAGCGACAGCGAGGAGGTGTTGGTGGCCAGCACGCACTGCGCCGAGACCACGGCCTCGACCTCGGCGAACACCTGCTTCTTGACCGCCAGGTCCTCGAACACGGCCTCGATCACGAAGTCGGCGTCAGCGAAGGCGTCCTTCGTCAGCGAGCCGCTCACCAGCGACTTCAGCCGGTTGGCCTGGTCCTGCGACACGCGGCCCTTGCCGAGCAGCTTGTCCACCTCGGCGTGCACGTAACCCACGCCCTTGTCCAGCCTGGCCTGGTCGAGGTCGGTCAGCACGACCGGCACCTCCAGGCGGCGGGCGAACAGCAGCGCCATCTGCGAGGCCATGAGCCCCGCGCCGACCACGCCGACCTTGGTGATCTTGCGGGCCAGCGCGGCGTCCGGCGCCCCCGCGGGCCGCTTGGCCCGGCGCTGCACCAGGTCGAAGGAGTAGAGCCCGGCCCGCAGCTCATCGCTCATGAGCAGGTCGGCCAGCGCCTCGTCCTCGGCGGCGAAGCCCTCGTCGCGGGTGGCGGTCTCGGCCAGCGCGATCAGATCGAGCGCACGGTACGGGGCGGGCGAGGCGCCGCGCAGCTTCATGTCCACCAGGAAACGAGCGTCGCCGACGGCCTTGGCCCAGTCGTCGTCACGGGCGGGCCGCTCCACGGTGACCTCGCCCTTGACCACGCGGGCGGCCCAGCGCAGCGACTCCTCCAGGAAGTCGGCGGGCTCGAACATCGCGTCGGCGACGCCCAGCGCGTACGCGTCCTTGCCCTTGATCATGCGGTTCTGCGACAGAGGGTTCTCGATGATCAGCTTGATCGCGTTCGCCGGGCCGATCAGGCGGGGGAGCAGCTGCGTGCCGCCCCAGCCAGGCACCAGGCCGAGGAAGCACTCCGGCAGCGCCACCGCGGGCACGCCCGCCGAGATCGTCCGGTATCTGCAGTGCAGCGCGATCTCCAGCCCGCCGCCCATGGCCGCGCCGTTCACGAACGCGAACGACGGGATCGCCAGCTCGCCCAGCCGCCGGAAGACGTGGTGGCCGAGCGCGCCGATGGCCAGCGCCTCCTCCCGGGTGGCCAGGCTCGCCGCGCCCTTGAGGTCGGCCCCCACGGCGAACACGAACGGCTTGCCGGTGACGCCCACGGCCGCCAGGTCGGTGCGCTGGGCGATCTCCGACAGCGCGCCGTTGAGCGCGAACAGCCCGTGCGGGCCGAACGTGCTCGGCTTGGTGTGGTCGAAGCCGTTGTCCAGCGTGATCAGCGCCATCGTGCCGGCCCCGTACGGCAGCCGTACGTCGCGCACGAGCGCCTTGGTGACGACCTCGTCGCTGTTGCGCTCGCTGAGCAGCGAACGCCAGGTGTCCATGCCGTTGGTGTCGTTGCTCATGCGAGGTTCTCCCAGATCACGGTGCCGCCCATGCCCATGCCGACGCACATCGTGGTGATGCCGTAACGCACGTCGGGACGCTCGCCGAACTGCCGCGCGAGCTGCGTCATCAGCCGTACGCCCGAGGAGGCGAGCGGGTGGCCGTAGGCGATCGCGCCACCGTAGGCGTTCACGCGGGGATCGTCGTCGGCGATGCCGAAGTGCTCCAGGAACGCCAGCACCTGGACGGCGAACGCCTCGTTGATCTCGAACAGCCCGATGTCGGAGATGTCGAGATCCGCCAGCCGCAGGGCCCGCTCGGTGGACGGGATCGGCCCCACGCCCATCACCTCGGGGTCCACGCCCGCGAACGCGTACGACACCAGCCGCATCTTCGGCCCCAGCTCCAGCTCCTCCGCGATGTTCGCGGCGGCCACGACGCAGCCGGTGGCGCCGTCGTTGATGCCGGAGGAGTTGCCGGCCGTGACGTGGCCGTGCGGCCGGAACGGCGTCTTGAGCCCGCCCAGCGCCTCCATCGTGGTGCCCGGCCTCGGGGCCTCGTCCTCGACGGCCAGGCCCCAGCCCCGCTCCGCCGTCCTGATCGCGGTCGGCACCAGGTCGGGCTGGATCTTGTCGTCGGCGTACGCCTTGGCCGCCTTCTCCTGCGACAGCACCGCGTACGCGTCGGCGCGCTCCTTGGTGATCGTGGGATAGCGGTCGTGCAGGTTCTCCGCCGTCATGCCCATGACCAGGGCGCTCGGGTCGACCAGCTTCTCCGACAGGAACCGCGGGTTGGGGTCGACGCCCTCGCCCATGGGGTGGCGGCCCATGTGCTCGACGCCGCCGGCGATGGCGATGTCGTACGCGCCGAACGCGATGCCGCCCGCGACCGTGGTCACCGCGGTCATCGCGCCCGCGCACATGCGGTCGATCGCGTAACCGGGCACCGTCTTGGGCAGCCCGGCCAGCACGGCCGCCGATCGGCCGATGGTCAGGCCCTGGTCGCCGATCTGGGTGGTCGCGGCGATGGCGACCTCGTCCACGCGCTCGGGGGGCAGGTTGGGGTTACGCCTGATGAGCTCGCGGATGACGCGGACGACCAGGTCGTCCGCGCGGGTCTCCGCGTACAGCCCCTTCGGCCCTGACCTGCCGAAAGGTGTGCGCACGCCGTCGACGAACACGACGTCACGAGAGGAAGGCACGGATTCGCTCCTCGTTGTTAGCAGGGGTTCCGTGTCTATGCTACTCGTCAGTAACTACTCCGCAGACGAGCGCGGCGGCGAGCAGCACGTAGACGGTGCCGGTGGCCGGCTCCCAGAGGTGGGCGCGGGCCCCGAGCAGGGCCACGACCGCCACGACCGCGCCCGTCCAGAGCACCGCGCCCTTCCGCGGGCGCGTGCCGAGGCCGGGGTCCCAGGGATCGCCGGGTGAGCCGCCCGAGCGCAGGGCGCGCGTCACGGCCCCGGCCACGTCGCGGGCCCACAGCAGCAGGAACAACACCCCCGCGGCCACGCTCACCACCGACAGGACCTCGACGGTCCAGGCCAGCACGTCGGCGAAGGTGTACCAGGCGGCCTCGCGGAAGAAGCGCGGCACGGTCCAGCCGAGCAGGAGCGTCACCGTCCAGCCCGCGGCGACGGCCAGCCGGGTCAGCGGGCGGGCCCGGCCCGAGCGGACGAAGGCGTACAGCTCATGTTCGCGCCGCCGCACCATGCGGGCGCGCACACCCCACACCACCTGGGTGAGCGCCAGCGCGGGCACGGCGACGGCGAAGACGCCGAGGGACAGCAGGGCCTGCGGCAGCACCTGCTCCCTGGTCGCAGCCCTGTCGGCGATCAACTGCGCGGTGGCCAGCAGCGAAATCGAGGCGACCAGCGCCACGAACGCGCCGCGCCGGCCGGCTCTGGCCCGCTCGCGCAGCCTCGCCATTTCCTTGGCGCCGGGGGGAGACGCCATCTCGGTCAACAGCATGAACGTCATGATGACGGCACTGTGCGTCATGACGCCCCGCATTCGCGTGCTTTGGATGGAGCCCTCGATGGAGGTGACGCATGAGTACCCAGGACGCCAGGTCTGTTCCATCATGGAGGAGCGAAGTAGGCGCGAGATGCTGGGACCTGTCCTCTTGAGGGCCTGTTTGTGGCTATGCTTCGCGATCATGGTGCGAGGGGTGAACCGCATGAGGGAGCAGCAGGACGAGGCGGTTCTTGGCCGCAGGGTCGCGCCACCCCTACCTCCGCCGGACCATGGAGGACGCCGTTCCGAGCCCCGGCGCAACCCGCTGACGCCGCTCGGCTGGGTGGCCGTGGGGCTGACCATCGTGCTGGTGGCCTCGGTGCTCGGCGGCTACGGCTACTACCGTTACCTCGAAGGCCAGATCGTCCGCGACGCCATCGACGTCGGCCCCAGCCGGCCGCCCGACACCGGCGCGCTCAACGTCCTGCTCGTCGGCTCCGACTCCCGCGACGGCAACAACCAGAAGTACGGCGCCACGACCGTGGGCGCAGGGGAGCGCACGGACACGATCATGCTCCTGCACATCGCCCCCAACCGCGACAACGCCACCATGATCAGCTTCCCGCGCGACTCCATGGTGCTGATCCCCTCGTGCAAGGCCAGGAACGGCACCGCGCTCACCCCCGGCATCCGTCAGATCAACTCCGCCTTCAACGACGGCGGCATCAACTGCACGATCAAGACCCTCGAATCCCTCACCAGCATCAAGATCAACCACTTCGTGAAGGTGGACTTCACCGGCTTCAAGGGCATCATCGACGCCATCGGCGGCATCGAGATCTGCCTGCCCAAGGCGGTCAACGACCCGAAGGCCAAGCTCGTGCTCGGTCCGGGCAAGCACCGGGTGAAGGGTGAGCAGGCGCTGGGGTACGTACGCACCCGCTACGCCCTGGGCGACGGCAGTGACCTGAGCCGGATCACCCGCCAGCAGATCTTCCTCACCCAGGTGCTGAAGGAGATCACCAGCGGCGGCCTGCTCACCGATCCGGGCAAGCTGAACGACTTCCTCCAGGCCGGCATCAAGGCCGTGACCGTGGACGACGGCCTGTCGCTCGACCGGATGCTGGAGATCGCCAACAGCGTCAAGGGCCTGACCGCCAAGGAGCTCAAGGGCATCACGGTACCGATCGAGGAGTACCCGCAGGACAAGGCGCGGGTGCAGTTCTCCGAGCCGGCGGCGAGCAACTTCTTCGAGAGCGTGCGCAACGACGTCGAGGTCACCGCCGCCCCCACCCCGGGCAAGCCGTCCACGCCGAAGATCGAGAACAAGCAGGTGCGCCTCCAGGTGCTCAACGCCACCGGCGAGGAGGGCAAGGCGCTCCAGGTGGCCGACGAGCTGGCCGCCCAGGGGTTCGTGGTCACGCAGGTGGGCAACGCCGCCCTGACCCCGACGACCGCCGTACGGTATGCCAAGAAGGACGCCGAGCAGGGCCCCGCCTACGGTGACGCGGTGGCCGCGCGGCTGTCGAAGGACAAGCGCACGCCCGTCGCGGGCAAGGTCAGGCCGCTGACGGCGCAGCCGTACAAGGGGAAGGCGAAGGCCGCCCAGGCGCCCGGCGGGCCGATCATCCAGCTCGTCATCGGCAGGGATTGGCCCGGCGTGCGGGTCGTCTCGGCGATTCCCGACTCGCTCAAGGACAGGGTCGTCGACAGCAACACGAACCCGTGCAAGTGACCCCGTACTGACCCGTGTGGGTGAAGGCGTTATCTACCCGTACAGACGTGACGGGAAACGTCATTGGGGCGAATGTTACGGAGAGTAATTCTAGCGAAACAAGTGAAATATCCCGACAAGTAATGGTAGGAAGGGGCGCGGTCTGATTTCGAACTAGAGAGGTTCCACCGTGGCGCGCGACGAGAACGACAGGCCATACGAGGATGGGCAGGGTAGGCCGTTAAACCCGGAGTTGATGACGGGTGACGTGCTGTCCCCCCGGTGGAGCACCGAGGACACCGACGAGCAACCCGCTATCCAGGTGGTCGGCAACGAGACCTACATCCTGCCTCTTGACAAGGGCTCGCAACCGATCGACGGGCCGCGTGACGTGCTCGACGACCCCCCGCCGAGGGGATTGCTCGCCCCTGACCCGCACGACGTGCTCGGCGGGCCCCATGACGTGCTGGACGGACCGGGTTCCCGCGACGCGCTGGGCGGCGCGAGCGGTCCGCATGACGTGCTGGGCTCGTCCGGGGGCTACGACCTCGGTGGCCCGAGCGGCGCGCACGACTTCGGCGGGCCCAGCGGCGCCCACGACTTCGGCGGCCCGAGCGGAGCGCACGACTTCGGGGGGCCCAGCGGGCCGCACGACCTGGACGACGGGCTCAGCGGGCCGCACCGGGTCGACAGCGACAACCCGTACCTCCCGCTGGACCGCGGATACGACAGCGACCGCGACGAGCGCGACGACCTCGACGACGACCGGCCCAAGCGCGGCTTCCTCGGCTCCGGCTGGACCGACGACGGCGACGGCAAGGACTCCTACGGCGGGCGCGCGAAGGGCGAAGGCGAGGTGCGCCGCCGCACACGGGTGCTGCTGGTGGCGGCCGTCGCGGTCGTCATCGTCGGCGTGGGCGCCGGCTGGATGCTCACCGGTACGTCCTCCGACGACCCCTGCTCGGGCGCCCAGTGCGCGAGCGCTGGCGAGGTGAACACCCCGTCCGAGTCGGCGCTGCCCGAGGACGAGCCGGTCGAGGAGGAGTCCGAGGAGCCCGCCGACGACGAGCCCGTGGACACGACCACCGACCAGCCGGACCAGCCGCGGGCCTCGGTGCCGGCGACGCCGCAGCAGCGGGTCCGCCAGCCCGCGACGCGGGAGCCTTCGGCCCGCCCGACCGCCACCCGCGAGTCGAAGCCGACCACGAGGGCCACCAACCGGCCCACCCGTGAGCCGCAGGGCCGGATCAACGAGACCGACAGCCGGGGCGACGGGGTCGAGACCGACACCTCGGACAAGCAGACGGACAACGACAGCCAGACGCCGACCGAGACCGACTCCGGGACGACGCAAGCACCGGTGCCCGCGCCGACGCAGGAGGAGCGCAAGGGGCTGCTCGACATCCTGTTCCCCTGGGCCTGACCCGATGACGTGAGGCCGGCCGCGCCCTTCACGGGCGCGGCCGGTTGTGTTCTTTCCGGCGTCCGTCGGCTGCGTCGTCATGAGCGTGAGGACGCGCGTCCTTCTGGGCGAGTCGGTTGCGGCGGAGGGCTTTGCCGCGGATGTGACGGGCGATGTCCCTTCCGGGGTGCGGCATCCTGTTGTACGGGGGCCGGGGCGTGGCAGGATGCGGATCCAGGTGCCGGTCTGGCAGACTTGGAAACCGCTTTCCGGGAGGTCTCGTGGTCACGCTGGAAGACGTCGCCAAGCAGGCGGGCGTCTCGCTCGCGACCGCCTCGCGGGTGCTCAACGGCAGCACCCGCCAGGTGGGCGCGGCCCTGCGGGCGCGCGTCGAGCAGGCCGCGGACGAACTCGGCTACCGGGCCAACATCGCCGCCCAGACGCTGGCCCGAGGGGCGAGCAACGTCATCGGCATCGTCGTCCACGACCTGACCGACCCCTACTTCGCCGCCCTGGCCGACGGCGCCATGCGGGCGGCGGCCACCGAAGGGCTGCTGGTCATGGTGGGCACGACGCATCGCGACCCCGAGCAGGAGATCGCGTACGTGGCGACGCTGCACGCCCAGCGCGTGCGCGCGGTCCTGCTGGTCGGCTCGCGCGTCGCCGATCCCGGCGTCACCGGGCGGCTGCGCGACGAACTGGCCCGCTACCAGGCGGGCGGCGGCAGGGCGGCCTGCGTCGGCCAGGACCTGCTCGGCGTCGACACCGTCGCCCCCGCCAACCGGCAGGGCGCGGCCGAGCTGGCCAGGGCGCTGGCGGGGCTGGGGCACACGAGGTTCGCGGTGCTGGCCGGGCCGCCGCACCTGGTGACGGCGGCCGACCGGAGCGCCGGCTTCGCGGGCGCGCTCGCAGAGCTCGGCCTGCCCGCCCCGCAGGTGATCCACGGCCCCTTCGACCGCGACGGCGGCTACGCGGCGGCGCAGCAGGTCGGGGACGCGACGTGCGTGTTCGCGGTCAACGACGTGATGGCGGTGGGGGCGCTGGCGGCCTACCGCGAGCGCGGGGTCAGGGTGCCGGAGGACGTCTCGGTGGCCGGTTTCGACGACATCGTCACGCTCCGTGATCATGTGCCCGCGCTGACGACCGTACGGCTGCCGCTGAAGGACATGGGGGCGCGGGCGCTGGTCCTGGCGCTGAACGAGGACGACCCGATCGTGGTCGAACAGGTCGCCGGCGAGGTCGTCCTCCGGGAAAGCGTCCGGAGACTCCCCTGACCCCGGCGACCATCGCTCCAGGAAGATGGCGGGTGGCCGAGGGGATCATTGCGGGCCCGTTCTTGGTCGGGTGAGGTTGTTCGGAGGGTGGCGTGCTGGTGATGAAGGCCGGTGTGGACCGTGTGGAGGCGCTGTGTTGATGGGGAGAATGGTGTGAGGCTGGCGGTCAGCACGCTGGGGATGCCCGGCGAAGGGCTGGACAGGGCTATCGAGATCGCGACCGGGCACGGTTGCCAGGGGCTGGAGCTGCGGCTGCATCCGGACACCGGCGTGCACGCGGGACTCGGTCGCGAGGAGCGGGCCTCGGTGCGCGGACGGGTCGAGGGGGCGGGGCTGGAGATCGCCGCGCTGGCCGGATATGTCGGTATATGTGAGCCGGGGCCGGATGAGCCGGTGATCGAGGCGCTCCTCGCCGACCTGCGGCTGGCCGCCGACCTTGGTGCACCCGGTGTACGGGTGTTCCCGCGCGGCGACGATCCGGCCGTCGGCGCCCGGCGGCTCAAGGCGGTCTCAGGACCCGCCGCCGACTTGGGCCGCCGCGTGCTCGTCGAGACGCACGACAGCATGGCGACCGGCGCCGCCGTGGCCGGGTTGCTCGCGGAGGCGGACTGCCCCGAGACCACCGGCGCCCTCTGGGACCTGCTCCACCCGTGGCGGCACGGCGAACCGCCGGCGCGGTCGCTGGCCGAGCTGACGCCGTACCTGTCGTATGTGCAGATCAAGGACGCCGTCTCGGCGCAGGACACCACGCCGGTGCCCATGTGGACCGGGTCGGTGCCCCTGGACGAGGCGGGCGCTCTGCTGCGTGAGACCGGCTTCGACGGCTGGGTGTCGCTGGAGTGGGAGCGAACGTGGTATCCGCAGGTGGCACCGGTCGAGGAGATCCTTCCGGGCGCCGCCGAGTGGATACGCCGATTCACCCCCTGAAAATCGCCGACTGAGCTTCTCCGTGGGTGGGATGCGCCGTTCGCGGGGCGTTTCGTCAGCCGCCGGTCGGCGTTCGGTGTGGGTGGATGGGTTTCGGTGGGGATGGGCGCTTAGATGGGGGGATGTCCGTATTCTCTAGCAAGGTGCTCGTCGTCGGCATGGACGGCCTGCGGTACGACCGGCTCATGGAGCTGCCCGCGCCCACTCTGAAGGCGCTCATGTCCACCGGTGCGTACGGCACCAGCCTCCTCCCCTACGGTGAGGCCGGCACGCCGCGCACCGAGTCGCCCGGCGAGGTCGTGCCCAAGAGTCCCGAGGCGGGTGACGGCGGCCGGGTGATCCGGTCGCGTACCGACTCGGGCCCCGGGTGGTCGTCGATCGCCACCGGTGTCTGGCCCGACAAACACGGCGTCGTGGACAACGGTTTCGCGAGCCACCAGTTCACGAAATTTCCGGACTTCTTGACGCGGGTGAAGCTGGCCCGCCCCACCCTCATCACCGCCGCCCTCTTCTCCTGGGCCGCCCTCGCCGAGCACGGCGCCTTCGGCCCGGGGATCGATCACCGCCTGGCCTTCGACGGGTACGCCATCGGCTGGGCCCTGGCCGACAAGCAGGTCACCGAGGCCGCCGAACGCCTGCTGGGCACCGGTAACCCGGACGCCACGTTCGTCTACCTCGGCGACACCGACGAGGTGGCCCACGACCTCGGCCCCCACTGCCCCGAGTACGCCGCGGCCCTGGAGGCCCAGGACGCCTACCTCGCCCGCCTGCTCGCCGCGATCCGGGCGCGGCCCTCGTACCCGGACGAGCGCTGGACCGTGCTGGTCACCACCGACCACGGGCACGTGGACGCGGGCGGCCACGGCGGCACCTCCGACGAGGAGCGCACGGTCTTCGTGATCGCCAACCGGCTGGGCGAGGACCTGGGCGGGAGCCCGCTGCGGGGGCCGCGGCTGGTGGACGTGGCCCCGACGGTCCTCGCCGCACTAGGCGTGGACCTCGACCCGGCCTGGGACCTGGACGGCTCACCCCTGGACGGCTCCCGCGCGGATGGCTCGTCCTAGGACGGCTCGCCCCAGGACAACTCGCCCACCGACGACTCGCCCTGCCACGGTTGATTCATCATGTGTTGAATTCTTTGCCGGACTGCGTGACACTGGAGATGAAACGACGCTGAACCGGCAGGGAGCATTCGATGAAGACGGCTCTGGAGTTCTCCGAGATCCACGCGGGCATGCTCGCCGAGGTAGGCGGCAAGGCGGCCAACCTCGGCGAGCTGACCAGGACGGGCCTGCCCGTGCCGCCCGGCTGGGTGCTGACCACGGAGGCGTACCGGCAGGTCGCGCAGGGTCTTGAGACCGGCGGCGAAGACCTGGCCGCGCGGGCCAGGCGGCACCTGCTCCAGGCGCCGGTGCCGGACGACGTGCACGAGGAGATCCTGAAGTCCTACGCGGCGCTCGGCGACGACGTGCCCGTCGCGGTGCGCTCCTCCGCCACCGCCGAGGACCTGCCGTTCGCCAGCTTCGCCGGCCAGCAGGACACCTTCCTCAACGTGGTGGGCGGGGCGGCGGTGGTGGACGCCGTCCGCCGCTGCTGGGCCTCGCTGTGGACCGACCGCGCGGTGGCCTACCGCGAGTCCAACGACATCGACCACGCCGCCGTGCGGCTCGCGGTGGTCGTCCAGGTGATGGTGGACGCGCGGGTGGCGGGCGTGATGTTCACCGCCAACCCGGTGACGGGCCGGCGGCACGAGGCCGTGATCGACGCCAGTCCAGGGCTCGGCGAGGCGGTCGTCTCCGGCGCCGTCAACCCCGACCGCTTCCTCGTCTTCGACGGCCGGATCCTCGAACGTCACGCGGGGGACAAGCGGCTGGCCATCCGTTCCCTGCCGGGCGGCGGCACCGAGCGGGTCGAGACCGCGTACGACGGGCTCTGCCTGACCGACGAGGAGGTGCTCCGGCTCGCCGAGCTGGGCACCCGCGTCGAGCGGCACTACGGCGCGCCGCAGGACACCGAATGGGCCATCGACGACGAAGGGCGGCTCTGGCTCACCCAGGCCAGGCCCATCACCACGCTCTACCCGCTGCCCGAGCGGCCCCGTCCCGGCCTGCGGGTCTTCTTCTCCGTCAACGTCGCCCAGGGCGTCATGGGCCCGTTCACCCCGATGGGGCAGGCGGCGTTCCGGGTGATCAGCGCCGGTGGCGCGGGCCTGGCCGGGCACGCGCCCGCCGACCCGCTCGACGGCGCCGCCTTCCTGACGAGCTCGGGGGAGCGGCTGTGGCTCGACCTCACCGCCGCCGTACGCTCCCGCAACGGCCGCGCCATTCTGCCCCGCGCGCTGACGCTGGGGGAGGCCCGCGCGGTGTCGGTGATGGAGCGGCTGTTCGAGGACCCGCGCCTGTCCCTGGCGCACACCTCCCGCCGTCCGTTCCTGCGCGGTCTGGCCCGTTTCATCAGGAACGTGCACGTGCCGTCCCGCGTCCTGACGGCGCTCACCAGGCCCGAGCGGGCGCTGGCCTTAACGGTCCGCCTCGGCGAGGAGCTCGACCGGCGGCTGCGGGTACCCGACTGGGCCACCCCGGCGCAGCGCCTCGACCACGCCGAGCATGTCCTCGTCCGCACGTTCCCGCTGATCATCTCGGTCATGCCGATCGCGGTCACCGGGTACGGCCTGTTCGCGCTGGCGTCCAAGCTCTCCGGCGTGCCGATCAACGAGATGGGCGACGTGCTGCGCAGCGTGCCCCACAACCCGACCACGGAGATGGACCTCGAACTGTGGCACCTGGCCACGCGGGTCGAGCCGGAGCCGTTCAAGGAGCTGACGGTGGCCGAGCTGGTCCGACGCTACCGGGAGGAACGGCTGCCGCCCGTCGCCCAGCGCGAGATCACCGCCTTCCTCGCCAAGTACGGCCACCGCGGCGTCGCCGAGATCGACCTGGGCGTGCCGCGATGGTCGGAGGAGCCCGCCCACATCCTCGGCGTGCTGGCCAACTACCTGCGCATGGACGGCGACCCCGACCTCGCGCCCGCCGCGCAGTTCGCCAGAGGCGAGCGGGAGGCGCGGGCCGCCATCGCCCACGTGGTGGCGCGGGCGCGGCTCAAGGGGCGCTGGCGCGCCGCCGTCGTGCGCTTCGGGCTCGGACGCACCCGCAGATACGCCGGGCTGCGCGAGCTGCCCAAGTTCTACCTGGTCAAGACCCTGGCGGCGATCCGGAGCAGCCTGCTCGTGGTCGGGGAACACCTGGCCGGGCGCGGGGTGCTGGAATCAGCCGGCGACGTGTTCTTCCTCGACCTGCGCGAGACGCGGGCCGCGCTCGACCCGGGCGCCGACCTGCGGGAGCTGGTGGCGCGGCGACGGGAGACGTACGAGCGGGAGCGGCGGCGCCGGCACGTGCCCCGGGTGCTGCTGTCCGACGGCACGGAGCCCGAGGCCCTCGCCCAGCCCGCCGCCGACGGCGCGCTGACGGGCACGCCGGCTTCGGCAGGCACGGTCACCGGCGTGGCCCGGGTGGTGCTCGACCCGATCGGCGCGCACCTGGAGCCGGGCGAGATCCTGGTCTGCCCCTCGACGGACCCCGGCTGGACGCCGCTGTTCCTGACGGCGGGCGGCCTGGTGATGGAGATGGGCGGGGCGATGTCGCACGGGTCGGTGGTGGCCAGGGAGTACGGCATCCCGGCCGTCGTCGGCGTGGCCGACGCCACGCACCGCATCACCTCGGGCCAGGAGATCACCGTCGACGGCGCCGCCGGCACGGTGACGCTCCCGTCCTAGCGACCGTCCTGGCGACCGTCCTGGCGACCGTCCTGGCGACCGGCCTTGTGTCCCGCGACGGACCTAGACGAACGGGATGAAAGCCCGGAGCCGGCGAACCCCCGGCCGCTATGGCGATCGAATGTCCGAGCCCTACAGGAACCACAACGTTCATCAGAAACCTCCGAAGAACCCGCGCCTTCAGGCGGGGGGGAGGAATCGGACCCCTGCGGAGCAGGACAGGGGCAGGCGATTCGCCGCTGGATGAACTGCCGTCGAAACGCGGCGCGAAGCGGCGAGGTTCGGTAGTGCGTTCGACGGTGGCGATGACCAAGCCGCCGGAGCAACGATCGGACATACCCTCGCCGCCGGGCTGGCGGAGAGGCGAAACGCCTGTGGAGCTGGTGTAAGACCTCAACGAGAGATCCCTTTCTCGGGCGGGCGACCGGCGATGAAGCAGGAAACCTCACGGGTGACCGTGGGAATCCCCCTCCCTTCAAGAGGGGGAGGATGTCAATACCAGAGCCTGGTGATGAAGCTCATGCCGTGAGCTGCGAGCGGCGCTCGACAGCGGCTGCGGCTCCGGCCCGGCCCGAAGAGCGGGCCGGGCAAGAGCGTGCCCTCCCTGCCCCCGGTGCTGTCGTGGGGCGAGACCGAACGGCTGGCCCGCGAGGTGCTGCCCGGCTGCCGGTTCCGCCGCCTGCTGCTGCGCCGTTACCTGCTGGTCTGGGACAAGCCGGAGTGACGGCAGGCCCCCAGGAGCTCGGGGGCCCCGCCGGGCAGCGGGTCGCCACCGGGCGGCGGTCGGCTCAGGGCGGCGGGTCGGCGAGGCGCCCGGGCTCAGGGGAGCACGACGTCCGCGTAGCGGGTCTTCATCGTGGCCACGACCTCGTCGGGATCGGCCGCCCAGATGTCGGCGTTGAAGATCTCCACCTCGACGTCCCCGGTGTATCCGGCGGCCAGCACCGCCTCCGTGATCGGCCGGAAGTCGATCACCCCGTCACCCATCATGCCCCGCCCGAGCAGCACGTCCTCGGGCAGCGGATGCAGGTAGTCGCACACCTGGTAACTGGCGATCCGGCGACCGGCCCGCGCGATGTCCTCGAACAGCCTCGGGTCCCACCACACGTGGAAGGTGTCCACCACCACGCCGACCTGCTCCTCGGGGAAGGGCAGGCTCAGCTCCAGCGCCTGCCCCAGTGTGGACAGCACGGCGCGGTCCGGGCAGTAGATCGGATGCAGCGGCTCCAGGGCCAGCTTGACCCCGCGCTCACCCGCGTACGGGGCCAGCTCCGCCAGCGCCTCGGCCACCCGTTCCCTGGCCCCGGCCAGATCACGGGTGAACCCGGTCGCGGGCAGCGCCTCGCCCGGCCGCACTCCCGGCAGACCGCCCACCACCAGCACGAGGCAGGACGCCTCAAGCTCCGCCGCCTCGTCCACGGCCCGCCGGTTGTCCTCCAGCGCCTGGGCGAACGCCCTCTTCCCCTCTTCGCCGGGCAGTCCGCCACCCGTGAGAAAGCCGCCCCGGCACAACGACGAGACCCGCAGCCCTGCGGAACGTACCAGCTTGACGCTCTCCGCGAGGCCCTGTTCGGCCACCTTCTCCCGCCACAGCCCGACCGCCGGAAGGCCGTGCCGTACGCAGCCGTCCACGGCCTCGGCCAGGGACCATCGCCTGGTCGTCCACTGGTTCAGCGACAGGCTCACAGGCCGTTCACCTCCAGCAGCGCCTTCATGCGGCGTACGGCGAGCTCCTGGTCGGTCAGCAGCCCGGCCTGGTCGGCCAGGCGGAACACCTCCGACAGGTGCCGCAGCGAGCGGGCCGATTGCGCGCCGTTCACCATGGCGAACGCGTCCTGGTGGCCGTTCAGCCAGGCCAGGAAGACGATGCCGGTCTTGTAGTTGTACGTGGGCGCCTCGAAGATCTTCCGCGACAGCGGCACCGTCGGGGCCAGGATCTCCTCGTACGCGGCCAGCGCCCGTTCCCGCTCCGCCTCGTCACCCGCGGTCTCTGCCGTGTCCAGCGCCCGCAGCGCCGCCGCGGCGGCCGGGGCGATGGCGTCGAAGATGCCGAGCAGCGCGTGCGAGCCCGACCTGATCAGCGACGGATAGTTGAAGTCGTCACCCGTGTACAGCTTGACGCCCTCGGGCAGCGCGGCGCGCAGCCCCACCTCGTGCTCCTCGTCCAGCAGCGACACCTTCACGCCGTCCACCATCGCGGCGTGGGCGTGGATCAGTTCGAGGAACGAGTCCGTGGCCGCCGCCACGTCGCGCGAGCCCCAGTAGCCGGCCAGGTTCGGATCGAACATCTCGCCCAGCCAGTGCAGGATCACCGGGCGGTCGGTCAGGCCGAACAGCTTGCCGTACACCTGGTGGTAGTCGGCCGGGCCCGAGGCGGCCCGCGCGAGCTGGCGGGAGGCCATGACGATCACGCCGGCGCCCGCCGACTGGACGGTCTCGATCTGCTCGGCGTACGCGGCGGTGATCGTGTTCAGGTCGGCCGCATCGGGCGCGTGGTCGGTGCCCGCGCCGCAGGACACCAGCGTCGCCGGGTCGCCGTACGCGCGGGCCTCCTCGGCGCTGCGCCGGATGAGCTCCTTGGTGGCCGCCCAGTCCAGGCCCATGTTGCGCTGCGCGGTGTCCATGGCGTCGGCGACGCGCAGGCCGTGCGACCACAGGTGGCGGCGGAAGCGCAGCGTGGCCTCCCAGTCCACGGCCGCGGGGGAGCCGGGCGTGTTGTCGCCCAGCGGATCGGCCACGACGTGGGCGGCGGCGTACACGATCCGGCTGGAGGCGGGCGTCGCGACGACCGGCCAGCTCACCGGCTCTCTCAGCGGGTACGTCCCGAAGCAGGGCAGGTCGATCCTCACAGCTGCGGCACCTCGATCCTGCGGCCCTCGGCGTTCGAACGCAGGCCCAGCTCGGCGAGCTGCACGCCCCGGGCGCCCGAGGCGAAGTCGTTCGGGAAGGGCGCGTCCTCCAGCACGTGGCGGATGAACGCCTCCCACTGGATCTTGAAGCCGTTGTCGAACTCGGCGTTGTCCGGCACCTCCTGCCAGCCGTCGCGGAAGCGGGCCGTGGCCGGGAGGTCGGGGTTCCAGACGGGCTTCGGGGTGGCTGAGCGGTGCTGGGCGCGGCAGTTGCGCAGGCCCGCCACCGCACTGCCGTGCGTGCCGTCCACCTGGAACTCGACCAGTTCGTCGCGGTTGACGCGAACCGTCCAGGAGGAGTTGATCTGGGCGACGATGCCGCCCTCAAGGTTGAAGATCCCGTACGCGGCGTCGTCGGCGGTCGCCTGGTACGTGTTGCCCTGCTCGTCCACCCGCTCCGGGATGTGCGTCACGGCCTGGGCGTAGACGGACCGGACCCGGCCGAACAGGTTCTCCAGCACGTAGTGCCAGTGCGGGAACATGTCGAGCACGATGCCTCCGCCGTCCTCGGCGCGGTAGTTCCACGACGGGCGCTGGGCCTCCTGCCAGTCGCCCTCGAACACCCAGTAGCCGAACTCGCCGCGCACCGACAGGATCCGGCCGAAGAAGCCGCCGTCGATCAGCCGCTTCAGCTTGAGCAGGCCGGGGAGAAAGAGCTTGTCCTGCACCACGCCGTTCTTGACGCCCTTGGCCGCAGCGGCCTCGGCCAGCGCGAGCGCCTCCTGCGTCGACTCGGCCGTCGGCTTCTCGGCGTAGATGTGCTTGCCCGCCTCGATGGCCTTTAGCACGGCCTTCACCCGGGCGCTGGTGACCTGGGCGTCGAAGTAGATCAGGTTGTCGTCGGAGGCGAGGGCCGCGTCGAGGTCGGTGGTGAAATCCGAAATGTCATGCTTTGTAGCGATATCAGAAAGCTTGTCGGCGTTGCGGCCGACCAGTACGGGCCTGAGCTTGACCCTGGAACCGTCCGAGAGCGTGACGCCGCCCTGCTCGTTGATGGCCAGAACCGAACGGACCAGATGCTGGCGGTAGCCCATCCGCCCGGTGACGCCGTTCATCACGACCCCGATGGTGCGCACGCTCATGAGGTTCCCTTCACATGGAAAGCGCTTTCCCGAACGGTACGGCCGGGCCACCGAGGGCGTCAAGTGGCGCGAACCTCAGGTGAGCCTCGACCGCGGGTGAGTGCACCCGGTGTCGAGCTTAGGGCCCGCCGCGTACCTCCAGCCTGGCCAGGGCCTTGGCGATGGGGTGGGCGGCGAGGGAGAGCTGCCACTCGCGGGCGCCGAGCTCGCGCAGCCGGGCGGTCACGCTCTCGTCGGTGATCTCGGCGGGCGGCTCCCAGGTGAGCCTGCGTACGGCGTCGGGCTGCAGCAGGTTCTCGGTGGGCATGTGGTGCTCGTCGGCCAGCGCCGCGACCACCGCGCGGGCCGCGGCGAGGCGCTTGGCGGCGGCCGGGTCGCGGTCGGCCCAGCGGTTGGGCGGAGGCGGGCCGTCACCGGGCGTGCTGGGCTGGGGCAGCTGGTGGTCGGGCAGGTTTCTGGCCCTGGCCACCGCGGCGAGCCAGTCGTTCATGTGCCTGCGCGCACTTCGCCCGGTGAATGCTGAAATTTCGGTCAATGCCTTCTTCGTACGCGGGCCCTCCAGCGCGGCGGCGACGATCGCGGAGTCCGGCAGCACCCGGCCCGGCGCGAGGTCGGCCTCACGGGCGATCTGGTCGCGCATGGTCCACAGCTCCCGCACGATCGCCAGGGCCCGGACGTTGCGTACCTTGTGAATGCCCGACGTGCGGCGCCACGGATCGGAGCGCGGCACCGGCGGCGGGGTGCCGAGCACGGCGGCGAACTCCTCGCGCGCCCACTCCAGCTTGCCCGAATCCGCCAGCTCCCTGTGGAGCACGTCGCGCAGCTCTACCAGCACCTCCACGTCGAGCGCCGCGTAACGCAGCCAGTCTTCCGGCAGCGGCCTGGTGGACCAGTCGGCCGCCGAATGGCCCTTCTCCAGCCGCAGCCCGAGCACGGTCTCGACCATCGTGCCGAGGCCTACCCGCTCGTAGCCGAGCAGCCGGCCCGCGAGCTCCGTGTCGAACATCTCGCGCGGCTTGAACCCCACCTCCATCAGGCACGGAAGGTCCTGCGACGCGGCGTGCAGGACGATCTCGGCCTCCGCCACGGCCTGATCGAGCGCCGACAGGTTGGGGCAGCCGATCGGGTCGATGAGCGCGGTGCCGGCTCCGGCGCGGCGCAGCTGCACGAGATAGGCGCGGTTGCCGTAGCGGTAGCCGGAGGCGCGCTCGGCGTCGACCGCGACCGGGCCCGTGCCCGCGGCGAAACGCGCCACGACCTCGTCCAGCCCGGCGGCGTCGGCGACGACGGGGGGGATGCCCTCGCGCGGCTCCAGCAGTGGCTCCACTGTGCGTTCTTCTGTCATGAGTTCACCGACCTCATGACGCGCGTGCTGTCTTGACTGGTGCCCTCACTTCGTTCGGTCACTCTCCGGATCATCACGTCGGCGGGGCAGCGCGGCCACGTCGGGCGGGAGCGGCGGGATGCCCGCGGCCACGCACATCAGGTCGCACCAGGCGGCGACGTGGCCGGACAGATCCTCCTGCGCGGGTGACCACGACGCCCGCAGCTCAAGCTCGGTCGTGACCGGGTCGTCGGCCTTGTTGCCGAACCCCTCGGAAACGGCTCTTGTCACCGTACCGCCAGCGGCCGAGTAGTCGGCTTGATGCGCGTCGAGAGCTTCGGTCAGCCAGCTCCAGGCGACGGGCCCGAGCAGCGGGTCGGAGGTGATCTCCGGCTCCATGTCGGCCCTGACGTAGGCCACCAGCCGGAACGGGCCCTCCCATCCGCGCTGGCCGTCGGGGTCGTAGAGCAGGATCAGCCGGCCGACCGCGAGCTCGTCGTCGTCGCGGTAGACCGACGCGCCGATGGCCGCGGAATAGGGGGCCAGCCGCTGCGGCGCGGGCAGGTCTTCGAGCTCGATCTCCGGGCGCACCTCGGCCTGCCGCAGGCTCGCCGCGGCACGCGTGAACGCGGCGGGCGGCGGCTGGTCACCGAGCGTCATAGCCGAAGCGTAGGTCGAAGACGGGTGGAAGGGGACCACGGGGGTGCTCATCCTTCGTGATCAAGCCGCTGCCGTAACCAGCTGGCGTGCCGGGCGGGTGGACTCCACGGTGCCGAGCGTGATCGCGTGGCCGCAGCCGAGGCAGGCCCACTCGGGGCACTCGCCGGGCTCGTGCCCGTCGAGGCACGGCGGCTGCTCGAAAGGCCGCTCGTCGGCGCAGGCGGGGCAGCGTTCACTGCGGCGCTCTGGAGAACTCCACAACGCGGTCATCGCATGAGTCATCGAACCGGGGCCTTTCTTCGGGTCGTGGCTCCGACGTTGGCACGAGCCGCTGACAATTCCCCGCAACGCGCTCGGCGTGTCCCGAAAGTGGTCGCTGAATCGATGCCGCGCGGTGGCTTGGGCAACATTTGGCCCAGTCGAGACCGGCTCTCTGGGCGGGCATGGGGTGTGTTCGACCCGTGTGCGCTGCCGATGCCGAGCAGACCGGTAAACCTTCATCTGACTATCTGATCATGATTTGGGGTGTCCAATGCATCTTTTTCCGACACCTCGCGCCGGTGTCGTGACCGGCCACCGCCCGTGGCACCCTTGTCTGGTGAACCTCGCCGACTCCGCCTTCCTGCGCGCCTGCCGCCGCGAACCCGTGCCCCACACCCCTGTCTGGTACATGCGTCAGGCCGGGCGGTCGCTGCCGGAATACCACAAGGTCCGTGCGGGCGTGCCGATGCTCACCGCGTGCGCGACGCCCGACCTTATCGTCGAGATCACCCTGCAGCCGGTCCGCCGCCTCGGCGTCGACGCGGCCGTCTTCTTCAGCGACATCGTGGTGCCGCTCAAGGCCATCGGCATCGACCTCGACATCAAGCCGGGCGTCGGCCCGGTCATCGCCGACCCGATCCGCGACGCCAAGGGGATCGAGGCGCTGCGCCCGCTGGAGCCAGGCGACATCCCCTACGTCACCGAGGCCATTAAGGCGCTGACCGGCGAGCTCGGCGCCACCCCGCTCATCGGCTTCACCGGCGCGCCGTTCACGCTCGGCTCCTACCTGATCGAGGGCGGCCCGTCCAAGAACCACGACCGCACCAAGGCCATGATGTACGGCGCCCCCGAGCTGTGGCACGCGCTCATGGACCGGTTGACCGGCATCGTCCTCGAACACCTGCGCATCCAGGTCGCGGCCGGAGCCTCGGCCGTGCAGCTCTTCGACTCCTGGGTGGGGGCGGTGGCGCCTGACGACTACCGCGAGTTCATCCTCCCCTACACCCGGCGCATCTTCGAGGGTGTCGCCGGCGTGCCGCGGATCCACTTCGGCGTGGGCACCGGCGAGCTGCTCGGCGTGCTCGGCGAGGCAGGGGCCGACGTCGTGGGCGTCGACTGGCGGGTGCCGCTCGACGAGGCCGCCCGCCGGGTCGGGCCCGGCAAGGCGCTGCAGGGCAACCTCGACCCGGCGATCCTGCTGGCGCCGTGGGAGGTGGTCGAGCGCAAGGCGCGCGAGGTGCTGCGGCGGGGCGAGGCGGCCGAGGGGCACGTGTTCAACCTGGGCCACGGCGTGCTGCCCTCGACCGATCCCGACCAGCTCAAGCGCCTCACCGACCTCGTCCACGAGCACACCCCCACCGCCTGAACGTCCCCCCGACGACCGGTCGGGTCCCATCGGCCAAGCGTGCCGCGCCGGGCGGTCAGGCTTCGACGGCCTCCTTGCCTGGGCCGGGCTCCTCGGGGCTCGGCTCCGAGGGGCCGGGTTCCGTGGGCCGGCCCGCGTGCTGGGCCGGCGCCGGGCCGGACGGGGGAGCGGGGCGCCGGGCGCGGTCACGCCGGACGCGCCAGACCACCAGCGCGATCAGCGGCGACGCGAACAGCAGCCACGGCAACAGCGCCCCGATCACGGTCAGCGCGATCTTCGTGAACGACACCAGTGCGTTCCATCCGGACTTCAGCCCGCCGAGGAACCCGGCCGGCTCCTCCACCGGATCCACCACCTCGGCCGCCGGGCCCACCAGCTGCAGGCTCAGCGTGGCCATCGAGACCTGCGCGGCCAGCTCCTTCTGCTGCGCCTGCAACGACTCCAGGTCGGCCTCCCGGGTGGAGATCTCCCGCTCGACCTGCAGCACCTGGCCGATCGTGTCCGCCTTCTTCAGCAGCGTGCGCAGCGACTCCAGCGACTCCTGGGCCGACTTCAGCCGGCTCTCGACGTCGGCCACCTTCAGCGTGACGTCCTCGGTGCCCTGCCGCATCGACAGCTGCTTGCCCAGCTCCTTGCCGAACCGGCCCACCACCTCGGCGTACTTCGCCGGCGGGATCTTGAACTCCAGCGTGGCGGAGTCCTCGGTGTCGCTGGCCGAGCTCGTCTGCTCCTGCGACAGGTAGCCGCCGGCGGCGGTGACGATCTGCTTGGCCTGCTGAGCGGCCGTGCTCACCTGCTTGGCCCGTACGGTCATGTTCCCCGTGTAGATGACCTGCCGGTCCTGCCGGGTCACCTTGACATCGGCGGCCACTCCGGCCCGCCCCGCCTGCGGCCGGGCCGCCTGCTCCCGCACGTCGCCGTCCTGGGCGGCGGCGTCCTGGGGAGCGCGCTGGGCCGCGTACTCCCGGGAAGGGGCGCCGGCGGCCTGGCTCCCCGAGTCGGATTGGACCAGCCCGCCCCCGCCCCCGCAACCGCTCAAGGCCAGGGCGGCACAGGCCGCCGATAACGCGATGCCGTACCGGATTCTCCTCATGCCCTAATGACGGCCCCTGCACCGCCTCGGTTTGACCGGGACCATCACGTTCAGATCACTGTGTCAGATCACCGGCCCGAAGAGCTGAGCACCGGGGTGAGGCGGTAGCGTCGGGAGGCGTGGATGGGAAACGGGCGCACGTGGTCGTCATCGGCGCGGGGATCTCCGGGCTGACCGCCGCGTGGTATCTGCACCAGGGCGCCGTCGACCGGATCAAGGTGACGGTCCTGGAGGGCTCGCCGCGCATCGGCGGCAAACTGTACGCCTCGGAGGTCGCCGGGGTGAGCGTGGACGCCGGCGCGGAGGCCATGCTGGCCCGGCGTCCCGAGGGGAAAGAGCTGGCCAGAGCGGTCGGCCTCGGTGACGACCTGGTGCTCCCCGGCACCACGCGCTCGGCCGTCTACACCAGGGGCACGCTCCGCCACCTGCCGAAGGGCCAGGTCATGGGCGTGCCGTCCGACCTGACCGAGCTGGCCAAGTCGGGCATCGTCTCGCCCGGCGGCCTGGTACGCGTGCCGCTCGACCAGATCCTGCCCGCGACCCTCGTCCGCACCGACGTGTCCGTGGCCGCCTACATCCGCGCCAGGATGGGCGCCGAGGTGGTCGACCGGCTGGTCGAGCCGCTGCTCGGAGGCGTCTACGCGGGCCGCGCCGACATGCTCTCACTGGAGGCCACGATGCCGCGGGTGGCGGCGGTGGCCCGTTCTGAGCGCTCGCTGCTGACCGCGGCCAGGCAGCTCGTCGAGGAGGCGCCCAAGGACGCCGGCCCCGTCTTCACGTCGCTGCGGAACGGCATCGGCTCCCTGCCCGAGGCGGTCGCCAAGGCGTCGGAGGCCGAGGTCAGGACCGGCGTGACCGTACGCGAGCTGCACAGGACCGAGACCGGCTGGCGGCTGGTGACGGGCCCGGTGCCGCGACCGGAGATCATCGAGGCCGACGCCGTGATCGTGGCCACGCCGGGCCCGGCGGCGGCCAGGCTGCTCAAGGCCGAGGCGCCCAAGGCCTCCGCCGAGCTGGCCCGCATCCAGTACGCGAGCATGGCCGTGGTCACCCTGGCCTATCCCGTGGACGCCTTCCCCGAGCCGCCCGCCTCCAGCGGGTATCTGGTCCCGCCGGTGGAGCGGCGGCCGGTCAAGGCGGTCACGTTCAGCTCGGTGAAGTGGCCCCACCTGGCCAAGGACCTGGTGATCCTGCGCTGCTCGATCGGCAGGATCGGCGAGGAGCACCTGCTCCAGCGCGAGGACACGGAGCTGGTCTCCCTGGCCATGGCCGAGATGGCCGACGTGATGGGCGTGCGTGGCCTGCCGGTCGACAGCAGGGTGACGCGCTGGGGCGGCGGCCTGCCGCAGTACAACGTGGGCCACCTCGACCGGGTGGCCAGGGTGCGCGCCGCGGTCGCCGTGCAGCCGGGGCTGGCCGTGTGCGGCGCCGCCTACGACGGCATCGGCATCCCCGCCTGCATCGGCACCGCGCGTACGGCCGCCGCCCGGATTCTGGACCACCTGACCGGCGGAGGAGAATAGGAGCCATGACAGAGGGCGCTCCGCGGCCGAAGGCCCGCGATCTCAACCAGGTGATCCGTTACACGATGTGGTCGGTCTTCCAGCTGACCGAGCCGTGCCCAGGCGACCGCGACAACCTCGCGGCGGAGGTCCAGGAGCTGCTCGACCAGGCCGCCGGCAAGGACGTCGTGACCAGGGGGGTCTACGACGTCTCGGGCTTCCGGGCCGACGCCGACTTCATGTTCTGGTGGCACGCTGCCACGCCCGAGGACCTCCAGGACGTCTACTCCCGGTTCCGCCGCACGGAGCTGGGCCGGCGCACCAGGCCCGCCTGGTCGGCGATGGCGCTGCACCGGCCGGCCGAGTTCAACAAGTCGCACATCCCGGCCTTCCTCGCCGAGGAGGAGCCGCGCGCCTACGTGAGCGTCTATCCGTTCGTCCGCTCCTACGAGTGGTATCTGCTGGAGGACTCCGAGCGCCGGGCGATGCTGGCCGAGCACGGCCGGATGGCGCGCGACTATCCCGACGTGCGGGCCAACACGGTGGCGTGCTTCTCGCTCAACGACTACGAGTGGATGCTCGCGTTCGAGGCCGACGAGCTGCACCGGATCGTCGACCTCATGCGTACGCTGCGGGCGGCGAAGGCGCGTCGGCACACCCGCGTGGAGATCCCGTTCTACACCGGCGCCCGCAAGCCGGTGCAGGAGCTCGTCGCCGCCCTGCCCTGACAGGCCTTGCCGGCGAACCTCAACGGGTCAGCGCGGCGCGCAGCCGCCACGCGCCGAGTGCGAACAGGGCGGCCGCGTACCCGGCCAGCACGCCGAGCTGCGGCAGCACGGTGGCGATCGTGCCGCCGCGGCCCAGCAGCTCGGCGAAGCCGTCCATGGCCCAGGCGTGCGGGGTGAGGTGCGCGACCTGCCGCATCGTGCCGGGCAGCAGGTCGAGCGGCACCATCGCGCCGCCGATCGCGCCCAGCCCCAGGCCGAGCAGCAGCCCGAGGGAGAGCGCCTGCTGCTCGGTGCGCATCGCCGCCCCGAGCAGCATCCCGGCCCCGCCGCCGACGAGCGAGAACGCCAGCAGCAACGCGGCCGCGCCGAGCGGGTCGCCCCAGCGCACGCCGAACAGCAGCGCCGAGCCGAGCATGATGATCAGCCCCTGGGCCAGCGCCACGGCCACCCGCCCCGCCGCCTCGCCGAGCAGGATCCGGCCGATGGCCATCGGCGTGGCGTACATGCGCCGCGAGACGCCGTACCTCCTCGTCTCGATCAGCGCCGTCGCGCCGGTCAGCGAGGTGAGGAACGTGAACAGCAGCAGTTGTGTGCTCGCGGCGGTGACGAATCCGTCGCCGCTCCCGGTTTCCGCGGGGGCGCCGATGGTGGCGTAGGCCACGGTGACGCCCGGCACCCGGACCGCCTCCGCCCTGGCCAGGCGCTGGTCGAAGGAGCCGTCGCGGGCGTACGCGGCGGCCCTGGCGGGCATCGCGACCTGCTGCACCACCGAGCGCACGGCGGCGCCCAGTTGTAGCGAGGAAGGCTCGTTCCGGCTCAGCAGCGGCAGCGACACCCGGGCACGGCCCGACATGGCGCCCTCGTAGCCCGCCGGGATGATCAGCGCCGCGGCGAGCCTGCCGCGCTCGACCAGTTCGCGGGCCTCGGCGTCGTCGCCGACCCGGACGACCTCCATCCGCCCGGACCGCTCCAGCGCCGCCACCAGTTCGGCCGCCCGCGCGCCCGCGTCGCCCGCGACGCCGAGCCTGGGCACGAAGCCCGAGCCGAACGACAGGCCCAGCACCATGATCAGCACGATCGGGAAGACGACCACGAAGAAGAGGTTGGCGCGGGCCCTGAAGAGCCTGACCAGGTTCACCCAGGCGATGGCGATCATGGGCGCAGCATCCTTCTCAGCCTCGTCAGCGCGATCCCGGTGGTCACCGCGGCGAACCCCAGCAGCGCCAGCGTCGGCACCGGGGCCAGCACGGGCGCGTGCTCGCCGTGCAGGTCGGCCAGCCCCTGGAGGAACCACCGGTGCGGGGTGAGCAGGCTCAGCGTCGCGAACGTCTCACCCAGCTGCTGGAACGGGATGAAGACGCCGCCCAGCACGCCGAGCAGCACCGCCACCACGGCCTGCCCGTTCTGGGCCTGCTCGGTGCTCCGCGCCACGGTCGCGACCAGGGCCATCACCCCGGTGGCCGCCAGCACGCCCGCCACGACGAGCAGCCCGACGCCGAGCGGGTGGCCCCAGCGGGCGCCCAGCAGCAGCGACGAGGCGACGACCAGCACGGTCATGCTCATCACGCCGACGACCACGCCGCTCAGCAGTTTGCCGAAGGCGATCGTGGCGCGGGGGACCGGCGCGGCCAGCAGCCTGGCAAGCGTGCCGTCGCGGCGTTCGTCCAGGATCGAGCTGAACCCGAACTGTACGGTGAAGAACAGGAAGAACACCGCGATACCGGCCGAGAAGCTCTCCGCCAGCGACAACTGCCGGCGCTCGGCCGTCAGGTCCTCCAGCGTGACGGGCGCGGGCACGGCGGCGGCCTCCTGCGGGGAGCCGCCGCCCCTGACCGCCAGCGCCACCTGCACGTACCGGACCTCGGCCGCGAACGCGTCCGCGACCGAGCGGGCCACGAACGAGCCGATCGGGGCGTTCGCGTCCCCGAGCACCCGCAGCGTGGCAGGCCGCCCGCTCAGCACGGCACGGCTGAACCCGGCCGGGATGACGTAGGCGGCGCGGGCCTGGCCGCGCGCGATCAGGTCACGCGCCTCCTGCTCGGTGGCCGCCGTCCTGAGCCTGAGCACCCGCCGCCGTTCCAGCGGGGCCAGCACCTGTTCGGTGAACGTGCGCGCGATCTGCTCCCCGTCCTGGTCGGCCACCGCGAACGTGGCCGTCTCCTGCCGGTCGACGCCGCTGAAGACCACGCTGAAGATCGCCGCCAGCCCGAACGGCACCACGAGGGCCAGCAGGAACAGCGACCTGTCCCTGACCCGCTGACGCAGGTCCTTGGCGGTGATGAGCAGCAGCGGCCCCATGTCAGTCCCGTAAAGCCTTGCCGGTGAGATGCAGGAAGACCGACTCCAGGTTCGGCTCGTGCACCTCCACCGCGCGCACGACCACGCCGGCCTCGGTGGCCGCCGCCAGGACCCGGGGCAGCGCGCTGCGCGCGTCCTCCACCATCACGTCGAGCCGGCCCTCCCGCACGCCGACCTCGCGCACCTCGGGCAGGGCCTCCAGCTCCGGTACGGGTCGCGTCCCGTCGGCCGTCAGCGTGATCCGGTCCAGCTCGCCCACCAGGCCGACCAGCTCCCGCCGGGTGCCCTCGGCCCTGATCCGGCCCAGGTCGAGGATGCCGATGCGGTCGCAGAGCCGTTCGGCCTCCTCCATGTAATGCGTGGTGTACAGGACCGCGACGCCCTCGCCGGTCAGCGCGGCGACGCTCTCCAGGATCGCGTTGCGGCTCTGCGGATCGACGCCGGCGGTGGGCTCGTCGAGGATCAGCAGGGGAGGGCGGTGCAGCAGGCCCACGCCGATGTTGAGCCGCCGCTTCATGCCGCCGGAGAAGTCCTTGACGGGGTCCTTCGCCCGGTCTGTCAAGCCGACGACCCGCAGCACCTCCTCGATCCCGGTACGGGCCTCGGCGCGGCCGAGCGCGTACAGGCGGGCGAAGAAGCGCAGGTTCTCGCGGGCGCTGAGGTCGGGGTAGAGGGCCAGGTCCTGGGGGACGTAGCCGATGCGGCGCTTGCCCCAGGCGCTGGAGGTGCCGTGGAGGCGGCCGCAGACGAACACGTCGCCGCCGTCGCGGGCCAGGATGCCGGCGATCATGGAGATCGTGGTGGTCTTGCCGGCGCCGTTGGGGCCGAGCAGGCCGTAGGTCTCGCCCGCCGTGATGGTGAAGCTGACGTCGTCCACGGCGACGAGATCACCGAACGTCTTCCGCAGATTGCGACATTTCAGGATCTCGTCCGTCGACACAAGCGAAGTCTGGTGGCCGGATTCGTACCCAGCAAGACCCATGTTGGCGATCCCACTGAATTGATCTATCCCCTTTGTCACAATCAGGGGAAATCTCTTGGTCGTTGGGCGTACGCGGGGTGGCACGTTCCAACGGGGAACCGGAGGACGGGGTGGCAGAGCCGGAAAGACCAGAACGACGACCGGCCGGACGGCATGCGGCGGGACGGCATGCGGCGGGACGGCGTGGGAACGGGCGGGCGCGAGGGCGGGGCCGGAGGCGGTTGCGGTTGGTGGCGGGGGTGCTGGTGCTGGCGGGTGGGGCCGCTGGGTTGCTCGGGGTGAACGGGGCGTTCGGCGGGGCGTTGCGCGGAGAGGGCGGCGCGGCTCTGGCCTTCGGGTTTGCAGACAGGTCGCCTGGAGCGATGGTGCGGGAGGACGGGCTGCCGGGTGGGGCTGACGGCTCGCCTGCGGCCGGGCTGGGTGGCTCGCCGACGGTGGGCGGTGGCGGTTCGCCCGAGGAGCCAGGCAAGGGTGTGGCGAGTGCGGGGGCCGAGACGCGGCAGGCGCCCAGAGCTCAGGCGTCCGGGCCCACCGGGCAGGCGGATCCAGCGCAAGCGGGCCCGGCGCAGGGAGGCACCGGGCGGGAAGGTGCTGTGCAGGGGGACACCGCGCGGGAGGGCGGGGCCGCCGATCCCGGGTTGGTCGCGGGCAGCACATCGGCGGAGGACGTGCTGGCCGGAGGGCCGGATCCGGCGGACGGGGAGGGGTACAAGGCCGACGGGCCGTCCCGGCACACCGATCAGGAGGCGGCGCGGTACTTCCGTGCCAACTGGGGCCCGGGCGACAAGGCGATGAAACGCCTCAAGGACATTCGCACAGTCGGCGGATATTTGCGCATTTATACGGACCTGCCGGAGACGGCGGACAATTCCTTGACCGCGATCACCCTGTGCGAGCGCGGCCTTGCCTACATGCATGAGCGCGGGGTCGCCGACCCGGTCGTGTTCGTCCAGGCGGAGTTCGGCGGGAACGGCAACCCGGTGCTCGCCAACATCCTCGGCCGCTCCGACCGCAGCTGCCGCGTCACCCACCCGGCGCCGGGATGACCGGTCAGCGGACGCGGACGCGGGTTTTCGCGCACACGTCACACCGCTGGGTGATGACCCGACCGATGGTCTCGATCGTCACCCAGCGGTGGCGAAGATGTACAAACCGCACGCGGCACTCGTACCCGTGAGAGGCGATCGATACGCGCTGTCGCTACGTGATCACTGCTTGGGTTCGAGGCGGAGCGAGACGGAGTTGATGCAGTAGCGATCGTCCGTCGGCGTCGGGTAGCCCTCGCCGTGGAAGACGTGCCCCAGATGCGAGTCGCACCGCGCGCACCGCACCTCCGTACGGACCATGCCGAGACTGCGATCCTCGATCAGCCGCACCGACTCGGTTTCGGACGGCTCGAAGAAACTCGGCCAGCCGCAGTGTGACTCGAACTTCGTGTCCGATCGGAACAACTCGGCACCGCAGGCGCGGCACGAGTAGACCCCCTCGGTCTTGGTGTCGACGTACTCCCCCGTGAACGGGCGCTCGGTCCCGGACTCCCTGAGGACGTGGAACTCCTCGGGCGACAGTTCGGACCGCCATTCGGCCTCGCTCTTGACCACCTTGTCCATGGACCCAGAATACGAGATCGGGCAAAAAGAGATCTCCAGAGGGTGAAGCATCCGTTCTGGGGTGAATTCGCGTCTTTGTAGGCATGGGGGTGTCATCGCCTCCTGTGAAGGGGTGAGATCGTCCGCAGATCCGCCGAGCGGCACAGCCCACGCCCGTGCTGGCGCCGCTGGGGATCGGAACGGCCGGCCGGGTGGCGCGCCAGCGCCCGGAACGGCGGCGGACGCTCTCAGCGGCCCGTCCCGTCGAGCCCCCGGTCCCGCCACCGAGGCGGCTCCGGGGCGGGCCCACCCCGCAGGTCCGCCATCGACGGCGTTCGGCCGTCCGCACTGCCGGTTGAGCGATGGCGTCTGGTGGCACTGCCCGCTCTTCACGGAGTGGAGGGCGTGGGCAGGGTAGGTTCGGGGGCATGGCATCGCCGTACATAGAGCTCGAGGTGGGAGAGAGGACCGTCAAGGTCACCAATCCCGACAAGGTCTACTTTCCTGAGATCGGCGCGACCAAGCGGGAACTGGTCGAGTACTACGTGAGCGTCGGCGAGGGGGCCCTCCGGGCGCTCAAGGACCGGCCCACCAACCTCAAGCGCCATCCCGATGGCGTACAGACCGAGGCGATCTACCAGAAGCGGATGCCGCCCAAGCATCCCGACTGGCTCCAGTCCGTGACCGTGACCTTCCCGAGCGGCCGTACGGCACAGTCCCTGCGGGTCACCGAGGTGGCGGCCATCGCCTACTGCGCCAACCTCGGCACCATCGACTTCCACCCCTGGCAGGTGCGCGCGGCCGACGTCGAGCACCCCGACGAGCTGCGCGTCGACCTGGACCCGCAGCCGGGCCTGGAGTTCGACGCGGCGCGCCGGGCGGCGTTCCTGACCAGGGACGTGCTCGGCGAGCTGGGCATCACCGGGTTCGTGAAGACCTCGGGCAACCGCGGCGTGCACATCGCCGTGCGGATCGAGCCGCGCTGGGACTTCATCCAGGTACGTCACGCCGGCATCGCCCTGGCCAGGGCGGTCGAGGCGCGTGACCCGAGCCTGGTCACCACGGCGTGGTGGAAGGAGGAGCGCGGCGAGCGGGTGTTCATCGACTTCAACCAGAACGCCAGGGACCGCACGGTGGCCAGCGCCTACTCGGTCAGGGCTCAGCCGCACGCCCCCGTCTCGACTCCGCTGACCTGGGAGGAGCTGGAGGACGCCGACCCGCGCGACTTCGACCTGCGCACGGTGCCGGTCCGGTTCGCGAAGGTGGGCGACGTGCACGCGGCCATCGACGACCAGGCGTACTCGATCGAGCGCCTCCTGGAGATGTACGCCGAGGACGATCGGGGCGACATGCCCTATCCGCCCAACTATCCGAAGATGCCGGGAGAGCCGAAGCGGGTGCAGCCCAGCAAGGCCCGGTCCGACACCTGAGGGTCGCCGAACCCTCCGTGGTCGGCTGGTTTCACTTCGGTCACATTACTTGACTGGCGGTCTAATAATTCGCCAGGCTCTCATGTGCGTCGGGGGGCGACAATCGAGTCTGGAGCCTTCCCATGGCAAGAGCGCGACGTCTCGCAGCGGCTGGAGCGGTGACCGCCTTCGCGGTCGCGGGAGTGAGCCTCGCGGCGGGTCTGGGCACCGCCTCCGCCGCCTCCACCCTCTCTGCGCCTGCTCTCTCTGCGCCTACTCTCTCCGGTCCCGCTCTCGCCGGCGCCGTGGACCCCGGCCGGCAGGTGCCCGGCACGGAGGTCGTCTGCCTGCTTCCACTGCCGCTGCTCTGCGACGAGCCGTCCGGCGGCCCCCAGCCCGGCGAGTCCCCTCAGGATCGCCCCTCGGACTCCTGGTCGAGCGCCCCTCAGCACGAGGAGTCCTGGTCGGAGCCGCCCACGCGGGAGGGCTCACGGCCGGGCACACGGGAGAGCGAACCGCCATGGCGGCCGGCGGGGGAGGAGGAGCACAGGGTGCCGAAGGGGCATCCCGAGACGGGTGGGGGCGCGCTCGCCGCGAGCGGCGGGCCGGTGTGGCCGTTCGCGGTGGGCGGCGCGGCGCTCCTGGCCGGTGCGGGTCTGGCCGGCTTCGCTGCCCGCCGCACGAGCCGGCCCGCACCGCCCGAATAGCGCGGCCCTCGGATGGCGCGGCTTCGAAATGTCCGTCTGGGGAAGGAGCCCTCGTGCTGAGGCAGGTCGCAGCGGGTGTGCTGGTCCACGAGAGCGAGTTCGTCCAGACCAACGGCGTCGTCGTGCACGGCCGCGACGGCGTGCTGCTCATCGACCCCGGGATCCAGCACCACGAACTGGCCTGCCTCGCGAACGACCTGTCCGGCGCGGGACAGAGCGTCGTGGCGGGCTTCGCGACGCATCCGGACTGGGATCACGTCATCTGGCACCCGGCGTTCGGCACGGCTCCTCGCTACGGCACGGCCCGCTGCGCGGAGGCCGTCCGCGAGCAACTGTCCAGCCCGGAGGCCAAGGCGCGGGTCGCCGACCACCTGAGCGAGACGGAGATCGCTGGGCAGGTCCCGACGGACCTGCTCGGCGACATCACCGCCCTGCCCACCGGGACGGAGCAGGTTCCCTGGGACGGCCCCCGGGTCCGGATCATCGAGCACCAGGCGCACGCCCCCGGCCATGCGGCGCTGTTCATCGAGGAACGCGGGGTCCTCGTCGCCGGCGACATGCTGTCCGACGTCCTGGTCCCGATGCTCGACGTCGAGGACGGGGCCGACCCGATCGAGGACTACCTGTCCGCGCTGCGACTGCTGGAGGACGTGGCGGACGGCGTCGAGTTCGTCGTCCCCGGTCACGGGTCGGTCGGCGGGCCCGGTCAGGTGCGTGCGCGGATCGAGCTGGACCGGGCGTACGTGCTCGCCCTGCGCGAGGGCCGCGAGCCGAGCGACCCTCGGGTCGGCCCGTCGGCCAGGGCCGGCTGGGAATGGGTGGCCGAGGTGCACAACGGGCAACTCCAGAGCCTCGCCAGAAGACGCGAACGCGACGCCTCCGGCCGGGCCGGCGGCGGTGGCGGTTAGCATGCCGCCACCGCCACCGCCACCGCCACCTCCGCCACCACCACCGCCGCCCGCGTCGCCGTTCCCGCAGTCAGAGCCCGCCCGGCGTCGCCTGTCGGACGCGATGCCGGCTACTGAGCCGGATACCAGGTCGGACACCGGGCCGTATGCCGGGCTGGATACCGGAACGCGAACTCGGCGGGCGGCGGGAGCTCGGCTGATCGCGGGTGCGGCGGTGGTCGTGTCGCTGGCCGGGGTGGCGCTGATCGGGCTGGGGATCGCCGGTGCGCTGGACGGCGGTACGGACCCCGCACCCGTCGCCTGGCAGGACAAAGCCCCAGGACCGGCGGCGAGCGACCTGCCGATCATGGACGTGCCGCTGTCGAAGGTGGCCAGGCCCATGAAGGCGGCCAAGCCCACCGCCGTCTACATCCCCTCCATCGGCGTGGCCGCGCCCCTCATGGAGCTGGGCCTGGACGCGGAGGGCGCCATCGAGAACCCGCCGTTCGACCCTCCCGACCTGGCCGGCTGGTACCGCTATGGCCCCGTCCCCGGACAGCGCGGCGCCGCCGTGATCACCGGCCACCTGGACACGCGCTCGGGGCCGGCCGTCTTCGCCCGGCTCAAGGAGGTCAGGCGCGGCGACCAGGTGCAGGTGCTGCGCGCCGATCGCTCGGTGGCCGTCTTCGTCGTGGACAAGGTCGAGCACACCCCGAAGCGCACATTTCCCGCCAAGAAGGTCTACGCCAAGCTCGCCTACCCCGGGCTGCGGCTGGTGACCTGCGGCGGTACGTTCGACCGGCGGGCGCACAGCTACGCGGACAACACGATCGTGTACGCCCACCTCGCGGCCCCGTATCGGCTCAAGGACTGATCACGGATCCCGAGGCAGGCCCAGGGCGCGTTCGGCGATGATGTTGAGCTGGACCTCCGTCGTGCCGCCGCCGATCGTGAACGCTCGGGTGGTGATGATCATGCGGTTCCAGTACGGGTCGGCGGGCGCGAGCGACCAGCAGAACTCCGAGATCTCCTGGGAGTGCCGCATGCCGAGCAGCTTGCGCACACTGGAGGCGGTGCCCCGGCCCCCCGCGCTCGACTGCCGGGAGCCCGATTGCCGGGAGCTTGGAGGCTGGGAGCCTGATGGAGGGGAGCCCGGCTGCGGAGAGCCTGGCGGCTGGGCGTCTGACAGTTGGGTGAGCGTCACCCGTAGCCCGAGCGCCGAGATGGCCTGACCCTCGGCCCACAGCCGGCCCGCGCGCTCGCGCTGCGCCTGGCGGAGCTCGGGCAGGCGGGCGATGAGCGCGGCCATGTCCGTGTGCCGCGATCCAGGGCCCCAGGAGTCGCCGAGCGCGACGCGTTCGTGGGAGAGCGTGTCGCGGGCCACCCGCCAGCCGTCGTTCACCGCCCCCACCACCAGGTCGTCCGGTACGAAGACGGCGTCGAGGAAGACCTCGTTGAAGATCTCGTCCCCGTTGATCTCCTTGAGCGGTTTGACGGTGACGCCCGGGGAGGCCATGTCCACCAGGAAGTAGGAGATGCCGTCGTGCTTGGGCCGGTCGGGGGAGGTGCGGGCCAGGCAGATGCCCCAATGTGCGTACTGTGCGAGGGATGTCCAGATCTTCTGGCCGGTCAGCGACCAGCCGCCCTCCACCCGTTCCGCCTTCGTCGTCAGCCCCGCCAGGTCGGAGCCGGCGCCGGGCTCGCTGAAGAGCTGGCACCACACGATCTCACCGGTGAACGTGCCGGGCAGGAACCGTTCCTGCTGCTCGCGGGTGCCGTACCGGACGATGGACGGGACCGCCCAGGCGGCGATGCCCAGGTTCGGTCGGCGCAGGTCGCGGAACTCCTGGTGGATGATCACCTGTTCGAGCGGCCCGGCGTCCCGGCCCCAGGGACGCGGCAGGTACGGCATCAGCCATCCCTCACGTGCGAACCGGCCGCGCCTGGCCACCGGCTCCTCGGCTCGCAGCGACGCCGCCTCGGCCCTGATCCGGTCCCTGAGCGCGGTGGCCTCCTCCGGCAGGTCCGGCTCCATCCGCCGCCGCACGCCCGACGCGGCCAGCCGCGCCGTCTCCTCCGCCCACGGGCCGGGGTCGCCGGCGAGCATGCGGTCGGACAGCGCTCTGCGGTAGTAACGGTGGGCGTCGTGCTCGAACGTGTACCCCATACCGCCGAGCACCTGGATCGCATCCGCCGCACACCGGACAGCGGCATCAGGCGCCAGCACCGCCGCCACGCTCACAGCCAGCCGCGCCTCATCGCACATCCCGGACTCGCCTCGCAGCTCGGCCTGCCGGCTGCTCCCGGCATTCCCACCGGACGGGGCCGCGTCGCCGTCTGGGTGCCGGTCGTGGTGGCTGGCCGGGGTGCCAGCGGTGTCGCCGGTCGTGCTGTTTCCTGTGTCGCTGTCTGGGGCGTGGTCCTGGGCGCTGTCGGCGCGGTGCTCGTCGAGGGCTCTGGCGGCGTCCCACACGGCGGCTCTGGCCTGTTCCAGTGTCACCAGGGCGTCGGCCACCCGGTGCTTGACGCCCTGGAACTGCCCGATCGGCCGCCCGAACTGCTCGCGGACCTTGGCGTGCTCGGCCGCCGTCGTCACGGCCCACTCCGCCACGCCGCACGCGTCCGCGCCGAGCAGGACGGCCGCGAGCTCCCGTACCGGAACGTCGCCGAGCACTCGGGCGGCGGGCACGGTCCGCGCGGTCACCGAGCAGAGCGGCCGGTCGAGATCGACGCCGTCGGCGGGCTCGGCGCTGACGTCGCCGCGATCCAGCACCGCCCACGCCCCGCCCTCACCCTCGACCGGAACGAGGTACAGATCCGCCTCCGCCGACCCGAGCGCCAGAAAGCCCTGGTCCGTGGGTGGCCCCATGGCTACGGCGGCGGTCAGGGCGCCGTCGGCGAGGCCGCCTATCAGGGCCCGCACGTCGGCGGTCAGCGAACGCGCCTCGCCGGTGAGCGGACGCGCCTCGCCGGTCAGCGGACGGGCGCCGTCCGCCCACGCCAGCGCCGCCGACGCCAGCACGGACGGCAGGTACGCCCCGCCGACCTGCCGTTCGGCCAGCGCCTCCAGCGCCACGCACAGCTCCAGCAGGCCGTACCCCTGCCCGCCGCACTCCTCGTCCAGGTGCAGCCCCAGCAGCCCCTGCCCGGCCAGGGCCGCGTGGCTGCGGTCCCGGCCGGCCAGGCCGCGTACGGAGGCGGCCAGCTCGACGTGTTCCTCGGTCAGCCCGATGCCCATGGGCCGAATCTAGAACATCATTCCGCTCATCTCCACAAAAATGGCTGGCGACCGGACGTCATGCCTCGTTACGCTCGCCGTGTCCGTTCAGTGGAGCTTCCGGGCAGTCACGCCCGCAGGGGAGGGGTCTATGCCCGGCACCGCGCCCAGCGCGCCTCGCCGTACCCACAGGCGGATCCCGACCCCGTAAGGCGTCACCACATCCGTCCGCCCTTCCACCGGCGTGCCCCGCGAGGCCCGCTCGGGCGCTTCCTTGCTGCCATTTCGCGAACCTTCTCGCAACCTTCGCGAACTCTCGTCAAAGATGACATTCCGGCAAGGAGTACCCAGGTTGTCCACCGACGGAAAACCTCGTTCGCTCGCGAACACCGAGACATTCCCGTGCGTACGCTGCGGCCTGACCGTCGCCGCGGTCGCACCCGACGGCGCCCGCCGCAACCACTGCCCGAGCTGCCTGCACTCGCTGCACCTGCGGGACGAGTGCAGATCACGCATGCTCCCGATCTCGATCGCCGTCCTGCGCACCGGCGAATGGATGGTCATCCATCGCTGCACCCGGTGCGGGGAGCTGACGTCCAACCCCATCTGCGGGGACGACAACCAGCTCATCCTCATGCGCATGGCCGTCAGGCCGCTGGCGCAGCCGCCGTTCCCGCTAGAGGCGTTCGGTGATCTGTGACATGCCGAGGAGGAACCCGGGCCGGGAACGGCCCCAGCGACGTAAAGAGCTCTTCCACGCGGACGCGTTCCGCTGCGTCGGGTGCCGGCTGGACGTGCCGATGCTCGCGCCCGGCACCGCGCACCGCAACCACTGCCCGAACTGCCTGACCAGTCTGCACGTCGACCACCGGATCCCGGGGGATCGGCGGGCAGAGTGCCGGGGCAGGATGTCGGCGCTGAGCGTGTCCGTGCGCGGGGACGGCGAGTGGCTGATCATCCACTGCTGCCAGTCCTGCGGCGGGCTCAGCGCCAACCGCATCGCGGGCGACGACAACGCGCTGGCACTGCTGCGCATCGCCATGCGCCCGCTGTCGGACACCCGCCTGCCGGTCAGCGCCCTGCTGGCCCTGTGATCCCGCCCCGCCGGAGCCGCGGTACGCCCGCGGCCCCGGCGGGTACGGGACCACCTCCTGTGACCGGCGGGTACGGGGCTGCCCCACGTAAAAGGCGGGTACGGGGGCGCCGCGTGACGCGCGTCAGTCGTCGGTTTCGAGGTGCAGCGCCCGGGTGAAGTCGGCCACCGCCTCCTCGTGCCGGTCCAGCTCCTGGAAGATCTCGCCCCGCACCCGGTAGGCCCAGATGTAGTCGGGATCCAGCTCGATCGCGGCGTCGAGGTCCTTCAGCGCCGCCTCGTTGTCGCCCAGCTCGCTCAGCACCGCGCCCCGGCTCCCGAGCGCCCGGTCGTTGCCGGGGTCGAGCTCCAGCGCCCGGTTGAGGTCTTTCAGCGCCTCCTCGTAGCGGTCGGCCATGCGCAGCGCCTCGCCCCTGCGGCTCAGCGCCCGCACGTAGTCGGGGTCGGCCTCCAGGGCCTTGGTGTAGTCGTCGATCGCCTCCGCGTAGAGGTTCATCCGCTGGTAGAGGTCGCCGCGGGCGACCCACGAGTACGCCAGCTCCTCGTTCAACGCGATGATCTTGCCGTGCTCGGCCAGGGCCTCGTCCAGCCGGTCCAGGTCCACCAGGGCGTCGGCCTTCGCCTCCAGGATCCACAGGGAGTCGGGCGACAGCGTGAGCGCGTGCTCGAAGTCGGCCATCGCCTCCTCCAGGCGGCCCATGGCGGCGTAGGTCTGGCCGCGCGAGCCCAGGGCGTACGCGCTGTCCGGCTCCAGTTTCAGTGCCTCGTCGAAGTCGTCGAGCGCGGTTTCGTACCGTTCGATCACGCGATGGCTCTCCCCGCGCAGCCGCCAGGCCCTGGCGTTGTCCGGCACCAGCGCGATCGACTCGGTCAGATCCGCGATCGCGGCGTCGTGCCGTGACAGGGCGATGTACGATTCGGCCCGGCTGCGCAGCACCGATGCCCGGGACTGTGCGGCCGCTTCAGACAGCCCTGACGTGTCCTTGATCCCCTCGCTCATGAGGGGTAAATGTATCCGACTAGATCTGGATAATGGCTGCCTTTTCCCGGGTGTACTCCAGCACCGAATCGTGGCCGTACCCGCTGTCCTTGACCCCGCCGAACGGCAGCCCCGGAGGCATCTGGCGGAAGGTGTTCACCCACACCGTGCCGCTGCGCAGATCGCGGACGAAGCGGTGGGCCCGGCCCAGGTCGCGGGTCCACACGCCGGCCGCCAGCCCGTACGGTGAGTCGTTCGCGATCGCCAGCGCCTCCTCGTCGGTCGAGAACGGCAGCGCCACCGCCACCGGCCCGAAGATCTCCTCCTGGCAGACCCGCAGCGCGTTGTCCTCGCTCGTGTAGAGCGTGGGCGCCACCCAGTAGCCGCCGGGCAGCTCAGGCACCACCTCGGCGCCGCTCCGCCCGCCGAAGACGAGCCGCGCGCCCTCCTTCTCGGCCAGCTCCAGGTACGACGTCACCCGCTCGTACTGCCCGGCCGACACGATCGGCCCCATCGTCGTCGCCAGGTCCAGCGGGTCGCCCAGGACCAGGTCCGCGCAGGCGCGCTCGATCCGGCCGAGCATCTCCGACCAGATCGAGCGGTGGATGAGGATGCGTGAGCCCGCCACGCACACCTGTCCCGCGTTGCCCGTGTAGACGGAGTTCACGGTGACGCCCTGGGTGGCGGCGTCCAGGTCGGCGTCGGGGAAGACGATGTTGGGTGACTTGCCGCCCAGCTCGAACGTCAGCGGCTTCAGCGCGTCGGCCGAGGCCCTGGTGATGGCCCGGCCGGTCTCGGTCGAGCCGGTGAGGCTGACCTTGCCCACGCCGCGGTGGCGTACGAGGGCGTCGCCGACCTCCTCGCCCAGGCCGCTGACGATGTTGAGCACGCCGGGCGGGAAGACGTCGGCCAGCAGCTCGCCCAGCCGCAGCACCGACGCGCTCGCCTGCTCGGCCGGCTTGACGATCACCGTGTTCCCGGCGGCCAGCGCGTACGCGGCCTTGGCCGAGAAGGTCGAGATGGGGGAGTTCCACGGGATGATGCAGACCGCCACCCCGTACGGCTCGCGCCGCGTCAGCCCGAGTGCGTCCGGCCCGAGCACGACTGTGTCGCCCTTGACCGCGTCGAGGCACTGCCCGGCGGCCAGTTGCCACAGGTATGCCATCCCCGGCAGGTCCCGCTTCAGCGTGTCGCGCAGGATCCTGCCGTTGTCGCGCGTCTCCAGCTCGGCCAGCTCCTGGGCGTGCCGGCCGAACAGCTCCGACACCTTGCGCAGGACGTGCGCCCTGGCCGCCGCGGGCAGCGCCGACCAGGCGGGGAAGGCGCGGGTGGCCGCGGCGACGGCCGCCTCGGCCTCGGCGGCGCCGCTGGCGGGGATACGGGCCCATGGCTCGCCGGTGGCGGGGTTGACGGTGTCCATCTGGCGTGCGGCGGGGACCAGCTCGCCGCCGATCAGGTTGCGGTAGTCAGGCACGCGACCAAGCATATGCTTGCTCGATTCGCGGAGCCAGAGCGGAGGAATCACAAAAGATCACGTAAAGCGCCCGAACGCGGACGCTTAGACAGGGACGGCCCGGGCACAACCGCACGAAGGGTGGTGGCGATGACCAACAGATTCCTGGCCAAACTGGCCTACGGCTCCCGTTACGACCGCGTCCCCTGGGCGCAGCGGGTCTACGTGCGGCCGGGAGAGCGGCTCATCCGCGAGGCGCAGTGGCGCCGGCTGACCGGCCGCGCGCCGATCATGTCGCGCGCCGCCTACGAACGGCTGCGCCCGCTGGGCGAGATCGAGGAGTTCCTCGACTGCATGATGTGCGGGGAGTCCCGCCAGCAGCCGCTCTTCGAGCCGACCGGCGGCAAGGGCTGGCGCTACCACGTCGTCCGCTGCCCCGCCTGCGGCTTCCTCTACCGCAACCCCAACGTCAGGCCCGAACGCCTCGGCGACCTGTACTCCACCGGCTACAGCACCTTCCTGACCGGCAAGTACGCCGCCAACCGGCAGCGCCGCTACGACCTGACCATGAAGGCGATGTCGCCCGTGTTCGACGAGGGCAAGGAGCGGCGGCTGCTCGACTTCGGCTCGGGTGTCGGCCTCTTCCTCGAACTGGCCGAGCAGCGCGGCTTCGACGCCTACGGCGTGGACCTGTCGCCCGAGTCGGTGGCCCAGGCCAACGAGCGGCTGAGCCGGGCCCGTACCTACTTCGGCGCGCCGCAGGACGTGCCGGAGATCGCCGCCGGCGGGTTCGACGTGATCACGCTGTGGTCGGTGCTCGCGCACCTGCCCCGGCCGCTTGAGGACTTCCAGCGGTTCAGGAGCCTGCTGGCGCCCGGCGGGGTGCTGCTCATTTTGACCGTGAACGCCCGCTCGCTGCTGCTCAAGGCGTACGGGTCGAAGTGGAGCGGCTTCACCAAGAACCACCTGATGTTCTACTCCCCGCAGACCGTGCGCACGCTGCTGGCCCGCACCGGGTTCGCCGGTGCCGCCTTCGCCCACCACTACGGCGACACGGTCGAGGCCGGCACCACCAAACTGTCGCCCGCCCACGCCGCCCGGCTGCGGCGCAGTGTGGAGGCGAGCGACGGCGGCAACATGATGCGGGTGCTGGCCTTCGCCGACGAGGAGGCGATCGGCCGCTGGGGCGGCGGCCCGCTCACGGTCCACCGCCTGCACGACTGAGCCGGGCCGCGGTCGAGCCGGGCCGGGCTGCGGTCGAGCCGGGCCGGGCTACGGCTCCGGTACGCCGAGGTCGGAGGTCTGGGACGGCTTGGCCAGCTCGGGATCGAGCTGCTCGATCAGCCGCTGCACCAGCGCCGCCCGCCGGACCCGCTCGCGGCCCAGCTCCTTCGGCACCACACCCAGATGGCCGCCGGAGGGGTAGATGTTGGGCGCGTTGCGCAGGCCCATCTTCAGGTAGACGGGAGCGGCGGCCCGGACGATCTCCACCGCCTCGTAGAACCGGACGAACCCACCCTGATCATCCGGCACCTCCAGGTAGAGATCGATCGGCAGCCCGGTCGCCGCGCGGATCTCGGCCAGGTGCGGCACGGTGAGGTCGGTGCCCACGTTGACCGTGGTCGCGCCGAGCCGCTCGTAGACGGCGGCGGTCGGCCCGTTCGTGAGCGGCATCAGCACGGACGTCTTCAGCACCAGGTTCGGCGGCAGCGTCCCGTCCGCCTTGAGCTCCCGCAGCACGTCCAGGGTGCCGAGATCGCCCACGAGCAGGCTGCGGATGCCCAGCGAGCAAGCCCGCAGCGCGTCGGCCAGGCAGGCGGCGACCATCGCGTTCCCGCGCGCCGCCGCGCCCACGGCCTGGGTGAGCTTGGCCTGGCCGCCGGTGTCCCAGGCGGCTCTCGGCCCGAGGAACAGGTTGACCTCGATGCTCCGCTCGGCGCCGAGCCTGGCCATCCGCCCGATCTCATCGTCCGTCAGCATCATCACGCCGCTGCCCTGCGAGGTTCTCGCGACCGGCACGCCGAGCCGGTCGGCCTCGGCGACCACCGCCTCCAGCACCTCGGGCCCCTCGACGCTGGGGATCTCGAACCGGTACGAAGCCCCGTCCGGGAAGCGCGACGTCACGGGAGCGGCGGGTTTCTGCGCGGGCACCACCGGGTGCCCCAGGCGCTCCATCAGCGCGTGGAGCTCGGCCAGGCTGGTCATCGGGAAGCCTCCTCGTCATGGATCACTTCGGCGCGGCCGAGCGGGTGGATCTCTGTCCCTTTTGCCGGTCTTATGGAGACAATAGATCAGACCCGGCTGAAGTGAGGTTTCATACCCCATGACCAGTCCGCTCTCCGGTGTCCGAGTCGTCGAGGTGGGCGTGTTCATGGCCGCCCCCTTCGCGACGATGCAACTCGCCGACCTGGGCGCCACCGTCATCAAGGTCGAGCATCCCCACGGCGGTGACCAGGTACGCGCCATCGGCCCGTTCACGGCCGGCCACAGCTCCCCCTTCGCCCGGCTCAACAGGAACAAACGATCGCTCGCCCTCGACCTCAAGGCGGAGTCCGGCGCCGCCGCCTTCCTCCGCCTGATCCGGGAGGCGGACGTGCTGGTCGAGAACCTGCGCCCCGGCGCCATGCGCAAGCTCGGATTCGGCTACGCCGACCTCAGCGAGCTCAACCCCGGCCTCGTGTACGTCTCCGCCTCCGGCTGGGGCCAGGACGGCCCCCTGGCCGATCTGCCGGGGCTGGACATCATGGCTCAGGCCCGCGGCGGCCTCATGAGCGTCACCGGCATGCCAGGTGGCGACCCGGTCAAGGTCGGCGTGCCCGTCGCGGACCTCGCCTGCGGCCTTTACGCAGCCCTCGGCGCCGTCTCCGCCCTGCACGCCCGCGCCCTGACCGGCCGGGGCCAGCACGTGGACGTGTCGCTGCTGGAGTCGGCCGTGTCACTCGCCATCTGGGAGGCGGGCAGGTATTTCGCCACCGGCGAGACCGGCCGGCCGCTCGGCTCGGCGCACCAGAGCACGGCGCCGTACCAGGCCATCAGGACCGCGGACGGCTGGTGCACGGTCGGCGCGGTCACCCCCAAGACCTGGCACGGCCTGTGCACCGCGCTCGGCCTGCCCCACCTGCTCGCCGACGAACGCTACGCCGACGCCCACGACCGGCACGGCCTGCGCCACGAGCTCATCCCCGCCATCGAACAGGTCACCACGCGGCGCACCACGGCCGACGTCGTCGCCGTGCTCGAAGCCTCCGGCGTGCCCTGCGCGCCCATCGCCGACTACGCGCAGGTGTTCACCGACGATCACCTCACCCGGCGGCGCTTCTTCTGGGATGCCGAGCATCCCGAGATGGGCCCCGTACGCCAGCTCGGCTCGGCCATGCGCTTCTCCGGCACGCCCACCAGGCGCGGGACCGCCGGGCCGCCGCTCGGCGCGGACACCGTCGAGGTGCTGCGCGAGTGCGGCCTGACCGAGAGGGAGATCGACCGGCTGCTCGCCGAAGGCGCGGCGGCCCAATCCGCCACCCCGAAGGAGATCGTGTGAGCGAACTGATCGTCACCACCGACGGGCCCGTGCTGCGGGTGGTGTTCAACCGCCCCGCCCAGCACAACGCGCTGACCTGGGCCATGTGGGACGGCCTCTACGACGCCTGCGAACGCGCCGACGCCGACCCCGGCATCAAGCTGCTCACGATCTCGGGGGCCGGCGGGCGGGCGTTCGTCGCCGGAACGGACATCGCCCAGTTCACCGCCTTCACCGACGGGGAGGACGGCGTCGCCTACGAGCGCAAGGTCGAGCGCATCATCGGCCGCCTCGAAAGCGTCAAGGTGCCCACCCTGGCCGTCGTCCAGGGCTACTGCGTGGGCGCGGGCCTCATCGTGGCCGCCGCCTGTGATCTGCGCCTGTCCGTGCCGGGATCGAGGTTCGGCGTTCCCATCGCGAGGACGCTCGGCAACTGCCTGTCCATGAACACGTACTCGCTGCTCGTCCACCATCTCGGCCCCGCCAGAACCCTGGACATGCTGATGCGGGCCCGCATGTTCACCGCCGAGGAGGCCCACGCGGCCGGCTTCGTGGGCGAGGTCTGCCAGCCTGAGGAGCTCGCAGACCGGCAGACGGAGACGGAGGAGCGGCTGCTCTCGCACGCGCCGCTGTCGATGTGGGCGGCCAAGGAGGCGGTCAGGCGGCTGCGGGTGGCGAATGTGCCGGACGGGGACGACATCGTGGCCACGGTCTTCGGCAGCGACGACTTCCACAGAGCCGTCCCCGCCTTCCTCACCAAGCAGCAGATGACTTGGGAGGGCCACTGATCCGGGTGGCGCCGGACCGGACCTCATCCTCGGCCTAAGATCGGAGGCATGCAGCTCGCCCCCGGTGTCCACGTCGCCATCACCGACCGCAACGGAGGGGTCAGCGCCCCGCCCTACGGCACGCGCAACCTCGGCGGCATGGTCGGCGACGACCCGGCCGCCGTGCGGGCCAACCGCGAGGGCGTGGCGGCCGAGCTGGGCGTGCGCGCCATCGTGTTCATGCGCCAGGTCCACAGCGCCGACGTGGCGTACGTCAGCGAGCCGTTCGGCGACGACCCGCCCATGCTCGACGGCGTGTTCACCACCGAGCCCCGCCTGGCGCTGGCCTCACTCGGGGCCGACTGCCCCGCCGTCCTGGTGGCCGACCCCGTGGCGGGCATGATCGGCGCCGCCCACTCCGGCCGCCCCGGCACCGAGGCGGGCATCGCCACGGCCCTGGTGGAGGCGATGGCCGCCAAGGGCGCGGAGCCCGGCAGGATGGCCGCCATGATCGGCCCCGGCGCGTGCGGCCGCTGCTACGAGGTGCCCGCCGACCTGCGCGAACAGGTCGCCGCGAAGGTGCCCGCCACCTGGTCCACCACCTCCTGGGAGACTCCCGCACTCGACCTGCGGGCCGGCATCGAGTCCCAGCTCCGGGCGGCGGGCGTCCCCGACGTACGCCACGACGCACGCTGCACGATCGAGTCGGAGGAGCTCTACTCCCACCGCCGCGAACGCCCAGGCGGCCGCTTCGCCGGCCTCATCTGGCTGGACGCCTGAGCTCGGCCAGGTAGCCCGGCATCACAGATGCATCTCGTTCCCTGGAATGTGCAACAGCCAGGGTCTCGCCTCGCGTCCTGGGCGGGAAAGAGATGAAAGGTGACGGATGTGGAGCAGCCGGGGAGTATGACGGAGTTCGTACAGATCCGCGGGCCCGCCTTGCTGCGCTACGGGCTCGTGCTCACCGGCAACCCGCACGATGCCGCCGACCTGGCCCAGGAGGCGCTGCTGAAACTCAGCGGCTCCTGGTCGAGGGTGCGCAAGAAGCAGGACCCCGAAGGATTCGTCCGCATCACCATGGCGCGGCTGCACATCAGCGCCTGGCGCCGGATCAAGCGGGAACGTCTGGTCGGCAGAGTTCCCGAAGAGGGCATCGCCGACGCCGACATCGCCCGCTTCGACGGCGAACCGGGGCTGTGGCGCCTGGTGACGCGATTACCCCCGCGCCAGCGCGCGGTCATCGTCCTGCGCTACTACTGCGACCTCTCCGACGAGGAGATCGCCGATGCGCTGGGGGTGTCCAGGGGCACGGTGCGCAGCCAGGCCGCACGGGCGCTCGACAAGCTCAAGACCGGTTGGAACCGCGAACACGCAGGGGACATCGATGTTCGAGGATGAGCTGACGAAAACGCTGAACGCGGCGGCCAAGTGCGGGCCGCCCGAGGATCTGCTCGCCGGAATCGACGCCCTGCGCCGCCGCCGCAGGCGCCGCCGCGCCGGAGCGGCCCTGGCCGCGTGCGCCGTCGCCGTCGTCGTGGGCGTCGTCACCGCCGTGGTCAGGCCGGCTTCGCTGACATCCCTGCCGGCGGCGACACCCGGCCCCACCGCGTCGAACCTGGCCGAACGCGTCACCCGGGCGACCGTGAAGGTTCCGGCCCGTTCCCTGGACGGCCACACGTACGAGGGAATCGAGGCGATAGACGCTCACCGGTTGTTGCTGGTCACCGAACGCGGCTTCGACAGGTATGACGCGTCCACCGGCGAGATCACTCCCGTGGTGCGACTGCCCGCCCCGGTCGACATCCGCGACGTACGAGCCAACGAACGGCACGTCGTCTGGAAGGTCAACGTCCAGCAGGGCGACGCCGAGCGGAAGAGCAGGCCGGCCGATCCCGTCGACAGAGCGCTGGAGCAGGCGGATTCAGCACTCAGGAAGCTCGGTCTCCCCGAGTACTGGACGGTGCCGCTGCCCGGGGGCACGCCGCGCAAGCTACCGCCGACGCTCGGGGGCCCCTTCGACCTCATCGGCGACGACCTGATCATGCTCGACGGGGCCGGCGCCCGTCGAACGGCACTCACCGGCGGCCCGCCCCAGCCGATACCCGGCGCCGAGAACGCCCTCGCGCTGGACCTGCCGTGGGTGATGCTCGCGACCGAGCCTGCCGTCCTCGGTCAGGAACCGGCCGAGTTGCTCAATGTCGTGACGGGAGAGAAACGGCGACTGGCGGCAGATCTGTGCGCGTCGTCCGCGTGCCTGCATGCTCCGCTGCACCTGTGCTCGTCCGACTGGTGCATCCGCGAAGACAGGGCGGGCAAGCCGTTCGCCCGGCGGACGGACGGCTCACGGACGGTGCCGCTGCCCGGCGCCAGTACGGAGCCCCCGGCCCTGAACCGGTTCGCCGTCCTGGACGACGGGCGGCGGCTGTTCGACCTCACCACGGGAGCGAGCGCCGGCTTCGAGCCGCCGGGCTCGCACGAAGTCCCGCCCTCCGGCACCGGCCGGCGGCTCCTGGCGAGAAGCGCGGGCGATGTCATCTGGGTGGTCAACCTCAAGGCTCTCAGCTGAGAGCTCTCATCACGCGCGAGGGGTGCGGGCCTGCCGAGCACCCGATCACGCGCGAGGGACGGCTCGGCAGTGCGGGCCTGCCGAGCACCCGGCCGGCTGCCGGGTCACACGTGTCGGGTCAGCTCTTCTTGCCGGAGTTGTAGATCCCGTTCACTATGACGATCCCGAGCCAGATCCAGAAGAGCCCGTTGGCCCGGTCCGCGAAGATCAGGACCAGGGTCATGATCGTGCCCAGGGCCATCGAGACGATGGCCAGGGCCAGTCGCTGCGCCTCCGTCGGTCCCGAGCGGGCCGCCTTGCCGGCCTCCGGGGTGAGCTGGGCCACGCGTTCGTCCACCCGCCGGTCGATCTCGGTGCCCATCCGGTCGAGGAACGACTCCACGACCGCGTCCTCGAACTCCGGCCCGAGGTCGCGACGCGCGGACACGGCGGCTCGTAGTTCATCCCCAGTAGTCATATGTCGAGATATAACGGGATTATCGGCTATCGGGCAAGGATGTCATCGAGGTTGTAACTGACTGGACGCTCCAACTGCTCATACGTGCATGATTCGGGCGTACGGTCGGGCCGCCACCGTCGGAACTGCGCGGTGTGCCGGAACCGGTCGCCCTCCATCTGGTCGTAGGCCACCTCGATCACCAGCTCGGGCCGCAGCGGGATGAACGACAGGTCCTTCTTGGCGTTCCACCGCGACACCGCCCCGGGCACCCGCTGCCCGCCCGTCGCGGGCCCGGCGGCCGGCTGGCCGGCGTTGGCCGTCGCCTGCTCGGCCCAGTGGCCCCAGGGATGCTCGCTCAGCTCGGCGAGGTACGGCCTGATCTCCTCGACCAGCTCGGCCCTGCGCTTCATCGGGAACGAGGCCGCCACGCCCACGTGATGCAGCCGCCCGTCGTCGCCGTAGAGGCCGAGCAGCAGCGAGCCCACGATCGGACCCGACTTGTGCTCCCGGTAGCCGCAGATCACGACGTCGGCGGTGCGTTCGTGCTTGACCTTGAACATCGTGCGCTTGTCGGGCACGTACGGCTGGTCACCCGGCTTGACGATGATGCCGTCGAGCCCGGCCCCCTCGAACATCTCGAACCACTCGCCCGCCTGCTCCTCGTTGGTCGTGACCGGTGTGAGCCGGACGGACCCGCTCTTGTCCTCGGGGAAGAGCTGCTCCAGCCGGGCCCGCCGCTCCGCGAACGGCGCCTCAAGCAGCGACTCGTCGCCCACCGCCAGCAGGTCGAAGGCGACGAACTGGGCGGGTGTGCGCTCCGACAGCATGGTCACCCGCGACTTGGCCGGGTGGATGCGCTGCTGCAGCGCGTCGAAGTCGAGCTGGGAGCCCATGGGCAGCACGATCTCGCCGTCCACGACGACCTTGTCGGGCAGCTCGGCCCGCACCGCCTCGACCAGCTCGGGGAAGTAGCGCGTGAACGGACGCTCGTTGCGGCTGCCCAGGTAGACCTCGTCGCCGTCGCGGAAGACGATGCAGCGGAAGCCGTCCCACTTCGGCTCGTAGAACAGCGTGCCGTCCTGCTTGGGCATGGCCTTGACCGGCTTGGCCAGCATCGGCGCCACCGGCGGCCGCACCGGCAGATTGGGCACCGGCTCCGGCTCGGCTTCAGGCTCCGGTGCGGCCTTCTCGGCCGCCTGAGCCTTCGGTGACGGCGCCGCCGCAGGTGCGGTCGCGTCCGCATCGGCCTCCGGCGGCGTGGTCGCGTCCAGGTCAGGCTCCGGAGTCGGGCTCGGCGTCCGGTCGGTCATGGCTCTGCTCCCTCGTGTACTTGCAGAAGAGGACCCCCTCCTCTTCCAGCACCTGACTGAGTTCAAGTGCCGTCTGGGCCGGCTCGCCGTTCTGGATGCGGGCCGCGCCGCCCCCGACCAGCAGCGGGCTGATCGTCAGGCACAGCTCGTCGACCAGGCCGTCGGCCGAGAGCTGGGCGTTGATCCGGGGGCCGCCCTCGCACAGCACCCTGGTCAGGCCCCGGTGGTGCAGCGCGGCCACCGCCCGCCGCAGGTCGACGCCCTGCTCGCCGGCCACGATCAGGTCGGACCGCTCGGCCGCCGTCTTGCGCCGCTCGTGCGGGGCGGCCTCGCAGGTGATCACGATGGTCCTGCTGGGCGCGCTGGTGAACAGCTCGCCGTCGAGGTCGAGATCGAGGCTGCGGGTGATCACAGCGATCGGCGGCACCTCGGGCCGGCCCCGCCTGATCTCCGCCCACCACTCGCGCGGCGGCACCGGGCCGTACTTCTCCTTGCGGACGGTCGCGGCCCCCGCGACGATGACGTCGGCCAGGCCGCGCAGGGTCTGGAAGATGCGCTTGTCACCCTTGCTGGACAGCCCGCCGGAGCGCCCGTCGAGCCAGGCCGCGCCGTCGGCGCTGGACACCATGTTGAGCCGCAGCCACGGACGGCCCTCGGGATAGGCGTACGCCTGCACGATGTCCGGGTTGTCCTGTATGTCGGGATAGATGCGCCGCACTCCTCTACCTTGGCACACCGCACCGACAATCAACCCCGAGGGGAGCGCGGGGCCTCTGGTCAGGGGTTGGGCTGTCTGGGCTGGCGCAGCACCTGGAGCGAGCGGGCCGTGACGGCCACCACGGCGTTGGGCAGCCAGCGCTCGTCGAGGAACGCGTCCTCGACCGTGTCGTGGTTGGTGTCGAGCACCGGCAGCCACGCCGTGCCGAACTCCTCGCCGGGCAGCGTGAACGGCATGTTCTCGTGGTGGGCGTTGATCAGCAGCAGGAAGGAGTCGTCGACGATCCGCTCGCCGCGCGGCCCCGGCTCGGTGATCGCCTCGCCGTTCAGATAGACCATCAGCGACTTGGCGTAGCTGATGTGCCAGTCGCCCGCCGTCATCTCGCGCCCGCCGGGCGTGAGCCAGACCAGGTCCCGCTTGCCGTTGTCGGGGTGGCGGCCGTGGAAGAAGCGGCGGCGCTGGAAGACGGGATGCTCGCGGCGCAGCTTCGACAGCGCGCGGACGAAGTCGAGCAGATCGGACTCGGGCCGCACCATCGACCAGTCGACCCAGGCCAGCTCGTTGTCCTGGCAGTAGGCGTTGTTGTTGCCGCGCTGGGTGCGGCCGATCTCGTCGCCGTGGGACAGCATGGGCACGCCCTGCGACAGGAACAGCGTGGCCAGGAAGTTGCGGCGCTGGCGGCGGCGCAGCGTGACGATCTCCGGGTCCTCGACCGGGCCCTCCGCGCCGCAGTTCCAGGAGCGGTTGTCGTTGGTGCCGTCGCGGTTGTCCTCGCCGTTGTCCTCGTTGTGCTTGTGGTCGTAGGAGACCAGGTCGGCGAGGGTGAAGCCGTCGTGGCAGGTGACGAAGTTGATCGAGGCGACGGGGCGGCGGCCGGAGGACTCGTACAGGTCGGCGGAGCCGGTCAGGCGGGAGGCGAACTCGGGCAGGGCCGAGTGGGTGCCCCGCCAGAAATCTCGTACGATGTCGCGATATTTGCCGTTCCACTCCGTCCACAGGGGCGGAAAGTTCCCGACCTGGTAGCCGCCTGGACCGACGTCCCACGGCTCGGCGATCAGCTTGACCTGCGAGATCACCGGATCCTGCTGGATCAGGTCGAAGAACGCGCTCAGCCGGTCGACGTCGTGCAGCTCCCTGGCCAGCGCCGAGGCCAGGTCGAAGCGGAACCCGTCGACGTGCATCTCCAGCACCCAGTAACGCAGGGAGTCCATGATGAGCTGCAGCGCGTGCGGCGAGCGCACGTTGAGCGAGTTGCCGCAGCCGGTGTAGTCGAGGTAGTAGCGCCGGTCGCCGTCGTGCAGCCGGTAGTAGGCGGCGTTGTCGATGCCCCTGAAGCCCAGCGTGGGCCCCATGTGGTCGCCCTCGGCCGTGTGGTTGTAGACCACGTCGAGGATGACCTCGATGCCCGCCTCGTGCAGCGCCCGCACCATGGCCTTGAACTCCAGCACCTGCTGCCCCCGCGTCCCCGCGCTGGAGTAGCGGCCGTGGGGCGCCAGGTAGGCCATGGTGTTGTAGCCCCAGTAGTTCGTCAGCCCGCGCGCGACCAGGAAGTGCTCGGGAACGTAGTGGTGCACCGGCATCAGCTCGACCGCCGTCACCCCGATCGACAGCAGGTGCTCGATGATCGCGGGATGCCCGATGCCGGCGTACGTGCCGCGCAGGTCGGGCGGCACGTCGGGGTGGCGCATGGTGAGCCCGCGCACGTGGGCCTCGTAGATCACGGTCTCGTGGTACGGGATGCGCGGCAGCCGGTCGTTGCCCCACTCGAAGAACGGATTGATCACCACGTTCTTCGGCATGTAGGGCGCGCTGTCCTCGGTGTTGCGCCTGGTCGGATCGGTGAAGTAGTAGGGGAACAGCGCCTGGTTCCAGGTCAGCTCACCGTCGATGGCCTTGGCGTAGGGGTCGAGCAGCAGCTTGGCCGGGTTGCACCGGTGGCCGTGGGACGGCTCGTTGGGCCCGTGGACGCGATAGCCGTAGCGCTGACCCGGCTGGATACCCGGCAGGTAGCCATGCCAGACGAACCCGTCGACCTCGGGCAGTTCGACGCGCTCCTCGGAGCCGTCATCGTGGAAAAGGCACAACTCGACCCGCTCGGCGACCTCGGAGAACACCGAGAAACTGGTGCCAACGCCATCCCAGGTGCCGCCGAGTGGATAGGGCTCGCCCGGCCAGACCTCACGCATGTGGCCCAATTGTCGCACGCTGAAGCGGTCTTGGTCTTGTTATGGCTCGATCGCTTCGCTCGCGAGCCACGGAACCCCACGTCGGGAGGGGCTCCGTGGCGGGCGGGAGGCTAGAGCAGCTCGGCCTTGAGCGTGATCGTCGTGCCCGTCAGCGCCTTGCTCACCGGGCAGTTCGCCTTGGCCGTCTCGGCGGCCTCCTGGAACTGCTCGGCCGTGAGGCCGGGCACGTGACCCTGCACGGTGAGCACGATGCCCGTGATGCCCTCACCCGGCTGGAACGTGACGTCGGCGCTCGTGCGCAGCGACTCCGGCGGCGTGCCGGCCCCGGCCAGCCCGTGGGACAGCGCCATCGAGAAGCAGGACGAGTGGGCGGCGGCGATCAGCTCCTCGGGCGAGGTCTTGCCGTTGGCCGCCTCGGCCCTGGACGGCCAGGAAACCTCGAACGTGCCGACTCCCGACGTGTCGAGCGACACGGTGCCCGAACCGTCGAGCAAGGCGCCTTTCCACTGTGTGGTAGCGGTGCGTGTGGTGGCCATGGCGTTGTGCTCCCTCCTGTATGGACTTCCGACCTTATCGCGCGGCGAAACAGGCACGCCGACCGTCATCCGGCTCTACATTTGCCGCGAATAATGACATGCTCGGGTCGCGGCGCACCCGCCGCCTTGGTCCGGATTAAACGGGAGTGTGGTGCCAGTGGAGGCACCGTACGACGACCGCCTGCTGCATCAGCGAGTGGTCGGCGGCGATGAGTCCGCTCTGGGTGAGGTCTACGATCGGCTCTCCTCGCTGATCTTCGGTCTCTCCCTGCGGGTCACCAGGGACCGGGTGATCGCCGAGGACATCACGCAGGAGGTGTTCCTCGTCTTCTGGGAGCGGCCTTTGGCCTACGACCCGGAACGGGGCACGCTGCGTGCCTGGCTGGCCACGATCGCCCACCGGCGCGCGGTCGATCACGTACGCGCCGAGGAGCGCAGGAGGGTCTCGGCGCTCGGCCCGAGATTGTTCGAACGCGAGCCCGTGCGGCTGGAGGACACCGTGCTCGCCGCCGACGAGGCGGAACGGGTCCGGCAGGCGGTCACGTCGTTACCCGACGGCCTGCGGGAAGCGGTCGAGCTGGCGTACTTCGGCGGCAGGACCTACCGGCAGGTCGGAGAGGAACTGGGCGTGCCGGAGGGCACGGCCAAATCGCGCATCCGGCTGGCGCTGCGGCGCCTGGCGGACGCGCTCGCCGAGGAGGAAGTGTGATGAACACCGCGCCGCCGCACGCCGGGCGGGCGTTCGCGCCCGCGAACGGCACGCCGGACGCGGGATCGCCGCACGCGCGCCCGGCGCAGACGGGATCGCCGCAGGCGGGATCGCCGTACGCGCGGCCGGTGTTCGCGCACGCGGGAAGCAGTCTTACGGACGCGGGGCCGCCGCACACGTGCCCAGCGTCCACGCACGCGCAGGAAGAGGTGTGATGGACCCCGTCGAGCGTCTCTATCTGGACGCGATGATGGAGGACCCGGCGGTGCCGGCCCACTCGTTGCGACCCCAGCTCCTGTCCGGGGCCAGGGCCCGGCGCAGGCCCGCGGCCCCCACCGCCGCCTGGGCCGAGCCGTACGCCGGCCGCGTGGCCGCCATGGACGCCCTGCTGGCCTCGGCCGCGGAGGACAACTGGTCGCGCGTCATCGTCGAGGGCTGGACGCTGCAGGAGCTCGTCGCCCACCTGGCCGCCAAGGACAGCCTGCTGGCCGCCTCCGTCGGAGCTCCCGTGCTGGGCCCGCCGATCGGCGCGCCCGACTCGACGAGCCGGACGAACGACCTCCAAGCCTACGAACGTGCCCGCAGCCCCGAACAGACCAGGAGGGACTGGCGCGCCCAGGCCGACGCCCTCTGCCGCCACCTGGCCGAGCTGCCGCCCACCACCCTGACCACGCTGGACGGCCTTGAGGTGGTGGCGAGCGACCACATCCTGGCCAGGAGCCTGGAGACGTGGATCCACACGGCCGACGCGGCCCAGATGGCCGAGATCCGGCTGCCCGACCCCGTCGCCGGCCACATCCATCTCCAGGCCGACCTGTGCGCCCGCCTGCTGCCCCTCACGATGTTCATGTCGGGCATGGACGGCACCGGCCGCACGGCGCACGTGACGCTGACGGGTGCGGGCGGCGGTGAGTGGCGGGTCGCCCTGGGCGTCGCCGACACCGAGCCGGGCGAGCCGGACGTGCGCATCACGGCGGACGTGGTGACGTTCTGCTTCCTGCTCGGTGGCAGGGGAGACCCGGGGGACTTTCCCGCGGAACTGGAGGGAGACCTCTCTCTGGCCAGGGACATCCTCCTCTCGGCCCCCGCCCTTTCCGGCCCTTGAAAGAGCTTTTGCCGCGTCATTTACCGCATATCCCGCAAAAGCGTGATTTCCGAATATCGCTGCTCCCTGGTGAACGGCGGAGATTTGACCGCTTGTTGGGGGTTCATAGCGGGAATCGCCGGCGCGCCCGTCATTTCAGCAGAACGACCGGAGCGACGGCCGGGGTGGTGGCCGGTGATCGCGGAGGTCGTCGTCTAGGCTCGGCTCATGACGAGAGGGGGGTCCTCGTGGCGGACGAAGTGACAGGTCTTGCGGGCCTGCTGTACGAGTTCGGGCTGCTCAAGCGCTACAAGCGGACCGGTTGGCTGGTGGCGGGCGTACGCGACCCCGAGAGCATCGCCGAGCACTCCTTCCGCGCCGCCGTCATCGCCAGTGTGATCGCCAGGCTGGAAGGGGCCGACCCGGAGCGGGCCGCGTTCATGAGCCTGTTCCACGACACGCAGGAAACCCGCATCACCGACATCCCGTACATCGGCAAGCGCTACCTCAAGCCGCCCTCCAACGAGGACGTCACCGCGGACCAGATGCGGGGCGTGCCGGCGGAGGTGGCCGACATGGTCGGCGACGCGGTCGGCGAGTACGAGGAGAAGGCCAGCCTGGAGGCCGTCTGCGCGCGCGACGCCGACAAGCTGGAGTGCCTCATCCAGGCCGTCGAATACCGCGAGCAGGGGCACCAGAACGTGCAGGGCTGGATCGACAGCTCCCTGGCCGCGCTCACGACCACGACGGGCAAGCGGCTGGCCGAGGAGGCGTTGAGCACGGGGACCCTCGACTGGGTGGTCCGCGTGCTCAACGGCGACTGACAGCCGCGACGGCCCGGCGGGCGGCGCCGCGGGCTCGCCGGCGGTCCGTCCGGGAGACCAGGCGCCGGGGCTCGCTGACGGGCCGTACGGGCCTCTACCGGCCTTATTCGCCGGCGGGGCGGGTGACGAGCTCCCTGGCATACTCGTCGTCGCTCTCCGCCAGCACCCGCTCGACCCCCTGCGCGGCCCGTTCGTCGCCGCGCAGGGCCAGCCCGCGGGTCGCCTCGGCCACCGTGCGCAGGTCGGTGTCGCTCAGCCGGGCCGCCAGCGCCTCCCTGATCCCGGGCGTGTCGGCGGCCAGCCCGGCGACCCCGGCGGTGGCCCAGTCGCGGATCTCGGAGTCGTCGTCCTCGGTCATCGAGATGAGCAGCGCCAGCCCCTCCTCGTCGTCCGGCGGCAGCACGTCGGCCAGCGCGATCGGGTCGGTCATCGTGCGCTTGTGACCGGGCCGCCCGATGACGTCGAGCACGTACGGCAGCGCCCGCGGATCGCCCTGGTGCCCCAGCCCCGCCAGCACCGAGCGCAGCACCTGCGGGTTGCTCTCCGTGGTGACCATCTTCTGCAGCAGCGGCAGGGTCCGGTCGAGGTACGGCTTCTCCCCGTCCTCGGTGAACCCGAACTGGGAGATGGCGTCGACCCCGAACTCCCGCTCCCTCGCGTCCTCGCTCAGGCACAGCCGGGTCAGCGCGTCGTACGTCTCCTCGTCGCCCCGCTTGTTCAGCGTGTCGGCCACGATCCACCAGGTCTCGGCGTCCTCGTCGATGTCGCGGTGGGCCAGGGCCCGCGCCACGAGCCGCTCGATCGGGGTGTAGACGCCCGCCGCGTCCTCCAGGAGCGTCGCGACGGCCGCGTGGCCGCGCTGGGCCTGCACCTGGTCGCTCTCGGAGCCGTCGGCCGAGCGTCCGGCCACGGTGATCAGCTCGGTGCCGTCCTTGGCGTACTGGCGGGCCACGACGTATTCCCAGTCGTCCTGCTCGAACTGGTCCATCAGCGCGCTCTCCAGGTGCACGCCCACCCAGGCACTGGCGATCTCCAGCGGGGAGTCGCCTTCGCCGTCGTACTTCTCGTGGTCGGCCCCGGCCTCCAGCAGCACCTGCACCACGCCCAGCGCGCCTCGCCTGGCGGCCAGCGCGAGCGGGGTGTCGCCGTCGTCGTTGGTGACATCCACGTCGGCGCCCGCCTCGATCAGCATCCGGGCGACCGCGGCCTGTCCGTTGGTGGCGGCCCAGAGCAGCGCCGTCCAGCCGCCGTCCTCCCGGCCGTCGACCTGGGCGCCGGCGTCGAGCAGCGCCCTGGCCACCTCTGTGCGGTCCCTGGCGGCGGCCGCGCACAGCGGCAGCCCGCCCTCCTCGCCCTCGCTGGGCGTGTTGGGATCGGCGCCGGAGGCGAGCAGCTTGCCGACGGTCTCGATCTCGCCGTTCATCGCCGCGCGGTAGAGCTGTTCCTCATGCATGACAGGGACCCTAGCCTGGTCCGGCCGCGCCCCGGACCAAGCCAGGGCCCCGTGTCATGGCGTGGTACGCACCCGGCCCCCGCCGGGGTTCAATGACGATGCCGAACCTGCATCGTTCGCAGGGTGTCGTGATTCCTACCAAAGTAGGAGCTTCAAGGCGCTCGAAACGCGATATGTTGCGAGTATGACTGATCCTGGTGAGCTCCGCGCGTCGGACGCCGAGCGCGAGGCCGTCGTCGAGCAGCTCCGTGTCGCCTCGGTCGAGGGCCGGCTCTCACTCGTCGAGCTGACGGACAGGACGGAGGCGGCCTACACCGCCACCACCCACGCCGAGCTGGCTCTGCTCACCCAGGACCTGCCCGCGGCCGGCACGCCCGCCCCCGCTCCCGCCGTGCCCCAGGAGGGCAGGAAGCGGCGGTGGTTCGTCGGCGTCATGGGCGACTCCAAGCGGCGCGGCACGTGGCGCATCGATCAGGAGCTCGGGGCCGTCGCGGTGATGGGCGACGTCGTGCTCGACCTGCGCGAGGCCGAGGTGCGCACCGACCGGGTGGAGATCCTGGCGGTCTCCGTGATGGGCGACGTCAAGATCATCGTCCCCGACGGGGTGAACGTGGACCTCGACGGCATGGCGATCATGGGCGACAAGAAGGTCAAGGTGGACCAGGCGCCTCCGGGCATGAACGTGCCGGTGGTGCGGGTGCAGGCGTACGCGATCATGGGTGACGTCAAGGTGGTCGGCGACTCGTACGCCCAGCCGCTCCAGCGCCGCCTCACCGCCTGGCGCGAGCACTGGCGGCGGCTGCACGGCGAGGACTGGCGCGAGCTGGGCCGCCAGCTGCGCGCCGACACCCGCGAGCTGAACAGGCAGATCCGCGACGCCCACCGCGACCTGGGCCGAGGCTACTGAGCCGGAAAGCCGCGATCGGCCCGCGGGTCAGCCCGCCAGGGGCACCGGTTGCCGCTGGGCCGCCTCGTACCGTTCCAGCAGCACGTCCACCAGCTCGGGCGCGGGCCCGAGCACGTCGGCCACCACCTCGGCGCCCGCCTCCAGCGTCTCGCGCCGCACCTTGTCGGCGAAGTAGCCGGGAGCCAGCAGGTAGGGGGCCACGACCACTCTCGGCGCTCCCGCCCGCCGCAGCGCGGCCACGGCCTCGGCGGGGGAGGGACGGGCGGCGGAGGCGTACGCGGCCGTGACGGTCCACCAGCCGGAACGCCGCCAGCCCCGCGCCAGCGCGGCGACGACCCCGTTCGCCCTGGCGTCACTGGAACCCGCCGAGACCAGCACCACGGCCGTCTCAGGGTCGCCCACGGTCACGCCCGCCTCGGTCAGCCGCCGTTCGAGCGCCGAGCGCAGCGCCGGATGCGGCCCGAGCGTGCGGCCGTAGTGGACGAGCAGGCGCGGCTCGCGGGCGCGCACCTCGTTGAGCGCGGCCGGCAGGTCCACCCGGCTGTGATAGGCCTCGGTGAGCAGCAGCGGCAGCACCACGGCCCGCTCCAGGCCGCGCAGCGCCTGGCCGAGCGTGGGAGCGCTGTGGTCGAGATAGGCCACCCTGACGTCCAGCGGCACCTGGCCGAGCAAGGCGGCCACGGTGGCGGCGGCGCGCGGGTCTCGCGACCCGTGGGCCACCGCCACCAGTGGCACGCCGCCGGGGGCCGTCCCGCCTGCCAACGGGACGGGTCCCCCACTGGGGATCACAGGTGAATGCCGCATTCGACCTTCCCCAGGCCCGCCCAGCGTCCGCTGCGCGGATCCTCACCCTCGGCGACCTGCCGCGTGCACGGGGCGCAGCCGATCGAAGGGTAGTTGTCATAGTGCAACGGGTTGATCAGCACCCCGTTGTCGGCGATGTAGTTGTCGACGTCCTCCTGTGTCCAGGCCGCGATCGGGTTGACCTTCACCATCTGCCGCTTGGCGTCCCACTCCACGACCTTGGTGCCGGTCCTGCTGGTCGCCTCGTCGCGGCGGATGCCGGAGATCCACGCCAGGTACGGCTCGAGCGCCCGGTTGAGCGGCTCGACCTTGCGCAGGTAGCAGCACAGGTCGGGGTTGCGGCCGAACAGGCGGGGGCCGAGGTCGCGGTCCTGCTCCTCGACCGTCCGCGACGGCTTGATGTCGATCACGTTGACGTCATAGACCTGCCGCACGGCGTCCCGCGTGCCGATCGTCTCGGCGAAGTGGTAGCCGGTGTCGATGAACAACACGTCCACGCCGGGTTTGACCCTGCTCACCAGGTCGATGAGGAGGGTGTCGCTCATCGAGGAGGTCAGGCACAGCCGGTCGCCGAACGTGGCCGCCGCCCAGCGGATGATCTCGCGGGCGGGGGCGCCCTCCAGGAACAGCGCGGCGGACTCGACGATGTCCTGAAGGTCGAGCGCGTCGCGCTGCTCTCTCAACCCGATCTCGATGTCGGCCAGCGTCATATCTTCACTCCGATTCCCAGGAATTTCAGCTTGAAGGCACGAGCGCAGGCGCGGCAGTACCAGCCGCCGTCGCCCTGGTAGGGCTCGAGGTCCTCGTCGCCGCAGTAGGGGCAGTGGAAGGGGACCGCTCGTGTGGTCATTTCAGGTCGGCCTCGTCTGCTCGCTGGACCCAGTCGGCGAACGATTCGCCTTCCTTCTTCTGGCTGTCGTAGTTGGACACGACGCGCGACACGTAGTCGGGCAGCGCCTTGGCGGTGGTCTTGAGGCCGCGCACCTTCCTGCCGAACCCGGCGTTGGTGCCGAGCGAGCCGCCGAGGTGGATCTGGTAGCCCTCGACCTGGTCGCCGTTCTCGTCCACGACGAGCTGGCCCTTCAGGCCGATGTCGGCCACCTGGATGCGGGCGCAGGAGTTGGGGCAGCCGTTGACGTTGATGGTCAGCGGCTCCTGGAAGTCGGGCAGGCGCCGCTCCAGCTCGTCGATCAGGTCCATGGCGGTGGCCTTGGTCTCGACGATGGCGAGCTTGCAGTATTCGATGCCGGTGCAGGCCATCGTCTGGCGGCGGAAGGTGGACGGGTTGACCTGGAGGTCGGCCGCCTCCAGCTCGGCCACGACGGAGTCGACCCGGTCGGGCGCGATGTCGAGGACGACCATCTTCTGCTCGACCGTGGTGCGGACCCGGTCGGAGCCGTGCCGTTCGGCGATGTCGGCGATCCGGTGCAGGGTGTCGCCGTCGACCCGGCCCACCTTGGGCGCGAAGCCGACGTAGAAGTTGCCGTCCTTCTGCGGGAAGACGCCCACGTGGTCGCGCCGGTTGCCGCGGGGCAGCTCGGGCGCGGGCCCGTCGGGCAGCCGCTCCTTGAGGTATTCGGTCTCCAGGACCTCGCGGAACTTCTCCGGCCCCCAGTCGTTGACCAGGAACTTGATCCGGGCCCGGTGGCGCAGCCGCCGGTAGCCGTAGTCGCGGAAGATCCCGACGACGCCCTCGTGGACGTCGGCGGCCTTGTCGGGGCTGACGAACACGCCGAGCCGCTTGGCCAGCATCGGGTTGGTGGACAGCCCGCCGCCGACCCACAGGTCGAAGCCGGCCTCACCCTGCTCGTTGACCACGCCGACGAACGCGATGTCGTTGATCTCGTGCACCGTGCAGTGCGCCGGGCAGCCGCTCAGCGCCGTCTTGAACTTGCGCGGCAGGTTGGAGTAGGCCGGGTTGCCGACGACCCGGTCGTAGATCTCCGTGATCTGGTCTGAGGCGTCGATCACCTCGTCGGTGTCGATCCCGGCGAGCGGGCAGCCCATGATCACGCGCGGGGTGTCGCCGCACGCCTCGGTGGTGGACAGGCCGACGGCCTCCAGCCGCTCCCAGATGTCGGGCACCGACTCGATCTCGATCCAGTGCAGCTGGATGTTCTGGCGGTCGGTGATGTCGGCGGTGCCGCGGGCGTACTCGTTGGAGATGTCGGCGATCGCACGGAGCTGGGCCAGGTCGAGCTGGCCGCCGTCGATGCGCACGCGCAGCATGAAGTAGCGGTCGTCGAGCTCCTCGGGCTCCAGGATGGCGGTCTTGCCGCCGTCGATGCCGGGCCTGCGCTGCGTGTAGAGGCCGTACCAGCGCATGCGCCCGCGCAGGTCGGCCGGGTCGATCGAGTCGAAGCCCCGCTTGGAGTAGATGTCGATGATCCGTTGGCGGACGTTGAGGCCGTCGTCGTTCTTCTTGTTCTCTTCGTTCTTGTTGAGCGGCTCGCGGTAGCCGAGGGCCCACTGGCCTTCGCCGCGCGGGCGTTTGTGGTGCCGGCTGGCAGGAGTGCGGCTGGCAGGGGTGCTCATTGCGCGTCCTTCGATTCATGGGCGCGCGCGGTGTTCCCACCTGGCCTCATCATCGAGGGCAGGGCTGGAGAGGAAGAATGCGACGCGCTCAGCGGTAGAGAAACAAGTGAGTTAGCGGGCGTCGCAACAGATGGCACTGCGGACACGCTGAAGATCGACGTGGCGTCGACCGACGAGCATGGGGTCCGCTGGCATGGTTCGAGATTACTCCGGCTGTCCGGGATGTCCAAGACGGGGTCCAGAGTGTGGGATGGTTCACCCCTGGCGTGGCCAGTCCAGATCCGACTCCTGGGGCTGCTCCTCCGTCTTGTGCTGGCAGTCGCACCATGAGCCGCCGCGGCAGTCCTCGTGACGCTTGTCCTTGCAGCTCTCGCAGATCACGCTTGCATTATGGACCTCATGGCCGAATTGCTCGGCGACCTGCGTGCCGAGACCGCCTCCTTCGAAGAACTGCTCCAGCCCCTGCGGGACGACGACTGGGAGCGGCCCACCCCCGCCGAGGGGTGGGCGATCCGTGACCAGGTGAGCCACCTCGCCTGGTTCGACGACGCGGCCGTGCTCGCCGCCACCGACTCAGCCGGCTACGACGCGCTGCTCGGCCGGTTCGGCTCCGTGGACGACGTCGCCGAGGCGACGCGGGGGATGCCGCCGGGCGAGTTGCACGCCTGGTTCGGCGCTTCCCGTGCCCGCGCCCTTGAGGTGTTCGCCACGCTCGACGCCCGTGACCGGCTCCCGTGGTTCGGGCAGCGGATGTCGGCGGCCTCGTTCGCGACCGCGCGGCTCATGGAGACGTGGGCGCACGGCCAGGACGTCGCCGACGCGCTCGGCGTGGTCAGGGAGCCGACGGAGCGGCTGAGGCACGTGGCGACGATCGGCTTCAGGGCCCGGCCCTACAGTTTCGCCGTGCGCGCACTGCCCGTCCCCGAGGAGCCCGTACGGGTGGAGCTGAGCCTGCCAGGCGGCGGCACGTGGACGGCGGGGCCGGAGGAGGCCGCCGACGTCGTCCGTGGGACGATCCTCGACTTCTGCCTGGTCGTGACCCAGCGCATCCACCTGTCGGACACCGGCCTGGAGACCACCCCCGGCCCCGCGCGGGCCTGGATGGAGATCGCCCAGGCGTTCGCCGGCGGCCCTGGGAAGGGACGGGCGCCCAAGTCGGGGTGAGGCCAGGGTTCCGCCGGATGACGCCGGCCTCATGATCGGTGACATGCTGTGAGCATGCGCACAATCCTCAACGTCATCTGGCTGGTGTTCGCGGGCGTCTGGCTGGCCCTGGGCTACGCGCTGGCCGGCGTCATCTGCTGCATCCTGATCGTGACGATCCCCTTCGGGATCGCCTCGTTCAGGATCGCGGCGTACGCGCTGTGGCCGTTCGGCCGGACGGTCGTGCGCGACCCGGACGCGGGCGTCTTCTCCCTGCTCGGCAACGTCATCTGGTGCGTGGTGGCCGGCATCTGGCTGGCCATCGGGCACGTGGTGACCTCGATCCCGCTGTTCATCTCCATCATCGGCATCCCCATGGGCGTGGCCAACCTCAAGCTCATCCCCGTCTCCCTCCTTCCCCTGGGCGCGCGCATCGTCGACAACGACTGACCACCGACTGACCGCCGTCTGGCCACGACTGACGGCGACTGGGCCGCTAGAGGTGGCGCGGGGGACGTAAGCTGTGCCGAAGAGTCACTGCGAATAACCGTTGGGTGCCATGACGTCCACCGATGCGCCTGCCCGGCCCAAGCGCGGCCTGGTCTCCCATGCCCGCGCGCGGCTCAACTGGGTGCTCGACACCAAGTCGTGGGCGATCGTGCGCGCGTCCACCAACGCCGGCGTCACCTACCGGGTGACCGGCCTGGCCGGTGAGGCCGCGTTCTTCGCGCTGCTGTCGCTGCCGCCGTTCGTGCTGGGCCTGATCGGCGTGCTGGGCAAGCTCGGCACCTGGCTGGGCCCCACGGTCGTCACTCAGGTGAAGACCTGGGTGATCGAGCAGGCCGGGCTGCTGTTCACCGACGACGCGCTCAACAAGGTGATCAACCCGCTCATCACCGACGTGCTGAGCGACGACGCCGGCAAGGTGTCGATCATCTCGCTGGGCTTCCTGCTGTCGCTCTGGTCCGGCTCCAGGGCGCTCTACGTCTACGTCGACCTCATCTCCGTCGCCTACGGGCTGGGGGAGGAGCGCGGCATCATCCGCACCCGGCTGATGTCCTTCGGCCTCTACGTCATCGGGCTGATCATCGGGATCATCGTCATGCCGATCCTCGTCGTCGGCCCGACCCTGATCAAGGACGCCCTGCCTGCCGACTACGGCATCCTCATCGACCTGCTCTACTGGCCGGTCGTCATCATCGGCTCGGTGCTCTTCCTCACCGTGCTCTACCACGTGAGCGTGCCGGTGCGCACCAAGTGGTACCGCGAGCTGCCCGGGGCCATCCTGGCGCTGTTCCTGTGGATCCTGTGCGCGGCGGTGCTGCGCGCGGTGCTGGCCGCCTGGTTCTCGCCCGTCTCGGTGTACGGGTCGCTGGCGGCGCCGATCGCACTGCTGCTGTGGCTCTACATCACCGCGCTGGCCGTGCTCATCGGGGCGATATTGAACGCGGAGGTCGACCGGCTCTGGCCCGGCGTGGGCCGCGCCAAATAGGGCGCCGCTCCTGATCACGAGGCGATGAGCGCCTGCCCGCATCCGCTATCGTCTAGGCGTGACGCGACTGGCGCATTGGGTGGGATCGACCACCGGGGAGCGAAAGGAGCGGAGGCCGTGCGCCTGGGTCTTCGCAATTCGTCAACGATGACAGGAGAGTCATGAGTTCTCTCGCTAGCGTCGACCCGCAGATCGCCGAGCTCATCAAGGCGGAAGAGCGTCGTCAGTCCGACACCGTCAAGCTGATCGCGTCCGAGAACTACGTGTCGAAGGCCGTGCTCGAGGCCACCGGCACCGTGCTGACCAACAAATACTCCGAGGGCTACGCGGGCAAGCGTTACTACGAGGGCCAGCAGGTCATCGACCAGATCGAGACCGTGGCCATCGAGCGGGCCAAGGCCCTGTTCGGCGTCAACCACGCCAACGTGCAGCCCTACTCCGGCTCGCCCGCCAACCTCGCCGTCTACATGGCCTTCCTGGAGCCCGGCGACACCGTCATGGGCATGGGCCTGCCGTTCGGCGGCCACCTCACCCACGGCTGGTCCGTCTCGGCCACCGGCAAGTGGTTCAACCCGGTCCGCTACGGCGTGCGCAAGGACACCGGCCGCATCGACCTCGACGAGGTCCGGCAGCTGGCGCTGGAGCACCGGCCCAAGCTGATCTTCTGCGGCGGCACCGCCATCCCGCGCACGATCGACTTCGAGGGCTTCGCCTCGATCGCCCGCGAGGTCGGCGCCGTACTGGCCGCCGACATCGCCCACATCGCCGGCCTGGTCGCGGGCGGCGCCCACCCGTCGCCGGTCGGCCACGCCGACGTGATCTCCACGACCACGCACAAGACGCTGCGCGGCCCGCGCGGCGCCATGCTCATGGCCACCAGCGACGAGCACGCCACCGCGCTCAGGAAGGCCGTCTTCCCCGGCCTCCAGGGCGGCCCGCACAACCACACCACCGCCGCCATCGCGGTCGCGCTGCACGAGGCCGCCCAGCCGTCGTTCCGCGACTACGCCCACCAGGTGGTCGCCAACGCCAAGACCCTGGCAGACGAGCTCGCCTCGCGCGGGTTCGACCTGGTCTCCGGCGGCACCGACAACCACCTCATCCTGCTCGACCTCACGCCCAAGGGCATCGGCGGCAAGCCCGCCGCCCAGGCGCTCGACCGCGCGGGCCTGGAGACCAACTACAACACGGTGCCGTTCGACACGCGCAAGCCGTTCGACCCGTCCGGCATCCGCATCGGCACGCCGTCGGTGACGTCGCGCGGCATGGGCGAGGCCGAGATGCGCCAGATCGGCGCCTGGATGGACGAGGTCGTCACCGCGCTCGCCAAGGGTGATGCTGAGTCTGTTATTGCCCGTGTCCACCACGAGGTGAGCGAGCTCACTGCGCAGTTCCCTGCTCCCGGCCTTTAAAAGCCACAATCTTTATAGGTTACGGCGGTGCCGGCTTGGCGCCGCCCGCCGCACGGGGTTGAGGGCCTCCAGGGTGACGGCCTCTGACCCGCACGTGGTCGGCCGCCGTCACGGCGCGACGTTGGCCGTGACGGCGGTTCTCTCTGCCCGCCGACGGTTGTTCAGCCGCTCGTCCTGGTGATGGTGCCGTTTTTGATGGTGGCCACCGGGATGATGTGCTGTTTCGAGGTCAGGGTGTCGCCCTTGGCGTCCCTGTAGACGCGGTTCTTCGGGGCCGTGGTGGTGACGTGGAAGAGCGTCGCGTGGTGGATCGTGCCGTCGGGGGCTAGCCACGGTTCCGGCATTCGGAGGATTTCGCGTGGTCGTCGTGTGACCGCGTCGATCGCTTCCTCCAGGGGCATTCCGCAGGCCATCAGCTTCGTGATCGTGGTGGCCAGGTCGTGTACCGGGCCGCTGATGTTGCGGACGTGGACGTCCGTGCTGATCGTGTGCGGTGGGAAGCCGGCCGCGAGCGCGCGGGACGCCACCTCGAAGCTGAAGCTGGCCGCCCCGTGACCCACGTCCATCAGCACGCCCCGGTCCAGCGCGCGGGCCAGCGACGGGGCCGGGGCGCCGCCCGCCGTCCATGGCGTGCCGGTCTTGCCGTGGTAGCAGTGGGTGACCACGTCGCCGGTGTCCAGCAGGTCGAGCACGTCGTCGATCAGCGGCGGCGCCTCGCCCACGTGGACCAGCAGCGGCAGGCCCGCCTCCCTGGCGACCAGGCGGCCGAGCTGGAGCGGCTGCAGGCCCATCGCGCCCACGATCAGGCCGCTGGAACGCACCTTCACCCCGCACACCACGTCCCGGTGCCGCTCGATGGCGGCCAGGGTGGCGTCCACGTCGATGAACGACGGGTCGGCGGTCTCCCGCAGGTGGACCAGGCCGTGGGAGCCGATGTTCAGCCAGGCCCGCACCCGGGTCCTGGCCGTGGGCAGGACGTAGCGGACCAGGCCGTCGATGGTCGCCTGCCCGGCGCTGCCCGCGTCGGCCAGCACGTGCACGCCCGCGTCGAGGCCCACTCGGTCGGGTGGCAGGCTGATCTCGGTCATCGCGTCGTAGACGTGGGCATGAAGGTCCACCCATCCGGGTCCCGCCCACAGTTCCCCGGCCTCTTCGGCTGCCGGGGCGTCATTCGGTTCAGGGTTCAGTCGTGCGGTTCCGCCGGAGACCGTCAGGCGGGCCGGAGTCGGGGAGCCGATCACGCGCACGGGTGTGTTCGCCAGATCCTCGGACGCGTTCCGGGTCATGACAGCGCCTCCGTGACGGCGGCGTTGTGGAAGGTTCTGCGGATGCGGCCGATCGCGTCCGAGTCGCGCGTCGGGTGCACCCGGTTGGTCAGCAGCACCGCGAAGAAGTCCAGCTCAGGGTCCACCCACAGGCTCGTCCCCGTGAAGCCGTTGTGCCCGTAAGCCGCCGCGGTGAGCAGGTCGCCGCCGCTGCTCAGCGGCGGCTCGTGCGCCTGCCAGGCCAGCGTGCGGCCGAGCAGCCGGGTGCCGGTCATCACGCTCAGCGTGCGCGGCGCGAGCGGGCCGCCGCCGCCCCGGCACAGCCAGCGGCCCAGCCGGGCCAGGTCGGACACCGTGCCGAACATGCCCGCGTGACCGGCCACGCCGCCGAGCACCTCGGCGTTCTCGTCGTGCACCGTGCCCTGGACGACCCGGCCGCGCCACGGGCAGTCCTCGGTGGCCGCCGCCCTGGCCCGGTCCGGCTCGGGGAGCACGAAGGTCGTGGCGTCCATGGCCAGCGGCGCGGTGATCCGGTCGCGTACGAGCCGGTCCAGGGACGTTCCCGAGGCGCTCTCCGCGATCAGCCCGAGGATCATGAAGCCCTGGGAGCTGTACTCCATCCCCGGCTCCGGGCGGAGCGGCAGGTCCACGAGGGCGTCCAGCAGCTTCTCCCGCGTCGGGAAGCGGCGGTAGAGGGGCTGCTGACCTGGGATGCGGGAGGTGTGGGTGAGCAGCTCGGACACGGTGATGTCCGCCTTGTCGGTGCCCGCGTAACGCGGCAGGTGGTGGGCGATCCGGTCGTCCAGGGTCAGCTCGCCCGACTCCACCAGCGCCATGACCGCCAGGCCGACGATCGGCTTGGTGACCGAGGCGAGGTCCCACAGGGTGTCCGTGCCGACCGGGTCGCCGTCCCAGCTCAGCGTGCCGAGGGTGCCGAGCTCGACCGGGCCGGCCGAACGGCCCCACGCCCACGCGGCCCCCGAGAACGCGCGCTCCTCTCTCGCCCGCGTCAAAACCCACCTCGCCGAATGCGGCACCGTCATGTGTTCCTCCCCAGCGCCGCCGAGACCCGGGCGGCGGCGGCCACCACCAGCGGGCCGAGCAGCGGCACGTCGTCCTCGTTCAGGTTGAGGGTCAGCCCCGCCACGCTGACCGCGCCCACCGCCGTGCCGGCCGCGTCGTGGACGACCGCCCCGACGCACCGCACGTTGGTCTCGTTCTCCTCGTCGTCGACCGCGTACCCGCGCCGGCGCACCTCCTCCAGTTCGGCCATCAGCAGCTCGGGCTCGACGATCGTCTTCGGCGTGTTGCTGATCAGCGGCGCGGTGGCCGCCAGCACGGCGCGCACCTGCTCCTCGGGCAGGTGCGCCAGGATCGCCTTGCCGATCGCCGTGCAGTGCAGCGCGATCTGCGTCCCGACCCGCGAGGCCATCCGGTACGGCTGCTGCGACTCCACCTTGGCCAGGTAGACGGCCGACGAGCCGCTGCGGATCGCGAAGTGCACCGTGTGCGTGGTGTTGCGCTGCAGGTTCTCCAGGATCGGCCGGACCAGCGTGGTCATGTCGCGATCGGTGAGCGCCGCCCCGGCCAGCGCGAGGATCGCCGGGCCCGAGGCGTAGGTGCCGTCGCCGTGCGAGACGGCGTACCCCTGCGCGATGAAGATCTGCAGAATCCGGTGCACGGTCGTCTTGTTGATGCCGGTCCGCAGGGCGATGTCGGCCAGGCGGCGCGGCTGGTCGTGGCCGGCCAGTGCCCCCAGCACGACCAGGGTCTTCTCCACCGAGTTCATTGTCACCTGACCCAAAAGGCTTGACGGACATAACCGAAACGAGCCATATTCAACCACGTGATACGAGATTTCACCATGTGAAACGTAAGAAAGGGAGGCGGGATTCATGTCCGTCCGCGAATTGCCGACCCGCCGGGATCTGTTCAAGCTCGGCGGCCTCGCCGCGGCGGCGCTCTCCCTAGGAGCCTGCGCCAGCACCAAGCCATCGACCGGCGGCCAGGGCGCCGCCGCGTCCGCGCTGCGGGTCTCGCTGGCCGCGGATGCCACCACCCTCGATCCGCACAAGCAGGGCGACCTGCCCTCCATGAACGTGCTGATCAACGTCTTCGACACGCTCACCGTCAGGGACACCGGCGACCAGCTGGTCGGAGGACTGGCCGAGCGGTGGGAGTCGAAGGACGACAAGACCTGGCGCTTCCACCTGCGTAAGAACGTGACCTTCCACAACGGCGAGCCGTGCGACGCCGCCGCCGTGGCCTACAGCATCGAGCGCCTCATCGACCCCGCCACGCAGTCCCCGATCGTGGAGCTGCGCCTGGTCACCGGCGCCAAGGTGATCGACACCCACACCGTGGACCTGGTCACCAAGGAGCCCGACCCGATCCTGCCGGCCAAGCTGTCGCTGTTCGGCGGGGTGATCGTGCCGCCGAAGTACATCAAGGAGAAGGGCGACAAGGTCTTCGCCGAACACCCGGTCGGCACCGGGCCGTTCACGTTCGAGCAGTGGCAGCGCGACAGCCAGATCACGCTCAAGGCGAACCCGAAGTACTGGAACGGCAAGCCCTCCGTCGAGCAGCTCACCTTCAAGGTCATGCCGGACCCGTCGTCGTCGCTGGCCGCGCTGCAGTCCGGCGAGCTGGACATCGTGACCGGCCTGACCCCCGACGCCGCCCAGCAGCTCGGTGACGCGCCGGGGTTCAAGGTCGTCACCTCGCCGGGCGTGCGCACGTTCTTCGTCTCGCTCGACACAGAAGAGGGCCCACTGAAGGACAAGCGGGTGCGCCAGGCGCTCAACCACGCCCTCGACGTGGACACCCTGATCACGTCGGTGCTCAACGGCGCCGCCGAGCGCACCCCGACACTCATCCCGAAGCAGGCGTTCGGCTTCGACGCCTCCGTGCGGCCGTTCCAGCACGACGTGGCCAAGGCCAAGAGCCTACTGGCCGAGGCGGGACACTCCGGCGGCTTCAGCCTCAAGCTGTCGTCCTCCACCGCCGACAAGGACATCGCGCAGGCCATCTCCGGCCAGCTCGCCGCGGTCGGCGTCAAGGCGGAGGTGTCGCTGCTCGACCCGGCCACGTTCAAGGGCCGCCTGGTTTCGGACAACCGTAAGGCGCTGGGCGAGATGTATTTCGTCGGCAACTCCGGCTGGACCATGGACGCCTCCAGCAACCTGCAGTCGTTCGTCCGCCACGACCGCCGCCAGAGCCGCTGGAACAACCCGCAGGCCGACAAGCTCATCGACACCGAAGAGCAGTCGGTGGACCCGGACACCCGGCAGGAGGCGTTCACCGCGCTGCAGAAGCTGATGATCGAGGAGTCGCCGTTCCTCTACCTGTATCAGGCGAGCATCCTGTACGCCGTCAGCGACCGGGTCCAGTGGAAGACGAACGCCAACGGCACCCTCGCCATGGCGACCGCCAAACTCGCCACCTCATGATCGGTTTCATCGGCAAGAGGGTCGGCCACACCCTGCTCGTGCTGTTCTGCGTGGCCACGGTGGCGTTCTTCATCGTCAGGCTGGCCGGCGACCCGGTGCAGCAGATGCTGCCGCCCGAGGCCACCGTCGAGCAGGAGCGCGCGCTGCGGGCGAGCCTGGGCTTCGACCGGCCGCTGCTCGACCAGTACGTCTCGTACATGACGGGCCTGCTCGGCCTGGACTTCGGCCAGTCGGTGTTCTTCCACCGCCCCGCGTTCGAGGTCATCATGGAGCGCCTGCCGCTCACGATCGACCTGGCCGTGGCCGCGATGGCGTTCACCCTGATCGTCTCGATCCCGGCCGGGATCGTGGCCGCGGTCAGGAGGGGCAGCGCGACCGACACCTCGGTCATGGCCTCGGTCCTGGTCGGCCAGTCCACCCCGGCGTTCTGGGTCGGCATCCTGCTCATCCTGATCTTCGCGGTGAACCTGCAGTGGCTGCCCGCCTCGGGCACCGGCTCGCCGGCCCACCTGGTGCTGCCCGCGATCACGCTCGGCCTCTACTCGGCCGCGATGATCGCCAGGCTGCTGCGCTCGTCGCTGATCGACGTGCTCGGCGAGGACTACATCCGCACCGCCAGGGCCAAGGGCCTGTCCGGCCTCAAGGCGGTCACCGCGCACGGCCTGCGCAACGCCTCGCTGCCGGTCGTCACCGTGGTCGGCCTGGAGGTCGGCAGCCTGCTCGGCGGGGCCATCCTCACCGAGCAGGTCTTCTCCTGGCCGGGCATCGGCCGGCTGACCGTCGAGGCGATCACGTACCGCGACTATCCGCTCATGCAGGCCACGGTGCTGTTCCTGGCGGCCGTGTTCGTCATCGTGAACCTCATCGTGGACCTGTCCTATGCTCTGCTCGACCCCCGCGTGAGGCTGTCCTGATGCTCACCGCAACCCTGCGCGCCCTGCGCCGCAACCACGCCGCCAAGGTCGCCGTGGGAATCATCGGGCTCGTCGTCCTCGTCGGGATCTTCGCGCCGCTGATCGCGCCGCACGACCCCAACCTGCAGAACCTGCAGCTGAAGCTGCGCCCGCCGTTCTGGATGGACGGCAGCGAGCCCGGCTACCTGCTCGGCACCGACAAGCTCGGCCGCGACGTGCTCAGCCGGATCATGTACGGCACCCGCGTCTCCCTCCTCGTCGGCCTGGCCGCCACGCTGCTGTCGGGCGTGGTCGGCGCGGCCGTCGGAGTCGTCAGCGGCTACTACCGGGGCTGGCGCGAGCAGGTCTTCATGCGCCTGGCGGACGTGCAGCTCGCCTTCCCCTCGATCCTGCTGGCCCTGGCCATCATCGCGGTGCTCGGCCCGAGCCTGCTCTTCCTGATCCTCGTGCTCGGCCTGACCGGCTGGGTGTCGTACGCCCGCGTGGTCCGCGCCGAGGTGCTCTCGCTCAGGGAGCGCGAGTTCGTCACCGCGGCCAGGGCGATCGGCGACACCGGCCCGCAGATCATGGTGCGCCACCTGCTGCCGAACATCGTCGCCCCCCTGGCCACCATCGGCACGCTCCAGGTGGCCGCGATGATCGTCGCGGAGGCGTCGCTCAGCTATCTGGGGCTCGGCGTGCCGCCCAGCGTCCCGACGTGGGGCAGCATGCTCGCCGACGGCCAGCTCTATCTGCGCGGGGCGTGGTGGATCGCGGTCTTCAGCGGCGCTGCCATCATGATGACCACACTCGCGATCAACGTCACCGGCGACCTGCTCCGCGACGTCGCCGACCCGAAGGCATACCATCGATGAACCTCGCCACCCACTATAAGTGCGACGACTGCCACGCCACCTTCTCGCTGGACAAGCCCGCCCTCCTCTGCGAGGCGTGCGGGGGCCTGCTGGAGATCGGCTACGACCTCGGCCCCGCCGACCCCCGCCGGATCACGGAGCGGGCCGCCGCCCGCCGTGACCTCGGCCTGTGGCGGTGGTCGGATCTGCTTCCGCTGCCGCGCGGCGCCGCGCCCCTCTACCTGGGCGAGGGTGACACCCCGCTGATGCCCACCAGGAGGCTCGGCCGCCACGTGGGCCTGCCCAACCTACTGATCAAGAACGACACCCTCATGCCCACGGGCAGCTTCAAGGACCGCGGCTTCTCCGTCGCCGTCGGCTTCGCCCGGGCGCTGGACGTCAAACAGGCGTTCACCTACAGCTCGGGCAACGCCGGCGCCTCCTTCGCCGCGTACGCCGCCAGAGCCGGTATCGAGGCCACGGTCCTGGTCGAGGACGTGGCCAACGAGTCCAAGATCGCCGCCATCAGCCTCAGCGGCGCCCGTGTGCTGCGGCTGCGTTACCGCTCAAGCCTGGAGATCTTCGCCGGGGTGAGCGCCCTGTCGGAGGCGGGTTTCTACTGCTTCGTCAACTTCATCAACCCGGTGCGGCACGAGGGGATGAAGACGTACGCGTACGAGATCTGCGAGGCGCTCGGCTGGCGCGCGCCCGACGTGATGGTGCACCCCGTCGGCACCGGCGGCGGCCTCTACGGCGCCTGGAAGGGCTTTCGCGAGCTGCGCGAACTGGGCTTGATCGACCGGCTGCCGAAGATGGTCGGCGTCCAGCCGGCCGCCTCGGCCCCGCTCGTGCGCGCTTTCGCCGAGGGCAAGCCGGTCGCGGGACGCCACGGTGACGCCAACAAGACCGTGGCCCAGAGCATCGCCGGTGACGCCCCCATCCAGGGCGGCTCGCGCGTGCTGCGCGCCGTCTACGAATCCGGCGGCCGGGTGGTCGCCGTGGACGACAACGACCTGTTCGAGGCCATGCGGCTGCTCGGCGAGGAGGGCGTCCTGGCCGAGCCGTCCGCCGCCGCCTCCACCGCCGCCCTGCTGCGCGCCCGCGCCCAGGGCTGGGTGTCGGAGAGCGACACGGTGGTCAGCGTGGTGACGGGCGGCGCGCTCAAGCAGCCCTCCGCCCTCGCCCAGGCGGCCCGCCCGCCGGCCGGCACCGTCCAGGCCGACCCGGCCGAGCTGCTGCGCATCTTCAGAGAGGGCCTCGTATGACCGGCACCGCCCATCCGAGCCCGGAGGCGATCCGATGAGCAGCGTGCTGGAGATCAACGACCTGCACGTCGAGTTCCGCCTGGACGCCGGCACGGTCAAACCGGTCAACGGCGTGTCCCTGTCGGTCAAGGCGGGCGAGACCCTGGCCGTCGTCGGCGAGTCGGGCAGCGGCAAGACCGCGACCGCCCTGTCGATCCTGCGCCTGCACCCCACCCCGCCCTGCCACTACACCGGCGGCGAGATCCTGTCGGGCGGCCGTGACCTGCTGAAGCTGTCGGAACGGGAGATGCGCGCGATCCGCGGCAACGAGATCGCCATGGTCTTCCAGGACCCGATGACCAGCCTCAACCCGCTCAAGACGGTCGGGGCGCAGATCGCCGAATCCCTCCGCCTGCACCAGGGCCTGTCCAGGTCGCAGGCCCGTGCCCAGGCCGTCCAGGCGCTGCGCGAGGTCGGCATCCCCAACCCCGAGCAGCGGGCGGGGGAGTACCCGCACCAGTTCTCCGGCGGCATGCGGCAGCGCGTGATGATCGCCATCGCGCTGGCCTGCCGGCCCAAGGTGCTGATCGCCGACGAGCCCACGACCGCGCTCGACGTGACCGTCCAGGCGCAGATCATGGAGCTGCTCGCCGGGCTGCAGGAACGCTTCGGGATGGCGATCGTGCTCATCACGCACGACCTCGGCGTGGTGGCCCGCTGCGCGGACCGGGTCCTGGTCATGTACGGGGGGCGCCCGGTCGAGCTGGCCGCCGTGGACGAGGTGTTCGCGGCGCCCAGGATGCCGTACACGAGGGCGCTGCTGCGGTCCATGCCCCGCTCCGACGTCCCCGGCGGCGCCGCGCTCGACCCGATCCCCGGCAGCCCGCCGAATCTGTTCTCGCCGCCGGGCGGCTGCGCGTTCCATCCCCGGTGCGCGCTGGCCATGCCCGAGTGCTCCGCGACGGTGCCGCCGCTGACCGAGCGCGCGCCGGGACACAGCGCCGCCTGCCTGCTGGAAGGGAGTCTCTGATGGCCGAGCAGCCGCTGCTGTCGTTGCGCGGCGTGCGCAAGGAGTTCCGCTCGGGGGTGGTCGCCGTGGACGACGTCTCGTTCGACGTGCGCCCCGGCGAGACGCTCGGGCTGGTCGGTGAGTCGGGCTGCGGCAAGACCACGCTGACCCGGCTCATCCTGCGGCTGGTGGAGGCCAGCGGGGGCGAGATCTGGTTCGACGGCAAGGAGCTGCTCGGGCTGCGGCAGCGGGAGCTGCTGTCCGTGCGCGAGGACATGCAGGTCGTCCTCCAGGACCCGTACGCCAGCCTGAATCCCCGCATGCGCGTGGGCGACATCGTCGCCGAGCCCCTGATCACCCACGGCCGGGTGCGCCGCCGCTCGGCCGCCGCCCGCGACCGCGTGGCCGAATTGCTCGACGCCGTCGGGCTGGAGGCGGGCAGCCAGGACCGGTTCCCGCACGAGTTCTCCGGCGGGCAGCGGCAGCGCATCGGCATCGCCAGAGCCCTCGCGCTGGAGCCGAAACTGGTCATCTGCGACGAGCCGGTCAGCGCGCTCGACGTCTCCATCCAGGCGCAGATCATCAATCTGATGAAGCGGCTGCAGGCCGAACGGGGGCTGACGTACCTGTTCGTCTCCCACGACCTGTCGATCATGCGGCAGATCGCCACCCGCGTCGCCGTCATGAACCTGGGCCGGATCGTCGAGCTGGCCGACACCGAGACGCTGTTCACCGCGCCGCGGCATCCGTACACGCACAGCCTGCTGTCGGCGGCGCCTGTCGCCGACCCGAAGGTGGAGCGGACGCGGCGGCGCATCGTGCTCAGGGGCGACCCGCCGTCGCCCGCCGACCCGCCGTCCGGGTGCAGCTTCCGCACGCGGTGCCCGGCCGCCCGCGACGAGTGCGCGCACACCCGGCCGCCGCTGGCCGCCCAGGAGGACCCCGGCCACACGGCCGCCTGCCTCTTCCCGGTCTCGGACGCCTCCGCCCTGGTGTGACCCGGTGCCGGGGCTCCGGCCGGGTGTGGGGAGTGGGCTTTGCGGACTCCGGCCGGATGCGGCGGAGCGCCCCGCCGCACGGGCTCCTGTGTGCGGCGGGGCGCTGGTCGCGACCGGGGTGGCCGGAGTACCCCGTCGCGGCGGCCGACCGGCTGACCAGGCCGGATCGGCCGGAACGGCCGTTCGGGGGACGGGACAGAACCGTCCCCCTACGGCCTCGCTCTGCTCTCCCTAGCTCGGCCTCGTCTCGTCTCGCCTCAGCCGAGGAAGACGTAGTCGGCCCCGTACGGGACGCTCACCTCGGCGCCCGGCTCGCACGCGCCGGCCGGGGCGACGCCGCCCGTGGTGTTCAGCCGCAGGATCTGCGTGGCCTGGGCCAGCAGCCCGGTGCCCGCGCCCGCCTGCGTGGCGTCGAGGACGAGCTCCGGGATGTGCGCACCGTTCGGCGTCCTGGAGAACACCGCGCCGCGCACCGCGCTGCCGTCGGGGGCGACCCACTGCGGCGGCCCGGAGGCGGGCGTGACGAACGAGTGGTCGATGCCGCGCCGGAGCTGGGCCGTCACGCCGAGCTGGGTGAAGCCGAAGCCGCCCGCGGGAAGCTGCGTGCAGGCGTAGATCTGGCTGCCGCGCAGCACCTCGGCGGTGAACCCGCGCGGATGGGTGAAGGCCGCGCCCGACAGCCGGCCCGGGGCCGCGCCGTCGCCGAGTTCGGCGGTACGCAGGTCGGCGTAGTACGCGCCGGGGCCCGCGGCGATGCGCTTGGCCACCTTCGGGGCGACCGGCGTCTCCCCGGTGACGCCGGTCACGTTCGCGGGCAGCCCACGGGGAACGGTGAACAGCTCCGCCGCCACGGCGCCGTGCCGCCCCGGCGTGCCCTTGTGCAGGTGCCCGCCCGTGATGCGGCCGAGGCCCGACCAGGTGACGGTGTAGGCGATCGAGGAGCCGCCGGGACGCAGCCACCAGGTGGCCTGTCCGCCCGACTCGCCCCCGGTCCGGGCGGAGAGCGTGGCCTGGTCGCCGCCGTGCAGGACGCCGTTGAGGTCGACCGGCCTGCTGAGCCGGTGGAACTGGCCGCGTACCGCGCCCTTGGGGTGGGCGGCGTCGTACAGGTTGGCGTAGAAGCCGCCGGGGTTCTCGACGAGCGCGCTGACCACGTCGGCGGCGGCGGTGACGGTGCCGGTCACGCCCAGCGCGGAGCCGGGCAGTGACCCGGGAAGTAAGTCGAGCCGGACGTCGCCTTCCGTGCCCTTGGCGCCCGCGTGCACGCGGCCCGCGGTGGGCACGCCGATCCCGTTCCACCGGGCCGCGAACGTGACCTGGTTCCCGCTGATCCTGAGCACGACCGTCGAGGCGCCGTCCGCGTCGCCAGGGGTTCCGACCTCGCCGGCGCCGCGCAGACCGGCCGCGAGATAGACGTCGTCGGCGGCGGCCTGCGCCGGGCTCACCGGCCCGGCGAGGAGCGCTCCCGCCGCCAGCAGCGCGGGGACCAGGATTCTTCGCTTGGACATTACGGCACCTCGTCAAGGACTCTGATATTCCGGTCAGTACGGCAGGCAGTACGCGCCCGGAGCGGGGCGGGTTCACCCCGTCGCGCGCATATTTCGCGAATTCGCCCGATAAATCGAGAAAAGCCCTCCCACCAGCGGTGGAAGGGCTTCCCGCGAACCGGTCAGGCCTGGACGGTGAGCAACTTCTTACCTGCCGAGGTGACCACCTCGAAGTGGTCGATGTCCTTCAGCGGCGTCGCGCTGCCGCCGTGCATGTAGAGCGGCGTCGGCGATCCCGGCACTCCGTACCCGGCTGGAGGTACGGACCACCCGGTCATCACCCGGCGCTCACCCGACTTGCCGACGGAGATCAGCTCGCACTCCAGCGGCCCCTTCACCCCGGACAGCTTGAGCGCCGCGTGCGTGCCCCACCCCTTGGACTCCACGACCAGCCCGCCCGTCACCCCGTCGACGCCCTTGCCCTCGATGGGGCGGCCCTCGGTGTAGAACTGCTCGGCCGGGCCCATGTCGGTGCTCATGTGGCCGCCGTGACCCTGCGCGACCGGCGCCGCCTCTCCCGCGTCGAGCTGCGTGCCGATCGTCAGGCCGCCCGCCACCAGCGTGACCGCGGCCGCAATCCCGATCACGAACGTCCCCCTGCGCGTCCGCCTGTCGGCCGCCTTCTTGCGCCGGAGCAGGCCGACCACGTCGTCCTCCCCGCCGGAGGGGAGGTCAACGGTAGGGGGGCCGAGATCATGGACGGGTCCGATCCCGTGCAGCACGTTGGCCACGCCGGCCAGGTCGGACAGTTCGTACCGGCACTGTGAGCAGCCGAGGAGGTGGGCCTCGAAGGCCAGCCTGTCGTCCTCGTCCAGCAATCCGAGCGCGTAGGCCCCCACATCCGTGTGCTCGACTCTCGAAGTCACGCCGTCACCCCCCTCTCCTCAAGTGCGATCCGCAACGCGCGTACGGCGTAGTAAACCCGGGACTTCACGGTGCCCACCGGGATGCCGAGCGCCTTGGCGGCGTCGTTGACCGACCGGTCCCGCAGGATCGTCTCGTTGAGGATCTCGCGGTGGGCCGGCGACAACGCCTTCAGCGCCTCGGACACGACCACCTGGTGCAGCAGTCCTTCCATCTCGTCCGGCACGGGCATGCTCTCCAGCGCTCCGTCGCCCGACTCCCGCGGCCGGGCATCCCGGCGTCGCCGGTCATCGATCACGATACGTCTGGCGACCGTGGCGAGCCAGGGCATCAGCGAGACAGAATCCGGGTCGAGCCGCTCCGCACTGCGCCACGCTCTGATCATGGTCTCCTGCACCACGTCTTCCGCCCACTGCCGATCGCCCGCGGTCAGCCGGATCACGAATGCCAGCAGCGGCCTGTGATATTCCCGGTAGAGCGCGGACACGACCACCTCGTCATCCGGGCGCACGCGCCGGATCCAGTGGCGTAGGCGCGGCTTCCCCATCGGGGCGGCTTCCTCGGCCGAGGGCGGGGGATACGTGCTTATTCGCATCATTCCCCTTTCTCAGTCCGTCGGGAGGTGGTACGGCCAGTGGCCAGGGGGCGGTTCAACGAATCGCGGAAGATAATGCGATTGCATCGGTGGCGGCAGTCTGCGTAGAGTCGCCCCGACGACAGTTCGAGATCGAGGAGGTGAGGACCTATGCGGGTCGCCTTTTTCAGCGTGCCGTCAGTCCACCTCCGGGCGCTCACCTGAGCAGCCCTTTTCCTCTTCCTTCTCGAAACAAAGGTTCATCGCGTTGTCTCACGACCTTTCCCTGCTCGGCTGGAGCGACCTGCGCGCCGCTGAGCTGCCGGCCGAAACCGTCCCCGCCCGCGTGGCCCGCATCGACCGCGGCGCCGCCGAGGTGATCGCCGCTGACGGCCAGCATCACGCCAAATACGGCGCCCGCGTGCGCCGCGCCTCCGCCGCCGACCCGGTCGCACTGCCGTGCGTCGGCGACTGGGTCGCGCTCCGATGGCTCCCCGAGGGCCGCTACGAGCTCGACGAGGTCCTGCCGAGGAGCACCGCCTTCGTCCGGGGCGGCGTCAGCCGCGACTCCGTCGGGGGCCTGTCGGGCGACGGCCAGGGCCAGGTGCTCGCGGCCAACGTCGACGTCGTCTTCGTGGCCGAGCCGTCGATGCACTCGACCGACTTCGCCGACCTCGGCCGCATCGAGCGCCTGGTCGCCCTGGCCTGGGAGTCCGGCGGCACGCCCGTCGTGCTCATCACCAAGTCCGACCTGTTCGAAGACGGCCTCGACGGCCTGCTCGACGACGTCCGCGTCGCCGCGCCCGGTGTCGACGTGCACGCCGTCTCCTCGCTGCACGGCGACGGCGTCGAGCTGGCCGCCTCCTACCTCGGCGGCTCGCGCACCGCCGTCATCCTGGGCCCGTCGGGCGCGGGCAAGTCCACTCTCGTCAACGCGCTGGCCGGCGACGGCGTCATGGAGACCCAGCACGTACGCGCGGCCGACGGGCGCGGCCGGCACACCACCGTGCACAGGGAGCTGATCCCGCTGCCCGGCGGCGGGCTGATCATCGACACGCCCGGCATCCGCCGGGTGGGCCTCTACGACATCGGCCAGGGCGTCGACCTCGTCTTCGCCGACATCGAGGCGCTGGCCGAGCGGTGCAGGTTCGGCGACTGCGGCCACAACGGCGAGCCCGGCTGCGCGGTGCTGGCCGCCCTGGAGAGCGGCGAGCTGCCGGAGCGGCGGCTGGAGAGCTGGCGCAAGCTCCAGCGGGAGGCCGCCTGGATGGCCTCAAGGACCGACGCGCGGCTGCGCAAGGAGCAGCAGAACAAGTGGAAGGTGATCACCAAGGAGATGCGCCGCTCGGGCCGCAACCGCCCGTAGCCTGCTCCCTGTGGCTCCCTGTGGCTCCCTGTGGCTCCCTGTGGCTCCCTGTGGCTCCCTGTGGCTCGCTGTGGCGCCCGTGAAAGGCATCGCCGATCGCGGGAATGAGCGGAGGCGAGGAGCGGCCGTCAGCGGGTAAGCACAGGTCATGGAGTACTTCGCGGACCGGGCCGAAGCGGGGGCCCTGCTGGCCGAACGGCTGCAGGACGCGCACGACCCCGTGATCCTGGCCCTGCCGCGCGGGGGCGTGGCGGTGGCCGCGCCCATCGCGCGGGCCCTCGGCGCGCCGCTCGACGTGCTGGTGACCAGGAAGATCGGCTATCCCCCGACGCCCGAGCTGGGCGTCGGGGCGATAGCCGAGGGCGGCGAGCCGGTGTTCGACCTGACGCTGCTGAACCGCCTGGGCCTGACGCCCGAGTCCGTGGCGCACGTGGTGGAGCACGAACGGCGCGAGCTGGCCCGCCGGGTCCGCGCCTATCGCGGCGATCGGCCGCTGCCCCCGCTCGAAGGCCGGGAGGTGATCGTGGTGGACGACGGCCTGGCCACGGGCAGCACCGCGCGGGCGGCGCTGCGGGCGGTCGCCAGGGCCCGGCCGGCGAAGGTGACGCTGGCTGTCCCCGTCGGGGCCACGGACACCGTCGAGTCGCTGCGCGCGGAGGCCGACGAGGTGGTGGTGCTGCTCACGCCGATCGACTTCAGGGCGGTCGGCCAGTGGTACGAGCACTTCGAACAGCTCACCGACGCCGACGTCCTGCGCCTGCTGGACAGGGGCTGAGGCTCCCGCGACGGAGGTTTCCCGGACCGAGCCTGGCCGGGAAGGAGGCTTTTCGGGACTGGGCTCCCGGGGCTGGGCCTTCTCGTGCCGGTCAGCCGGCGATGACGGCCCAGACGACCTTGTGCGAGCCGCCGGGGGAGAGCCACCCCCACGTCGTGCAGAGGGCGTCCACGAGCCGCAGCCCGCGCCCGTACTCGGAGAACACGTCGGGCGCCGAGGTCACGGGGACGGTCCGGCTGCGGTCGGTCACCACGCACGCGAGCTGCGCCTCGTGCGAGACCAGCCGTAACTGCGCGGCGCCGCCGCCGTGCCGCATCGCGTTGGTCACCAGCTCGGAGACCACCAGCTGGGTGTCGAAGGCCAGGTCGAGCGCGCCCCAGGAGCCGAGCGTCTGGTCGACGAAGCGCCGCGCCATGGCCACGCAGGCGGGTTCGAGAGCGGTGCGCTGGTGGAAGGGGAAGACGGCATCACACTCCCCGGCGCGTCCTTCCACCAGAATGGGCGACAGCCATCCTGGTGGCCGGGTGCCGGTGGCGGCTTGCGGCCGAGCGTCGAAAGTCGTCATCCTGGCCCCCGAAGCGCGGTCTGGTGATCCAATGCCCATCTTTACGGGGAGCGCTTACCGATGCAAGACTTTTCATAGTTTACGGATGCGAATCGCATCTGCACGTGCAGATGACCTAGGAGCGGTGCAGTGAGCGCACAGAGCGCGGAAGGGCAGCTTCTCCGCCATTCGCCGGGAAGCCCGACAGTGCTGCGGATCCTGCTCGGGACCCAACTGCGCAGGCTCCGTACGGAGCAGGGTATCTCGCGCGAGGACGCCGGATACTCGATTCGCGCATCTCACGCGAAGATCAGCCGGCTGGAGCTCGGCCAGGTCAGCTTCAAGCAGCGCGACGTGGCCGACCTGCTGACCCTCTACGGCGTCACCGACCCGGCCGAGCGCGAGCCCCTGCTCGCCCTGGCCAAGCAGGCCAACGCCCCTGGCTGGTGGCACCAGTACGGCGACCTGCTGCCCTCCTGGTTCGAGGTCTACATCGGTCTGGAGGGGGCCGCGTCCAGCATCCGTACGTACGAGAACCAGTTCGTCCCCGGCCTGCTGCAGACCCCCGCCTACGCCAGGGCGGTGATCGAGCTGGCCCACGAGAAGGCGTCCAGGGCCGAGCTGGACCGCCGGGTGACGCTGCGCACGACGCGGCAGAAGCGGCTGGAGAGCGGCCTGACGATCTGGGCGGTGATCGACGAGGCCGTCGTGCGCCGCACCCTGGGCGGCCCGGAGACGATGCGCGGGCAGATCGCCCACCTGCTCGACCTGACGGCCGAGCGGAACATCACGGTGCAGATCATGCCGTTCGACCGCGGCGGTCACGCGGCGGCCGGCGGGCCGTTCAGCATCCTGCGCTTCCCCGAGCGGGAGCTGCCCGACGTCGTCTACATGGAGCAGCTCACCAGCGCCCTCTACCTGGACAAACCCGCCGACTCCGACCAGTACATGGAGGTCATGGACCGGCTCAGCATCCAGGCGGAGGAGCCGAAGGCGACCAGGCGCTTCCTGGAGCGGCTCATCTCTGGATGAGTTCCCGTATATCCCTGTGATCCACTCCATACCGTGATTTTTGGTCGTCCGGTATATGGAGTTCTTCGTGCTGCCGTATTGTCAGCTCGCAAACGCGGATGCACGTGCATCCGTAAGATCGCGAGGAGCCGTCCCCATGCATGAGTTCCACAACGGAACGTCCGCCGGCCGCCTTCCCGTCGTCTGGCGCAAGAGCAAGCGGAGCAATCCGAACGGGAACTGCGTCGAGGTCGCGAACCTGCCCACCGGGGAGATCGCCATGCGCAACTCACGCTTCCCCGAAGGGCCCGCCCTGGTCTACACCCAGGCGGAAATCACCGCGTTCGTCCTGGGGGCCAAGGACGGGGAGTTCGACGACCTCATCGTCTGACGCGGCCACGCCGTCGCTGGTTACGGTCGTATCGGCAACGGGTTTCGGTCACGGAGTCTGTGACGGCGGTTCGTTGTGCCAGCGCCACCGTGTCAGGCGCGGACGTCCGGGAAGTTCGGCGCGGCCCGTGGCCCACAGCAGCGTGGCCCATGGCTCGGTGTCGCGCGGGGCATCGGGGAAGAGCCGGTTCAGCACCCGCGCGCAGATCTCTCCGGGCGGATTCCAGCCGAGCCCCAGGCCCTGAGCCAGGTCGTGGGTGTGCACCAGGGTCTCCACCAGGCCCATCGCGGCCGAGGACTCAGCGTCCGCCGGCCCGAAGACGTGGTGGGCGCGCGCGTGTGGAGGCGCCGTGCGCACCATCGCGCTCAGCAGCGCGCCGCTCGACTGCAGCACCTGCATCAGCCCGCTGACGCCCGAGGCCCGGTCGGCGTGCACGGAGTTGCGCGGCCCGCCGGAGCGGCGGCTCTGGGCGGCGAAGGGGATGTAGACGTCCAGCGGCCCCGTGGTGAGGCCGAGCTGGACGGCGTAGGCGAACAGGTCGTCGGCCAGGTGCTCGGCGGTCTCCCAGCAGGTCCATTCGAGGTCGCCCGCCTTGGCGTTCCAGGCGGGCTCGGTGGTGTCCGCGAGGACTGCGACGGCCAGACGCACGATCTCGTCCAGGTCGTCCGCGGTCACTGGTGCGGTATCAGATGCCGACATGTCAGGCACCCTAGCGGCACGCCCCACTCGACCCGTGGCGAGCCGAAGCCCGGGGCGACGACCCATGAATGAGCCCATGAATGAGCCCGCCGGGAACGACCCTGGAAATGACTTCGGACCGCGGCTGGCGCCCGCGGTCCGTTTCATGTGCCACCCCCGGTAGAGCCGGGGGTTTCTGACTGTGGTCGCCTGATCAGGCAGTTGTCCCGACCGGGTTCGCCAGAGCCTGCGCTTGGCTGGCCAGGCTCTGGTTCATCGGGACAACTGCGTGATCACGCGATGGTGACGCTGCCGGGTGTGTCAGGCGGCGGAGATGCCGGCGCTGGCCGCGCGGCGCATGCGACGGCGACGCTCGCTCGCCCGCTCGTCCTCGTTGAGACCGCCCCACGTGCCGTACTTCTCCGGCCGGGAGAGCGCGTAATCAAGGCACTCGTTGCGGACAGGGCACTGGGCGCAGATCGCCTTGGCCTTCCGCTCTCGTACGTCACGCTCGGGCTGCCGCTCCCCGTCGGGGCCGAAGAAGAGCACGAGGTCCTCACCCCGGCACGCGGCATCATCCTGCCAACCCCAGCTGGGGCGCGGGCGGGCGAGCTGCCGACGTACCTGAGACATGAGAAAACCACCTTCGTGAGAGGTATTTCGGTAATTGAGCCGCATTGGACGCTTTTGGCGTCACTGTTCCAACGCAACGTAGGGCCGTGATGTTCCCTGCTCAGGCGAGAGCGGGCGTGGCGTACCGCACAGGCGTGAGCCTGTCCAGCGAAACCAGCCGGTAGGTGGTGATCGTCTCGGCGCAAGCCGAAGCGGTGCCACACGGCGCCGTGAACGCCGATGGCTCGACCACAACCTGGAGCCGGACGTCGCCGATGCGCACAATGGCTTCGGTGACGTCGCCGTCCGTCCTGGAGGATTCCACGGCCACCGCGCCGACGGAGCACTCTCCCGTATGGGCTCGGGCGAAGTGCTCGACGGCCTGCAATGGCTCAGGGATGCCTGCGCGTCCCCGGTAGCGGTCGAGAATGACCTCGCCCGACCGGTACGCGTTAGCCGCTGCCAACGCAGCAGCCTGAGACATGCTGCCGTAGAAAATTCCGTGTGGCAAGCACACGAGGTTGGCGGCGTACCGATCGCCGCCAACGTGTGACGTTTCCCATACTCTGTCCGGCAGGTTTTCCGCCAGTGACCGAGCGAGGGGTAGTCCAATGCGGGCGCAGCACACATTGCGCTTGGCGTGCGTGCAGACCAGAAATACCGGCTCGTCTTCAAGTATGCAGGACTCCGGGACCACTCCCGCCACCAGCGCGTCCAGGTCAAGATCGTCGGGACCTGCGACGACACCCGAGGCCAGCCAGGGGTTCGGCCCCGCCGCGTAGGCCACTAGCACACGGATCCCCTGCTCCTGCGGGCGGGTTCGCCTCCCGGGACGGCGGATCAGCTGGGGCCGGATACCGCGTTCGAGCGCCCGGCGGACGAGTTCTGAGATTTTTCCCGGAAGTTCGAGCGTTTCCAGGCGCGAAGGCCAGGCTCTGGTGTATTCGATGAGCAGCCACAGCCTGGCTCCCACGGTGGCACTCGCCAGCGTGGGCACCTCCCCTGTGTGGCATCCCGCCGGATGCTCGCAGCCCCTCGCCAACGTGCCTGTCCTTTCCCCGATCCGACTTAGGTAAGACTAACCTAACGGATCGGATGGGTCAGGCGGACGAGATTCGATCGAGTACGGCCCGTGTCGCCGGCAGGGCGCGGTCCCTGTCCCTCCGGACCAGGCCGATCCTGGTCCGCCTGTCGAGCAGGTCGCCCTCGTCGAGCGCCCCCTCGTGCAGCGCCGACCAGAGCAGGTCGCCCTCGGTGAGGCCGAGCCCGACCTCCTCCTGGTGCTCCTTGACGAGCTGCTGCACGGCCGCGGCCTCCGCGCCGTAGCGCTCGGCCAGGCGCGCCGGCGCCCCTGACGGCACCGGGCCCGCGCCCGCGAGCGGGATCTTGCGGGTACGGCACCGCCCGGCCCGGAGGTTCCCGTACGAGATCGCTCGATCCACCGCGTCCTCGGCCATGCGCCGATATGTCGTCAGTTTGCCTCCCACGACGGTCACCACGCCGCCGTCCGTGAGCACCGCGTGCCTCCTGGACAGGTCGGCCGTCCGCCCGTCGGCCGCCAGAAGCGGCCTGAGGCCCGCGTAGACGCCCGCGACCGCCTCTCTGGTCACCGGAGCCTCAAGAACCCCGTTCAGCACCTCCAGGAGCGCTCTGACGTCCTTCTCGGGCGCCTCGGGCACGTCGGGGATCGGCCCCTCCAGCGGCTCGTCCGTGAGCCCGACGTGGACGCGGCCGTCGCGCTGCGGCAGCACGAGCGCGAACCGGTTGCTCTCACCGGGGATCGGCAGGTGCATGCCCGCGATCTGCCCCGGCAGCGTGCCAGGTTCGAGCACCAGGTGCGTGCCGCGGGACGGGCGCAGCTCCACCGCCGGGTCGAGGGTGCCCGCCCACACCCCGGTGGCGTTGATCACCACCCTGGCCCGGATCGTGAACTCCTCGCCGGTCAGCTCGTCGCGCACGTCCGCGCCCGTACCGGTCAGCCGCAGCGCCCGGCACCTGGTCAGCACCCGGGCGCCGTGCCCGGCGGCGGTCCGCGCGATCGCCACCACCAGGCGGGCGTCGTCGAGCAGCCGCCCGTCCCACGACAGCAGCGCGCCGCGCAGCCCGTCGGAGGCCAGCACGGGCGACAGTGTGCGGGCGCGGGCCGCGCTCAGTCGGGAAGGGCCCGGCAGGAGCCGGCGGGAGGTGCGCGCGGCGGCCCGCAGCCCGTCGCCCATCCGGTAGCTGGCCATCACCAGCGCCGCCTGCCTGCGCGACACCGCCCGGGTCAGCGGCAGCATGTACGGGTGCGCCTTCACCAGGTGCGGAGCCGTCCTGCGGAGCAGGATCCCGCGCTCGACCGCGCTCTCGTACGCGACGTCCACCTGACCCTTGGCCAGGTAGCGCAGCCCGCCGTGCGCCATCTTGGAGCTCCATCTGGACGTGCCGAAAGCCAGGTCGTGCGCGTCGATCGCCGCTACGCTCAACCCCCGTGAGGCGGCATCGAGCGCGGCGCCCGCGCCCGTCGCGCCCAGCCCCACCACCAGCACGTCCACCCGTTCCTCGGCGACCCGGCGCAGCTCACGGGATCGTCTGGCGGCGTTCAGCGAGCTATCCAAGGTAGGCCTCCAGCAGGGCGGCGAGCTCGTCGTCGAGCTCGTCGAGCGTCACGGGGTCGAGCATGGTCGGGGCGGACAGCAGGAACGACTGGGCGACCAGCAGCACCGCCCTGGCCCTGCGCGCGTCGCCGACGACCGGCTCCAGCACCTCCAGCACCGCCTCGTGGGTGGCACCGCGCCGGTCGAGCAGATACGGCACGAGCAGTTCAGGGTCCGCCTCCACGATCTTGCGCCACAGCGGGTGCCCGCGCAGCCCCCTGACGCCCGCCACGACCGCGCGTACCGGGTCGGAGGTGTCCAGCCCCTCGACCACCCGTACCCATTCCCTGGTCATCACATCGGCCACCAGCGTGCGCACGTCGGGCCAGCGGCGGTAGAGCGTCATCCGCGACACCCCGGCCCTGCGCGCCACGTCCGTGAGCGTCGTCCTGCGCACGCCGTAGGCGAGCACGCAGTCGCGGGCCGCGTCCAGAACCTCATCGTTGTGACGAATCGACGTCATGTGTCACAGTGTATGCGTGACTGGAGAACCGATGTCGTGGTCCGGCTGGGGCGACCCCGCCCAGGCGCGCGAGCTGCCCGAGAGCGTCCGGGGGCTGCTGCGTGACCTGCTCGGCGTACGCGCGCCCGCCACCCCCGCCGCCGGCTTGGAGTCGGTGCGGCTCGCGCCGGTCGCTCTCCCCGAGCCGCTGCTCAAGGCGCTCGCGGAGATCGCCGGAGCCGCGAACGTGCGGACCGGCCACGAGGACCGGGTCAGGCACACGCGTGGCAAGTCCACCCCAGACCTGCTGCTCATGCGCGCCGGCGACGGCTCGGCCGCGCCCGACGCGGTGGTGCTGCCCGGCTCGCACGAGGAGGTGGCCGAGCTGCTGCGGCTCTGCTCGCAGGAGCGGATCGCGGTCGTGCCCTTCGGCGGCGGCACCTCGGTGGTCGGCGGGCTCGCCGCCGAGCGCCCGTCCGAGCGCCCCGCTGAGCGCCCCGCCGAGCGCGCCGCCGCGGGGTCCGGTTTCGCCGGGGTGATCGCGCTCGACCTGGGGCGGCTCGACCGGCTGCGGTCGGTGGACGCCGAGTCGATGGTGGCCGAGTTCGAGCCAGGGGTGCGGGCTCCCGACGCCGAGCGGCTGCTGGCCGGGCACGGGCTGACGCTCGGACACTTCCCCCAGTCGTACGAGTACGCCACGCTCGGCGGGTTCGCCGCGGCCCGATCCAGCGGGCAGGCCTCCGCCGGGTACGGCCGCTTCGACGACATGGTCGTCGGTCTCACCCTGGCCACCCCGTCGGGCACGCTCGACCTCGGCCGGGCGCCCAAGTCGGCGGCCGGGCCCGACCTGCGCCAGCTCGTGCTCGGCTCGGAGGGCGCCTTCGGGGTCATCACGTCGCTGCGGCTGCGCGTGCGGCGAGCGCCGGCCGAGCGCCGCTACGAGGGCTGGCGTTTCCCGTCGTTCACGGCCGGCTCGGCCGCCGTACGGGCGCTCGCCCAGGAGGGGCCGCTGCCGGCGGTGCTCCGGCTCTCGGACGAGACCGAGACCCTGATCGGCCTGGCCAAGCCGGACTCGATCGGCTCGGGCGGCTCCGATGGCGCCGGTGGGCCCGACGGCTCGGGCGGCTCCGATGGCGCTGGCGGGTCCGGGTGTCTGCTGATCGCCGGGTATGAGGGGGCGGCGATCGGGGCGCGGCACGCCGCCGCGTCGGCCGTGCTGGCGCGCATGGGCGGTGAGCCGCTCGGGCCTGAGCCGGGGCGGGCGTGGGAGCGCGGCCGCTTCTCCGCGCCGTACCTGCGCGACTCCCTGCTCGCGGCCGGCGCCACCGTGGAGACGCTGGAGACGGCCGGGTTCTGGTCGAACCTGCCCCGGCTCTACGACGCCGTCAGGCTCGCGCTGCTCGGCGCGCTGGGCCCGGCGCACCCGCCGCTCGTCATGTGCCACATCTCGCACGTGTACGAGACCGGCGCCTCGCTGTACTTCACCGTCGTCACCCCGCAGGACGCCGACCCCGTCGCGCAGTGGCAGCGGGCCAAGACGGCGGTGAACGCGGCCATCGTCGAGGCGGGCGGCACCATCACCCACCACCACGGCGTGGGCCGCGACCACCGCGACGCGTACGGCGCCGAGATCGGCCCGCTCGGCTCGGCCGTCCTGCGCGCGGTCAAGGCCGAGCTCGACCCGGCCGGCATCCTCAACCCCGGCGTCCTCATCCCCCCGCCTCCGTAGTCCCGTCCCGCGCCCGTAGCTCGCGTCCGCGGCCCGCGCCCGCCCCCCGCGTCCGCGACCGGCCGCGTCCGGAACCCCGCGCCGGCGACCCGCCTCCGGGCGGGAAGCCGGGGCGGGTCAGTCGGTGCGGGGGATCCGCTCGGCCTCGGCCATGGTGGCGGCGGCCTCGCTGTAGCGGTGCAGGGCTTCCAGGGCCGTGGCCAGGCAGACCAGCGAGAGCACCAGCGGCCCGCCGCCGATCGAGCGGGCGACGGCCACCGCCTCCTGCGCGAGCGGCAGCGCCTCCGTCGCCCGGCCCCATCGCAACTGCAGCCCGGCGGTCGTGCGCAGGCAGCGGGCGAGCAGTTCGGTGTACTCGCCGGGGGACTTTCCCGCCAGCGCCCTGCTCCTGGCGATCGCCTGACTCGCGCTGTCCAGGGCGGCGCTGCCGCTCCAGCGCGGCCGGGTCTGGGCGAATGCCAGCAGACCTACGATGGCGTCCATTTCCGAAGTGCCCTTCCGGGTCGCGTCGTCCGGGCCGTTACGGGTCATGGGAGCCTCCCTGGGCGGTCCCAACCGCTTGCTTGGGGGGTGAGGCTACACCATTGCGCACCTTGTGTGTTCCTTACGGTACGGAGCGTTCAGGATGCGCGAATGGTAGATCACCGTAAAGATGTGGTCATGGTGGAAGTTGCGGCCGAACGAGGAAAGCAGTCGTCGTCCCGGATCTCTGAGGAGGGCGCCGGATGGGCCTGTGCGCAGACGGGGACGTTCGCGCAGCTCAGACCGGACCGCCGTGGTTTTTCCTGGCTCAATTTACGAACGCTCTGGCTCTCGCGCAACGAGATCCTGGCGGGCTTGTTCGGTGATCCTTCAGGACAGGTCCGCGCGCGCTGGGTTGAGGCGCAGGAAGCGCGGGGGATTGACCAGGAATTTCGCATCAAGCCGCCGGTAGGGGGAGATTTCACTTTCCTGTTGCTGGGCGATACGGGTGAGGGAGACGCATCGCAGTACGCCGTTGTTCCGGGCCTGCTGAAAATCGGGGAAAAGACGTCCTTCGCGGTCATCGCCAGCGATGTGATCTATCCGACGGGATCGGGCAACGAATACGGCGACAAGTTCTTCCGTCCGTACCAGGCCTATGACGCCCCGATCTACGCCATCCCCGGCAACCACGACTGGTACGACGGGCTCGGCGGCTTCATGCGGGTCTTCTGCGACGCGCCGCCGCTGAAGCCGAAGCCGGACCGGGGGCTGCGCGGGCTGCTGTGGCGCAAGCCGGAGACGATCGACGAGGCCGCTCTGGCCGAGGCGCGCACGCTGCGGGGCAGGCCGTCGCAGCAGGCGAGCCCGCCGGCGGCGCAGCCGGGACCGTACTGGGTGATCGAGAGCGACAGCCTGCTCGTCGTGGGCGTCGACACCGGCATCCGCAACGTGATCGACCGGGCCCAGACCGAGTGGCTGCGGCGCGTCTCGCGCGACCCGCGGCCGAAGATCCTCGTCACCGGCAAGCCGATCTACACCGGCAACGTCTACAAGCCGTCGCGGCTGGAGGGCGGCGGGACGATCGACGACATCGTGCGCGACCCGGCGCACCGGTACGTCGCGGCCATCGGCGGCGACGTGCACAACTACCAGCGCTACCCGGTCAGGCTGGACGACGGCAGGGTGATCCAGTACGTCGTGACGGGCGGCGGCGGCGCGTTCATGCACGCCACTCACATCATCGGCCGGGTGGACGTGGCCGGCGTGCACGAGGACGACTTCAGGTGCTACCCGCTGCGCGGCGACTCGCTGTCCTTCTACAGCCAGCTCTACGCCAAGCGGCTGCGGATGAGGTGGCTCTACCTGACGCCGTCCGAGGCGGCCTGCATCACGTCGGAGCACGTCGGGAACGAGCCGGTCAGGACCATGGCCGGGCCCGTGCGGATCACCCAGCGGATGCGGTGGGCGGCCCGGCTGCTCGGGGCCTGGCCGTGGCCGCTGCGGCTGCCGGTGGACAAGGTGTTCCACCGGTTCCTGTCCGAGCTGTCCGACTGGGACACGCCGCCGTTCTTCAAGCAGTTCCTGCACGTCACGGTGACCGGTGAAGAGCTCACCCTGCGGTGCTTCGGGGCCACGGGGTGCCTGGGGCAGGAGCTGGACCCGCCGCTGGAGGACGAGGTGCGCATCCCGCTGACCGTCTGATGGGCACCTGACGGGCACGCGACGGGCACGCGACGGGCACGCGACGGGCACGCGACGGGCACCTGGCGGGCACCTGGCGGGCACCTGGCGGGCTTTCTGTCGGAGGCGTTTGGCACTCTTGACCTCGTGCACGTCGTGGTCGCGGGGGAGAGGCTGCTGCCGGTCGGGGACACGTCGGGGCTTCCCGCCGACGGTCCCCCCAGCGGGATGGCCGAAGCCGTGCGTGAGATCGAGGCGGCCCAGGGGCCCCGGTGGGTGTGGGCCGACACGCGGGAGGCGTACCCGCCGCTGCTGGAGAGCGGCGTGCGGGTGGCACGCTGCCACGACCTCGCCCTCACCGAGGGGCTGCTGCTGGCCGCCGAGGGCCGCTACGGCGAGCCCAGCTCGGCCAGGGCCGCCCACGCCAGGCTGCACGGCCTGCCCGTGCCGGATGAGCAGCCGAACGCGCCCGGCACGCTGTTCGCGCCCGAGCCGCTCGGCGCGGAGGCGGTGGCCGAGGTGCTGGCCGGCCAGCTCGCCAGGATCGCGGCGCTGCCCGAGCCGGGCAGATTCCGGCTGCTGGTGGCGGCCGAGTCGGCGGGCGCGCTGGTGGCGGCCGAGATGACGCAGGCGGGCATGCCCTGGCGCCGCGACGTGCACGACGCGTTGCTGACCGAGCTGCTCGGGCCGCGTCCCGTCCACGGCATGCGCCCGGCCAAGCTGCAGGCGCTGGCCGGCGAGGTGGCGGCGGCGTTCGGCCAGCCGGTCAACCCCGACTCGGTGCAGCAGCTGGTCAAGGCGTTCAAGGGCGCGGGGGTGGAGCTGAAGACGACCAGGTCGTGGGAGCTGAAGCGGATCGACCATCCGGCGGTCACGCCGCTGCTGGCCTACAAGGAGCTGGCGCGGCTGTTCAGCGCGCACGGGTGGGCGTGGGCCGACCAGTGGGTGCGCGGCGGGCGGTTCAGGCCCGAATACGTGGTGGGCGGGGTCGTGTCCGGGCGGTGGGCCACCAGCGGGGGAGGGGCGCTGCAGATCCCCAAGGTGATGCGGCGCGTGGTGATGGCCGACGAAGGCTGGGTGCTCGTCGTCGCCGACGCGGCGCAGCTGGAGCCCAGGGTGCTCGCCGCGATGGCCGGCGACGTGGGGCTGGCCAGGGCGGCGGGCGAGATCGACCTCTACTCCGCGCTGGCGCAGGCGTTCGGGGGCGAGCGCGACAACGCCAAGATCGCGATGCTCTCCGCCATGTACGGCGGCACCAGCGGCGACGCCTCCAAACTGCTGGCCGTGATGCGCCAGCGCTTCCCGAAGGCGTACCAGTTCGTGGAGGACGCGGCGAAGGCCGGGGAGGAGGGCCGGATCGTCCGCTCCTGGCTGGGCCGCACCAGCCCGCCGCCGTCGGCGCGGTGGAAGGAGCTGGTGTCCGGGCCCGAGGGCGGGCGCGCGGCCAGAGACAGGGGGCGCTTCACCCGCAACTTCGTGGTGCAGGGCACGGCGGCGGAGTGGGCCCTGGCGCTGCTGGCGGTGCTGCGGGGGCGGCTGCCCGAGCCGGCCAGGCTGGTGTTCTTCCAGCATGACGAGGTGATGGTGCACTGCCCGGCGGAGCAGGCGGCGGAGGTGATGGCGGCGGTGACCGAGTCCGCGGCCGAGGCGAGCCGGCTGCTGTTCGGGCAGACGCCGGTACGGTTCCCGATGGAGGCGGTGGCGGTCTCCTCCTACGCGGACGCCAAATAACCCCCGGGTGGGGTCAGGCGGGATCGGGGGCAGGGCGGCGCCAGACGGCGGTGAGCCACAGGCCTGCGGCGGCGACCATGATGCCCACGACCAGGCCCAGCATGCCGTAGCCCAGCATGCCGACGATCGCCCCGGCGACGATCGTCCCGGTGGCGCCGCAGACGTTCATGAGCAGGTCCGACAGGCCCTGGACCGCGGGGCGGCCCTCCAGCGGGACCGACTCCGAGACCAGCGCGGAGCCGGCCACCAGGCCGCAGGACCAGCCGAGGCCGAGCAGCACCAGCGCCGCCGTGACCTGCCACACCCGGTGCCCGGCCGTGCCGGCCAGCGCGGCGGCGCTCAGCAGCAGCGCCATGCCGAGCACCAGCACCGGCACCTTGCCCGCCTTGTCGGCCAGCCAGCCGACGACGGGCGACAGCACGTACATGCCGGCGATGTGCAGGCTGATCACGAGGCCGATGACGTCCAGGTTCGAGCCGTCGTGGTGAAGTTTGACCGGAGTCATGGACATGACGGAGACCATCGCCGTGTGGCTGACCGCGATCATGACCAGGGCGCGGCGGGCCATCGGGGTCGTGCGCAGGGTCAGCCACGCGGTCCTGATCGTCCGGTTACGGCCGGGCCCCGGGTCGCCGGTGCCGTTCAGCTCGCGGGCCAGCTTGAGCGGGTCGGGGCGGAGGAAGCCGATGACGACGACGAGCGCCAGCGCGAAGGCCAGCGCCGCGAACGCGAACGGCCCCGCCTTCTCCACCAGCCCGAGCCGCATGCCGATCTGGTCGGCGGGCTTGGCCAGGTTCGGACCGGCCACGGAGCCGATCGTGGAGGCCCAGACGACCAGTGACAGGTGCCGGGCCGAGCGGTCCTTGGGCGACAGGTCCGTGGCGGAGTAGCGGGAGGCCAGGCTGGCCGCGCTGCCGCCGCCCACCAGGACCAGCCCGGCCAGCAGCAGCGGCCACGCGCGCAGGCTGATCGCCAGCACCGAGATCGCGCACCCGGCCAGCGCCGCCAGGTACGCCAGCGACAGCCCCGCCCGGCGCCCGCCCTGACCCGACGCCCTGGCCGTGGGCAGGGCCAGCAGCGCCGCGCCGAGCACGGTGGCCGTGCCGGCGAAGCCGCTGATCACCGTGGAGCCGGACAGTTCGTCGACGACGACCGAGCTGAGCGCGAGCCCGACGGCCACCCCCACCCCGCCCACGATCTGCGCCGCCGAGAGCACCATCAGGGTGCGCCGCTGGACGCGGGTGATCCGGTCAGTTGAGGAGACTGCGGGCTTCGTGGGGGCACTCGTCACCCGTGAAGTCTCGCATAACCCCTAACATCGCCCCAAAAAGGACGGTGAATGAATTTCTATCGGGAAAGCGGCATTTTTCGTTAGAAAACGGTGACGGGGTCACCCGTGGCGAGCCGGCCGGGCCCGTCCGGGATCAGGTTGACGCCGAACCAGACCTTCCCCTCCCATCGGCGGAACCGGGCCAGCGTCCTGATGGGCTCCACGCCCTTGGTGAACGTGGAGGTGTCGACCGTGGTCATCACGCAGCGGTCGCACCGCTTGGTCACCCGGAACTCCACCTCGCCGATGCGCAGCCGCTTCCACTCGTCCTCGGCGAACGGCTCCGTCACCCCGTCGATCGCCCCGTCGATCACGACGTTCGGCCGGAACCGGCGCATGGGCAGCGGCGCGGGCGGCTCCTCGCCCCGCTCCAGGGCCGTCTCGGCGATCCAGTCGTTGAGCCGGGCGAGCGAGGCGGCCGAGGTGAGCAGCAGGGGATAGCCGTCGGCCAGGCTCACCCGGTCGCCGGGGCGGCCGTAGGCGGGATTGACGGGGCGCCGCGTGGGGTCGTCCAGCCACTTGAGCCGGACCGGCCGCCCCACCAGCGCGCTCAGCCACTCCGCCGCCGCGTCGCCGCAGTCGGTCAGCTCGACCCGGGTGGCCCACACCTGCACGGTGGAACGCCACGTGGCGGGCGAGACCGGAAGCGGCGGAGCGTGCGGCCCCGTCAGGGTGAGCGCGTCGCCGTCGAGGCGGGCGACGCAGGCCAGCAGGCGCGGCTCCACGCGGGCGGTGAGGACCTCGCCGTTCGCGCCGGTGACGAGGTAGCGCCGGTCGCCCGCCAGGCCCCACGGCTCCACCTCGGCCGTGGTGACCTCATGTCCGGCCGTGGACTTGACGGGATAGAAGGAGATGCTCGCCAGCCTCATACGGCCGACCGTATCGGACCTGCCCCGGCGGTTTCCGGCGTGACCGGAACCCGGCGGTGCAGCGCCGCGGCGAGCACCACGGCGGCCAGGGCCACCACCCCGATCGCCGCGCCGATCCAGGCCACCGAGGCGTAGCCGAGGCCCGCCCCGATGGCCAGGCCGCCCAGCCAGGGGCCCACGGTGATGCCGACGTTGAAGGCGGAGACGTTCACCGCCGCGGCCAGCGTGGGGGCGTTCCTGGCCAGGGCGAAGGGGCGGGCGTTCAGCGCGGGGTTGGTGCCGAAGCCGAACGCGCCGAGCAGGAAGATCAGCGGGATGGCGATCAGGGCCGTGGTCGCGGAGGCGGCCAGGGCGGCCGAGGTCAGGATGACGCCGGTGATGCCGGCGTACAGGAGGGGGAAGGGGCGGGCGTCGGCGATCCGGCCGCCGATGGTGATGCCGATCAGCGAGCCCACGCCGTACAGGGCGAGGACGGCGGGCACCCAGGCGGCGTCCAGGCCGGTGGTGCTGATGAGCAGGGCGCTCAGGTAGCTGAACGAGGCCAGGAGAGCGGCCGTGGTGATGGCGGTGGTCGCGTACGCCAGCCAGAGCGCGGGCCGGGCCAGCACCCGCAACTCGGCGACGATCCCGGAGGCCGGGCCGGGAGCGGCATCAGAGGCGTCGTTGTGAGCGGCGTCCGAAACCGTGCCGGGAGCCGTGCCCGGAGCGGCGCCCGGCGTCGCGGGCTGCTTCGTGGCGGGCTGCGGGCGGCCGCCCGGGATGGTGACGAAGACGCCGATTCCGGCCAGGGCCGACATCGCGGCGACCGTCCAGAAGGCCGCCCGCCAGCCCAGGTGCTGGCCGATCATCGTCCCGGCGGACAGGCCGAGCACGGTCGCCACCGTCAGCCCGCCGGCCAGCACGCTCATCGCCTTGGCCCGGGCGTTGACGGGCACCAGGCCGATCGCGGTGCTCGCCGCCACGGCCCAGAAGCCCGCGTACACGAAGGCTCCTGCAACGCGGGTGGCGAACAGCACGCCGTAGCTCGACGTCAGCGCGGCGACGACGTGGGTGAGCACGAAGATCGCGGTGAACGCCAGCAGCACCGTACGGCGCGGCCAGCGCGAGGTGGCGATGGCCAGCACCGGCGCGCCCACCAGCATCCCCAACGCGAACGCCGAGATCAGCAGCCCCGCCTCCGGCACGGAGACGCCCAGATCCTCGGACAGCACGGGGATCAGCCCGGCCAGCATCAGCTCGGACGTGCCCTGGGCGAAGATGGAGAGTCCCAGGATGTAGACCGCCAACGGCATGGCGACCTCCTCAATTTTAGATTGATCAGTACAAAACAAGGGCAGCAGAAAATCAGATCGCGCCCAGCGCGACGTTCGCGATCGACTCGAGCGCGGCCCGGCTCGCCCCGCCCCTGTTGGCCACTCCCAGGCCGTTGATCGTGGCGGTGACGAAGTGGGCCAGGGCCAGCGGGTCCTTGTCAGCGCCGATCTCGCCGCGCAGCCGGGCGGTCTCGAGGGCGGACCTGATGGCCTGGACCCGGAGGTCGGTGTCGCGGCGCAGCAGGTCGGCGATGTGCGGGTCGTGCGGGGCCAGCTCGACCAGCGTGTTGATCACCAGGCAGCCGGCCGGTTCGTCGGGGTCGGGGTCGACCGACCACCACAGCAGCGTCTTGATCTTCTCCTTGACCGGCACTTCGCTCGCCATCAGCTCGGCGAACTCCGCGTTGCGCCAGCCCGTGTAGTGCCGCAGCGCCTTCTCGAACAGGTCGTGCTTGCTCGCGAAGGTGTTGTAGATGCTGCTGCGCCCGAGGCCGGTCGCGGCGCACAGGTCTTGTGTCGAGGTGGCCTCGTAGCCCGCGTCCCAGAACGCGCGCATGGCCGCCTCGACCGCCCGTGTCTCCTCGAACTTCCTCGGTCGTGCCACGAGAGGCACGCTACCCGTTTTGGAATGGTCAGTGCAATACGTCAGGCCTGCCGGAACGTGTTCAGGAACACCTCACGGGTGCCGGCCTGGTCGTCCCACTTGAGCTCGGGCAGATCGAACGTGATCTTGAACGCGGCCTTCTTGTCGATCGAGACGTACCTGGTCAGCGCGTGCATGGGGACACCGCTGGGCGTGGTGTAGGTGTACTCCCAGTCGGCGGCCTGCCAGTCGCGGTAGTCCACGCTCTGGAGCTGCACCTGGATGTAGCTCTCCAGCCCGCCGTCCGCCTCCTGCCGGCCCAGCGCCGTCAGCCCGCCGTCGGACTGCGGCGTGGCCTTCTCCACGACGATCCGCATCCCGGAGTCCTTCGGCCCGGTGAAGGTGGACCTGTCGCCGTCGTCGCCAGGCTTCCAGCTCGCGGGCGCGGCGGCGGCGAAACCGGCGCCCGTGTGCATCGTGTACCCCTCGGGCGCGCTGGACGGCCCCTCGTCCGCCTTCAGGGGCGAGACGCCCGACGTGGCGGCGCCCGTGGCGACGGCGGTCGTCGCGGGGGGCGCCGTCGGCGATCCGCCGGTCAGGATGATCAGCACGGCGCCCGTCACGACGGTCAGCGCCAGCAGGGAGCCGATGATCGTCAGCGGGGTGGGCCGGCCGTCGCGCACCCAGGGGCCGTCGTCCTCGTCGCTCCTGCGCCGGCTCTTGCCCGCGCGCGGGGTGGCGCTGGGCAGCGTGGTCAGGCGGTCGCGGCCGATGTCGCGCGACAGGCCGCGCGACTGCTCGCGCAGGTCGTCGGGCGAGGCCAGCGGCCAGGGGGTGGCGCCGGAGGTACGGCTGTCGCTGGTCAGCGGCAGGATCGGCTGGGGACGCGGCCAGGCCGGGCTGTCCAGGTCGTCGTCCGGGTGCCGGCCCTGCCTGGGTCCGGGGGGAGCGCCGAAGGGCATCCCGGCCGGGCCCGACGTGCTCGCGAGCGAGTCGTACGGGCCGGAGGAGCTCGCGAAGGAGTCGTACGAGTTGCTCGCCAGGGAGTCGTACGGGCCCGAGTTGCTTGCCAAGGAGTCGTAGGGGCCGGAGGAGCTCGCCAGGGAGTCGTACCCGCCCGAGTTGCTCGCGAGCGAGTCGTACGTGCCGGGACGCGGGCCGGAAGGGGCGCCGGGGGCGCCGGGCGTGCGCGGCAACTGCGGCAGCTGGTCGGTACGGTGGCCGGCCGACGGGCTCGTCAGACCCTCGTAGGGCGGCATCGAGTAGCCGCCGGACGGGTTGCCCTGCGGGTCGTACGGCACGCGTACCGGACCCGAGGGCGTCTCCACGATCCGTGAGGGCATCGGCCCCGACGGGGTCTCCAGCGGCGGCAGCAGCCCCGCGGGAGTGGGGTCGGACTGGCTGGGCAGCGTCTCCGGCGCACGGGGGCGCGGGGCGCCGTGCGCGCGCAGCACCGCCTCCAGCATCTCGATGACCTGGGCCGAGGTCAGCCGTCGCGCCGGGTCCTTGAGCAGCAGCCCCTCGATCACCGGCAGCAGCGAGCCGGCCCGCTGCGGCGTGATCGGGTCCTGGGTGAGCACGGAGCCGAGCACCGCGACCGGGTCGGGCCCCTCGTAGGGCGGGCGGCCCTCGACTGCGGCGTACAGGGTGGCGCCGAACGACCACAGGTCTGCCGCCTGCGTGATCGGCTGGCCGGACAGGCGCTCAGGCGGGATGTACGCGGGCGAGCCCATGAGCAGCCCGGTCTGCGTGATCGTGACGTCGCCCTCGATGGCCGCGATGCCGAAGTCGGTCAGCACCACCCGGTCCGAGGTGAGCAGCACGTTGCCCGGCTTGATGTCGCGGTGCAGGATCCCGGCGGCGTGCGCGTGCCGCACCGCGTCGAGCACCCGGATGCCGATCTCGGCGGCCTGGATCACCGGCAGCGGCCCGCTCTGGCGTACGGCCTGCTCCAGGGACCAGGCCCGGACCAGCTCCATCACGATCCAGGGGCGGCCGTCCTCCTCGACGACGTCGTGAACGGTCACGATGCCGGGATGCGTCAGCCGCGCGGCCGACCTGGCCTCGCGCAGCATGCGCCGGTGGGCGACCTGCTTGCCGGCGTGGTCGAGACCGTAGGGGAGGATCAGCTCCTTGACCGCCACGTCCCGGTCGAGCAGCACGTCATGAGCGTGCCACACCATGCCCATGCCGCCTCTGCCGACGGGCGACATCAGTCGGTAGCGCCTGCCGATCAGGCGTCCCTGGCTCTGCGAAGCGCCCCCCGTGGCACCTCCCTCTGAGCCGGGCCCGCTGAGCAAGCGGTCGGCTGCCATGTTCCCGCCCCCATCTCGCCTCATCCGTCACGTGCGTTTCCACGCTACTTGCAGATTATGAGGATGGTTACGATATCGGCGGCGAATGCGCAAGGGAAGGTGATGTTGCCTTACATGAGTTCCGACGTGGTGATATGTCGGATATCAAAAAGGATCACTTAATCGCCTCGGCCAGCGCGTGCAGCGCGCTGGTGAACGCCTCCACCGGCGGCTCGACCAGCCCCGCCCCGACCTGCCCCGTCCCGGCGACCCGGCCCGCGATTCCCGTGTTGACCACGGGCAGCAGGCCCGTCCGCGCCACGAGGGTGACGTCGATGCCGACCGGCGTGCCGCGGAAACCGAGGCCGGGAATCTGGAAGGCGGGATGTTCGGCCAGCGTGATCTCGTACATGGAACGGGTGGCCCGCACCGCGGCCGCCACCTCGCCGCCGACGAACCGCACGATCGCCGGTGACGCCGCCATCGCGAACCCGCCCACCCCCGACGTCTCCGTGATCGTGGAGTCGCCGATGTCCGGGTTGGCGTCGGCGGGGCCGTACGAGCCGAGGTAGAGCCCGTCGGGCACGCCCGCGGGCCCGGTGAACCAGCGCCCGCCCAGCCCCGACACCTGGATGCCGAAGTCGGTGCCGTTCCGCGCCATGGCGACGACCAGGGACGAGCCGGGGACGTCGCGGGCCGCGTCCGTGGCCGCCTTGGCCGCGGCCATGCCGGCGTTGAGGAAGAAGTGGTCGTTGCCGTGGATGAAGCGGAGCACCGCCGCGGCGTCGGACGGGGCGGCCTCGACCACGGCGGGGGCCAGCTCGCGCAGCAGCAGCGAGGTGGCGGCGCGGTTGCGGTTGTGCAGATCGTCGCCCATCTGCAGGGCCTGCGCCATCAGCCAGCGCAGGTCGATCGGGCCCGTACGCTCAAGCGCGCCCGCCAGTGACGGGCCGAGCACCGCGTCCATCCAGCGCAGCCGCTCCAGCACCTCGGGCCCGTACGCGCCGTAACGCAGGACCTTGCCCAGGCCCTCGTTCAGCGAGCAGTACGCGGTGCCGCCGTGCTCGTCGTCGCGTACCTCGAACAGCCACATGGACGGGCTCACCACGCCCGCCATCGGGCCGACGGCGGCGTGCTCGTGGCACGGGCGGAGCTCGACCGCGCCCGCCGCGAGCCGGTCGGCGGCGTCGCGCTCGTCGGCCGCCAGGTCCTCCAGCAGCATCGCGCCGATCAGCGCGCCGCGCATCGGGCCCGACGCGCGCTCCCAGGTGATCGGCGGGCCCGCGTGCAGGAACACGCCCTCGCCGAGCACCTCGGACGCGCGCCGCACGCCCACCAGGTGCGGGCGGGCGGAGACGAGCCGGGCCACGGCCCGCTCGTTCGCCTCGTGCCTGCGCGGGTCGGCCAGCGCCGTGGCCAGGTCTTCCGCGGTGCCGGGCAGCGGCGGGCGCCAGGCGACCGGCGTCGTCGGCACGGCCTGCGCCCGCAGCGCCTCGTCCAGCAGCCCCGCGCCGACGGTGATCACCCGGGGCGGGGCGTCGAGCAAAGAGGTCAAAGGAGGCTCCTGGCGTGGCGGGCGGCCTGGGCGTTGGACAGGAAGACGGCCGCGCCCGCCTCGCGGAAGGCGCCCGCCTGGCGGTGCAGGTCCTGCGGATCGCCCTCGGTGCCGATCAGGGCGACCACGACGGTGGCGGGGCTGCGGGCGATCGGATGGGCGAGCGAGGCGGCCGGATCGGGGTCGGCGCCGTGGCCCAGGACGACGTCCATGAGCACCACGTCCGTCGCCTCGGCCCGCCCCAGCGCCTCCACGCGCAGCGCGGGATCGATCATCGGATGCGCCCTGCCCCTGGTGTAGGCGTCATCACCGAAGTCGACGAAGTCACCGGAGTCCCCGGCGCCGGCCACCGCCGCGGCCTCCACGCTCAGGGTGCCGCCGGCGTACAGACCCTTGATCCGTTCCGGTGTGGCCCGGCCGCCGCGCCAGGCGGGCCAGGACGGCCACTCGGGGACGGGCCGGCCGAGCGCGCGCAGCGCCTGCTCGGCCGCCTCCGTCAGATCGGGCGCGCCCGGCCCGAGCAGGGCCCGCACCACGGGCGTGCGCAGCGGCAACTCCTCGATGGCCCGCGCCACCTCGGGGGCAGGCGGCTTGGAGATCAGCACGATCAGCTCGGTGCCCGGGTCGTCGTCGAGCAGGCGCAGCGCCCGCCGCGCCGACAGCCCGCCCACCTCGGCCGACAGGTCCCTGCCGCCCACGCCGAGCACGTGGCTCACGCCGGTGCCGGCCCGGTCGAGCAGGCACGTCACCTGCTGCGCGCCGGTGCCCGACGCGGCGACCACGCCGACGGGGCCGGGCGTCAGGACGTTCGCGAAGCCCAGGCCCGCGCCCGCGATCACGGAGGTGCCGCAGTCGGGGCCCATGACCAGGACGTCTTTCGCCTCGGCCCACTCCTTGAGCAGGCGCTCCCGCTCGACGGGGACGCCGTCGCTGAAGATCATCACGTTCAGGCCGGCCTCGACGGCGTCGAGGGCCTCGAAGAAGGCGTACTCGCCCGGGGTCGAGACCAGGACGAGATCGGCGGGGCCGCGCGCGGCGGCCGAGCGGGTGGTCAGCGGCGGCTGCTCGTCGGAGGTCTCCCCGGGCCGGGGCGCCGCGGTCAGCTGCCGGTCGGCCTCCTCGACCGCCGCGTCCGTGTCGCGCGCCCGTACGGCGATCACGAGGTCGCCCGGCTCCGCCTCCGGCACGCCGAAGCCCATCTCCCGCAGGATTGACACGTTGAGCTCGGTCGCCATGGCGACCATGGCCGCGTGCACGCCGGGCAGCTCCGACAGCGCCCGGCTGACCCGCATCAGCGTCACCGAGTCGTGGTAGGTCCCTCTCCGTACGAGCACCGCCTGGGGCAGGCCGTTCATCGGGCCCCGCTCAGCGACCGCACGGCCCGCACGCCGATCGCGACGCCCTGGGCCAGGTCGGCGCCCGAGGTGTGGCCGAGCCGGTGCAGCCGGCGCAGGGCCGGTTCGAGCGCCTGTCTGCCCGCGATGCCGCGCAGCACCGCGATCACCTCGGGGCTGGCCTCGCCCCTGGCCGCGCAGTGCAGGAGCGTGGCGGACAGCGGCGTCGTCCGCGTCCGCGCGTCGAACGTGACGGTCGCCGCCAGCCAGCCGGCCAGCCACACCGGCCGCTCGGCCCGCGCAGCTCGGCCCAGGTGCCGCAGCGTCACCAGCAGCCCGGCCAGCACGTCGTCGCCGCTAGGCGTCAGCCCCGGCCCGAGCCCGACCAGCCGCTCCGCCGCCGTCACCGCGCCCAGCAGCCAGCCCTTGGCGCAGCTGTCGGCGAGCAGCTCCACCGCCTCGTCGCCGGCCAGCCCGGCGCCCGGCGGATCGGCCAGTGCGGCCTCCGCGTCCGCCAGGCGGGCCGGATCGAGCCGTCCCAGAGGCGGGGCGGGATCCCACCATCGCCGTACGCTCAGGCTCAGCGGCCCCAGATCGATCGTGCGGTCGCCCACCGTCGCCTCGTCACCCACCGTGAGATGGGGCAGCGGCGTCGACAGCAGCACGGAATTGGGCAGCCGGGTGGCCTCGCCGGTGATCACGGCGATCACGGACGGCTCCAGATCGGTCCTGACCTCCAGGTACACGCCCGCGGGGAACGCGGCCAGCACCCGGGCCGGGCGCCGCTGGGACTCGAGGACAGGGCGCACCGCCGTACTGGCCGCGCCGGACACGTGGACGCGGGTACGCCGAGCATGAGTACTGACGGTCACCAGACCTCCCAACCGACCTTGGTCCTGACCGTAGAACGGCCGGTGAACCCTCCGTACGGGTAAATTTGCCAACAGTCAGCGGGAAGGTTGGCTCTTCCTGACAGACCGCTTGTGGGTTCACAATCTCTGCATGGAGCCCCCCGTCCGTCTCGCCAGCACCGGCACGATCATCCACGGCGTGTCCGTCGGCGAGGTGCTCGGCGTGTCCACCCTCGCCGACGCCCGGCTGATCGCGGGGGAGAGCGGGCTGGGCCGCATCGTGCAGCGGCTCAACGTCATGGAAGTGCCCGACATCCTGGCCTGGGTCAAACCGCACGAGCTGCTGCTCACCACCGGCTACCCGCTGCGCAACACCCCCCAGTCGCTCGGCCGGCTGGTCGCCGACCTGGACGAGCGCGGCCTGGCCGCGCTGGCCATCAAACTCGGCCGGTACGTGGACGAACTGCCCGACGAGATGGTCGAGCAGGCCGACCGGCTCGGCTTCCCCCTCATCCTGCTGCCGAACGACGTCGGCTTCGACGACATCCTCAACCAGGTGCTGACCGACATCCTCAACCGCCAGGCCGCCGTGCTGGCCAGGGCGGAGGAGGCCCACCGGGCGCTGGTGCAGGTGGTGCTGGCCGGGGGCGGGCTGAACGAGGTCGCCGCCGAGGTGGCCCAGCTGCTCGACGTGTCGGTGGCGGCCGTGGACGGCTCGGGCGGCGTGCTGGCCACCGCCGGGGCCGCCGAGCACGTGAAGGTGCTGCGCGAGTCGATCTCCCGCGAGGGCCCGCCGCTCTCGCCCGCGGGCGGCCGGGTGCGCTCTTTCGCCTCGGTGCCCGTCCTGGCCGGCGGCCACCACCACGGCAGGATCGTCGCTTACAGCCCGTCGGGGGCGATCAGCACCAGCGACGTCGGCATCCTGGAACGTGCCGCCACCGTCGCCGCGCTCGTCGTCACCCGGCAGGAGGCGGTCAACGCCGTCGAGAGCAAGTACCGGGCCGACTTCCTGCGCGACGTGCTCACCGGCCGGGCCGGCACCGCCGAGCGGATCACGGCCAGGGCCAGGGCGTTCGGCTGGGACCTGGCGCGTACGGTGACCGTCCTGGTGGCCGAGCTGGACCCGGACGGCGACGAGCGCAGTGCCCAGGACCGGCTGGTGTCCTGCTGGACGGCCGCGATCAGGCGGCACGACCCGCGCGGCGCGGTGGCCGGGTTCTCCCACGAGGTGGTGGCCGTGGTGGACGCCGGCATCGACGCCGCCAGGGTGGCCAAGGACGCCGCCTCGGCCTTCGCCGACGTGCCGCCCGCCACCTTCTCCACCGGCACCTCCCGGCCCAGCCCCGGGGCGGCGACGCTGCCGGAGGCGTACTCGCAGGCGCTCAAGGCGGCCAGGGTCGGCCGGCAGCTGCACGGGCCCGGAGCCGTTGCCCACTTCGACCAGCTCGGCGTGTACCGGCTGCTGTCGCTGGTCAACGACACCGACGAACTGCACGCGTTCGTACGGGAGACGCTCGGGCCGCTGGCCTCCGACGACGACGCCGAGAACGCCGACCTGCGGCGCACCCTCCAGGTGCTGCTGGAGACCAACCTGAACGTGGCCGAGACGGCGCGGCGGCTGCACTTCCACTACAACACGCTCCGCTACCGGATCGGCAAGCTGGAACGGCTGCTCGGCAACTTCACCGACGACCCCCACCTGCGGCTCAACCTGACCCTGGCGCTGCACGTGCTGCGCATGCGGGGCATCTAGCCTGCGTCTAGGCTGGGGCGTCGTGGACTTCGAACTGCGCTCTGACTACATCCCGCTGTGCGACCTGCTGAAGTACTGCGGGATCACGGAGACGGGCGGCATGGCCAAACACCTCATCGCCGAGGGGATGGTCTCGGTGGACGGGGAAGTCGAGCTGCGCAAGCGAGCCAAGATCCGGGCGGGGCAGGTCGTGAGCGGGGAAGGCTTCTCGATCCGGGTGGAGTGAACGCGGCGGACATCGGGCGCGCCGGAAACGCACCGAGCGGGCAGCCCGGCGTACTGGAACTGAACGCGCACCCCTTATTGTGCTCTCCGACATGAGTCAGGGAGACGAATCCGCTGGTCAGGCGGGAGATCGGGGTGCGGGCGTGGCGTTCGGGTGGAAGGTGCACGGCGATGGGAAGCGCCTGACGCCGGGTGAGGTGGTCAAGCCGGACGAGCGCCTGAGCTGGCCCAGGATGGTCGGGATCGGGGCGCAGCACGTCATCGCCATGTTCGGCGCGACCTTCGTGTTCCCGCTCGTCATGGGGCTCGACGCCAACCTGGCCGTGATGATGTCCGGCGTGGCGACGATCCTGTTCCTGCTGATCGTGAAGGGCAAGATCCCGAGCTACGTGGGGTCGAGCGCGTCCTTCGTCGGGGCCGTGGTGGCGATCAGGGCGGCCGGGGGCGGCGACGCGACCGTCACCGGGGCGCTGCTGGTCGTGGGCGTCGTGCTGGCCCTGTGCGGGTACGCGATCCACCGGCTGGGCGTGGGCGTGATCCACCGGGTCTTCCCGCCGATCGTCACCGGCGGCGTGGTGATGCTGATCGGGTTCGGGATGGCGTACGTGGCGGCGGACGTCTACTGGCCCAAGGACCCGTGGGTGGCGCTGCTGACGATGGCGGCCACGTTTGTGTTCATCGGGGTGTTCCGCGGCTTCCTGGGCCGGATCGGGGTGCTGCTCGGGCTCGTGTTCGGGTTCGTGCTGTCGTGGGGATGGGACCTCGTCGGCGGCCGGATCCTGGCGCCGGACGACAGCGGGCGGGTCACCGAGCACTTCCGGGTGAACCTGGAGGGCGTCGCGCAGGCCGACTGGATCGGGCTGCCGTCGCTGCACGGGCCCGTGTTCGAGGTGTCGGCGATCGTGCTGGTTCTGCCCGTGGTGATCGCGCTGATCGCCGAGAACGTGGGGCACGTCAAGGCCGTGGGGGAGATGACCGGGGCCGACGTGGACGCCTACATGGGGCGGGCGGTCATGGCCGACGGTGTCGGCACGGTCGTGGCCACGTCCGTCGGCGGTCCCGCGACCACGACGTACGCTGAGAACATCGGGGTCATGGCGGCCACCCGGGTGTACTCGACGGCCGCCTACTACATCGCGGCCGTCATCGCGATCCTGTTCGGGCTCTGTCCCAAGTTCGGGGCGCTCGTCGCGGCGACCCCCGGCGGTGTGCTGGGCGGCGTCACGACCATCCTGTACGGCATGATCGGCCTGCTCGGCGCCAAGATCTGGATCGAGAACCGGGTGAACCTGTCGGACCCGGTCAATCTGGTGCCCGTCGGGGCCGGGATCATCTGCGCCATCGGGCCCGTCGCGCTGCCGATCACCGGCACGTTCGCGCTGAGCGGGATCGCGCTGGGCACCATCGTGCTGCTGGCCGGGTACCACCTGCTGCGCGTCACCCGCCGGCAGGACGACCGCCAGTAGGCCGGTCCCCCGCGTGTCGGTCCCCCACACGCCACCGCGAGCCCCTGCGAGCCCCCCTCACACGCCGACACTTCTCATGTGCGCGAGGTTCACCCTGGTCTGCCGGTCAGATTTGGCAGATCATGCCCGTGTAGGCGCGTGCCGTCGGGCCTAATGTGCCCGCAAGCGGAGCGTGCCGCCGGCCCAACCGCCCAGTACAAGAGGGGCTCGCATGGTTGTGGGATGGACCAGACACGGTGACGGCAAACACCTCGCCCCGGGCGAGGTGGTCAAACCCGACGAAAGACTGAGCTGGCCCCGGATGGTGGGGTTCGGGGCGCAGCACGTGATCGCGATGTTCGGCGCGACGTTCGTGTTCCCCCTGGTGATGGGGCTGGACCCGAACGTCGCCGTGATGATGTCGGGCGTCGCGACGATCCTGTTCCTGCTGATCGTGAAGGGAAAGGTGCCCAGCTACCTGGGCACCAGCGCGTCCTTCGTGGGCGGCGTGTTCGCCATCAGGGCCGCCGCCGGCGGCGACACGGCGGGCGCGGACGCCGTCGTGACCGGCGCGATCCTGGTCGCCGGGTTCGTGCTGGCGCTGGCCGGGCTGGCCATCCACTTCCTCGGCGTGGACATCATCCACCGCGTCTTCCCGCCCGTGGTCACCGGCGCGGTGGTGATGCTGATCGGGTTCGGGCTGGCGTTCGTGGTGGCGGACGTCTACTGGCCGCAGGACCACTGGATGGCGCTCGTCACGATGGTCATCACGTTCGTGGTGATCGTGGCGTTCAAGGGGTTCATCGGCCGCGTTGGCGTGCTGATCGGGCTGGTCGCCGGGTTCGTCCTGTCGTGGCTGCTGGACATCACCGCGGGACCGGTCACGTCGGTGCTGCCGGGGGCCAACCTGCGTGACGCGGCGGGGGCGGCCTGCCCAGCGGAGGGCACGTACTGCGTGGCGACGGCCTTCCCGCACGACCGGGTCAGCTTCGACGCCGTGTCCTCCGCGCCCTGGTTCGGGCTGCCCAGCTTCCACGCGCCCGACTTCAAGACCTCGGCCGTGCTGCTGGTCCTTCCCGCCGTGATCGCGTTGATCGCGGAGAACATCGGGCATGTGAAGGCCGTGGGGGAGATGACCGGCACGGACCTGGACCCGTACGTGGGGCGGGCGGTGACGGCCGACGGCGTCGCGACCGTGCTGACCAGTGCCGTCGGCGGATCGCCGACGACCACGTACGCCGAGAACATCGGCGTGATGGCGGCCACCAAGGTCTACTCGACGGCCGCCTACTACATCGCCGGGATCATCGCGATCCTGTTCGGCCTCTGCCCGAAGTTCGGGGCGCTGGTCGCGGCCACGCCCGGCGGCGTGCTCGGCGGCGTGACCGTGATCCTTTACGGCATGATCGGCCTGCTCGGCGCGAAGATCTGGATCGAGAACAAGGTGGACTTCGCCGATCCTGTGAACATGGTTCCGACCGGAGCGGGCATCATCCTGGCCATCGGACCTGTGAGCCACTTCATCGGCGGAGACTTCACCCTTGAGGGCATCGCGCTCGGCACGATCGTGGTGCTGGGCGGATACCACCTGCTGCGCGCCATCGCCGGCCGCAGTCCCGAGCCCGCCAGGAGCGAGGCCGGGTGAAGCCGCCGCCCTTCGAGTACCACGCGCCCCGCGACCTCAGCGGGGCGCTGCGGACCCTCGCCGAGGTGGACGGCAAGGTGCTGGCCGGCGGCCAGAGCCTCATCCCGATGCTCAACATGCGGCTGGCGGCGCCCGCCCACCTCGTGGACATCAACCGCGTCCACGGGCTCGGCGCGACCGAGGTCACCCCGGAGGGGGTGAAGGTGGGCGCGCTGGCCAGGCACGCCGAGGTCGAGCGGGCCATGGCCCATCCGCTGCTCACCCGCGCGCTCAAGCTGGTCGCCCACCCCGTGATCCGCAACCGGGGCACGGTGGTGGGCAGCCTCGTGCACGCCGACCCGGCGGCCGAGCTGCCCGCCGTGCTGGCCGTGCTGCGCGGCAGCGTGCTCGCGGCCCGCTGGGAGACGGCGAACGGCGGGCCCGTGCTGCGGGAGGTGCCGGCGGAGGAGTTCTTCGTCGGCCCCATGGAGTCGGCGCTGCGCCCGGACGAGCTGGCCGTGTCGGCGTTCTTCCCGGCGCTGCCGGAGGGGAGCGGCGCCGCGTTCGAGGAGGTGAGCCGCAGGCACGGCGACTACGCGCTGGCGGGCGTGTGCGCGGTCGTCACGGTCGGGGCGGACGGCACGGCCCGCGCGCGGGCCGCCTGCGTCGGAGTCGGCGCCGGGCCCGTCGTGGTCGACCTGGGCGACGTGGGGCCCGTGGAGCGGGCCGACTGGAAGGCGGCGGCGGCCCTCGTACGCGAGGCGACCGATCCGGAAGAGGACATCCACGCCACGGCCGCCTATCGCGGTCACCTGGTGGGCGTGCTGGCCGAGCGGGCGCTGCGGAACGCGGCGCGGGAAGGGGCGGCGGCCCGTGGAGCATGAGATCACCCTCGTCGTGAACGGCACCCCCAGGCGGGTCCGCGTCCCCGCGCGCCGCCTGCTGTCCGACTGCCTGCGCCACGACCTCGGCCTGACCGGCACCCACGTGGGCTGCGAGCACGGAGTCTGCGGCTGCTGCACGGTGCTGCTCGAAGGCCGGCCGGTGCGTTCGTGCCTGACGTTCGCCGTGACCGTGGACGGGGCCGAGATCACCACCGTCGAGGGGCTGGCCGGGAGCGACGGCCGGCTCTCGGCGGTGCAGCGGGCCTTCGCCGAGTGCCACGGGCTGCAGTGCGGGTTCTGCACGCCGGGCTTCCTGTGCACGGTGACGGCCCTGCTGGCCGACAATCCGGTCCCGACGGACGACGAGGTGATCGAGGGCATCTCCGGCAACCTGTGCCGCTGCACCGGCTACCAGAACATCGTCAAGGCCGTCCACCGGGCCGCCGAGCTGCAGGCGGAGGAAGCATGACGACGAAGCTGTTCGGCGAGCCCGTCCAGCGGCGCGAGGATCCGCGGCTGCTCACCGGGCAGGGGCGCTACCTCGACGACCTGGGCCGGGAGGCGCTGGCGGCGGCGTTCGTGCGCTCGCCGCACGCCCACGCCCGCATCCGCGACATCGACGTCGGCCCCGCGCTCGACGTGGAGGGCCTCGTCGCCGTCTACACCTGGGAGGACCTGCCCGAACGGGTCGGCCGGGCGCTGCCGCTGCTCATCCCGCACCCGGCGCTCACCCACGGGCGCACCGCCTATCCGCTGGCCAAGGAGGTCGTCAGGCACGTCGGCGAGCCGGTGGTCATGGTGGTGGCCGCCGACCGGTACGCCGCCGAGGACGCCTGCGCGCTCATCGAGGTCGACTACGAGCTGCTCAAGCCGGTCGTCGGCCTGGAGGAGGCGGTTCACGGGGCCCAGCTCGTGCACGAGGACGTGCCGGGCAACGTCGGCGCGCACCTCGTCCAGGAGGTCGCGTTGCCCGGCGGGCACGGCGCCAGGGAGGCGATCGAAGCCGCGCCGCACACGCTGGACTTCCGGCTCGACATCGAGCGCAGCGCCAGCATGCCGCTGGAGGGCCGCGGCGTGTACGCCCGCTGGGACGGCCGCGACCTGCGCGTCTACTCCAGCACCCAGACCTCCACCAGCGTCCGCATGGCGGTGGCCGCCACGCTCGGCCTGCCGCTGCCCCACGTCGAGGTGATCGCGCCCGACGTGGGCGGCGGCTTCGGGGTCAAGATCGTGCACCCGTGGCCGGAGGAGGTGCTCGTCCCCTGGGCGGCGATGACGCTTGGGCGCGAGGTCAAGTGGGCCGAGGACCGGCGCGAGCACTTCATCTCCTCCGCGCACGAGCGGGCGCAGGTGCAGCACGTGCGGGTGGGGTTCGACGACGAAGGGCGCGTTCTGGGACTGGACGTCACGATCCTGCACGATCACGGCGCCTACACGCCGTACGGGATCATCGTGCCGATCGTCACCTCCACGCAGCTGCTGGGGCCGTACCGGGTGGGCGCCTACCGGGTCGAGTTCACCGCCGTCTACACCAACACCGTGCAGGTCACCCCCTACCGGGGGGCCGGGCGGCCGCAGGGCGTGTTCTGCATGGAACGCACGATGGACAAGATCGCCCATCATCTGGGCAAGGACCGCACCGCCGTCAGGGAGGCCAACTTCATCCGCCCCGAGGAGTTCCCGTACGACCAGGGGATGATCTTCCAGGACGGTCGGCCGCTCATCTACGACAGCGGCGACTACCCCGAGATGCTCCGCATGATCAAGGAGCTCATCGGCTGGGACTCCTTCGAACGGCGTCCCGGCAGGGGCATCGGGATCGGCTGCTACGTCGAGGGCACCGGCGTCGGCCCGTACGAGGGCGGGCACGTGCAGATCACCTCCGACGGCCGGGTGCACGTCTCCACCGGCCTCACCTCGCAGGGACAGGGCCACGAGACGGCCTTCGCCCAGATCGCGGCGACCGAGCTGGGCGTGCCCATCGAGCGCGTCAGCGTGGTCACCGGCGACACCCGCAGGTTCGGGTACGCGGTCGGCACGTTCGCCTCGCGCGCGGCCGTGGTCAGCGGCAACGCCATCGCCCTGGCCTGCCGTAAGGTGCGCGAGAAGGCGCTGCGCATCGCCGCCGACGCCCTGGAGGCCGACCCGGCCGACCTCGACATCGCCGACGGCCTCGTGCACGTGGCCGGCACGCCCTCCGCGTCCATCCCGCTGTCCACGGTCGCGGTGCTGGCCAACCCGCTGCGGTACGCCTTCGACGAGGAGACGGCCAAGGCCACCCAGTTCTCCGGCACGGCCTCACCCGACCGGCCGCCGGTGGCCGAGGGCGAGGAACCGGGGCTGGAGGGGCGCGACTACTACTCGCCGATCAGGTCCACGTTCGCGGCCGGCATGCACGCCGCGATCGTCGAGACCGACCCCGACACCGCCGAGATCAAGGTCGTGCGGTACGCGGTCGTGCACGACTGCGGCCGGCTGATCAACCCCATGATCGTCGAGGGGCAGATCCACGGCGGCGTCGCCCAGGGCATCGGCGGCGCCCTCTACGAGCGCATGGTCTACGACCAGCACGGCCAGCTCGTCAACGCCTCCTTCATGGACTTCCTGATGCCGTACGCCACCGAGGTCCCGCGCGTCGAGACCGACCACCTGGAGACGCCGTCGCCGCTCAACCCGCTCGGCATCAAGGGCGCGGGCGAGGCCGGCGTGATCCCCGTCTCGGCCGTCATCGCCTCGGCGATCGAGGACGCCGAGGGCTTCGCGATCGACCGCATGCCGATCTCGCCGTCCGAGCTGTTCGAGGCGAGGCGGCGCCACGGCCGGTGAGCCTGCGCCGACGAGATGTGCCGACGAGATGAGCGGCATGCGCTCATCGGGGTGGGATGATCGGCGGCATGCGTGCCCCCGACTCCGGTCTGACCGTCTTTCCCGACGTGCCCGATGACGTCCGCCTGATCGACCTGGCCTGGAACGAGATCGCCGAGGTGCCGGAACGGGTGGCCGGGCTCGCCGCGCTGGAGGAGCTGCGCCTCGACGGCAACGGCCTGCGCACGCTGCCCGACCTGTCCGGGCTGACCACGCTGCGCGCGCTCCACCTCGACGGCAACGCGCTGACGTCCTTCCCCGCCTGCCCGCCGCGCCTGGAGAGCCTCTTCCTGTACGGCAACCGCCTCGCCGAGCTCCCCGACAGGCTGCCCGCGACGCTCAGGCACCTGGCCGCGGGCGCGAACGGCCTCACCACGCTCCCGGACACGCTCTGGAAGCTGACCGGCCTCGAATCGCTCAACGTGGCCCAGAACGCGCTCACCGAGCTTCCCGCGGGCATCGGCGCCCTGTCCCGGCTGCGCATGCTCGACCTCGGCCACAACCGGCTCACCGAGATCCCGGCCGAGCTCGGCGACCTGCCGCTGACCGACTACCTCTACCTCAGCGACAACCTGTTCACCGAGGTGCCGGAGTCGATCGGGCGGCTCGACCGGCTGGCCTACCTCAACCTGACCGACAACCGGCTCACCCGCCTGCCCGCCTCGCTCGGCTCCATGGCGTCGCTGGTGGAGCTGCGGCTCTACGGCAACCGGCTGGAGTCCCTGCCGGACACGATCGGCGATCTGCCCCGGCTGCGCGAGCTGCATCTCCAGGGCAACCGGCTGCGGGAGCTGCCCGGGCGGCTGCCGGAAGGTCTGAAGGTGCTCGACCTCCGCGACAACCGGCTCGGCCGGCTGCCGGAGTCGCTGCCCGCCGGGCTGAAGCAGCTCGACCTGCGTAACAACCGGCTGCGCGAGCTTCCGGACACTCTGCCTGACCTGGAGAAACTCGATCTGCGGTGGAACAAGCTGGACGGCGAGCCGCAGGTGCTGGCCCGGCTCGAAGCGCGCGGGTGCGTCGTGCTGAGGTGAGTCTGGAGTGCCCGGCGGCGTACCCGTGGCGAACCGATGGCGAACCGGTGTCGTCCGGTGGTGAACCGCGCCGGGCGGGCCTGCGTACCCTCGCACATGACGACATTTCCACGTCTGGCCGCTTTCGCGCTGCTGGCCGGACTGGTCGCCGGCTGTTCCTCAGGGGGCGGCTGGAGCGACTACGTCGCAGCAGGCAAGAACCAGCCCCCCAACCCCGCTCCGCTCACGATCGAGCAGATCTCCGAGAAGGTCGGCTGCAAGCCCAAGATGCAGGTCGACGCCGACGAGGTCCGTACGGCGTACTGCAAGACCCAGGACGGTGAGTTCTTCGTCAACACGTTCAAGACGGAGAAGCTCAAGGACGAGTGGATGGACCGGGCTCCCGAGTACAACCCCCATCTGGTCGGACCCAAGTGGACCGTGCTGGGGCCGTTGCAGGTGCTTGAGACGATCAAGGGCCCGCTCAACGGCGACCTGCACCTGACCGACCACCGGGTCTCCAAGACGCCTGCGCCGAAGTAGCCGGGCCCGGATAACCGGCCGAATATCCGGACGGTATGAGTCTGAACCGAGGTAGGAAGGGCCGCGTACCCCCGCTCATGACGACAATTCCCCGCCTGACCGCTGTCGCGCTGCTGGCGGCGCTGGTCGCCGGCTGCTCCTCAGGGAGCGGCGGCTACGTCGCGTCCGCCGGCAAGCTGGCCGTCGCCGCGCCGCTCACGGTCGAGCAGATCTCCGCCAAGGTCGGCTGCACGCCTCGCATGCAGGTCGACGCCGCCGAGATCCGTACGGGTTTCTGCCGGACACCGGACGGCGAGTTCTTCGTCACGACGTTCGCCAGCCAGTCAGGCAAGGACGCCTGGATGGACGCAGCTCCCGAGTACAACCCGCACCTGGTGGGCAACCTCTGGACGGTCCTGTCCAGCCGCAAGGTGCTCGACCTGCTCAAGGAACGGCTCGGCGGCGACCTGCACCTCACCGACCACCGGACGAAGCAGATGAAGGTCGTCGGCTGACGCACGCTTCCAGCCACCGGACCGTGAATCCGGTGGCCGGCGCGTTTCCGTACCGCACCCGACTCTCTCTCAGGGGCGCGGTGCGGCCGTGGAGGCTCTGACGACCAGCTCGTGCCGGGTACGGCGGCGGCGCGGCCGGGTGGCGGGCGGCTTGAGCACCAGCTCCAGGGCCTGCCTGCCCATGCCGACCATGGGCAGCCTGACCGTGGTCAGCGCCGGGTAGACGTCCCTGGCCACCGGCACGTCGTCGAACCCGGCCACCGAGATCTCCTCCGGCACCCGCCGCCCGTGGTTGAGCAGCCACGACAGCGCACCCACCGCCATCGGGTCGTTGAGCGCGACCACCGCCGTCAGCTCAGGGTGGGCGCGCACCAGCCGGGCCGTGGCCGCCGCGCCGCCTTCGCGGGTGAAGTCCCCGTGCACGACCGGCACCGACGCCCAGTCGAGCCCTGCCGCCCCGTACGCGGTGCGCAGCCCGGCCAGCCGGTCCTCGACCGTGGTCAGGTTGGCCGGGCCGCCGAGCACGCCGAGCCGGCGGTGGCCCAGGTCGAGCAGGTGACGCATGAGGGTCGCGCCGCCGGCGGCGTTGTCGGGCAGCACCGCGTCCACCGGCAGGTGGTGCCGGCCGATCACCGCGACCCGCCCGCCCGCCGCGGTGAACGAGCGCAGCTCGGCCGCGATGTCGGTCTCGGTGCGCGCGTCCACGTAGCCCGAGCCGGCCAGCACGATCGAGGTCACCCGGTGCGCCCGCAGCGCGCGGATCCTGGCCAGCTCGGCGCGCGGGTCGCGCTCGGTCTGGCTGATCAGCGCCAGGTAGCCGCGGCTGTCCGTCTCGCGCAGCACGCCCCGCGCGATCTCGCCGAAGTACGGGTCGCCCACGTCGTGCACGACCAGCCCGACCATGGACGCCTGCCCGCCGGCCAGCGCCCGCGCGTGGCTGTTGGGCACGTACCCCACCTGGGCGGCGATGGCCTGCACGTGCGCGGCGACCCGGGGGCTCACCCCGGCGCTGCCGGTCATCGCCCGCGAGGCGGTGGCCAGCGACACCCCGGCCGCCCTGGCCACGTCGATCAGGCGCGGCGGACCGGGCAGATCGCCGGGAAGCGCGCCAGGCGGGGCGGCCGTGCGAGGGCCAACAAGGGCGTCGGGTGGGGAAGGCCGCGGGGAAGGGCGTTCTGCCATGCGGTGCGTACCCCCTTGTATGGGGCGAGATCCCGTGTAATCGTAACCGAAAGCGCTTACGAAAGCGCTTTCGCTCGCCTCTTCTGACGGGGGTCTCCTCGATGGCAAGAGTAAGCAAGGGCCTGGCGATCATCTCCCTCTGCGCGCTGGCGCTCACCGCTTGCGCGAAGACCGACGAACCCGGCGCGGCGCAGTCGCCGGGACAGCAGAAGGGATCGGTGCGGATCGGCGTCTCCCTCCCGCTCACCGGCGACTTCTCCGAGCCGGGCAAGGGCATCCAGGAGGGCTACCAGGTCTGGGCCGACCGGGTGAACACCAAGGGCGGCCTGCTCGGCAGGAAGGTCGAGCTGATCTTCCGCGACGACGCCTCCGACCCCAACCGGGTCAGCTCCGACTACGAGTCGCTCATCACCCAGGACAAGGTGGACCTGGTCTTCGGGCCGTTCTCCTCGCGCCTGGTCATCCCGGCGGCGAAGGTCGCCGAGTCGTACGGCATGCTGTTCGTGGAGCCCGCCGGCGCCGCCGCCGAGGTGTTCGAGCAGGGCTTCAAGCGGCTCTTCTACGCCGCCCCCGCCATCGCGAGCGACCACTACAACTATCTGGCCGACTACCTCACCAAGCTGCCCGCCGACCAGCGGCCGAAGACGGCGGCGTACGCGAGCCTGGACGACCCGTTCGCCCAGGGCACCGCGTACGGGCTGCGCGACAAGCTGGCCGCGGCCGGGATCAAGACGGTCGTGGACGAGGTGTACCCGCCGGAGACCACCGACTTCGCCCCCATCGCCGCGAAGATCGCCGCGGCCAAGCCCGACCTGGTCGTGGGCGGCACGCAGTTCGAGGACTCGGTCGGCCTGGTGCGGGCGCTGCAGGAGCTCAAGGTGCAGCCGAAGCTGGCCGCGTTCTCGACGGGGCCGACGCTGGCGGAGTTCCCCGCCGCGGTGAAGGGGGCGGCCGAGCACGTCATCTCGCCCGTCGGCTGGTCGGCCACCGCCACGTTCACCGGCAACCAGGACCTGGTCAAGCGCTACAAGGAGATGTTCGGCGGCGACGCCAACGAGGACGCGGCCAACGGCTACACCGTCGGCCAGATCGTCGAGGCGGCCGTGAACGCGGCCAAGTGCGCGGACCCGTCCAAGGAGTGCCAGGACAAGCTGACCGCGCACATCGGGCAGGCCACGTTCGACACCGTCGTGGGGCCGCTGTCGTTCGACGACAAGGGCCGGCCCGAGCAGGCGCACATGATCCAGCAGTACGTGAACGGCAAGGTCGAGATCGTGCTGCCCGAGCAGGCGAAGACCGCCGGCATCGTCTATCCGAAGAAGCCGTGGTGAGCCTGCTCGCACAGGGCCTGGCCCTGGGCGTGCTGACCGGCGGGCTCTACGCGCTGCTGGCCTCCGGCCTGTCGCTGTACTTCGGCGTGATGCGGGTGGTCATGGTGGCGCACCCGGCGTTCCTGTTCCTGGGTGCCTACCTGACCTACACCGCGCACACCGTGTTCGGCGTGGATCCGTTCCTGGCGCTGCCGGTGACCGTCCCGCTCTTCTTCGTGCTGGGCGTGGCGGTGCAGCGGCTGCTCATCGCCCGCCTGACGCCGGAGAACGTGGCGATGATGTCGGTGCTGCTGACCTTCGGGCTCGCGCTGACCATCGAAGGGCTGCTCGGCACGTTCTACACGGGCTCCTACAAGTCGGTCAGCATGGACTACGCCACCCGCTCGCTCACCGTGGCCGGCGTGCACCTCCCGTACGACAAGATCATCGCCTTTGGCGTGGCCGGGCTCACCCTGGCCGTGCTGTTCGCGGTGCTGGTCAGGAGCAAATTCGGGCAGGCGCTGCGGGCCACGATCCAGCACCGCGAGGCGGCCAGGCTGGTCGGGATCCAGACCGAGCGCGTGGCCGGCTACGGCTTCGGCGTGGGCCTGGCCACGGCCGCCGTGGGCGGCACGGTGCTGGCGCTGATCACGCCGTTCTTCCCCGCCTCCCACTGGGTCTGGATCGGCAAGCTCATGGCCGTCATCGTGGTCGGCGGCCTGGGCAGCGTGACCGGCGCCGCGCTCGCGGCCGTGCTGCTCGGCGTGGTCGAGGGTGTCGTGCTGGTGACCGTGGACGCCACCTGGGCCACCATGATGTTCTACGTCTTCCTCTTCCTGGCCCTGCTCGTCCGCCCCCAGGGGTTCTTCGGAGGCCGGCTTGCGCACCGTTTCTAGAAGAGGTCTGCCCCTGCTGGCCCCCCTGATGATCACTGTGTTGGCGATCGCCTATCCGTGGCTGGTGCCCAACTACTACCTGGTGTACGCGGGCGCGCTGACCGTCATGTACGCCGCCATGGCCACCTCCTGGAACCTGCTCGGCGGCTTCACCGGCTACGTCTCGCTCGGCCACTCGGCCTTCTTCGGGCTGGGCGCGTACGGCACCGGGCTGCTGGTCGTGCGCCTGGACGTGCCCTGGCTCGTCGCCCTGCCGGTCTCGGCGCTGCTGGTCACGGTGTTCGCCGTCGGCGTCGGGATCGCGGCGGTACGCGTGCGCGGCGCCTCGTTCGTGATCGTCTCCATCGCGCTCGTGTCGATGATGAACCTCGTCGTGCAGGGCTGGCGCTCGCTGACCGGCGGCTCCACCGGCCTCCAGGTGCCCTCGCCCTTCCCCGACCTGCACAGGGGCCAGACGCACCTGGTCTTCTTCTACCTGTTCCTGGCGCTGCTCGGGGTCGCGCTGCTGGCCTGGTGGCAGATCTCCCGTTCCCGCTTCGGCGCGGGGCTGCGGGCCATAAGGGAGGACGAGGACAAGGCCGAGTCGCTGGGGGTGCCGACGGGGGCGTACAAGGTGGCGGCCTTCGCCCTGTCCGCCCTGTTCGTGGCGCTGGCCGGCGGCCTGTACGCGCTCTGGTTCGGCAGCCTCGACCCGATCTTCGTCTTCTCCATCCTGATCGGCTCGTACATGGTGCTCATGAGCCTGCTCGGCGGCGTCAGGCACCTGCTCGGGCCGCTGCTCGGCGCGCTCATCGTGGCCCCGGCGGGGGAGTACTTCCTGATCGCGCTGGGCGAGACGCAGATCCACCTGACCGCGACGGGGCTGGTGCTCGTGCTGGTGGTGCTGTTCATGCCGGAGGGCATCCTGGCCAGGTTCACCCGGCGGCGGGCGGGTCCGTCCATCCCCGACGAGAGCGCGGACCAGCGGCTGCATGGGGTCTCGTCATGAGCTCGCTGCGGACGGAGGGGCTGACGAAGTCGTTCGGCGGCGTGCTGGCCGTGAACGGCGTCACCGTCGAGCTGCGCGACGGCGCGATCAACGGCCTGATCGGGCCGAACGGCTCGGGCAAGACGACGTTCTTCAACATCGTGACCGGCCTGATCAGGCCGGACTCCGGGCGGGTGCTCTACCGCGACAGGGAGATCACCCGGCACTCGCCGCACCGGATCGCCCACGCGGGCATCGGCCGCACCTTCCAGCTCTGCCGCGTCTTCCCGCGCCTGACCGTGCTGGAGAACATGCTGGTCGCGGTCCGTCGCACCCGGCTGCGCGAGCTGATGGCGGGGCTGCGCGACGCGGGCGAGATGGAACGGGCCCGCCACTGGCTGCGCCGCATGGGCATCGAGCACCTGGAGGAGGCCGAGGCCCGCGACCTGTCCTACGGCCAGCAGAAACTGCTCGAACTGGCCGCCGTGCTCATGGCCGAGCCGGACCTGGTGCTGCTCGACGAGCCCGCGGGCGGGGTCAACCCGGCGCTGATCGACCGGATCACCGGCCTCGTCCGCGACCTCAACGCCGAGGGCCGCACGTTCCTGGTCGTGGAGCACAACATGGACATGGTGATGGGCATGTGCGACCACGTGATCGTCTTCGACCGCGGCGCGCCCATCGCCGAGGGGCCGCCCGCCGAGGTGCGGGAGGACCCGCGGGTGCTGGAGGCGTATCTCGGTGTCTGAAACGGTGTCTGAAACGGTGTCTGAAACGGTGTCTGAGCCCGTGCTGGCCTTGGATGACGTGGTGGCCGGGTACGGCAGGGGCGCGCCCGTGCTGCGCGGGCTGAACGTGACCGTCCGCGCCGGTGAGGTCGTCTGCCTCGTCGGCCCCAACGGCGCGGGCAAGTCCACCGCGCTCAAGGTGGCCAGCGGCCTGCTCGCGCCCAGGTCGGGCCGGGTGCTGCTGGCCGGCAGGGACGTGACGGGCCTGTCGCCGCAGCGGCTGCTCGGGCTGGGCCTGGCCCACGTGCTGCAGGGGCACAGCGTGTTCCGCGAGATGACCGTGGCCGAGAACGTGCGGCTCGGCGGGTTCACCGTCCGCGACCAGGCTCGGCTGAAAGAGCGGATCGAGGTGGTCAAGGACCTGTTCCCCGTGGTGCGCGAACGGTGGGGCGGCATGGCGGGGCTGCTGTCCGGTGGGCAGCAGAAGCAGGTCGAGTTCGCCCGCGCGCTGATGCTGGAGCCGTCCGTGGTGCTGCTCGACGAGCCGTCGATGGGCCTCGACCTGCGCAACACGCAGGTGGTCTTCGACCAGATCGACCTCATGCGCAGGACCGGCGTGGCGGTCCTGCTGGTGGAGCAGAACGCGCGCAGGGCGCTGGAGATGGCCGATCTCGGCTGCGTGCTGGACCTCGGCCGGGTGCACATCACCGGCCCGGCCCGCGACCTGGCCGCCGACCCCCGGCTGGGCCGCCTCTACCTGGGAGGCGCCCCCGCCGGTTGAGCGTCCGCCGTGGGTCAGGCGGGCACCTTGATCCGCTTCCTGAACACCCAGTACGTCCACCCCTGGTAGACCATGATGAACGGCAGCGTGATCAGCCCGATCCAGGTCAGCATGGTCAGCGTGTAGTCGCCGGAGGCCGCCTCGGCCAGGGTAAGCCCCGGCAGCGGCCGTACCCGCAGCTCCATGAAGACCGCCAGCGTGGTCAGCACGATCGCGCCCGCCGTGGCCGTGAACGCCCAGCCCTCCCTGCGCCGCCAGATCAGCGCCGTGGCCGCGGCCAGCGCCGCCATCGCGGCCAGGGCCGGAGCCGTGCCCAGGCCCGACAGGGCGAAGACGGCCACCGGGATCGTCACGGCGCCGGCGGCCATGGCGACGGTCCGCGCGCGGCGGCGCACCGGGCCCGTGGTCCGCAGCGCCAGGAAGACCGCGCCGTGCAGTGCGCACACCGCCAGCGTGAACGCGCCGCCGAGCAGGGCGGGGGCGACGCCGCCGAACAGCAGCGAGGCGAAGATCGCACCCCACAGGAACGCCGGGAGCGCGCTGCCCACCACGATGCCGAGGTCGCACCAGACCGGGTGCGTCACCTTGCCGCGCCACTCCAGCCCGACGCCGCGCACGATCAGCCCGGCCAGGACCAGCGTCACGGGCAGGTAGAAGGAGCTGAACAGACCCGCGTACCAGACGGGGAAGGCGGCGAACATGGCGCCGACCGCGGTGATCAGCCACACCTCGTTGCCGTCCCACACCGGGCCGATGGTCGCCAGGCCGGCGCGCTGCTCCTCGCCGTTCCTGCTCACCAGCGGCGCCACCATGCCGACGCCGAAGTCGAAGCCCTCAAGGACGAAGTAGCCGGTCCAGAGGAAGGCGATGACGGCGAACCACAACTCGATCATTGTCTGCTCCTCAGTACATCAGGGACGGCTCGCGCCGCTCGGCCGTGGGCAGCGGCGCCCGTTCCGCAACGCCCGTGCGGACGTGCCTGGTCAGCAGCACGGTCTCGGCCACCGCAAGCGCGCTGTAGAGAAGGGTGAAGAGGGTCAGCGAGGTGGCCACCTCGGCCAGGGAGACGCCCGGCGACACGCTGGAGGCCGTCAGCAGCTCGCCGGCGACCGTCCACGGCTGGCGGCCGATCTCGCTGAGCAGCCAGCCGGCGGTCACTGCGACCAGCGGCAGCGGCAGCGACGCCAGCAGCGCCCGCGAGAGCCACGCGGGGAAGGGACGCCGGCGGCGGGTCAGCCACAGCCCGAGCACCGACAGGCCCACCGTGGACAGCCCGAACACGATCATCACCCGGAACGACCAGAACACGATCGTCTGGTCCGGCCGGTAGTCGCCGGGGCCGAACTGCCGCTCGAAGCGCCGCTGCAGGTCCTCGATGCCCTGGACGGTGGCGCCCGGGTCGTTCGTGGCCAGGAAGCTGAGCACGGCGGGGATCTCGATGCCGGGGGCGAGGCTGAACGGCGCTGCGGCGGTGTCGCGTTCGAGGCCCTCGGCCGAGGCCAGCTTCATCGGTTGCTGCTCGTACATGAGCTTGGCGGAGGTGTCGCCGGTGGCCGCGACGAGCACTCCCGCGACGGCCGTCATCACCAGCGCCGCGCGGGCCGCGCCGCGCCACATCTCGCCCCCGCCGGTACGCCGCGTCCGCAACATCCAGTAACCGCACACCGCCAGCACGAACCCGCCCGCCACGATGAACGCCGCCCCGATCACGTGCGGGACCTGGGCCAGCGCCGTGGAGTTGGTCAGCACCGCCCACAGGTCGGTCATCCTGGCCCTGCCGTCCACGACCTCGTAGCCCACCGGGTGCTTCATCCAGGCGTTGGCCGCGAGGATGAAGTAGGCCGAGATGTTGGAGCCGATGGCCGCCGCCCAGATGCAGGCCAGGTGCGCCCGCTTCGGCAGCCGGTCCCAGCCGAAGATCCACAGGCCCAGGAACGTCGACTCCATGAAGAACGCCAGCAGCGCCTCCATGGCCAGCGGCGCCCCGAAGACGTCGCCCACGAAGACGGAGTACTCGCTCCAGTTCATCCCGAACTGGAACTCCTGCACGATGCCGGTCACCACGCCCATGGCGAAGTTGATCAGGAACAGCTTTCCGAAGAACTTCGTCAGCGTCAGGTACTGCTCCTTGCCCGTGCGGTGCCAGGCCGTCTGCAGGCCGGCCACGAAGATCCCGAGACCGATGGTCAAGGGCACGAACAGAAAGTGGTAGACGGTGGTCACCCCGAACTGCCACCGCGCAAGGTCTAGTGCGTCCATACTCCCCGCCGACTCCCTGAGCTCTACAAGCTGTAGTACATCTACCCCCAGTAGTACTACAAGCTGTAGAGCAATGGGATGCGTTCTTGGTCACATCCCTTTTTGCTGGATTTCTGATCGCTGTCGAGGATCGCGCGTGCGGGCCCTCCTGCGCGTCCCCCGCCGGGCTGACAAGCGGGTACGCCGTGCGGCGGACCTCAGCGAATCCGGGCGGCGGCCAGGTACGCCTGAAGGTTCCCCAGCTCGTAGCCGCGCCGCCGGATCTTGCCGACCAGGACGCGGAAGTCCCTGGCGAGGTTCGGGCGGAAGTGCATCAGCAGGATGTCGCCGGGGCGCAGCCGCTTGTCGGGCACCTGGTAGGCGATCTTGCCGCCCGGCTGCACGGTCGCGGTCCACAGCAGCACGGCCGTCACGCCGCAGCTCCTGGCGGCCATGAGCGTGTCGGTGTTGTAGGCGCCGAACGGCGGACGGAACAGCGTGGGCCGCGTGCCGACCTGCTTGCCGATGAGCTTGGCGGCGCCGCAGATCTCCCTCCGCTGGGCGTCGCGGCCGAGGAGGCGGAGGTCGGGATGGGTGAGGGTGTGGTTCTCGACGGGGACCCCCGCGTCCCGCAGTTGCCGGAAATATCCCCACTTGCCGGCGCCGACGTAACGGGCCCGGCCGCCCGCCTCGTCCGGGGTGCCCTTGGCCTCGACCGCGTCGCGCATGGCGAAGGCGGTGACCGGGATGCGCTGGTCGCGGATCTGCGCGGCGAAGCCGGGGTCCTGCTCCCAGCCGTCGTCGATGGTCAGGAAGACGACCTTGCGCTTGGTGGGGAGGGAGCTGATCACGGGCGGGAGGTCGCCGTCGTGCTCGATCGGGCGCACCTCACCCGCCCGGGGCTTCACACCGGGCGGGCCGGCCGGCGGCTCGCCGGTCGGCTGTCCGGAAGAGGGTGCTGTGGAGGGTGCCTTCGCGGGAGTCGTCGGGGTCGCCGATCCGGATGCGCCGGTGCCGGTCCCCGCCGGCGCGCAGGCCGCCAGGATCACGAGACACGCCCCGCCGACCGCCCGTCCGGCGGCCGCGCCGATCGGCCCGCCGATCACCCCGTACGTCCTCCGCCCCCTGCGCATGGGGCACCATCTTGCCAGTCCTGATCATGGCGCCGGGCCCGCGTCTGGCAGGTGTTGCCCTTATCGGGCCGTCCCCGTCTGCCTAAAGTGGCCCCATGAAGGTGGCGGGCAGCGCCGTGATCGGCGTGAACAGGGACCAGGCGTGGACGGCACTGCGGGATCCGGAGGTGCTGGTGCGCACCATTCCGGGATGCGAGCGGCTGGAGGAGACGGGGCCGGACACGTACCGGATGACGGTCAACGCGGGGGTGGCCTCCATCAAGGGCGTCTACCAGGGAGAGGTCTCGCTGGGCGACCCGCTGGCGCCGGAGAGCTTCACGCTGCGGGCGTGCGGGCAGGGCGCGCCGGGGACCGTGGACGCGACCGTCCAGGTCCGGCTGAGCGAGGTCGACGGCGGGACGCGGGTCGACTACGACGCCGAGGCCGTGATCGGCGGCATGATCGGCGGGGTCGGGCAGCGGATGCTGGGCGCGGCGGCCAGGCGGACGGCGGCGGAGTTCTTCTCGGCCGTCGATGAGCACCTGCGCGCGCCCGCCGAGATCTGCGAGCCCGCGCCCAACGGCACGACCGTCACGCCCGCCACGCCTGCCGCGCCGGGCGCGCCGGGCGCGCTCGCCCAGCAGGACCGGCCCGGCGATCCCGTCCAGCCCGCGCAGGCGCAGCGAGCAGCGGGGGCGGCGGGAGCGGCGGGGACGGTTTATGAGCGGCCCGCCGCGCGGCACGCCGAGACCCGCCCGTGGGTGATGCTGGCCTCCTTCGGCATGGGCGCGGGCGTCGCGCTCGCGGGGGCGGCGGTGGGCTGGCTGCTCGGGCGCGGATGGCGGCGCGACGCCTGAGGGTGGTGGCGTCGCGGACTCTCGCGGAAAAGGATCTCCCGGCGTAGCGTGGCGGTATGCGGCAGGCACATGCTGAAGACGCACGGACCGAGGCCAGGCGAGTCGTACACAACCTGCTGGGCGAGGACCGCCCGACGGCCGAGATGCTGATCGGCGACGTGCGCCCCGTGCTCGGCGACGACCGCACCAGGCGCACGCTCGACCTGGCCCTCGGCGCCCAGCTCACCAGGCGCTCGGCGGAGCTGGCCGCCATCGCCGCGCTGCTGGTCGGCACCCGGGAGCTGGGCGAGGAGTGGTGGGGCAGGTCCAGGGGCGGCAAGCTGCCCGCGCCCGACGAGGTGGTGCGCACGGCCGTCGCGATCGAGCCGTGGACCGATCTGACCGCGCTGGAGATGCTCGCCGCCTGGATCGCCGACGACGCCGCGGACCAGCTCTGGGGCGCGCCCGTGGCGCAGGTCGACCTCAACTCCTGGCAGGCCGAGGACCGCTTCGACCTGCCGCCTGACGTCCGGCCGGGTCAGCGGCTCGTCGTGCACTTCGACGCGGGCGGCAGGCTCGACGCGGTCGTCGCCCGCAGGGCCGACGAGGAGCTCGGCTCCAACCTCGACTTCCAGTCGCTGCGTTACTCCCGCCCGGCCGAGGCCCAGTGGAGCTGGGGCGTGGCGGCCGGGCTCGGGCCGCACCGGCTGCCGGGGGAGAGCCCCGACCCCTACGCGCGCGAGGTGTCCTCCGCCGCCGCGGACGTGCTGCGCGCGTGGGCGATGCGCCACGGGGCCACCCGCGAGCAGCTCGGCGAGAGCTGGCGGACCGTGGGCGACGTGGTGGCCGCCATCGAGCGGGTGGACTGGATGTGGCGCAGCGGTGAGTGGTTCGGCTGGTGGCGCGGGGCTTCGGCGCTGGTCGACGATTCCGCGTACCTGCCGTACCGGCTGGAGGAACTGGCCGCCGGATAGGAAGCACGGGATAGGAATCAACGGCGGGCGGCGGCGGTTGAGGCCGACATGAAGGTGGAGATTTTCTCTGACGTCGTGTGCCCGTGGTGCTACATCGGCCACGCCAGGTTCACCAAGGCCGCCGAGCGGTTCCGTGACAAGGGCGGCTCGATCGAGGTGACGATGCGGCCGTTCCAGCTCAACCCGGACGCCCCGGCGAAGGGCGAGCCGCTGATCCCGTCGATGGAGCGCAAGTTCGGGCCCAACGCCCGCCAGATGATCGAGCGGGTCGTCGGCACCGCCGCCGAGGAGGGCCTGGAGCTCGACTACGACCGGGCGCTCAACTCGACCACCGTGCGGGCCCACCGCCTCATCGAGGTGGCCGGCCGGCAGGGGCTCGGCGAGGAGATGGCCGAGCGGCTGTTCCGCGCCTACTTCACCGAGGGCCGCGACGTGGCCGACGCCGGTGTGCTGGCCGAGCTGGCCGCCGAGGTGGGCGTGACCGACACGGGAGAGGGGGCAGAGGAGGTGCGCGAGCAGCTGGCCAGGGCCCGCTCGCTCGGCATCAGCGGGGTGCCGCTGTTCCTGTTCGAGGGCAAGTACGCCGTGTCGGGCGCGCAGCCGGTCGACGCCTTCGCCGCCGCGATCGACGAGGTGGCCGAGCGTACCGGCCAGACGCCGATCACCCAGCTTGCCGCGCCGGCCGAAGGCTGCGACGACGACGGCGTCTGCGCGGTCTGAGCGTCGCCGGAGTTCTCGGCGGGTGGAGATGGGTGGGAGACGGGTGGGAGAATCGCAGGGTGTCGAGACGTCGCCTTGGTTATCTGCTCAAGCACGCCAACCTGCGCCTGACCGAGCTGACGGGAGCGGCGCTGGAGCCGTACGGGATCGACGGGCGTGAGTTCGCAGTGCTCGCGCTGCTCGACTCGCCCGCGCCGATGTCGCAGCTCGACGCGGCCAGGCGGCTCGGGATCGACCGCACCACGATGGTGGCGATGGTCGACGCGCTGGAGCGCAAGGACCTCGTGCGCCGCCGCCCGCACCCCGACGACCGGCGCAAGAACGTGGTCGAGCCGACGGAGCGCGGGCACGAGACGCTGGGCGTGGCCAGGATCGCCGTGGACGCGGCGGAGGAGGAGTTCCTGTCCTCGCTGTCCGGCGGCGACGCCGGGCTCCTCAGAGACGTCCTGGAGCGCCTGGTCCCGCCTCCAGCGGGCTGAGCGCGCCCTCCCCGAGCCGGCCTGCCCGGTGGTGGCGGCGGCACAACACCTGATAGCGCACGTGCGCGGCGTCGGTGTCGCCGATCACCACCTGCTCGCCGGTACGCGCCATCGCCCCGCCCACGATCCTGGCGTTCAGCTGGCCGGGCCGCCCGCACCAGCACAGCACCTCGACCTGCAGCCGGCACACCTCGTCGGCCAGCTCGAACAGCCGCTGCGCGGCCGGGAACATCACCGACCTGAAGTCCGAGGCCAGCCCGAAGGCGTAGACGTCCACGCCGTGGCCGTCCACCAGGTCGGCCAGCTGCTCGATCTGCTCGACGGTGTAGAAGCAGGCCTCGTCGCAGATGAGGTAGTCGATGCGGTCGTGCGCGGTCACCAGCCGGACCAGGTCGAGGGAGTCCACCACCTCGATGGCCTCAAGGCCGAGCCCTATCCTGCTGGTCACCTTCGGGCCGCCGGAGCGGTCGTGCTTGGTCAGCACGAGGCCACGCCGGCCCTGCCGTCCGTGGTTGTAGTTCATCTGGAGCGCCAGCGTGGACTTCCCGCAGTCCATGGGGCCGAAGTAGAACTTCAGTACGGCATCCCTGGCTCCAGAGGGCACGGCGGACAAGGCAGACAGTTCAGTCACGGGCCGCCAGCTTAGTGGCTTGGCTTGTCCCATGACCTCGTGGGACATTTTGTCCCCTGAGTATCTGGAGGAATCAGTGGTCACCGACAATTCCCCGTCCCGGCCGGAGTCGCTCGACGCGATGATGACCCCGGACGACCTCACGGCCGCCCAGGCGGACGCCACCCGATGGCGGTACGGCTTCCTCGTGGTCGTGGCGGGTATCCTCGCGGTCCTGGTCGCCTTCGGCGCCGCCGTGTTCGCCACCGGGGAGTTCGCCGCGCTCTTCGCGGGAGTCGCGGGGGTGATCGGTACCATTATCGGGGCATACTTCGGCGTTCAGGCGGGGCAGTCAGGAAAGGCGAGGGTGGAGGCCGAGCTGGCCCGTTCCCAGGAGATGGTGGTCAGGCTGGCGGCCTACGTCGGCACACAGAACGCGCCCCGAGTCATCGACGAAGTGCTCGGCCGGCGCCGAAGCTGAGGAGTCATGCGTAGCGTCCGTATCGGTGTCGACACCGGAGGAACGTTCACCGACATTGTGGCGGTGGACGAGGAGACCGGTGAGATCCTCACCACGAAGACCCCCTCGACCCCCGCGAACCCGGCCGACGGGTTTCTCGCGGGCATCGAGAAGCTGGGCCGGCTCGACGCCGGCGCCATCGTGCACGGCACCACCGTGGCCACGAACCGCCTGCTGGAAGACCGGATCGAAAGCCTCGGGTTCATCACGACCGAGGGGTTCGAGTTCATCCTGGAGATCGCCAGGCAGAGCGTGCCCGACGGCTACGGCAACTCCTACTTCTGGGTCAAACCGCCGAGGATCGTTCCCGTGCACCTGGTCAGGACCGTCGGCGGGCGGCTCGACCACCGGGGCGACGAGGTGTGGCCGTTCTCCGAGGAGCAGGCCGTGGAGGTGGCCCGCTGGTTCCGCGCCAAGGGCATCACCGCGATCGGGGTCTGCTTCCTGCACTCCTACGCCAACCCCGAGCACGAGCGCCGCATGCGCGAGGTGCTGTGGCGCGAGCACCCGGAGGCGGTGATCTCGTTGTCGAGCGACGTGCTGCGCGAATACCGCGAGTACGAGCGCTCGGTCACCACCCTGGTCGACGCCGCCGTCAAGCCGGCCATGCGCGGCTACATCGCCAACCTGTCCACCCGGCTCGGCAAGCCGTTCTCGGTGATGAAGTCCAACGGCGGCATCCTGTCCGCCCGCGAGGTCGTCAACCAGCCCATCACCACGGTCCTGTCGGGCCCGGCGGCCGGCGCGCTCGGCGCGGCGCTCATCGCCTCGACGGCCGGGCACGAGTCGGTGATCACCCTCGACGGCGGCGGCACCTCGACCGACGTGGCCGTGGTGATCGACGGCGAGCCGTCCATCACCACCGAGGGCTCCGTCGGCCGCTACCCGTGCAAGATCCCGATGATCGACATCATCACGGTCGGCGCCGGCGGCGGCTCGATCGCCTGGATCTCGCCCGAGGGCACGCTCAAGGTCGGGCCCAAGTCCGCGGGCGCCGACCCCGGCCCGCTCTGCTACGGCAAGGGCGGGACCGAGGTGACGGTGACGGACGCGCACGTGTTCCTCGGCCGGGTCCCGCCCCACCTGCTCGGCGGGGAGATCCCGCTGGACGTCGAGGCCGCGCGCACCGGCGTCAAGGCGCTGGCCGACAAGCTCGGCCTCACCCCCGAGCGCACGGCGACCGGGATCCTGGAGATCAGCGCGTTCAACCAGAGCAACGCCATCAGGCAGCTCACCGTCAAGCGCGGGCTGGACGTGCGGGACTTCCCGCTGGTGACCTTCGGCGGTTCCGGGCCGCTGCTGGCGTGCCGGCTGATCGACATCCTGGGCCTGCCGTCCGTGATCGTCCCGCGCGACCCGGGCAACGTCTCGGCGTTCGGGCTGCTCACGGTGGACGTCAAGAACGACTACGTCCGTACGTACGTCACCCGCGACCTCTCGCTCGGCAAGGCCGTCGAGATCTTCCACGACCTGGAGCATCAGGCGGGCGAGGCGCTCGACCGCGAGGGCTTCGCCGACCCGGTCTACCAGCGCAGCGCCGATCTGCGGTACTACGGCCAGGCGTACGAGGTCCGCGTGCCCGCCCCCGCCGGCGAGATCGACGACGAGTGGCAGGCCGAGGTGGTCTCCCGCTTCCACGAGGCCCACGAGAAGCTCTACGGCTACGCCTACCGCGACGACCCGCGCCACGGCGTCGAATGGGTCAACCTGCGCGTCTCCGGCATCGGCCCCATCACCCGCCCGGTCATCAGGCGGCTGGAGAAGGCCGGCGACGGGGCCACCTCGGTCCGTCCCGTGCACTTCGACGAGACCCGCGACACCCCGATCCACCAGCGCTCCGCGCTCGGGCCCGGCGCCACGGTGCAGGGGCCCGCGGTGATCGAGGAGTACGGCTCGACGATTCCGATCCATCCGGGCTTCACGGCAAAGGTGGACGAATACGGAAATGTGGAGATAAGTCGTGACTGATCCCATCCTGGTGGAGATCGTGGAAGGCACGCTGGCCTCCGTCGAGAAGGAGGTCGAGACCGCCATCGCGCGTACGGCCCGCTCGCCGATGATCCGCGACGCCCACGACTTCCGCGCGGGCATCCACGACGCCCGCCTGCGCAAGCTCACCGGCCGCTCCTACAGCGCGCTCGTCCAGCCCGTCGTGCGCGACTTCCCGATCGAGACGATGAAGCCGGGCGACGTCTACTTCCACAACGACGTCTACCTGTCGGAAGGCGGCATCGGTCACCTGCCCGACCTGTGCGTCACCGTGCCCGTCTTCCACGAGGACGAGGTGGTCGCGTTCGTGCAGGCGTTCGGCCACCACGACGACATCGGCGGCGCGGTCCCCGGCTCCATGCCCTCCCATGCCCGTTCGGTCTACGAAGAGGGCCTGATGGTCCCGCCGATCAAGCTGTGGGACGCCGGCGAGCCCAACGAGGCCGCGCTGCGCATCATGACGCGCAACTCGCGCATGCCCGACTCGCTGGCGGGCGACCTGGACGCGGAGTGCTCGGCCTGCCTGATGGGCGCGCGGCGGCTCGGTGAGCTGTTCGAACGCTACGGCAAGCAGGCCGTGCAGGAGTGCTTCGACGCCATCATCGACAAGACGACCGAGACGTTCCGCAGGGAGCTGCTGGCCAAGATCCCCGAGGGCACGTACGTGTGGGAGGACTACGCCGAGCACGACGGCGTGGACGAGCCCCGCCTGCACGCCCAGCGCATCACGCTCACCGTCGACCACGCCGCCGACTCGCCGCTGACCATCGACTTCACCGGCACCTCGCCGCAGGCCAAGGGGCCGATCAACCACGCGGGCGACTACGCCGACGGGGTGTTCCTGAAGAAGTGGCTGGCCCCGGTGCTGCGCAACCTGGCCGACACGCCGGAGCGCATGGCGGAGCTGGACGTCAACGAGGGCGTCGTGCCGCTGATCAAGATGATCTTCCCGGAGAAGGGCACGCTGCTCACCCCGGTCTTCCCCGCGCCCACCAACGCCCGCACGTTCGTCATCCTGCGCCTGCTCGGCGTGCTGGCGGGCGTGCTGGCCAAGGCGACCGGCGGGCGCATGCCGGCCGACCAGGAGACCATCCGCTACACCGGCGTCCACGGCGTCGACGCGGAAGGGGCCCCGTACCTGATGCGGGAGGTCCTGGGCGGCGGCTCGGGCGGGCGCTGGTACGCCGACGGCGAGGACACCATCCACGTGGTGCCCGACTCGCGCAACATCCCGGTCGAGTTCGCCGAGGCCAGGTGGCCGTTCCGGGTCGAGCGGCTGGCGCTGGCCTGCGACTCCGGCGGGCCGGGGATGTACCGGGGCGGGCTCGGCTACGACAAGCACATCCGGATGTTGCGCGACGCGTCGTACATGTCGATCGCCGACCGCTCGATCCTGTCCTGCTGGGGCGTCAACGGCGGCCTGGCCGGGCGGCCGTTCCGCGTCGAGATCGCGGGCAAGGAGATGGAGGGGCTGGTCGACGACCACCAGGTGCAGGCGGGCGAGCTGATCAGGATCCGCACCACCGGTGGCGGCGGCTGGGGCTCCCCGTACGACCGCGACCCCCGCGCGGTGGCGGCAGACGTGCGCGACGGGAAGGTGTCGATCGCCGGGGCCCTCGGCGACTACGGCGTGGTGCTCGACGGCGACCGCATCGACGAGCAGGGCACGGCCGAGCTCCGCGCCCGCCTGCGGCCCCCGGCCGACCGCTTCTTCGACCGGGGCCCCGGCTACGCCAAGCTCTCCGGCGGCCGGCCGCACGCGGACGTGGACGAACTCTAAGGGGCGTGCCCGAGCCGCGCGGGCCCGCCCCTCACGGCCCGTCCGGTCGCGTGTCCCGCTCGGGGTCGAAGGCGGCGAAGTACGTCGCCGCCATGTCCTCGTCGCCGTGCCCGGCCGCCTCGGCCCGGCGGAAGCGCTCGCCGGCGGCGGCCACCAGGTCGAGCCTGACCCCGGCCGTCTCGCCCGCCCTGGTGATGAGGCGGGTGTCCTTCTCGGCGTTGCGCACCGAGAAGGACGGCGTGAAGTCGCCCTCCAGGAGGGCCTTCGACTTGGCCTGGAAGTACGCGCTGTCCATCGGCCCGCCGGCGATCACCTGCCGCACCAGGTCGGGATCGAGCCCGAGCCCCTCTGCCAGGGAGAGCGCCTCGGCGATGACGGCGGTCATCGAGATGCCGACGCTGACCGTGGCCATCTTCAGCTTGGTGCCCGCGCCGCCGGAGCCGTCCTCGCCGAGCCAGAGCGTCCGCTGCCCGACCGCCGCGAACACCGGCTCCAGCGCCTGCCTGGCCGCCTGCGGACCCGCCGCCAGGATGACCAGCTTGCCCTGCTCCGCCGGTTGCCTGGTGCCCTGCACCGGCGCGTCCACGAACGTCAGCCCGTGCGCCCCGGCCAGCGCGGCCAGCCGCCCGACCGCGTCGACGCCGACCGTGCTCATCTGCGCCCACACCTGCCCGGGCCGCAGCCCCGGCGCGGCGGCGGAGATCGCGTCGTGCACGGCGTCACCGTCGCTCAGCATGGTGACGATGACGTCGGCGCCCTCGACCGCCCCGGCCGGCGAGTCCGCGACCACCACGCCGTCGGCCTCCAGCGGCAGGGCCTTGTCCCTGGTACGGTTCCACGCGCGCACGCGCAGGCCCGCCCCGGCCAGATTGCGGGCCATGGGCAGCCCCATGAGCCCGGCTCCGAGAACCGCGACAACACTCATGGGATCACGATATGCCGGGCGGTCCGGCTCGCTCGGCCGGGGGTGAACGGCGGCGTGTGAGGATGAGAGCATGGGCGTCGCGCGGATCATGGCGGTACGACACGGGGAGAGCGAGGCCAACCTGGCCTACCAGCGGGCCGGCGACACGCCGCTCGTCTACGAACGCGGCGACGACGAGGTGGGCCTGACCGGGCTGGGCCGGGCCCAGGCGGCGGCGCTCGGCCGGCTGCTCGCCGCCCTGCCTCCCGGAGAGGTGCCCGAGCTGGTCTGGTGCTCGCCCTACCGGCGCGCGCTCGACACCTGGGAGCTGGCCCTGGCGTCGTGGGGCGGCCCGCCGCCGCCCGTCACCGTGGACGAACGGCTCAGGGACCAGGAGGCGGGGCTGCTCGCGCCCTACAACCTGGCCGCGATCGGCGAACGGTTCCCCGAGGAGCTGGCCCGCAGGCGATCCGAGGGCGAATACTCCTACCGGCCGCCAGGCGGCGAGTCGCTCGCCGACGTCGTGCTCAGGCTCCGCGCCTTCGTGCACGACCTGGACGGGCGCGCGGACGGGCGGCGGGTGCTGATCGTCGCGCACGACTCGGTGGTGCTCGGGCTGCGCCACGTCATCGCCGGGGGTCCCGACGCGGAGCTCGCGGCGGTGCTGGACTTCGCGCCCGTGCTGAACGCGTCCGTCTCGATCTGGCACACCGGCGACGCCGGGTTCGAGCTCGTCAGCTTCAACGACATCACCCACCTCGCCCCTTGGCCTTGAGGACACATCACGTTTCGACGACGAGATCGGCGCGTTCGCGGGTGCGATCGGCGGCGAACCATGCCTGTTCGGCCTTGAACCATTCCCGCCACCGGGGCTCCAGCTCCGGCCCGTCCCGCTCCAGCACGCGCCGCAGCCGTACCGTCTCACCGGCCTCCACCCACACGACGTAGGCCAGCAGCTCCGCCACCGACGCCCGCGCCGTGCCGACGCCCTCGACGACCAGAACGGGCGCCACGGGCACGGCCACCTCCTCGGCGTACGTCCCGCGCACCCAGTCGTACCTGCGGAAACCGCCGGGCAGGCCGTTCCGCAGCGGCTCCAGCACCTGGGCCTCCAGGGCGTGGAACCAGGCGCCAGGCCCCTCCTCCCACGGCACGGGGAAGTCGTCGCTGTGCACGACCTGGCAGCCCAGGTCGGCCGCCAGCCGATTCGCGAACGTCGTCTTGCCCGCCCCCGCAGGCCCGTCCACGGCGACGAGGCGCACGGGACCGCACGAGGGCCGCAGGCGCCTGATGCGCTCGGCCGGCTCAATCATCGACCCAGGGTAGGTGACGCGGGGCGGCCTCCTGAGAGAATGTTCTTTCACCCCGAACGCAAGGAGGAGGCTGGATCTTGCTCGGACCCCTCGGTGACATCGTCGTGCTCGATCTGTCCAGGGCCCTGGCCGGCCCGCACGCCGCGCAGATGCTCGGTGACCTGGGCGCTCGGGTGATCAAGGTAGAGCATCCGGACGGGGGCGACGAGTCACGTGGCTGGGGGCCGCCCTTCGTCGGGCCTGATAGCGAAATTTCCACTTATTTCCTGGCAGCCAACCGCAACAAGCAGTCCATCGCCGTCGATCTGAAGTCCGCCGAGGGCAAAGAGCTCATCGAACGCCTCGTGCGCCAGAGCGACGTGCTCGTCGAGAACTTCCGTACCGGTGTGCTCGACCGCCTCGGCTTCTCCGTCGAGCGCCTGCACGAGCTCAACCCGCGCCTGGTCATCCTGTCGATCACCGGCTTCGGCCACGACGGCCCGGAAGGGGGCCGCCCCGGCTACGACCAGATCGCCCAGGGGGAGGGCGGCCTGATGTCGCTGACCGGGCCATCGGCCGACGAGCCCTACCGCGTCGGCGCCTCCATCGCCGACCTGCTGGCCGGCATCCACGGCGCGTACGGCGTGGCCGGCGCCCTCTACGAGCGCGAGCGCACCGGCAGGGGCAGGGTGGTGCGCACCTCGCTGCTCGCCGCGATCACCGGCGTCCACTCCTACCACGGCACCGCCTGGACGGTCGGCGGCAAGGTGCCCGCCGCGAGCGGCAACCACCACGCCTCCATCACCCCCTACGGCGCCTTCCGCTGCGCCGACGGCATGCTGCAGATCGCCGCCGCGAACGAGGGCCAGTGGCGCAAGGTGGCCGCGCTGCTCGGCATCGACCCGGCCCAGGCGCGCTACGCCACCAACAGGGACCGGTTCGAGCACCGCGACGAACTCGTCGCCGACATGGAGAAGGCCCTCGGAGCCCACGACCGCGCCCACTGGCTGGCCAGGCTCGGCGAGGCGGGCGTGCCCGCGGGCGCGATCAGGTCGCTGGACGAGGTCTACACCTGGGACCAGACCCGCTCGCAGGGCCTGGTCGTCGAGGTGGAGCACTCCGTACTGGGCAAGATCGAGCTGCCAGGGCCGCCGCTGCGGTTCGACGGGCTGACCGGGATCGAGCACACCGCGCCGCCCATGCTCGGCCAGGACGGCGACGCGGTGCTCGCCTGGCTGGAAGAACGTGAACGATGATCGGAAATCGGCGGCACCGTCGAGGGCGCTCGTGCGTCAACATTTCAGCGTTGACCGACAACTAGGGAGCGATAGTGAGCCGTCCGGACGCGCGCACACTGATCGACACGGTCCTCGACCGGGGGTCGTGGAAGTCGTGGGACGTGCCGCCCGCCGATCCGGCCGAGCCCGGCTCCTCCTACGCCGACGAGCTGGCCGCGGCCCGCGTCAAGTCCGGCTACGACGAGGCCGTGATCACCGGTGAGGGGCTGCTCGACGGCCGCAGGGTGGCCGTCGCCGCGTGCGAGTTCTCCTTCATGGCGGGCTCGATCGGGGTCGCCGCGGCCGAGCGGTTCACCGCGGCCGTCGAGCGGGCCACCCGCGAGGGGCTGCCCATGCTGGCCGCGCCGGCCTCGGGCGGGACCCGCATGCAGGAGGGCGCGCTCGCGTTCGTCCAGATGGTGAAGATCACCGCGGTGATCCAGGCGCACCGGGCGGTCGGCCTGCCCTACCTCGTCTACCTGCGCCACCCGACGACGGGCGGGGTGTTCGCGTCCTGGGGCTCGCTCGGGCACGTCACGGCGGCCGAGCCTGAGGCGCTGATCGGGTTCATGGGGCCGAGGGTGTTCGAGTCGCTGCACGGCTACCCGTTCCCCGAGGGCGTCCAGGTCTCGGAGAACCTGCACCGCAAGGGCCTGCTCGACGCGGTCGTCTCGGCCGGCGACGCGCGGGAGATCGCCATCAGGGCGCTGGCCGTGCTCGCCGCCGACAAGTCCGGCATCGTCGCGGGCGAGCCGCCAGAGGAGGACCTGCGACCGGTGGAAGCGTGGGAGGCGATCACCCGTTCCCGCCGCGACGACCGGCCGGGCGTCCGTACGCTGCTCAAGCTCGCCGCCTCCGACGTGACCCCGCTCAGCGGCACGGGGGAGGGCGAGAACGAGCCGGGGTTGCTGCTGGCGCTGGCCAGGTTCGGCACCGCGCCGGCCGTGGTGCTCGGCCAGGACCGGCGGCTGCAGCGCACCAACTCGCCGCTCGGCCCCGCCGGGCTGCGCGTGGCCAGGCGCGGCATGCGGCTGGCCGCCGAGCTCGGGCTGCCCCTGGTCACCGTGGTCGACACGGCGGGGGCCGACCTGTCGAAGGCGGCCGAGGAGGGCGGGCTGGCCGCCGAGATCGCCCGCTGCATGGCCGAGCTGGTCATGCTCGACGCGCCGACCGTCTGCCTGCTGCTCGGCGAGGGCGCGGGCGGCGCCGCGCTGGCGCTGCTGCCCGCCGACCGGGTGCTGTGCGCGCAGCACGCCTGGCTGTCGCCGCTGCCGCCCGAGGGCGCCTCGGCCATCCTCTACCGCTCGGTCGACTTCGCCCCCGAGATCGCCCAGGCGCAGCGCATCCGCGCCACCGACCTGCGCCGCGACGGCATCGTGGACCGGGTCATCCCCGAGGTGCCCGACGCCGCCTACGAGCCCAGGCAGTTCTGTGAGCGGGTGGGGCGGGCGCTGGAGTACGAGATCGCGCAACTGCTGCGGGTGAGCCCGGCGGACCGTTTCACGGCCCGCCAGGCCCGCTTCCGCAACCTCGGCTAGGAGGGCTTGTCCTGCGTCATGGGCCCGTCCTGCCACAGCTTCGTGCCGGCGGCGTCGTAGCCCGTGATGGACATGCCGGCCGCGAACTGGGCGCCCTTCGGGATCGGCGCCGCGAACAGCGTGACGCCCTGGTCCCACTGGTCGGGCACGGCGTCCATGGTCACGGTGAGGCCGTTGGAGGTGCGCAGCTCGACCCTGGCCGTGCCGGCGGGGCCGTAGCCGTACCAGGCGGTGGCGCCGTAGGACCAGCGCACCGGCCGTTCGGCGGTGAGCAGGTCGCTCAGCCTCTCGCCGGGCAGCGGCCCGGGCAGCGACGGCGACGGCTCGCCGTGCTCGAAGAAGGCCAGGCAGCTCGGCTCGGCGACCAGGACCGTCACCCCCGCGGCCAGGCTCTGGCGGCCGGCCTCCGTCCCCACGGCCTTGCGCCCGCAGGAGGGGTTCGTCTCCGGATACCGGTCGACGCGCCCGTCCTTCGTCCGCACCGTGAAGCCGACGAGCACCGCGTCGCCGTTCGGGACCGTGACGTGCCAGATCCGGGCCGGCGTGCCCTTGCCGCGCAGGAAGGCCGCGTCGAGCCGGCGCCCGTCGGACAGCACCGCCCGCACCGACTCCCAGCTCTCGCCGGCCACTCCGATGTACGTGGTGGAGCCCGGCGCCGGCAGGTAGGTGACCGCCTTCAGCGGATGCGGCGAGTTCTTCGTGGCGCCGCCCTGGCACCTCACACCGCCCCCTGGCGAGGAGTCTCCTGACAGGCAGATCGTCGTCCTGCCCGGGCCCACGGCATCGCTGAACCAGGTACGCAGGCCGCCCGGGAGCGTCATCACCTCACCGGCGGCGGGGATGGCGTCCGCCACGGCGCCCTCCTTGTCGGTCTGGCGCCAGAGCTCGGCCCCGCCCGCGTCGAAGGCGACCACCTCGGAGCCCTCCCGCCAGGCGCCCACGGGGTTCTCCCCGGCGAACAGCGCCACGCCGAGGCCCCAAGGATCGGGCCGGGTCACGAAATCGTTCGAGGCGCCGCCGGGGAAGGTGATCGTGACCCTGGCGACATCCGCGCGGGCGATGCCCGTGATCACGTTCTCCTCCATGCCCGGGATGACCGCGTTCCGTGCCAGCGCTTTCACCGGCGCCGACGCCAGGTGCGCGCCGTGCCGTGACCAGGTCACCTCGGTGTCCCGGCCCTGCCGGTACGGCCGCGCCGTGACCCCGGCGGGCAGGTCCACGGGCGCGCCGGCGGCCGTGCCGAGCTGCTGCCCTGTGAGCCGCTCGCGTGACTCCTCGCCCAGGGCCCGGCCCTGGTCGTCCACGAGTTCGATCTTCGCCATCGCGTGCCGGGCCGGGTAGGTCACGGTCCAGAGCCGGTACGGCGCGCCCTCGGGCCGCAGCACCGTCCCGGAGAACTTCTCGCCGTCGGCGGCGACGCCGGTGACGCCTCCCACGCCCGGCAGTGCCACCCCCCAGTCCATGGCGGTCTCGGCTCCGTCCCGCAGGGTGCTGCCGACGAACCAGCTCTCGGTGATCACCTCGTCTGTGATAGGCGTGCAGCCGCCGTACGGGTCCAGGTCGGCCCGCTCCACGACGAAGCACAGCTCGCGGTAGCCCGCCTTCGCCGTGGCGAACCAGAGCCGCAGCGGCCGGTCCTCCGTCGGGTTGTCCACGGTGACCTCCTCGCCGGCCGCGGTCCTGTCCTGCATGAGCCGTTCGTGCACGGCGTCGGCGTCGGACGACGCGTCCCCGTCCCGTCCTCCGCCGAGCCATACAGGCACGAGCCCCGTCACCAGCGCTGTCACCAGCGCTGCCAGCAGCGTCACCGGCACCGCGGCGACCAGCGTGCGGCCGGCCAGGCGCCGCCACGGGCGGCGCTCCCGCGTGCGGGCCCAGGCGTCCGGCCGGGTCTCGAAGGTCTGCGCCCGGGCGTCGAACGCGGCCCGCAGCCGCTCTTCCAGCTCGTTCACCGGTCATCCTCCTTCAGCGCCCGGCCCAGGGCCGCCAGCGCCCGGCTGGCGTGGGTCTTCACCGATCCCGGCGAGACGCCCATGGCATCGGCGATCTCGCGTTCCGACAGGTCCAGCCAGTAACGCAGGACGAGCGCCTCGCGCTGGCGGCGCGGCAGGCGGTCCACGGCCGCGAGCAGTTCCCTGTGCTCCTCGGAGACCAGGACGGCTTGCTCGCTGCTGCGTACGGGCTCCGGCGGGTCGGGGCGGCGCAGCCGGACGAGGCGCAGGTGGCGCAGGCGGTTACGGGTCAGGTTGCAGACGGTCGAGCGCAGGTAGGCCAGGGCGGCCCCGTCGTCGCGCAGCCGTCTGGTGTGCAGCCGGGAGAACGCCTCCTGGGCGATGTCCTCGGGGTCATCCGCGCCGAGCAGCCCGGCCAGCCGTACCAGCGAGTGGTAGTGGGCCGCGAACAACTCGGCGGACGACGGCTGCGTCATGGTCGCAGTCTCGATCACACCCTAGAGACACCCGCGGCGGCGGCCGGTTGACTAGGGGACCGGAATCCGTTCGACCCGGATCGAGAAGACCTCCTCGCGGGGCACCACGACCTCGTAGGCGCCGTGGTCGACCATCCAGTAGCCGAGCGCCTCGGCCTTCATGCCGCTGTGGCCGGTGTAGGCGATGTGCAGCCCGTCGTCGTCCTCGTCGAGCACGATGCACGGCTCGCCGCCGAACGCGCCCACGGTGCGGATCAGCACCAGCCACTCGACCTGCGCCCTGGGCACGACCCGGCGCCAGTAGCCGGAGGCGGGCTCGAAGCCGTCGAGCTCTTCCTCGCTGAACAGCACCACGTCGTTGCCGGGGCCGAGGGCGGCGGGCAGGGTGCGCTCGCCGAAGCGGGCCACGAAGCCGGAGGCGACCGGCGTGATCTCGTCGCTCATGCGGACGGCCGCCAGGTCAGCCCGTCGTAGCCGGCGAACGGCCGCTCGCCGTCTTCGGTGACATGGATGATCTCGGCCCCCGCAGGGATCGGCATCGGGACGGTGTGGAACTGCGGCACCACGTGCTCGGACGAGGTGGTGAACCCGTTGCCGGCGAAGGGCGGCGCGTCGCTCCAGTCACCCCCCATGTGGGGTCCGTACGGCACCGCGTAGGTGTCGACGTCGCGGGCCTGCCAGCGCATGAGATAGATCTCCGGCACCTCGGGGAACAGCTCCGATCCATCGAAGGACAGGTCGAGCCCGTGGTAGAGGGCCTCAGGGGTGGTCAGCCGGACGCAGTCCTGCACCCGGTAGACGTAGCCTGAGATGACCGTGCGCTTGCCCGACAGATATGGCACGAGCAGACGCGGCGGGACCACCTTCTGCATCTGCGTTCCGCTCACGCTACTACTTTACGATCGCTTTACCCCCCGGTGGACCGCCAGGGCCTACAGCACGCGGTGTTCCAGGCACGGAAGCGTCGCGCGGGCGGTCGCCGTCCACTCGTGGTCGACCTCCACGACCCGCACGCCGGGGCCGGTGCCGAGGTCGGCGCGGACCACGCCCATCGGGTCGACCAGCATGCTGCGGCCCACCCCGAACCCGTCGGACGACTCGGCCGGATTGGGCGCCTGGCCGACGGCCGCGGTCCACATGGTGTTCTCCAGCGCCCTGGCCCTGACCAGGGTCACCCAGTGATCCTCCTTGAGCGGGCCCGAGCCCCACGCCGCGATCACCGCGAACAGCTCGGCCCCCTGGTCGACCAGCGCCCTGGTCAGCTCGGGGAAGCGGATGTCGTAGCAGATGACCAGCCCCACCTTGACCCCGGCCAGCTCCACCACGACCGGCCCCGCGCCGGGCGCGACCAGGTCGGACTCCTTCGCGCCGAACGAGTCGAACAGGTGGATCTTCCGGTACGCGGCCCGCACCTCGCCCTGGGCGTCGATGGCCACGGCCGTGTTGTGCACCCGCCCGTCGCCCGGCTCGAACACGCCGGCGATCACCGCGGTGCCGTGCTCGCGGGCGGCCTCGGCCAGCCCCGTCACGAACGGCCCGTCCAGCGGCTCGGCCAGGTCGGTGATGCGCCTGCCGTAACGGGTCAGCGTGGCTTCTGGAAAGATCGCCAGCTCGGCGTCACCGGCCGCGGCCAGCGCCTCTCTGGCCCTCTTGAGGTTGGCCGACGGGTCAGGGGACACCGGGATCTGGCAGAGGGCGATTCTGGTCACGGCTCGACTCTAGCCGGTTGGGCATCGGCCGGAACAAGGTCAGGCACCGCCATACCCACTCCAGGGGGCCGTACCTGTGACGTCCGAGCCACCATCGGCTGAACAGGATCTGCGCGGCGATCGTGACCGCCGCCAGCGCGACCACCGCCCATCGGGTCGGATCGGCGTTCAGCAGCGGTTTCGCCAGCACGATCACCGCCGTGCCCGAGACGTAGTTGGTCAGCGCCATCCGGCCCAGCGGCTCCAGCACCGCCGACAGGCGCGGGCCCAGCGCGAGCAGCAGCCCCAGGCAGTACGCCGCCGCGCCCGTCAGGGCCGCGAGGCTGTAGACGGTCCACTCGTCCGTCAGCACCCACCCCACGCTCAGCAGCGCCGAGGTCACCGCTGCCGTCGCGAAACCCGGCAGCAGCAGCGTTCTGGACGGCCGCAGGCGCCACAGCCCCATGCCGAGCAGGAACAGCCCGGGGATCAGCAGCACCCCGCCGCCCACGGGAGGCAGCAGCGCCCACGTCGTCACCACCCCGCCCAGCAGCAGCACCGGCAGGGCTCCCGGCAGGAACGAGGCCGGCAGCAGCACCAGCGCCCCGTAGAAGGCGTAGTCGGTCAGCACCTCGCCCTCGTAGAACAGGTGCTGCAACTTGCCGATGCAGAAAAGCCAGAACAGCCTGCTCAGCAGCGTCCAGCGGCTGTGGCCGCGCAGGAACAGCAGGAAGCTGATGCCGAACAGCATCGAGAAGATCGGGTAGAAGCGGCTCTGGAACAGCGCCTCGATCGTCCAGTCGAGAGGGACGGGCGGCTTCTTCTCGGTGTGCTGCCAGGTGTTGACCAGCATGATGCCACCCACCGCGAAACCGCGGAGGGCGTCGAGCTCACGGATGCGCGTCACAGGACCCAGGTGAACCACCATACGAGGAATCCGGCACCGGTGACCGCCGCCGCGAGGAGCCGCAGCTTGCGCTCGTGGAGGAACGCGGCGGCGCCCAGGACCACCGAGGCGACGGCGATCCACGTGTACGGCCAGGCCAGGCCGGGGAGCCCGACGGCGAGCGCGGTCTCGTTCCGTGCCACCAGGGTCAGCACCGAGTCGGTGATCAGCCCGGTGAACGCCACGCCCGCCAGGCCCCCGAAGGCCCGCACCGCCCTGCCCCTGAGCGCGCCCGAGACGAGCTGAGCCAGGGAGACGAGCGCGAACAGGACGAAGGGCGCGGCCAGCCACGGCGAGCGCGAGATCAGGTACGGGGCCGCGGTCACGTGCAGGTCGCCCGTCCGCGCGGCCCGCGGGTCGTCAGGGCAGGCGGTGACGGCGTACGACGCGGGGTCGGCGACGAACGCCACGATCCTGGCGCGGGCGCACGCGCTGGTCAGGAAGACGGCGTGGGAGACGCCGCCGAACTCCTGGAACCGGGCCGCGGGCAGGGCCTCGGCGGCGGGCCGCGCGGTCCTGGGCGGGGTGGTCGGGTCGTCGGCGCCGCCGAGCACGTAGACGGGGGCCCTGGTGGTGGCGTTCACGGGTGCGGCCTTGGGGAGCTGCCAGGCGTCACATACCGCTTTGTCGGCGTTCAGCGTGAAAAACCGGGACGCGGGGGTGAAGGTGTTGAACGGGACCTCGTCCTGGCACTGCACCGCGTGATACAGCCCGAACTCGTGCGACACCAGCCCCTCGCCCGCCGCGTCGGCCAGCGGCGCAAGCAGCTCGTCGCGGCCCCGCGCCAGCGCGTTCACCAGCGCGGGCGCCACCGCCGCCACGTCGCTCTCCTGCACCGCCTCGGCCAGGATCGCGGCCACGTCGTCACCGCTCATCCGCGCCGTGAACTCCCTGCCGAGCAGCGGATCCGTCGTCGGGACCAGGGCGGGCGAACGGTTCAGCCGCTCGCGCACGGCGGCGAAGCGGTCCTCGACGCCCAGGCGGCGCATGGTGTCGGTCAGGTTCCCGTCACGGTCGTCGTACCAGGCGACGCCCTCGGGCAGGAAGGAGTCGAGCACCAGTGAGCGCACGCCCTCGGGGTCGGCCGCGGCCGCGGCCAGCATGACCCTGGTGGAGTAGCTGACGCCGAACAGGTTCCACGTGTCGTACCCCAGCTCCCGCCGCAGCGCGGCCACGTCGGCGGCGATCTCCTTCGTGTTGTAGCCGCGCAGGTCGACGCCCTGCTCACTCAGCCGCTCCCGGCACCGGACGGCGGCGGCGCCGACGTCCGCGGGCGGCCGGCGCAGCCTCCCGAGCAGCGCCTGCGCGGTCTCGGGGCAGGCCAGCACGGGCCGCGAGAACCGGCTCCCGCGCTGCTCGATCGTCACCACGTCGCGGTCGGGGAACATCTGTGAGAGGAAGCCGATGAGCTGCGTGGACGCCGAGCCGGGGCCGCCGCTCATGTAGACGATCGGGTCGGGTCTGCGGCCCGGCGCGTCCGACATGTGCACGGCGTACCCGACCTGGATCTCGCGTTGGGGGGCGTCCCTGCGCTCGGGAACCTCCAGGAAGGCGCAGCTCGTACGGGCGGGCACGGGCACCGGGCAGGCACTCGGAGCGGGTCCCGAAGGAGTCATGACGGGGGGCGCGGACAGAGCGAGGGCGAGCACGACCCGAATGATCACGCGACGAGACTAATAGTGTGGAGCCGTGACCGAACCACTTGTTACCAGGATGCGCGCCTTCGGCACGACGATTTTCGCGGAGATGAGCGCGCTCGCCGTCCAGACCGGATCGATCAACCTCGGCCAGGGTTTCCCCGACACCGACGGTCCCGCGGCGATGCTCGACCGCGCCGTCCAGGCCATCGGCGCGGGCGCGAACCAGTATCCGCCGGGCCCCGGGGTGCTGGAGCTGCGGCAGGCGGTCTCGGAACACCGGGCCGCCCACTACGGGCTCTCCTACGATCCCGTGGGCGAGATCCTGGTCACGGTGGGCGCCACCGAGGCCGTGGCGGCCACCGTCCTGGCGCTGTGTGAGCCGGGCGACGAGGTGATCGCGTTCGAGCCCTACTACGACTCCTACGCCGCCTCGATCGCGCTGGCCCAGGCCCGGCTGGTGCCGGTGACGCTGCGCCCCTCCGAGGGCCGCTTCACCTTCGACCCGGCCGAGCTGCGCGCCGCCGTCACCCCGCGCACCAGGGCCGTGCTCGTCAACTCGCCGCACAACCCGACCGGCACCGTCTTCACCCGCGACGAGCTGACCGCCATCGCGGAGCTCTGCCAGGAGCACGGGCTGATCGCCATCACCGACGAGGTGTACGAGCACCTGACCTTCGACGGGGTCGAGCACATCCCGATGGCCACGCTGCCCGGCATGCGGGAGCGCACGGTGATGATCTCCTCGGCCGGCAAGACGTTCTCCGTCACCGGCTGGAAGACGGGCTGGGTGTGCGCGCCTCCCGAGCTGGTCACCGCGGTGCAGACGGTCAAGCAGTTCCTCACGTTCACCGCGAACGCGCCGTGGCAGCTCGCCGTCGCCTACGGGCTGCGGCACGAGCTGGAGTGGGTGGCCGCGCTCAGGGCCGGGCTGCAGGACAAACGGGACCGGCTGATGGAGGGGCTGTCGGCGGCGGGCTTCTCGGTGCTGCGGCCGGCGGGGACGTACTTCGTGCAGACCGACATCCGGCCGCTGGGCTTCTCCGACGGGCTGGAGCTCAGCCGGCGGCTGCCCGAGCTGGCTGGGGTGGTGGCCATCCCGACGCAGGTCTTCTACGACCGTCAGGAACGGGGGCGGCATTTCGTGCGGTTCGCCTTCTGCAAGAAGGACGAGGTCATCGACGAGGCGGTCACCCGGCTGAAGCGCCTGTCCTCCTGAACGGCCCGCGACGGTCTTGACTCATCGTGACGGAAGATAAACTCTCTGTCATGGTATCGCGGTGATACCACCTCGTGTCTACGATGGGGGCATGGCTATGACCCTTCGCTTGAGCGACGAGCAGACCGAAGCCCTCCGCAAGCGCGCGGAGGCTGAAGGGCGGAGCATGCAGCAGATAGCCCTGCGGGCCATTGACGACTACCTTCAGCGGGTCTCGGAAGACGAGCTCACTGACGCCCTGGCGGAGAAGGGCGCCCAGCGATTCGCCGACCTATTGCGGAGGCTCGGCGAGTGACCAGCTACATCAGCCTGGAGCAAGGGCTGCGCGTCGCCCGCAGAGCCGTCGGAGGGCCTATCGAAGTCCGGGACCTGGGGCTCTTCGATGCGGCTCTGCTGCGGCCCCAGACCTCCTTGTTCGGCCGGGACGCCTATCCCGACCTCATGGTCAAGGCCGCCGCGCTGCTCCACTCGGTGGTCACCAACCATCCGTTCGTCGACGGCAACAAGCGAGCGGGCTGGCTGCTGACCTACGTCTTCCTGGCCAGGAACGGAGTAGAGCTCGATCCTGTCGACGACGACTCCGCGTATGACCTGGTCATCGCGGTCGCATCGGGCAAGATGACCGACCTGGACGAGATCGCCGACGTGCTGCGCACCTTCGTCTGAGGCCGCCCGCGGACGACGCTCAGCCACGTGAGGGCCCTCGCTCACCCGGGTGGGGCCCCTCCCGGGTGACGCTCAGCGCCGCTGGGCCGCCTCGTCGGTCGCGCCGTTCGGCTCGTCGAGGGGGGTCAGCGCCGCCGTCGCCTCCTCGTGCCCCATCCCCGTCGCCTGCAACAGATCCACGACCACCGACCGCAGCTGCGCGATGATGACGTGCGCCGAGAAGCCCAGCCCGTCAGGCCGTTCTCGCGCCGCCACGGCCAGCAGCGCCTGCTGGGCCAGCGTCGGCTCCCGGCCGGCTCCGAGTTCGAGCTGCAGCAGCAGCGCCGCCTCCGAGACCTCGCGCATCGCCTCCGCCAGCGCGGCAGGCGGCGGGCTCGCCTCGCCGAGCGAGGCCAGGGTGCGCCGGCTCAGCACCCGCGCGTTGCGCAGCGCCAGGTCCACCGGCAGCGCGGCGGTCTCGTAGCGGGCCAGGCGGGCGCGCCGGTGCCAGTGCAGCGGGGAGATCATCGCGATCTCCTTGCTGGTCGCCAGCGCCTCCTCGAACTCCTCCACCGCCGCCTGCGTGGCCCGCGCCTCGTCCAGCGCCTCGGCCGCCAGGTCCGCGTCCCGCTTCTCGATCGCCTCCGCCGCCCGTTCCATCACTGTAGACAGCGCGTCGAGCACCCCCGACAGGTGCTTGGCCGCGATCGCGAACGGGCTCGCGGGCAGCAGCGCCACCGCCACGATGCCGATGACGCCGCCGGTGAGCGCGTCGGCCATCCGGTCCAGGCCGCCCGCGTCCTCGCCGGGCACCAGGGCGGCCACCAGCACGGCCGACGAGCCCGCCTGGGCGACGAACAGCGCGCCGCTGTTCAGCACCACCGCCACCGCCATGGCCAGCGCCACCACGAGCCCGAGCTGCCAGGCGCCCGAGCCGATCCACGACACCAGCAGGTCGCCCACGCCGACGCCCAGGCTGACCCCGACGACCAGCTCGACGAGCCGGCGCAGCCGCCGGCCGAGGCCGACGCCCACGCAGATCAGCACGGAGATGGGGGCGAAGAACGGATGGGAGTGGCCGAGCAGCTGGGTGGCGATGATCCAGGCCAGGGCGGCGCCGACCGCGCACTGCGCGATGGAGGGAGCCATCAGGCCGAACGTGCCCAGCCGGTCCTTGACGAGATCGCTGAGCCGGGTTCGCACCATTCCACGATGCCTGATCATTGTGACGGTAAGGTCACATCATCACCCTTTTGGTCCCTTTTCGTCCGATCGCGTTCACTCGTCGAGGAACGCCTCCACCACGCTCAGGAACTCCTTGCGGGCGTCCATGTGGATCAGGTGCCCGGCCTCGATCCTGACCAGCCGCGCGCCCGGGATGCGGGCCGCCACGTCGGGCTCGAACGGGCTCAGCGTTCCCGACAGCACCAGCGTCGGCGCCGTGATCCCGGTCAGGCCCTCGGCCCACGCCGGATCGGGGTTCAGCATCTGCCATTCCGTGTCGTGCATCATCCGCCAGTCGAACCCGGTGGACCCGTCCTCCACGATCGGCTCGCGTCCAGTGAGAGGGTGGGCGGGCGGCGGGTCCTCCAGGACGAGCCGCGCGACCTGGTCCGGATGCCGCATGGCGAGGTGGTAGGCGACCACGCCGCCGAGCGAGTGCCCGACCACCGCCGCCCGCGCGGCGCCGACGTGGTCGAGCAGCGCCGCGATGTCCTCGGCCATCTCGGGCAGCGGGTACGAGCCCGGCCGGTCGCTGGCCCCGTGGCCCCTCAGGTCGGGCACGAAGACATGGCGCCGGGCCGCGAACCGCTGCGTGATGCCGTTCCAGTCGTTGTGGTCGGCGGTCCGGCCGTGGAGCAGCAGGAGCGGGGGAGCAGCGGGGTCGCCTTCCTCCCGGTAGACGAGCTTGATCCCGTTGACGTGCGCGTCGCGAATCACGTCCGCGACCCTACCCCTGGACCCCCGGGCCCCAAGGGCCCCCGGGCCGGCGTCGCGCCCCCGGAGCCGGACGCTGAGCGCACCTTGACATCACCGGCGGACTACGTGGGCACACATTGACCATGAACCCCGCCGACCGGGCTCGGTAGCGTGGGGGACCGCCGCCAGGAGAAAGGGCTACGCATGCCGGACCCCATCGAAGTGCGCAAAGTGCCGATCGAGAGCGTCACCGACGCCTCGGGGCTGTCGCGGCTCATCGCCGACGGGGTGATCGAGGCCGAGCGGGTGCTGGCCGTGGTCGGCAAGACCGAGGGCAACGGCGGCGTCAACGACTACACCCGCATCCTGGCCGACCGCGCCTTCCGCGAGGTGCTGGCCGAGCACGGGCATCCGGCGCCGGAGAGCGTGCCGCTGGTGTGGTCGGGCGGCACCGACGGCATCCTGAGCCCCCACGCCACCATCTTCGCCACCACCGCCGACGCCCCCGCCACCGACGAGCCGCGGCTGTCGGTCGGGGTGGCGATGAGCGAGGTCATCCTGCCCGAGGACATCGGCAGGCCCGCCATGGTGGAGAAGGTCGCCGCGGGCGTCCGCGAGGCCATGAAGATCGCCGGCATCGACGACCCGCGCGACGTGCACTACGTACAGACCAAGACGCCCCTGCTCACCCTCGCCACCATCACCGACGCCAAGAACCGTGGCCAGGACACCGCCATCGAGGAGACCGGCCCCTCCATGGACCTGTCCAACTCCACCACCGCGCTCGGCATCGCCGTCGCGCTCGGCGAGATCGAGATGCCGAGCGCCGACCAGATCCACAAGGACCTGTCGCTCTACTCCTCCGTCGCCTCGTGCTCGTCGGGCGTCGAGCTGGACCGGGCGCAGATCGTGCTGGTGGGGAACGTCCGCGGGATCGGCGGACGCTACCGCATCGGGCACAGCGTCATGAAGGACGCACTTGACGCCGACGGCATCTGGGAGGCCATCAGGGACGCGGGGCTCGCGCTGCCCGACCGCCCGCACCCGTCGGACCTCGACGGGCGGCTGGTCAACGTGTTCATGAAGTGCGAGGCCGACCCGTCGGGGCGGGTGCGCGGCCGGCGCAACATCATGCTGGACGACTCCGACGTGCACTGGCACCGGCAGATCAAGGCGGCGGTGGGCGGCGTGGCGGCCTCGGTCACGGGCGACCCGGCGGTGTTCGTCTCGGTGGCCGCCGTGCACCAGGGGCCATCCGGCGGCGGGCCGGTCGCGGCCATCGCCGACCTGGGGCAGCGGTAGTCTCGGAGGTTGTGCCGAGCATCCCGCAGCCCCTCGATCCCCACGACGACGGCGCCGCGGCGCCCGCCGTGGCCGCCGCCCTGTCCGCGTACGAAGCGGGCACGGCCGGTCCCGCCGAGGTCCTCAACGCCCTCTCCGGCGCGCGGCTGCTCGTGCCCGTGGTCGCGCTCCTGACCGAGACCGAGGTCGGCGCGCACGGCCTGAAGCAGGAGAAGGAGAGCGAGATGGCCCTGCCCAAGCTCGTCGGGCAGGACGGCAGGCAGGCGGTGCTCGCCTTCACCGGCACCGACGCGCTGACCAGGTGGCGGCCCGACGCCCGGCCGATCCAGGCCACCGCGCTGCAGGTCTGCCAGGCCGCCGTGCAGGAGCGGGCGGCGGCGGTCGTGGTGGACGTGGCCGGGCCTGTGCAGTTCGTGATCGAGGGCGAGGTGCTGGCGGCGCTGGCCGCGGTCGAGTCCGGCACCGTGGGCGAGCTCAGCGGGGTGACAGTGGCCAAGGTGACGCCCGCCGCCCCGCGCCGGCGCCGCTGGTTCTCCCGCAAGAACGGATAAGTCCAGATATCGGCAAGGCCGGTGTCCGGCGGGGTGTGATGACGGGCGATGCGGTGCGACACGCGCCGGAGCGGGACCGTGTCAGGGCTCCCGGCGGAGCGGGGCGGGCCCGGGTTCTGGGCCGGGCGGGATGCGCGGCCGGACTCGCGGAGCGGAGCGGTCATGCTCACTATGCGGGGTGGCCTGCGGGTGGGTGGGTGTGCGGGTTATGGTCGGCGGCGTGGTCGCACTCATGGCGCTGATCGGCCTGTTCTGCGGAGACCGCATCAGGGCGCTGGCCCGCTCCTACGACGACCTCCCCGCGCCCGCCCCGTCCTGGCCCGCTTTGGAGCCGGTGTGCGCCGGGGTGGCCGCGCTGGTCGCGTGGCGGGCGGGGCTCCCTTACGTGTGCTTCGCCGTCATCGGCCTCGCCCTGGCGGTGATCGACTGGCGTACCAGCACGCTGCCCGACGCGATCACGCTGCCGGCGTACCCGATCACCGCGCTCGCGCTGCTGCCGACCGGCGAGCTGCCCAGGGCGCTGGCCGGCGGGGCGGCGCTGGTGGCCGCGTACGGGCTGCTCTGGCTCGTCAGGCCGCAGGCCATGGGGTTCGGCGACGTCAAGCTGGCCGGGCTCATCGGCATGGCCGCCGGCGCGCTCGGCTGGCAGGCCGTGGTGCTGGCCGCCTTCTGCGGGCAGCTGCTCGGCGCCCTCTACGGCCTGGCCCTGCTGCTGACCGGCCGCGGCACGCGGGACACGCAGTTCCCCTTCGGCCCCTTCATGCTGCTGGGGGCGCTCACGACACTCTGTCTCGCATGGTGACCGGAGGGACATCTCACTAGGCGGTACGTGGAAGACTTGTACGCATGTTGCGCTGGTTGACCGCCGGAGAGTCCCACGGCCCCGAACTCGTCGCCATCCTCGAAGGCCTGCCGGCCGGGGTTGAGGTGACCACGTCCGCCATCGACGAGGCCCTGCGCCGCCGCAGGCTCGGCTACGGTCGCGGGGCGCGGATGAAGTTCGAGCAGGACCAGGTGACGATCGCCGGTGGCGTCCGCCACGGCCGCACCATGGGCAGCCCGGTCGCCGTCCGCGTCGGCAACACCGAGTGGCCCAAGTGGGAGAAGGTCATGTCGGCCGACCCGGTCGACCCGGCCGAGCTGGAGGGCCTGGCCCGCAACGCGCCCAGGTCGCGCCCCCGCCCCGGCCACGCCGACCTGGCGGGCATGCAGAAATACGGCTTCGACGACGCCCGCAACGTGCTCGACCGGGCCAGCGCCCGCGAGACCGCCGCCAGAGTGGCGCTCGGCGAGGTCGCCAGGCGCTTCCTCAAGCAGGCGCTCGGCGTCGACATCGTCAGCCACGTGACCGAGATCGGCGGCGCGCGCACGCCGTCCCTGGTGCTGCCCGGCCCCGGCGACCTGGCCAGGATCGACGCCGACCCGGTGCGCTGCTCCGACGCCGAGGGCAGCGCCGCGATGGTCGCCGTGATCGACAAGGCGCACAAGGACGGCGACACGCTCGGCGGCGTCGTCGAGGTGCTCGCCTACGGCCTGCCGCCGGGCCTCGGCAGCTACACCCACTGGGACCGCAGGCTCGACTCCAGGTTGGCCGGCGCGCTCATGGGCATCCAGGCGATCAAGGGCGTGGCGGTCGGCGACGGCTTCGAGACGGCACGGCGTCCCGGCTCCCAGGCCCACGACGAGATCGAATACACCACCGACGACGGCGTGCGCCGCATCACCAACCGCGCGGGCGGCGTCGAGGGCGGCATGAGCAACGGCGAGGTCCTGCGGGTCAGCGCCGCCATGAAGCCCATCTCGACGGTGCCGAGGGCGCTGGCCACGATCGACGTCAAGACCGGCGAGGCGGCCAAGGCCCACCACGAGCGCTCCGACGTGTGCGCCGTCCCCGCGGCCGGCATCGTGGCCGAGGCGATGGTGGCGCTGGTGCTGGCCGACGCGGCGATCGAGAAGTTCGGCGGCGACTCCGTGGAGGAGGTCGCCCGCAACCTGTCCGGCTACCTCTCCTCCATGGTGATCAAGTAAGCCCGGCGCGGATGCGCCAAGTGAGCCAGTGCGGGTGAGACGACTGAGCACGGTGCGGATGAGAATGGTGAGCGACATATGAGCAGGGTTGTGCTGATCGGGCCGCCCGGATCCGGCAAGACCACGCTCGGGCGGCTGCTGGCCGAGCGGCTCGGCGTCGGGTTCCGCGACACCGACGCCGACATCGAGGCCGTGGCGGGCAAGCCCGTCTCCGACATCTTCGTCGAGGACGGCGAGGAGCGCTTCCGCGAGCTGGAGCACGACGCCGTGCGCCGGGCGCTGGCCGAGCACGACGGCGTCCTGTCGCTCGGCGGCGGCGCCGTGCTGCACGCGGAGACACAGACGCTGCTCCAGGGCCAGCACGTGGTCTACCTCCAGGTCGGGCTCTCCGACGCGATCCAGCGGGTCGGGCTCGCCTCCGCCAGGCCGCTGCTGGTGCTCAACCCGCGCAGCCAGCTGAAGAAGCTGATGGAGGAGCGGCGCCCGATCTACGAGCGGCTGGCCGTCATGACGGTGGTCACCGACAAGCGCGAGCCGGCCGACCTGGCCGACGAGATCGTGAAGGGCCTGGGCGCATGACGAGTCCGTGCGCGGGCCCCGCCGCGAAGGCCAGGGTGATCGCGAGCGTGAAGGTGGTGGCCTCGTGACCGCGACGCGGATCCACGTGCGCGGCGACAGCCCCTACGACGTCGTCGTCGGCACCGGCGTGCTGGCCGAGCTGGCCACGCTCTTCAAGCCCGGCGTGCGCACCGTAGCGGTGGTCAGCCCCGAGACGCTGCCGGAGATCTCCCGGCCGGTCCGCGCGGCGCTGTCCGAGGCCGGCTACCAGGTGGTCGAGCTGACCGTGCCCGACGGCGAGCGGGCCAAGAGCGTCGAGGTGGCCGCGCGGCTCTGGTCCGAGCTGGGCCGCCACGGCGTCACCAGGTCCGACGCCGTGGTCGGCGTGGGCGGCGGAGCGACGACCGACCTGGCCGGGTTCGTGGCGGCCACGTGGCTGCGCGGCGTGCAGGTCGTGCTGGTGCCGACGACGCTGCTGGCCATGGTCGACGCGGCGGTCGGCGGCAAGAACGGCATCGACACGGCCGAGGGCAAAAACCTCGTGGGCACGTTCCTGCCGCCCGCCGGCGTGCTGTGCGAGCTGTCCACGCTCGACAGCATGCCGAGGCGCGACTACGTGGCGGGCCTGGCCGAGGTGATCAAGGGCGGCTTCATCGCCGACCCGGAGATCCTGCGGCTGGTCGAGTCCGACCCCGAGGCGGCCACCCGTCCCGGCGGCCCCCACACCCGCGAGCTGATCGAGCGCAAGATCCGGGTGAAGGCCGACGTCGTGGGCGCCGACCTGCGCGAGGCCGGGCTGCGCGAGATCCTCAACTACGGCCACACGCTCGGCCACGCCATCGAGCGCGACGAGCACTACGGCATCCGCCACGGCGAGGCCGTGGCCATCGGCATGGTCTACGCCGCCGAGCTGTCCAGGCTGGCGGGCCGCGCCGACCTCGTCGAACGCACGCGTGCCATCCTGACCGGCGTCGGCCTGCCCGTCTCCTACCGCGCCGACGCCTGGCCGCGCCTGCGCGACCACATGCGCCTGGACAAGAAGAGCCGCGGCGCCAAGCAGCGCTTCGTCGTGCTCGACGGCCTGGCCGAGCCCGGCCGCCTCGAAGGCCCCGCGGAAGAGCTGCTCGAAGCCGCCTACAAGGAGATCGCCGAATGATCCTCGTACTCAACGGGCCCAACCTCGGCCGGCTCGGCAAGCGCGAGCCCGGCGTCTACGGCGCCTCCACCTACGAGGACCTCGTCCAGCTCTGCCGCGAGACCGCGGGCAAGCTCGGCCACGACGTGGACGTGCGCCAGACCGACTCCGAGGCCGAGCTCATCGGCTGGATCCACGAGGCGTGCGACGGGCGCATCCCGGTGGTGCTCAACCCGGCCGCCTTCACCCACTACTCCTACGCCGTGCGCGACGCCGTGGCCCAGCGCACCGCCCCGCTCATCGAGGTGCACATCTCCAATCCCGCGGCCAGGGAAGAGTTTCGTCATACCTCCGTCGTGGCCGGGGTGGCGACGGGCACGATCGCGGGCTTCGGACTACAGTCGTACGTCCTTGCGCTGCACGCTATCGCGGAGATGAACACCACCTCATGAGGCACTACAAGTCCTTCGTCGCCCTCGGCGACAGCTTCACGGAAGGGCTGAACGATCCCGGTCCCGACGGCCACTACCGGGGCTGGGCCGACCGGGTGGCCGAGCGGCTCGCCGCCGACGACCCCTCCTTCCGCTACGCCAACCTGGCCGTCAGGGGCAAGCTCCTCGACCAGGTCGCGGCCGAGCAGGTGCCGGTGGCCGTGGAGATGGGGGCCGACCTGGTCAGCTTCTGCGCCGGGGGCAACGACCTGCTCAGGCCGGGCAGCGACCCCGACGTGATGGCCAAGACCCTCGCGCGGGCCGTGCGCGACCTGCGCGCGGGCGGGGCCGACGTGCTGCTGTTCACCGGCGTCGATCCGCGTGACACGCCGCTGATGCGGCGCCTGCGCGGCCGATTCGCCATCTACTACCTGCACCTGCGCTCCATCGCCGACCTGTACGGGTGCCGCCTCGTCGACCAGTGGTCCATGCAGGGGCTGCGCGACTGGCGGGCCTGGAGCGCCGACCGGCTGCACATGAACGAGGACGGTCACCGGCTCGTCGCGGCCCGGGTGCTCGACGTGCTGGGCGTGCCGTTCGAGGACTGGCGCATGGACTGGCCCGAGCGTTCCGTCGATCCTCGGGCCCGGCGGCGCGAGGACGCCCAGTGGATGCGCGAGCACCTGGTGCCGTGGATGTCGCGCCGCCTGCGCGGCGTGTCGTCGGGCGACGGCATCCTGCCCAAACGCCCCGACCTCGCCCCCTGGTCCTGACCGGCACCTTTCCCGGGCCGCAGGTACGGCCCGGGGACGCGGGTCAGGCGGGTTCGGTGGCCAGGCGCTTGAGTGCGGCCCGGGGGACCGCCGGGTCGGTCGTGCGCCAGAACGGCGGCAGCGAGCCCAGCAGGAAGCCGCTGTAGCGGGCGGTCGCCAGCCGGGGATCCAGGACCGCGATCACGCCCTTGTCGTCCTGGGAGCGCAGCAGCCGCCCGACCCCCTGGGCCAGCAGCAGCGCCGCGTGATTGGCGGCCACCGCCATGAAGCCGTTGCCGCCCCTGGCCGCCACGTGCCGCTGCCTGGCCGAGGTGAGCGGGTCGTCGGGGCGCGGGAACGGCACCCGGTCGATGATGACCAGCCGCAGCGAGGGCCCGGGCACGTCCACGCCCTGCCACAGCGACAGCGTGCCGAACAGGCAGGTCGGCTCGTCCTCGGCGAACTGCTTGACCAGCAGCATCGTCGAGTCGTCGCCCTGGCACAGCAGCGGCACGTCCAGCCGGTCGCGCAGCGCCTCGGTGGCCGCCTTGGCCGCGCGCATCGAGGAGAACAGACCCAGCGTGCGCCCCCCGGCCGCCTCGATCAGCTCGGTGATCTCGTCGAGGTACTGCTGCGGCAGCCCGTCGCGGCCCGGCTGGGGCAGGTGCTTGGCGACGTACAGGATGCCCGCGCGCGGGTGGTCGAACGGCGAGCCGACGTCGATGCCCTGCCAGCCCTTGCCGTCGCCGAGCCCCCACTGCGCCGCCAGCGCGTCGAACGTGCCGCCGAGCGCCAGCGTGGCCGAGGTGAGCACCACCGTGCGCTCGCCGAAGAGCTTGTCGCGCAGCATGCCGCTCACGCTCAGCGGCGCGACGCGCAGCGCCGGCGGGCGCCGGTCGGTGCCGGCGTCGAGCCAGACCACCTCGGCGCGGTCGGACTCGGAGTCGTGGCCGTACGCCTCCAGCATGCGCACCGCCGTGTCGTGCACCTCGTCCAGGGCGTTGAACGCGGCCTTGCGCTGCCCGGCCTTGTCGGGGTCGTCCTTGTCGGCGTTACGCGGCCCCATGGCGGTGACGCAGCGCCAGGAGGTGTCGCGGATGAGCTGCAGCGTCAGCCCGAGCACCTGGGGCAGCTCGTCGATGCGGCCGGGCGGCGCGGCGGCCAGCAGTGCCTTGAGGTCTTCGCCGGCCTCCATGAGCTGGTCGGCGAGGGGCTGGTCGATCAGCCGGCCGACCCGGCGCACCGCCAGCATCACCGACGACTCCGACAACTCGCCGGTCACCACGGAGGTCACCCGGTCGACCAGCTCGTGGGCCTCGTCGACCACCACGACCTCGTGCTCGGGCAGCACCGGCAGCTCGCCCATGGCGTCGATGGCCATCAGCGCGTGGTTGGTCACCACCACGTCGACCTCGCCGGCCCGCGCCCTGGCCAGCTCGGCGAAGCACTCGGCCCCCGAGGGGCAGCGGCTGGCGCCGAGGCACTCCTGGGCGCTCACGGAGAACTGCCGCCAGGCCTGCTCGCTCACGCCGGGCACCAGCTCGTCGCGGTCGCCGGTCTCGGTCTCCTCGGCCCACTCCTGGATGCGCTGCACCATGCGGCCGGTCGCGCTCACCTCGCGCGGGTCGAACAGCTGGTCCTGCTCGTCCTCCTCGGGCCAGCCGGCCGTGGCCTTGTAGCGGCACAGGTAGTTGCGGCGGCCCTTGAGAATGGCGAACGTCGGCTCGTGCGGCAGCTCCTTGGCCAGCGCCTCCGACAGCCGGGGCAGGTCGCGGTCGACGAGCTGGCGCTGCAGCGCGATGGTGGCCGTGGAGATCACCACGGGGGTGTCGCTGTCCATCGCGTGGCGGATGGAGGGCACCAGGTAGGCCAGCGACTTGCCGGTGCCCGTGCCGGCCTGGACGGCCAGGTGCTCCTCGGTGTCGATGGCCTTCTGCACCGCCTGGACCATGGTGATCTGGCCCTGACGTTCGCTCCCTCCGAGAGCTTTAACCGCGATGCTGAGCAGTTCGTCCACTGACGGGAGATGGGAGTCCGGCACGGCAGTAAACGCTACCCGCTCTCCGGCGCCGCCGCGCCGAACGCCGTGTGATCGGCCAGACGCATCCTGGCGTTCGCGAAAACTCCCGCCGGGTTGCGTGGCACACTGGGCGATCGGAACTCCAGCCGGTGACGTAGTGTCTTCACGGGTTGTGACCACAGGGGTTCCGGGAGTAGATGGGAAGGCCGGTTACACAGGGTTTTCCGGGGTTGAGTGGACGAATAAAGGCTGGTTAAAGCAGTATGTCTGCCATGTCGGAAGTTGTCCCGTTGCCGTCGTTCGGCGAAGTCTTCTTCGATGCACGAGGTCAGGAGCGGTGCCTCCGGGTCACGTGGCATGAGGGCACGCTGGTCCTCAGCCTGTGGCGCGGCGAGATGTGCACCGCGAGCTTCCGCATGCCGATGGAGGACGTCGGGCGGCTGCTCGACACCCTCGACGAGGGCTTTGCGGAGGCCACGGGCGAGCAGCCCGCCGTGCCCGCGCCCGAACCCGGCACCGAGGTCATGCCGGGCACCGGCACCTACCACCGCCCCGGCCAGCACGGACAGCAACCGGGCCAGCAGCCCGGGCAGCAGCCGCCCCGGCAGCCGCAGCTCGACGAGCGGCCCACGGCGGCGCTGTCGCCCAGCGACGTCCTCGTGGCCAGGGGCACCCCTGCGGCACACCAGGACAAGCTGGTGGCCTCCTACGGCGAGACGACGGCCCCCCGCGACACCGGCTACGCCGACCCCGCCGCCAACCCCGCCGCCGGCCGGGGCGACTACGCCGACCCCTCCAGGGACAGCACCCCCGCGTACGGCGAGCCGCGCAACCTCTTCACCGGCCCCCAGTACGTCGACTCCACCGGCCCCCAGCAGAAGTACGCCGGCGACTCCTTCAGCGGCCCGCAGTACACCTCCGATCCGCTCAGCGGACCCCACCAGTACGGCCAGGACCCGCTCAGCGGCCCCCACTCCTACACCCAGCAGGTCCAGCCCGAGCCGTTCACCGGCCCTCAGTACGTGGACAACGAGCCCGTCTACCAGATGCCCGGCTCCGACCAGCGCCGCCAGGCCCCGCTGAGCACCGACCCGCTCGGCTTCCCCTCGCAGGCGGCCGACCGCTACCAGGCGCCCGCGGCCGCCGACTATCCCTCCGACCCGTACGGCGGCCGCCGCCCCGACGCCTACCAGCAGCCCCACCCCCAGGCCCACCCCCAGACTCAGGCACAGCCGCAGCAGAGCACGGCGGGCCTGGGCACGCCCATGCACGGCATCCCCGGCGCGGGCCGCCGCCACACCGCCCCGCAGCCGCCGCAGCCGGCGCCGGTCCACGACGACTACGGCTCCTACCAGAGCCCTCAGCAGCCGAACCCGGTCGACCCGCTGATGACCCTCGGCCGGCCGGACCAGCAGTACCCGCCCGCGTCCGGGCAGCATCCCGACGACATGTCCCGCCCCTACGTCGGGGACCCCATGTTCTCCACGGGCGAGCGCCTGCGTCCTGACCAGCCCGACTATCACGAGAGAAGCGACCGCAGGGAGTGGTGACGGCTCACCCCGTCCCACCGGGTACGCTCACCGCGAGACGATCGGGCCAGGGCTGGCCCCGGCGGCCGATCACGAGTCGTGGAGCGAGCCCCGCGGAGCCGTGGCTCCGAAGGGCGGTCCCGACCCCATCGGGCTGGGCGTGGGAGGGGCGCGGCGTTGACATCGACCATGGGCCTGCAACTGCTGCTGGTGGCCGCCGGCGCCATCGCCGTGGCGGCCGTCGCCAGGCGCATGGGCTGGCCGGCCCCGCTGCTGCTGGTGGCCGCGGGGCTGCTGGTCTCGCCCATGGTGCCGGCGGTGCCGCTGCAGCCCGAGCTGGTGCTCTACGTGTTCCTGCCGCCGCTGCTCTACTCCGCCGCGCTCGACAGCTCCTACCTGCGCCTGCGTGACGTCAGGCGGTCGGTGGGGCTGCTGTCGGTCGGGCTGGTGCTGTTCACCACGGCGGTGGTCGGGATGCTGGTCAACTTCATGCTGCCGGACCTGCCGCTGGCGCTGGCGTTCGCGCTCGGCGCCATCATCGCCCCGCCCGACGCGGTGGCCGCCGTCGCGGTCGGCCGGCGGCTGGGGCTGCCGCGCCGGGCGCTGACGATCCTCATCGGCGAGAGCCTGTTCAACGACGCCACCGCGCTCACCCTCTACCGGGTGGCCATCGGGGCGGCGCTGGGCGGCGCGGTCAGCGTGTGGGAAGGGCTGGGCGAGTTCGTGTTCGCCGCCGCCGGCGGGGTGGTGATCGGGCTGGTGCTGGCGTTCGCGCTGGCGTGGCTGTTCCAGCGGACGCGCGACTCGCTGGTGGAGAACACGCTGATGCTGCTGATCCCGTTCGCCGCCTACCTGGCGGCGGAGTCCGTGCACGCCTCGGGCGTGATCGCGGTGGTGATCGTCGGCCTCTACCTGGGCAATCGCATGCATCTGCGCGGGTTCGGCACCCGGCTGGTGTCCGATGCCGTGTGGAAGGTCACCGACTTCTTCCTCGAAGCGGTGGTGTTCGCGCTGATCGGGCTGCAGCTCGTGACCGTGATCAAGGGCATCACCGGCTACGGGGCCTGGGAGGTGGCGGGTTACGCCGGGGCGGTGCTGGCGGTCGCCATTGTGGCCAGGTTCGCCTGGATGTTCGGCCACACCTACCTGCTCAAGCTCCTCGGCCGTACGCGGCCGACGGCGGCGGAGACGGTGATACTCGGCTGGGCGGGCATGCGCGGCGTGGTGTCGCTGGCGGCGGCCTTCGCCATCCCGCCCACGGTGCCGGCCAGGGACCGGGCGCTGCTGCTGTTCCTGACGTTCACCACGGTCATCGGCACGCTGCTCATCCAGGGCACCACGTTCCCCGCGCTGATCAGGCGGCTGCGCGTGTCGAGCGAGCAGGAGCGCTACGACGACCGCCTGGCGGAGGCGGCGGCCCAGCAGGCGGCGCTCGAAGCGGGGCTCGCGGAGCTCGACCGGCTGGTCGGCGAGCAGGAGGGCGAGCCCGACCAGATCCAGAAACAGGTCATCGACCAGCTCAGGGAGAAGTCGTGGCGGCGCTCCCTGTCGGCGTGGGAGCGCCTCGGCGGCGGCACCGGCCCCGGCGGCGCGGAGACACCGAGCGCGCTCTACCGCCGCCTGCGCCGCGACATGCTGCAGGCCGAGCGCCAGGTCTTCGTCCGGCTGCGCGACGAGCGCCGCCTCGACGACGAGGTGCTGCGGGAAGTGATGGCCCAGCTCGACTTCGAAGAGGCCATCCTCGAACGCTGACACACGCGGCCGGAGGAGCCCCCCGGCCCAGCGCGTCAGCCCATCTGGCTGTCGACGAAGCACCACCGCCAGTTCTCGCCGCGCTCGTAGGACTGCACGACCGGATGGCCGCTCTCGTGGAAGTGGGCCGTGGCGTGCTTGGCCGGCGAGGAGTCGCAGCACCCGATGTGCCCGCACTCCAGGCACCGGCGCAGATGGACCCACCGGCCGTCGTGGGCCAGGCACTCCTCGCACCCGTCGGGCGTCCTGGCGGCGGGGTCGGCGGCCTGAGAAAGATGCTCACAAATTGCCATACTCGAAATCCTAGGCCGAGAGTCGCGTTCGAATTTCGGCCGGGGCCCTTGTCGCTGGGCGGGCGAACGTGGACATTGAGGTCATCGGGGGGAGTGACACAGGCCACACAATCCCGAGGAGCCGCGCGTGCTTGAGGTACGCAACCTCGAGGTCGTCTACGACGACGTGATGCTCGTGCTGCGCGGCGTGAGCATCCGCGTCCCGCCTGGCTCGATCGTGGCCCTGCTCGGCGCGAACGGCGCCGGCAAGACCACCCTGCTGCGAGCCCTTTCGGGCCTGCTCGGCGTGCACGACGGCGAGATCACCAAGGGCGGCGTCACGCTGGAGGGCGAGCCCATCCACCACCTGCGGCCGGCGCAGATCGTCCGCCGCGGGGTGAGCCAGGTGATGGAGGGCCGCCGCATCCTGGCCGAGCTGACCGTCGAGGAGAACCTCAAAGTCGGCGGCCACACCGCGGGCGAGTCCCACCTGGACCGCGTCTACGGCCTCTTCCCGCTGCTGCGCGAGCGGCGCAGAAGCGTCTCGGGCTACCTGTCGGGCGGCGAGCAGCAGATGCTGGCCGTCGGCCGCGCGCTCATGGCGGGCCCGAAGTACCTGCTGCTGGACGAGCCCAGTCTCGGCCTGGCGCCGTCACTGGTCGGCCAGGTCCGCGACCTCATCGTCGAGATCAACCGCCAGGGCACCACGGTCCTGCTGGTCGAGCAGAACGCCACCATGGCCCTGTCCATCGCCTCCCACGGCTACGTCATGGAGACCGGCAAGATCGTCATGGACAAGCCGGCCGGCGAACTGCTCGCCGACGAGGACATCAAGGAGTTCTACCTGGGGGCCGTCCGGTCCTTCCGCGAGGTCAAGCACTACAAGCGGAGGAAGCGATGGCTCTCCTGACCTTCGAGGACGTGCACCTGAGCTTCGCCGGGGTCAAGGCCGTGGACGGGGTCTCCTTCGAGGTGCGCCAGGCGGAGCTGCTGGCCATCATCGGGCCGAACGGCGCCGGCAAGACCTCGATCTTCAACGTGCTGTCCGGCGTCTACCGGCCCCAGAGCGGCCGGGTCACGTTCCTCGGCGAGGACCTGCTGGCCCGCCGCCCGCACGAGATCGCCGCCATGGGGATGGCCAGGACGTTCCAGAACGTGGAGCTGTTCCACAACCTGACGGTCCTGGACAACCTGATGCTCGGCCGCCACCACCACTTCCGCTACGGCGCGCTGTCGGCCCTGCTCTGGTACGGCCGCGCCCGCCGGGCCGAGCTGGCCGCCCGCGCCAAGGTCGAGGACATCATCGACTTCCTCGAACTGGAGCCGTGGCGCCGTCACCCCGTGCGGCTGCTCCCGTACGGGGTGCAGAAACGGGTGGAGCTGGGCCGCGCGCTGGCGATGGAGCCGAAGCTGCTCCTGCTGGACGAGCCGGTGGCCGGCATGAACCTGGAGGAGACCGAGGACATGGCCAGGTTCGTCATGGACATCCGAGACGAGCTGGGCATCCCCGTCGTGCTCGTGGACCACGACATGGGGCTGGTCATGGACCTGGCCGACCGGGTGCTCGTGCTCGACTTCGGCCGCCAGGTCGCGCTCGGCGCCCCGGTGGAGGTGCAGCGGGACCCGGCGGTCATCGAGGCGTACCTGGGAGGAACGGCATGAGCGTGCGGACCGAGGCCCAGGCCACGGCGACCATCGTCACGAGGGTGCGCGAGCGCGCCGCGCGCGATCCCGGGGCCGTCGCCATGCGGCACAAGGACCTCGGCATCTGGCAGGAGGTCACCTGGGGCGCGTACTGGACGCAGGTGGAGCTGGTCGCGCACGCCCTGCTCGCGCTCGGCGTCGAGCCGGGCGACCGGGTGGCCGTGCACGCGGAGAACCGCCCCGAATGGCTGTACGCCGATCTGGGCGCGGTCGCCGTGCGGGCCATCACGGTCGGCCTCTACCCGACCAACCCGTCCGCCGAGGTCGCCTACCTGCTGGCCGACTCGGGCGCGAAGATCCTCGTCGCCGAGGACCAGGAGCAGGTGGACAAGGCGCTGTCCGTCCTCGGCGAGTGCCCCGAGCTGCGGCGGATCGTCTATCTGGAGCCGCGCGGCATCCGCGGGCGCTACGACGACGACGTCCTGATGTCCTGGCCCGAGCTGCTCGCCCTCGGGGCCGGGCACCGCGCCGCGCACCCCGGCGCCGTCGAGCGCCGGATGACCGAGGCGCGCCCGTCGGACGTGATGACGCTCATCTACACCTCCGGCACCACCGGGCCGCCCAAAGGCGTGATGCTGACCGTCGCGAACGTCGAGTTCGCCGTACGCGTCCTGGTCGAGGGCGGCGGGTTCGCCTCGCCGCCGCCGTCGGAACGCGATCTCATCCTGTCGTACCTGCCGCTGTGCCACGTGGCCGAGCGGGCGTTCACGGTCTGGTTCAACGCGGCGGCCGGCGTGCAGGTGAACTTCGCCGAGTCCATCGACACCGTCCAGGCCAACCTGCGCGAGGTGCAGCCGACGATCCTGTTCGGGGTGCCGCGCATCTGGGAGAAGGTGCTGGCCCAGGTGGACATCAGGCTGGAGTCGGCCTCGCCGGTCAAGCGGGCGCTGACCCGGTTCTGGCTGCGCGTGGCCGACCGCATCGGCACCGCGCTGGTGCGCACCGGCGGCAGGCACACGTTCTGGACGCGGGCCGCGTACGGGGCGGGCTGGCTGCTCTGCTACCGCGCGCTGCGCGAGCGGCTCGGCATGCGGCGCGTGCGTTACGCCGCCTCCGGAGCCGCGCCGATCGCGCCGGACGTGCTCAAGTTCTACATGGGGATCGGCCTGCCCATGCACGAGGTGTACGGCATGAGCGAGAACACCGCCATCGCCACCGCCAACCGTCCAGGACGGGTTCGCCTGGGCACGGTCGGCGAGCCGCACCCCGGCGCCGAGGTGAAGATCGACGAGGCCACCGGCGAGATCATGACCCGGCATCCGGGCAACTTCGCCGGCTACTGGCGCAACCCGCGCGCCACGGCGGACGTGCTGGACGAGGACGGCTGGCTGCACACCGGCGACGTGGGCGAATGGGCCGAGGGCACGCACATCAGGATCACCGACCGGATGAAGGACATCATCATCACGGCCGGCGGCAAGAACATCGCGCCGAGCGAGATCGAGAACGTCCTGAAGGCGTCGCCGTACCTGAAGGAGGCCGTGGTCGTCGGGGACCAGCGGCCGTACCTGGTGGCGCTGATCGGCATCGAGGCGGACACGGTGGGGGAGTGGGCGCGGCGGCGCGGGCTGCCGTACACGACGTATCGGGACCTGTCGGAGAAACCGGAGGTGCGGGAGCTCGTCCAGGGGGTCGTGACCGAGGTGAACGCCCGCTTCGCCTACGTCGAGCAGATCAAGCGGTTCGCGTTCCTGCCGAAGGAGCTCGACCACGAGGACGGTGAGCTGACCGCCACCCAGAAGGTCAAGCGCTCGGCCGTGGCCAAGCTCTTCGAGGACCTGGTCGAAGGGATGTACGCCCGGTGAAGGGCCTGCTGGAGACGGTGATCAGGGGGCTGGGCAACGGCTCGGTCTACGCGTTACTCGCGCTCGGCTTCGTGATCATTTACAAGGCCACGCGGGTGATCAGCTTCGCCCAGCCCGCCCTCATGCTGGCCGGCGCGGTCGCCGTCAGCTACCTGGCCGAGGTGACCGGCTTCTACCTGGCCGTGCTGCTGTCGGCGCTGCTCATCGCCGGTGTCGCGCTGGCGATCGAACGGGTGGCGATCAGGCCGATGGTGGGCCGGCCGGTCTTCGTCGTGGCGATCATCACGCTCGGGATCGACGTGGTCGTGCGGGTGGTGGTCAACGGCTTCATCGGCAGGGACGTGCGCCAGGTCGGCGACCCGTGGGGGTTCACTCAGGTGTCGCTCGGCCCGCTGGTCGTGCAGTCGCGCTGGCTGGCCATGATGGTGGTCACCGCCGTGCTCGTCACGCTGCTGTTCACCTTCTTCCGCCACACCCGCTACGGGCTGGCCATGCGGGCGGCGGCCTTCGACCAGGAGACCGCGCTGGCGCAGGGGGTCTCCGTGGGCGCGGTCTTCGCGCTGTCGTGGGGCCTGGCCGGATTCCTGGCCGCCATCGCCGGCATGTTCGTCGGCACCGGCCAGGGGATCGAGCAGATGACCTGGGTGATCGCGCTGAAGGCGCTGCCGGCGATCATCGTGGGCGGGCTCGACTCGCTCGGCGGCGCGGTGGCCGGCGGGCTCGTCGTGGGGGTGGTGGAGTCGCTGTTCCAGTCGTACCAGGGGGAGTTCGCGCCGTGGCTGGGGCAGAACTTCGCGATCGTGTCGCCGTACGTGGTGATGCTGATCGTCCTGCTGGTGAAACCGTACGGGCTGTTCGGGACCCGGGAGGTCGAACGGGTATGACCGAGACGCGGGAAGAGGCGGCATCCGTCGCCCCAGACATACCGACCGGCCGGTCTCGGAGGGTGCGCGGCCGGCCGCTGCTCTACACCTCCTACGCCCAGGACATGGCCCTGCTCGACACCCCCGCCAAGCGGCTGTGGACGCTGCTGCTGGTGGCGCTGGCGTTCGGGCTGTCGGTGCTGCTGCAGGACCGGTCGCTGGAGGTGCTGGCCGGGGCGTACGTGCTGGCCATCGGCGCGATCGGGCTCAACATCGTCACCGGGTACGCCGGCCAGGTCTCGCTCGGGCACGCGTTCTTCGTGGCCATCGGCGCCTACACCGCCGCCGCGCTCTCCGGCCCGGTGGACGGCGAGAACATCGGCTTCGGGATCGCGGAGGTCTGGATCTGGCTGCCCGCCGCCGGCCTGGTCGCCGCCGCGGCCGGGGTGCTGGTGGCGCCGCTGGCCGGCCGGTTGCGCGGCCTCTACCTGGCCGTCGTCACGCTCGGGCTGGTCTTCCTCGGCGAGCACGTCTTCAAGGAGTGGCAGGAACTGACCGGCGGCCCAGGCGTCGGCCGGGAGGCGGCGGTGCCCGAGCTGCTCGGCGTCCGCCTCGACCAGGACGGGCCGTTCGGCACCAAGGAGCAGGTCCTCTACACGCTCATGCTGGCGCTGCTGATCGTCTTCGCCGTGGCCGCCCGCAACCTGGCCCGCTCCCGCGTCGGCCGCGCCTTCGCCGCCATCCGCGACCGGGACATCGCGGCCGCGGTGATCGGAGTGCCGCTGACCAGGTACAAGGTGCTCGCCTTCGGCATCTCCTCCTTCTACGCGGGCTGCGCGGGCGGCCTGCTCTACACGATCTCCGGCTACGTCGAGCCGGGCTCGTTCAACCTGCTGCTGTCGGTGCAGTTCATCGCGATGGTGCTGATCGGCGGGGTGGCGACGGTGTCGGGGGCCATCGCGGGCGCGCTGTTCATCTCGCTGCTGCAGCCGGTGACCAGGTCGCTGCCGGCGCTGGTGCCGTTCATCAGCGGCGACACCACGCAGACGCCGAACGTGTTCCAGGTCGAGACCGTCCTGTACGGGCTGCTGATCGTGCTGTTCCTCATCTTCGAGCCCCGGGGCCTGTTCGGCCTGTGGATCCGGGTCCGCAACTACTGGAAGTCCTGGCCTTTCTCGTACTGATCAGAAGGGATTCCTGATGAAGAGTCGCTATGTGCTGGTGAGTATCGCCATAGTGGCCCTTCTGTCCGCGTGCGGCGTCATCCGGGGGGACGACGAGGGCAGCAAGGGCGGCGCCCAGGCTCCGGGCGTCACCACCGAACCGTGCCCGTCCGCCGTCGACACCAAGAAGGGCTGCATCTACCTCGGCACGGTCTCCGACCTCACCTCCGGCCCCTTCGCCGCGCTGGCCGTGCCGATCACCGACGCCCAGAAGGCGTTCTGGGCCCGGGTCAACAAGGCGGGCGGCATCGGCGGCCGGTACGAGGTGGACGTCACCCGGTACGTCAAGGACAACAAGTACAACCCGGAGGTGCACCGGCAGGTCTACAACGAGATCAAGGACCAGGTGCTGGGCCTGGCCCAGACGCTCGGCTCGCCCACCACGGCCGCCATCATCGGCGACCTCAAGGCGAACTCCATCGTCGCGGCCCCCGCCTCCTGGACCTCGGCCTGGGAGTTCGAGGACGTCATCATCGAGACCGGCTCCAACTACTGCGTGGAGGCGATGAACTCGGTGGACTACGCGGTGGAGACGTACAAGCCGAAGTCGGTCATGGCCGTGCACCTGGCCGGCGACTACGGCGCGGACGCCGCGGCCGGCGCCAAGGTGGCCGCCGAGCGCAACAAGCTGACGTTCACCAGCGTCGAGACGCCGTCCGGCGCGACCGAGCAGGGCCGGGCCATCACCGAGATCACCAAGAACAAGCCCGACCTGGTCATCCTGACCACCGGCCCGGCGGACGCCGCCACGATCGTCGGACAGACGGCGGCGGCCGGCTACAAGGGCCGCTTCATCGGCACCGGCCCCACCTGGAACCCCGCCCTTCTCCAGTCGCCGGCCGCGCCCGCGCTGAAGGCCTTGTACGAGCAGTCGGCCCCCGGTAAGCCCTGGGACGCCGACACCCCCGGCCACAAGGCGATGCGCGATGCCCTGCCTGGCGTGACCCCGAACGACGGCTACACCTCGGGGTGGGCGTGGGCGTACCCGATGAAGGCCGCCCTGGACAAGATGGTCGCCGGCGGGGACATCAGCAGGAAGGGGCTGCTCGCCGCGGTGAAGACGCTCACCAGCGTGGACTACGAGGGCATGCTGCCGCCCGAGGCGGGGAACTACGCCGACGCCAGCGGGGCGTCCGTGTTCCGGCAGACGTTGATCAACAAGGTGGACGACAAGGCGACGACGGGGGTGACGATCGCCAAGGACTTCTTCGTGGGGCCGACGGCGCAGGCGTACACGTTCGACGGGCCCTGCTACACCAAGCTGTAGCCGCTCGGCGGCGCTTGCCGGGCGGTGGCGCTGGGCTGTGGCGCTGGGCGGTGGCGCTGTGCGGTGGCGCTGTGCGGTGGCGCGCTCGCCCGCGAGACGGGTGAGCCGCCGCCGCGCTCACTTGTGAGCCGGATCGCCCGCCGCCGCGCCCGCCCCTGAGCCGGGGTGGGCCTGGGCCGTCGTCGTTTCGAGCAGCCACCGCTCGACCGCCGCGCTCATCCTCGCCCCCGCCTCCAGCGCGGCCGTCTTGCCGGTGACCGGGTCACTTCCGGCCGCCTGACCCAGGATCACCCCCAGCACCAGGCGGCCCCGCACCCGGGACGCCCACATCAGGTTGCCCCCTGCGGCCGTGCCCGAGCCGGTCTTGATGCCGACGACGCCGTGCCGGTTCAGCAGCGCGTTCGTGTTGGGCAGCCTTCTGACGTCGCCCGGCACGGCGGCGTCGCCCTGCGCCACCACCGCGCGGAACACCGGGTCGCGCATCGCCGCCCCGGCCAGCACGAGCTGGTCGGCGGCGGTGCTGACGGTGCTGTCCTCGTTGCCGCTGGCTCCCGTGTACATGGTGGCAGCCATGCCCAGGCGGCGGGCGGCGGCGTTCATCCGCGAGACGAAGCGTTCCTCCGAACCGGCGTCCCAGCGGGCCAGCAGGCGGGCCACGTTGTTGCCCGACGGCACCAGCATCAGCTCCAGCAGGCGGCGCAGCCGGATCCGCCGCCCCTCAAGGAGCGGCACGGTGGACTCCTGCCCCGAGTACGACTCGTCCGCGGCCGTCCGGTCCACCTCGACCAGCGGGCCGTCCTCGCCGGGCTTCAGCGGGTGGCGGCGCAGGATCACGTACGCGGTCATGACCTTCGTCACGCTGGCGATCGGCACCGGCTCCGCCTCGCCGCTGACGCCCAGGCTGCCCAGCCCCTCCACCTCGACCGCCGCCTGCCCCTCGCCCGGCCATGGCAGGGACACGCCGGAGACGGTCGCGCCGGCGACGTGCGGCACGGCTCCGCAGCCGGCCAGGCCGCTCACCGCGAGCAGGACGACGGTCAGGATCGGCAGCAGGCGCGGCAGCCGGACCGGCAGCTTGAACGCGGATGAACGTGACATGGCGGCCATGCTGCGCCGCCCATGTGTTCGTCCCGTCGTGACCGTGTCTCCGGACCGGCTTGATCGTGTATCAACCCTGTATCAGGAGGTGCCCGGATCCCGGCGGGGGAGACGGAGGGTGGCCAGCGCGCCGCCGTCCTCGGCGTTGGCCAGGGACAGCTCCGTGCCGATGACACCCGCCTGGCCCAGCGCGATCGTGAGCCCGAGACCGTGTCCCCGGCCGCGTTCGGCGGCGCCGGTGCGGAAGCGGCGCGGGCCCTCGGCCAGCAGTTCCTGCGGGTAACCCGGGCCGTGGTCGCGGATCTCGACCAGGTGGTCTCGTACGGTGATCAGCACCGGGGGCTCGCCGTGGCGGCGGGCGTTCAGCACGAGGTTGGCCACGATCCGGTCCAGACGGCGCGGATCGGTCACGGCGACCGGCTCGCCGCCGTCCGGGATCACCACCCGTGCCTCGACGCCCACCCGGGCCGCGGACTGCGCTGCCAGCTCGGCCAGCGGCACCCGTACGTGATCGGCCACCTCGGCGCCCGCGTCCAGCCTGGACACTTCGAGCAGGTCCTCGACCAGGGAGCGCAGTACCTGTACGCGGTCGCGTACCAGGTCGGCCGCCTCACCCTCGTCCAGCAACTCGACGGCGGCGACCAGGCCCATGATGGGGGTGCGCAGGTCGTGCGCGACGTCGGCGGTGAACCGCTGCTCGGCCAGCAGGCGGTGCTGCAGGCTCGCCGCCATCGAGTCCACGGCGACGGCGATGTCAGCGATCTCGTCCCCCCGGCCGGGCCGCTTCGTCACGCCGATCCCTTGCCGCTGACCAGGACCGCGCCCCTTTCTCGTGGCGATCTCGTCCTGGCCTCCCGGATCATCTCTCTTCGCCGTGGCGACGCGGGCGTCCAGGTCGCCGGCTGCGATCCGGCGGGCGGTGACGGCGACCCGGCGGAGTCGCCGGTTGGCCGGCTCGGCGAGGAGGGCCGAGAGCGGTACCACCACGGCGAGCGCGGTCAGCGCGGCCAGTACCATGGCGCGGTCGAGTGCGCGCAGGCCCGCGAGGTCCGAGCTCATGTCGATCTTGGACGTGGCGACGAACCCGCCGTGCACCCGCAGCGCCGCCCACATCCACGGCTGATCCGGCTTCTGGTCGTCGTACCAGGTGACGGCTGACCCGTCGGGCGCCCAGGCCGGCGAGTCGGTGGGCGATCGGGTGGGAGACCCAGTGGAGGACTCGGTGGGGGACTCGGCGGGGAGCCGCGCGCGCAAGGCCGCGGGCAGCTCGGCCGGATCCCGGATCCAGTCGGTCCACGGGACGGGCTGCTCGGGGGCGGCGCCCGTCCGGTACTGCGCCGCGACCGTGGCCACGTCCGTCAGCGCCCGGCCTTCGCCCAGCCGCATCGTGCGCTCCAACGTCATCCGGTGCACCAGCACCCCGACCACGGCAGCGACGGCGCAACAGGCCACCGTGATCAGCGCCGCCACCTTCCACCGCAATGACCCTGGCACCTACCCCGCCACCTTCCATGGCGCTGATCCCGGCAACGACCCCGCCACCGTCCACCACGACGGCCCTGGCAACGACCCCGGTCTCACGACCCGCTCAGTTCGCCGTCTCATGACCTGCGCAGCTTGTAGCCGAATCCGCGCACGGTCTCGATCAGGTCCGCGCCGATCTTCTTCCTCAGCCGTTGCACGCACAGGTCGACGACACGGCTGTCACCGTCCCAGCCGTAGTCCCACACCTCGCGCAGCAGCGTGGCCCGCTCCAGCACGATGCCCGGATGCGCGGCGAACTCCAGCAGCAGCCGCATCTCGGTCGGGGCCAGCTCGACCAGTCGCCCGCTGAGCCGCACCTCCAGCGCGGCCGGATCCACGCTCAGCTCGCCGAACGTCAGCACACCGGACGATGCCTCGCCGGACGAGGCCCCACCCGACGAGGCCCCGCCGGACGGTTCCGCCGGGGCGGCGGCGCGGCGCAGCACCGACCTGATCCGGGCCACCAGCACCGGGATGTCGACCGGTTTGACCACATAGTCGTCGGCTCCCGCCTCCAGCCCGGACACCACGTCCAGCGAGTCGCCCCGCGCCGACATCATCAGGATCGGCACCTGGCTGGACTCCCTGACCCGGCGGCACAGGCTGATGCCGTCCAGCTCGGGCAGCATCACGTCGAGCACGAGCAGATCGTGCCCGCCACCGCGAAACGCCTCCAGCCCGCTCAGCCCGTCGGCGGCGGTGTCGAGCTGGTAACCGTAGCGTCCGAGTGCCATGGAGACGGTCTTGCGGATGACGTCGTCGTCCTCGACGAGCAGGATGCAGGTCACGCTGTACGATACGTGCCCCCGGCCGACCCCCGCTCACCCCGCGCGCCGGAGAACGCCGCCACACGACGCGAGCCGGAGGGCGCCGGGCCGAGGCGGGTCGGTCGCCCGCCCCGGCGCGGGCGGCACGCCGGCCGCGTTGATCGCCTGCCCCGCCCCGACGCGGTCGGCGGTCAGTTGAGGATGTCGCCGGGGTCCAGAGTCATCTCCGGGGTCTCCGCCGCCGGGGCGGTCGTCTCCGTGACGGGTGCCCCTGTGGTGGGCGTTTCGGGCGTGGCGGTCCCCAGAGGGGTCGGTTCAGGGTCCTGCTTCTCCGGGCGGCAGCTCTCGGCGCAGCCCCCGAAGCGGGCTTGATCCACCGGGGTGAACGCCGTGGGAGGCACCCCGCGCAGCGCCGACAGCATCGTGTCTCGCCAGATCGGGCCGGGGATGCTCGCCCCCTGCACCGACCCGTAGTACCGTCCGCCGATCGTCACCCCGGTCAGCTTGTACCGCTGCGAGCCCCGGGGGTCGCCGAGGCTCACCGCGCCGGCCAGGTCGGGGGTGAAGCCGGCGAACCAGGCCGAGGCGTAGTCGTCCGTGGTGCCCGTCTTGCCGGCCGCGTCCCGGCCCAGGCCGCCGACCCCGCGCATGGTGCCCTTGGTGAACACGCCCGACAGGACCTCGGCGGTGGCGTCCGCGACGGCCGGGTCGAGGGCCTGGCGGCACTTGGGCCGGTAGCGGGTGCTCTCGCCGTCGCGGCCGGTGATCCGGGTGACGGCCATGGGCGCGCAGTACTCGCCCCGCGCCGCGATGGCCGCGTAGGCGGTTGCGATGGTGACCGGGTCGCTCTCGTTGATGCCGAGCGTGAATGTCTCGTACTCCTGCAGTTTCTTCCCGTCGGCCCGCCGCACGCCCAGGGACTTGGCCGTCTTGACCGTCTCGCAGAGCCCGACCCGCTCCTCCAGTTCCATGAAGAACGTGTTCACCGAGTTCCAGGTGCCGCTGCGCAGCGTCTTCCAGCCGGGGGAGCCCTCGTCGTTGGTGACGGTGTGGCCGGGGTCGCCGATGCTCTGTCCGGCGCAGTTCTTGAACGTCGCGTACGACGGCGCCCGGTAGCCCGCCCCGGCGGCCAGCCCGTCGTCCAGTTTCATGCCCTGCTTCAGCGCGGTGATCAGGGTGAACGTCTTCATGGTCGAGCCGGGCTGGAACCCGATGCCGCCCCCGTGCGCGGTGTCGGCGACCACGTTGTACGAGATCTCGTTCCTGGCCGCCTTCGTCCCGTACCGCCTGCTGGCCGCCATCGCCCTGATCGCCCCCGTACCGGGCTGGACCAGGGCCTGGGCCGCGACCGGCGAGTCGGAGGGGTGCACGTAACGGGCGACGGCCTGCTCGGCGGCCGCCTGCATGCCGGGGTCGAGGGTGGTCGTGATCGTCAGGCCGCCGCGGTTGAGCCTGGCCAGCCGAGCCTCGGCGGTGGGGCCGAAGTCGGGATTGCGGAGAATCTCCTGGCGGACATAAAGACAAAAATACGGATATTTGCTGGACTCGCAGCCGCCGGGCAGGCGAGTGCCCTTGTACCCGAGCTTGGCCGCCTTGGCCTCGGCCGCCTGATCCGCGGTGATCTCGCCCAGCTCGGCCATCCGGTCCAGGACGACGTTGCGCCGCTTGAGCAGGCGGTCGCGCTGCGCCCGGCCCAGGTTGGGGTCCGTGGCGTTCGGGTCCTGGACGGCGCCGGCCAGCGTCGCCGCCTGCGGCAGGGTCAGGTCGGCCGCGTGCGTGCCGAAGAAGCGCTTGGCCGCCGCCTCCACCCCGTACGCGCTCGCGCCGAAGTACGCGATGTTCAGATATTTCGCAAGAATCTGGTCCTTGGTGTACTTCTCCTCGATGCCCATCGCGTACCGCAGCTCGTTCAGCTTGCGCGCGTAGCTCGCCTCCAGGGCCGCGTGGCGATCCTCGTCCGTGGTGGCCGCGTTGAACAGCACCTGCTTGACGTACTGCTGAGTGATGCTGGACCCGCCCTGGCTCACCCCGCCGGAGCGCAGGTTCGTGGCGAGCGCGCGCAGCGTGCCCTCGATGTCGATCGCCCCGTGCTGGTAGAAGCGGAAGTCCTCGATCGCCACGATCGCCGTCTTCATCACAGGCGAGATCTCGTCGAAGCCGACGACCTCGCGGTACTCCTCGTAGAACCGGGCGATCTCGCCGCCCTTGGCGTCCCGCACGATCGTCACCTCGGCCGGCGGCGGCTCGGTCAGGTCGGCGGGCGCGAGGTTCACCTCCTCGGCCGCCGCCACGAACCCGGCCCCGGCGCCCCCCACGGCCGGGATCACGATGGCCGCCACCAGAACGCCGGCCGCGGCCCCCGCCGCGGCCAGGCGTGCGATCTTCGTCCCCCGTCGTTCCATCAGAGCCTGCCGAGACCGCGGGCCAGGATGGTGGCGGCACGCGCGATGGCCGCGTCGTTCGTGACGGCGCCGGCGGATTCGCGGTTGGTGTAGACGGCCAGGATGATCGGGGCGGCCTTGCGGCCGGCGGGCCAGACGACGGCGATGTCGTTGCCGGCGCCGATCTCGGTGTTCGTGCCGGTCTTGTCGCCGACCGTCCAGGTCTTCGGCAGACCGGCGCGGATGCGGGCGCCGCCGGTCTCGGTCGCGATCAGCCAGCCGTTGAGCCGCTCGCGGTCCTTCGGGTTCAGCGCGCCGCCGGCGGTGACCGCGCGCAGGTCGCGGGCGATGGCGGCGGGCGTGGTGGTGTCGCGCCTGTCCTTGGGCGCCCAGTCGTTGAGCTCGGTCTCCCAGCGGTCGAGGCGCGAGACCGGGTCCTTGAGCGTACGGAAGTACCGCGTCAGCCCGGCCGGCCCGCCGATCTGCTTGAGCACCATGTTGCCCGCGGTGTTGTCGCTCAGGGTGATGGCCGCCTGGCACAGCTTGGCGACCGTCAGGCCGTCCTTGACGTGCTTCTCCGTGGTCGGCGAGTTGGGCTTGAGGTCCGCGGCGGTCCACTTGACCACCTTGTCCATCAGGCCAGGCTCGCTGGTGCGGGCCCGGTGCAGCGCCGCCGCGCAGGCCATCGCCTTGAACGTGGACAGCAGCGGGAAACGCTCACCTGACCGGTAGGCCAGGGTCCTGCCGCTGGCGGTGTCGATGGCGTACGCGCCGATGCGGCCGTCGAACGACGCTTCGAGCGCCCGCAGCTCCTTCTTGACCTGAGCCTCACCCGACGGTGCCGCTTGCGCTGCGGGCGCCGTCGCCGCCGCAGTGGCAGGGGCGGAGGCGAGGGCGGCGCCCGCCAGGAGGGAGACCGTCAGCGCGGTCGCCCGCAGGGCGGCGGGGCAGCGGAGGTTGCGCATACGTAGTCCTTGCTTTCGTCGATCGGGATCCGGAGGGCAGGAGCAAAGCAGATGCCCTCGGCCGATGTCTAATAGCGATATCGCGAAAGAACTCATATCGGATCCGGAATGACCGCAGGTCAACCTGGATCAGCGGACTTCTTTGCCGTAACGGCAACGTGATTGGCGCGGGCCGCCGGGCGCGCGCCATAGTGCTGGGTGCACGCGCTGAGGCAGGGAGAGGTGGAGATGTCCGAGATCACGCATCGGCTCGTCGAGGTGCCGGGAGGCCGGATCCACGTGGCCGAGCAGGGCAGCGGCCCGCTGGTGCTGCTGGTGCACGGCTTCCCCGAGTCGTGGTACTCGTGGCGCCACCAGCTCCCCGCGCTCGCCGCGGCCGGGTTCCGGGCGGCGGCCGTGGACGTGCGCGGCTACGGCCGCTCGTCCAAGCCGGCCCGCGTCGCGGACTACCGGATGCTGGCCTGCGTCGCCGACAACGCCGCCGTCGTCCGGGCGCTGGGCGAGCGCTCCGCCGTGATCGTCGGGCACGACTGGGGCTCGCCGATCGCCGCGAACTCCGCCCTGCTGCGGCCCGACCTCTTCCGCGCGGTCGGCCTGCTCAGCGTCCCGTACGCGCCGCGCGGCCCCCGCCGCCCCACCGACGGGTTCGCCAGGATGGGCGGCGACGAGGAGTTCTACGTCAGCTACTTCCAGGTGCCCGGGCGGGCCGAGGCCGAGATCGAGCCCGACGTGCGCGGCTGGCTGGCCGGCTGTTACGCCAGCCTGTCGGGCGACACGATGGGCGACAGCGCCTGGCGCGTCCGGCCCGGCGGGCGGCTGCGCGACCGCTTCCCCGAGGGCGTCAGGCCGGCCTGGCTCACCGAGGCCGACCTCGACGTCTACGCGGGCGAGTTCGAGCGTACGGGCCTGACCGGGGCGCTCAACCGCTACCGCAACCTGGACCGCGACTGGGAGGACCTCGCCGCGTGGGACGGCGCGGCGATCACGCGGCCGGCGCTGTTCGTCGGCGGGGAGCTCGACCCCACCACGTCGTGGATGGGCGGCGCCATCGAGGCCCTGCCCAGGACGCTGCCCGGCCTGTCGGGCGCGCACCTGCTCGACGGCTGCGGCCACTGGGTGCAGCAGGAGCGCCCGGACGAGGTCAACCGGCTCCTCACCGGATGGCTACGGTCGCTATCCTGAGCCGATCGTTCACAGCACGTGGCCATACCCTTGGGTAGGGTCGAATCATGCCTCACTACAGAAGCCGGTTCGTGCCCCTGGCCCTCTTCGCCTCGTGTGTCCTCGCCGCCGGTTGCAGCGAGGTCAACAGCACCATCGACAAGGCCCAGGCCTGCCTGGAGGCACCCAAGATCGTCGCCGAGCTGGGCGCCGAGATCGCCAAGCTGACCAACGACCCGCAGGCCATGGACAAGGCGCTCGACGACGCGGCGACCAAGCTCAACGACGTCTCCGACAAGGCCGCCAACACCACGATCAAGGAAGCCTCCGACAACCTGGCCGCCACGCTGACCGGCATCACCGTCAAGGACGCCAACGACGCGGTCGACGCCGTGCAGAAGGTCGGCACCGACGGGGCCGCGTACGTGGAGAAGATCACCCAGGCCTGCACCTGAGCCTGAAGCCGTCCGGGAGAATCCCGCCTTCTCTAGGGGAAATGGTGACGAATTACCGTTTCTCCTATGGAACCCGACCCGCGTTTCACCTTGGCCAACGAACGCACCTTCCTCACCTGGCTGAGCACGGCGCTGGCGCTCAGCGCGGGCGGGGTGGCCATGGCGGCGCTGCCTTCCGACGTGTTCGTCCCGTGGATCCGCACGACGCTGGCCGTCGTGCTGGTCACCCTCTCGGCGCTGGCGGCCGGCATGGCCTACCCCCGCTGGCGTAACATCCAGCGCGCCCTGCGGCAGCGGGCGCCGCTGCCTCCGCCCGCCCTCGCGGCCGTCTTCGGCTACGGCGTCGCGGCCGTGGCCGTGGCCGCCCTGGTCCTCATCGTCGTGTCCGGCTGACCGGTGCCCGGCAGCGAGAAGATCTGGGACGAGGGCCTGCAGAGCGAGCGCACCCGGCTGGCCTGGGTGCGCACGGCCGTGGCCCTGTCCACGGGCGGCCTGGCGGCGACCGGGCTGGCCCTGCGGCATGCCCTGCCCGCGTTCGCGATCGCCGGTTTCGCCCTGGCCGCGCTCTGCGGCGGCGTGCTGCTGATCAGGACGAGACTGCGCTTCCGCCGCGTGCAGGCGGCGCTGCACGCCGGACGGCCGCTGGACGCGGGACTCGACGCGGTCTTCGCCTGGCTCGGCACGCTGAGCGTGGTCGCGGGCGCCATCGCCTTCGTCGTCGGCGTCCGGTAAGGCTCGGCGTCCGGTGCGGCCGCTCGCGCTCGTCAGTGTTCGGTAAGGCCGCTTGCGGGAAGCCGGGAAGGGGACGGACACTCGAAGCAGGGGGTGACCTCGTGGAAGAAGTACACAGAAGCGTGCCTTTCGAGTGCCGCCACTGCTGGCACGTCTGGCAGGAGGACTACGTCGTCAGGCACTTCGAGAACGACCACGGAAACACGGGGGAGATCTGGCTGCGGCGTGGCCTTCCCGCCGCGCCGCCGTCGGCGGGCGTCAACTGCCCGCAGTGCGGGTGCCAGGACGTCACGATGTTCCCGGACGGCTACCTGTCGCGCCATCCGGAGCTGATCCCACCGGCCGAGCCGCCCGCGCCCGACGCGACGCCGCTGCTCACCCCGGTGCGCAAACCGCTGTACTGGTAAGTACCGACGGCCGGCAGGCGTGCCCGCTCCTGACGGGCACGCCTGCGCGGCCGATCACCGCGACCATCTGGCTATCTGGCCACGCTCGCTCACCGCGACGCTAGCTCAGGCTCTCCAGCCACGCCCGGTGCAGCCCGGCGAAGCGCCCCGAGGCGGCGATGAGCTGGTCGGGCGGGCCGTCCTCGACGATCCGCCCGTGCTCCATCACCAGCACCCGGTCCGCGATCTCCACGGTCGACAGCCGGTGCGCGATGATCAGTGCCGTCCGGTCGGCCAGGATCGTCCGCAACGCCCGCTGCACCAGCCGCTCGCTCGGCACGTCGAGGCTGGAGGTCGCCTCGTCGAGGATCAGCACGGCCGGATCGGCCAGGAACGCCCTGGCGAACGCGACCAGCTGCCGCTGCCCGGCCGACATGCGGCCGCCGCGCTTGCCCACCTCGGTGTCGTAGCCGTCGGGCAGGCCCGAGATGAACTCGTGGGCGCCGATGGCCTTGGCCGCCTCGCGGATCTGGCGGTCGGTGGCGTCGGGGCGGCCGAACCTGATGTTGTCCGCGACCGTACCGCTGAACAGGAAGTTCTCCTGTGTCACCATGACCACGGCCTGGCGCAGCGTCGGCTCGTCGAGCGTGCGCAGATCGGCGCCGTCGAGCAGCACGGCGCCCTCGGTCGGGTCGTAGAAGCGGGAGATCAGCTTGGCCAGCGTGGTCTTGCCCGCGCCCGTCGCGCCGACCAGCGCCACGCTCTGACCCGCCGGGATGGTCAGGTCGAGGCGGGGCAGGATCGGCATCTCCTTGACGTAGGCGAACTCGACGCCGTCGAAGCGCACCTTGCCGCGCGCCCTGCCCTGCGGCAGCGACGCCGGCTCGCGCGGCTCGGGCACCGAGGGCTCCTCCTCCAGCACGCCCGAGAGCTTCTCCAGCGCCGCGCCGGCCGACTGCAGCGTGTTGTAGAACTGGCTGATCTCCTGCATCGGCTCGTAGAACTGGCGCAGGTACAGCAGGAACGCGGCCAGCACGCCGATGTTGACCTCGCCGTGCAGAGCCAGGTAGCCGCCGTAGAGCAGCACGGCGCCGATCGTCATGTTGCCGATCAGCCTGACCCCGGTCATGAACGTCGCGCCGAGGTACATGCTGCGCGCGTTCGCGGCCCGGTAGTCGTCGTTGAGCTGCTTGAAGATCTCCTGGTTGCGCGGCTCCCTGCGGAACGCCTGCACCGCGCGGATGCCGATCATCGACTCCACGAAGTGCACGATCACCAGGGCGACCGCCTCGCGGGTGCGCCGGTAGACGATGGCCGACTGCCGCTGGAACCACTTGGTGAACAGCAGCAGCAGCGGCAGCGGGACCAGCGCCACCAGGCCCAGGTGCACGTCCAGGATGAGCAGCAGCACCGCCGTGCCGACCAGCGTCAGCACCGCCTTGACCAGCGCGTCGAACCCCGACTGCACCAGCTCGGCGATGGCCTCGATGTCGGAGGTCAGCCGGGAGATGACCCGGCCGGAGGTGTAGCCCTCGTGGAAGCTCAGCGACAGCCGCTGGAAGTGGTCGAACACCCTGCGGCGCAGCTCCAGCAGGATGTTCTGGCCGATCGAGCCCATCAGCCCGAGGAACGCCTGCCGGGTGAACGCCTGGATGATCGCGGCGGCCAGGATCACCCCGACCACCGTCACCAGGACCGTGGCGCCCGAGCCGGACACGATCGGCGGGATGCCCTCGTCGATCCCCACCGAGACCAGGAACGGGATCGACAGCCCGGCCGCGTTGGAGGTCACGATGATCAGGACGAGCAGCGCGATCTTCTTCCGGTACGGCCGCAGCAGGTCGCCGAGCAGCCGCCGTGACCGCGACCGCAGCAGCACGGACACCTTCTGCGGCAGCTCGTCCTGATCCTCGGAGGCGACGCCGCGCCAGTCGCCGCCCTTCTCCGGAGCTGTCGTGGTCATCGCAGTGCTCCTTCCGAGGCGTCGTCGAAGTCGGCGTCCTGAGCCAGCAGCTCCCGGTACTCGGGCACCCGGGCCAGCAGCTCGCGGTGCTGCCCGACATGGGTGATCGTGCCGTCACGCAGCAGCGCGACCTTGTTGGCCAGCAGCACGGTGGAGGCGCGGTGGGCGACGACGATGCCGGTCGCCTCGCGCAGCACGTGCCGCAGCGCCTCCTCCACCAGGGCCTCGGTCTCGGCGTCGAGCGCCGACAGCGTGTCGTCGAGCACGAGGACGCGCGGCTTGCTCAGCACCGCCCTGGCCAGGGCGAGCCGCTGCCGCTGGCCGCCGGACAGGGACAGCCCCTGCTCGCCGATCCGGGTGTCGAGGCCCCACGGCAGGTCGTAGACGAACATGGCCTGCGCGGTCTGGATGGCCTGCGCCAGCTCCTCCTCGGTCGCGTCGAGCCGGCCGAGCATGAGGTTCTCGCGCACGCTCATCGAGAACAGCGTGGGCTCCTCGAACGCCGTCGCCACCACCGAGCGCAGCGTCTTCAGGTCGAGGTCACGCACGTCGTGGCCGTCGATCGTGACCCGGCCCGAGGTGGGGTCGAGCAGGCGCGGCACCAGCGCGGTCAGGGTGGTCTTGCCCGCCCCGGTCGCGCCCACGATGGCCACGGTCTCGCCCGGCCGCACCTCCAGCCAGACGTCACGCAGCACCGGCTCCTCGGAGTCGGCGAAGCGGAAGCCGACGCCCTCGAAGCGCAGGTGGCCGCGCGGCTCCTCGATGGTGCCGGTGCCGCCCTCGATGGCCGGGACGGTGTCCATGACCTCCATGAGCCGGTCGGCGGAGGTCATCGCCTCCTGGGCCATGGCCAGCAGGTAGCCCAGGCTGGCCACGGGCCAGACGAGCTGCAGCATCAGCGTGGTGAAGGCGACCAGCGCGCCCAGCGTCAGGGCGCCCTGGCCGACCGCCAGCGCGCCGAGCAGCACCACCAGGGCCAGCGTGACGTTGGGGATGATCTCCAGGAAGGAGAAGAACTTGGCCGACAGGCGCACCTTGTCCATCGACGTGCCGTACACCTTGAGCGCGGCGTCGTCGTACTGGTCGTAGACGTGGTGGCGGCGGCCGAACGCCTTGATCGTGCGGATGCCGATCGCGGACTCCTCGACGAGCGTGGCGAGGTCGCCCTGCTGGTCCTGGACCTGGCGGGAGATCCTGATGTAGCGCTTCTCGAAGCGCAGCGAGGTCCACACGATCGGCACGACCGAGGCCAGCACCAGCAGCCCGAGCGGCCAGTACTTGTTCAGCAGCAGCACGGTGACCGCGCCGACCTGCAGCACGTTCATGACCAGGAAGAGCATGCCGAAGCCGAGGAAGCGGCGGATCGTCGACAGGTCGGTGGTCGCCCGTGATAACAGCTGCCCTGACTGCCAGTCTCCGTGGAAGCCCATGGGCAGGCGCTGCAGGTGCTCGTACAGGTCGTCGCGGAGCGCGGTCTCCAGGCCGAGCACCGGACGGACCTGCATGTAGCGCCGGAACAGGATCAGCAGCGCCTCCAGGGCGCCGACGCCGATCGCGAGCAGCCCGAGGGGGAACAGCCCGCCGGGGTCACCGTGTTGCACGGGCCCGTCGATGACTCTCTCGATGATGAGAGGGAACGAGATGACGGTGGCGATTCCGGCGATCGCCGTCAGCCAGATGACGATCAATCTGGTGACGTAGGGGCGGAGGTAGGACTTCATCCGCCACAGTGAGTTGGAGGAGAGCAGGGGACGGCGAGGTTTGTGCGTATCGGGAGGCATCCCTTCTAGGCTAATACGTGGGATCAACCGATTTTCTGTGGCCTCACGGTGGGGTTTCCGTATGTGACGTGCGCAAACGTGAAAGATCGTGCACTTCCGGCGGACCGTTTCCCGCTCGTGCGGCGGTCGCACACACGTTTGAGATGGTGAATCCATGATCGAGCAATCCGAGCTGCCGCACCTGCGCCGCTGCGTCGAGCTGGCCACCCGAGCCCTGGAACTGGGTGACGAGCCGTTCGGCTCGGTACTGGTCTCCGGCGACGGCGCCGCCCTGGCCGAGGACCACAACCGGGTGGCGACCGGAGACCGCACCCGGCATCCGGAGTTCGCGCTCGCCCGCTGGGCGGCCGAGCACCTGACGCCCGAGCAGCGGGCCGAGGCCACCGTCTACACCTCGGGCGAGCACTGCCCGATGTGCGCCGCCGCGCACGCCTGGGTCGGTCTTGGCCGCATCGTCTACGTCGCCTCCTCCGCCCAGCTCGACGGCTGGCTGCGCGAGCTGGGCGTCCCCGCCTCGCCCGTCCGCTCGCTGCCGGTCAACGAGATCGCCCCCGGGGTCGTCGTCGAGGGCCCGGTGCCCGAGCTGACGGAGGAGGTCCACGAGCTGCACCGCCGCTACCACGGTTGACGGTGGGTGTGGGTTTGACCTGCGTTTTGTCATGAAAGTGGCACAGTGTGACGCATGACGCACTGTCGGTCCATCAGGTGCAGGATGACGGTCGCGACGGTGGTCGTGTTCGGCATCCTGCTGCTGAGCGGGGCGACGGCGATCTCGCTCCTGTACCCGTCGCGGGCCAGGGACCGAATCGTCGACCAGGCGGACGAGGCCAGCCGGCGCATCACCACGCTCATCGACGACCGCAGGTTCACCGGGCCGATCCCGCCGCAGGCGGGCGTCGGCCTGCTGCAGGTCGTCAACCTGAAGGGCGAGGTGGTGGCGGCCAGCGCCGGGCTGGCTGGCCGGCCGCCGCTCACCCTGGAGCGGCCCGAGGGCGGCGACTCGCGGGTCAGCTCCCGGGTGTGCCTGCCCGAGGGCTGCCTGGTGGTCGTGGGCACCAGCAACCGCGCCACCGCGTACGGGTCGGTGGTGGCCTACGCTGCGATCCGCGAGCCGTTCCAGCTGGAGTCGTCCTACATCGCCGCGCTCTTGTTCGGCGCCTCCGGCGTGCTGCTGGCGCTGATGGGCTGGGGCGCCTGGTACGGGGTCGGCCACGTCCTGGCCCCCGTCGAGCGGATCAGGAGCGGCCTGGAGCGGATCAGCGCCGAGGACCTGAGCCGGCGCATCGAGGTGCCCGGCACCGAGGACGAGGTGGCCGAACTGGCCACGACCGTCAACGACACGCTCGCCCGGCTGGAGGACGCCGTGGCCAGGCACCGCCGGTTCGTCTCCGACGCCTCCCACGAGCTGCGCACGCCGATCACGGCACTGATGGTGCGGCTGGAGGCGGGGATGGAGGAGCGTACCTCCGAGGACTGGCGGGCCGCGCTGAACGACGCGCGGCGGCTGTCCGACATCGTGCAGGACCTGCTGCTGATGGCGCGGCTGGACGCCGGCGGCGACATCCGGCAGGAGCGCATCGACCTGGGGCGGATGGTCGAGGAGGAGGTGGGGCGCCGGCCCGGGCGGCTGCCGGTCACGCTGAGCCTCGAACCGTGCGTGTTCGTCCGGGGGAATCGGCTGCGGCTGGCCCGGCTGTTCACCAACCTGCTGTCCAACGCCGATCGGTACGGGGACACGCGGGTGCGGGTGTCGGTGTGCCGGCGGGGGGACGAGGCGTTGCTGGAGGTGTCGGACGACGGGCCCGGGATTCCTGAGGACATGAGGGAGACCGTGTTCGAGCGGTTCACTCGGCTGGACAGGACCAGGTCACGCGACACCGGGGGGAGCGGGCTCGGCCTGCCCATCGCCCGCGACATCGCCAGGGCCCACGGGGGAGACCTCAGGATCGGGGAAGGACCGGAAACCCGGCTCGTCCTGTGCCTCCCAGTGGACTAGCAACTCCTCCATCTCCGCCAGCGCGTCCGGGTCGGTGTCCGGCCGGTCGCGCAGGACGCGCAGGACGTTCTCCAACCGGTCGGGCTGGACGCTCTCCCGCCCCCCGACGTAGACGGCGTTGAGGATATGCAGCACGTCGGCGCCGGGCAGGTGGCGGGCGTCCACCTCCAGCTGCTGCAGCACACGATCCAGGTACATCGTCGTGGGCGGCCGGTCCAGCGCCCGCAGGTAGGGGCGGACGTCGGGGGCACGGCTCAGCAGGAGGGCGAGCAGATCGGCGACGGGACTGCGGGGGTGGGCGTCGAGGGTCTCGCTGATTTCCGTCATGTAGGGGAGCAGGTCGACGAAGAGGTGAGCGAGTGTGGTGTCGTCGCGGAAGGCGATCTCACGCATCCAGGCCGAGCGGCTCGACCGGATCCGGTACGGGCTCTCAGCCTGGCCCTCGTCCTCGCCATCCGGCCAGGTGAAGAAGGCCAACTCGTGGCTGTCGATGACCGGATCCCGCTCGAACGCGGCCGTCATCATTCTGTTCCGGCCGCTCACGAAGTGGCGGATCCTGACCGTGCGGGTGAGCGAGTCCCACTCCGCCCTGCTGAGCTGCGCGTGCCATAGCCGGGAGATCCGGCGCCACCGCTCGTTCGCCTGCTCCGGCTGGGCGGTGCCGAACAGGTCCGTGCCCGTGACGGGCTCACCCGCCGACAGCACGGCGAGTAGCAGCAGGTTGGCGCTGTAGACGGCGTACCGGAGAGTCGCCTCCGCCCGTATCGGCTGGTAGGCGTGGTATGGGGAGCCGGGCCGCTCCATCAGCGAGCCGGCGAACAGCTCACACAGGTGTCGGGTGAGCAGCGCGCGCCGGTGGGACGGAACGGCGGCCAGCCCGTACCTGAGGAAGTCCACGATGGGGGCGCGGAGGCTGAGGGCCGCGAACGACAACAGTGCGTGCAGGAAGGCGTCGTCGGGCCGGGTGGGACGGCGGCGAGTCGCGGTGGACGCGAGCTGTTCCGCCAGGTCAGCCAGCTCCCTGACGACCAGCCGTGCGACCAGGTACTCGCCGAACGTGGCGTGCAGGAACTCGTAGGTCTTGAGCCGCTGATCGTCGCGGAGCGCCTGGGTGGTGTGCACGAAGAAGAAGCCGCCGATGACGCTCTCGGCCGGGGTCAGCGAGCGGCGCAGGCCCTGGCTCTGGGCGGAAGAGGTCTCCTCCGGCAGCAGCGCCCGCAGGTCGGCGTCCAGGTCGGGCTCGGCGACCCACTGCCGGCCCCGGTTGAACATCGCGAACGCGGTTACCGACAGGCGCAGCAGTGCGTTCTCAACGGCCCGCGCCAGCTCCTCGTCCGTGAGGTCTGTGCATACTTTGCCGATCTCGCGGGCGGCGAAGCCCTGCAGCAGGCGTTCGTACAGCTCCGCCTCGTGCAGGTCCTCACTCATGAGGCGCAGCGCGTTCGCGTCGGCGTCGTACAGGGCGAGCATGAGCAGGAGCAGCGGCTGCTCCGCGAGGTTGCGCACGGTCAGCACCCGGTCCACCAGCAGCGGCTGGAGGCCGCGCTCGCGGAAGTAGCCGTCGTTGCCGTCGTTCCAGGTGCCGACCCACTGACGGATCTGCTCGTCGTCGAACGGCTCCAGCCGGATGACGGACGTCTCCGGGGGGATCCGCGCCCGGTCGGCCACGGCCGTCCTGGAGGTGACGACGACAGCCAGCGCCCGGCCCCGCTCGGCCTGGGCCTCCTGGAAGCGGGTTACCCGCTCCAAGTAGTCGCTCTGGTTCACTCCGGTCGCCTGGAGCAGTTCGTCGAAGCCGTCCAGCAGGACGACCGGCAGGGCACCTCTGCCCGCGTACACGAAATCCGGCCACGACATCGCCTCGTCCAGCGTGGCCCTGATGCCATGCTCGATCTGGGCCAGCACGTCGCTGTCGGCGGGGATGTCGCGCAGCTCGACGCGGAGCGGCAGGAACTCGTTCTCAGGCAGCCGGGCGGCTAGCACCCGGGTCAGCACCGACTTGCCCGCGCCCGGCTGACCAAGGACGAGGAGGGGCGCGTACGTGGCCTCCGGCAGGGTGAGATGGCCGACCAGGAAGGAGTCCAGGTCGTGACGGCGGGGCAGCGCCGCCCACTCCTCCTCGGCGGTGACCAGATACGGCGTCGGCAGCCAGGGCAGGAGGCGGTAGGCGGGGTTGACGTAGCCCCGCTCCAGCGGGGGGATCCGCATCCCCGGCGGAGTCCTGGCAGCGGACACGGACGGGTGGTCGAGCACGGCCCGGTTCGACCTGATCAGCGCCGCCAGCCGGTCGGACGGCGTGCGCGTCGCCGGGATCGCGGCGAGCTGCCGCCTGATCCCGTCGAGCCCGCGCGCCAGTTCCCTGACCTCCGCCCGGGTGGCCTGGTGATCGACGCGATCGGCCCAGCACGCCACCTCGGGGAAGTCGGCCGCGAGCCGGTGGAACAGCTCCTCGTAGCGGCGTCGCGCGCGCAGAGGTAGGTCGCGGGTGAGCCTGGCCCTGGTGGTCTCGTCCCGGCGATCCCAGCACTCCAGCCCGGCCAGGATGTCGGTCAGCTGGGCGGTGTAGTGCGTGTAGGCCCGCTTGACTTCTTTGAGCACCTGCTCGAACGGGACGGCGGGGGTGGGCAGCGGCGCCTGGTAGGAGGTCAGCAACTGCCCGACCTCCTCCGCGCCGATGATCCTCCGCTGGTCGTCCGGCGTGAGCTCGCGCAGTACATCCACCTCGACGAGCGCGTCGAGGTAGGCGGTGACCACGATGACCGCGTGCGCCGCCACCAGCCGCTGCGTCGTGTCGTACCGGCTCAGGCCCTTGACCTTGTCGCGCAACCGGCGGATGAATACGTCGCCGAGCCGTACGGCCTCAGCCCGCGCGTCGAACAGGTCGATCGCGCCCAGCCCGAACAGGGCCATGGACGACGCCTTGTCGAGGACGTCCGTGATCGCGCTCGGCCCGCCGAGCAGCGCCACGGCGTCGCGATAGGTCACTATCCGCCGCATCACGCCCAGTCTGCCGGATCGGCGCCCGCGCCGGGCGCGATCGTTGAGATCACCGCGATCCGTAGAATGAGCTATGCACTCCGAGCCCCTCAACCGGGCCCGCATCATCGCCGCGGCCATCGACCTCATCGAGCGCGAGGGCGCCGACGCGGTCTCCATGCGGCGCATCGCGGCCGAGCTCGGCGTGGGCGTGATGTCGCTCTACAACCACGTGCCCAACAAGGACGCCCTGCTCAACGGGGTGGCCGAGGCGGTGCTGAGCCGGATCGAGTTCACCGACGACCCCGATGCCCACTGGACCGACCGGGTGCGCACGCAGGCGCGGGCCTTCCGGCAGATCGCCCACCACCATCCGCGCTCGACCATGCTGGTCGTCAGCCGCCAGCTCCACTCCGCCGCCGGTCTGCTGCCGGTCGAGCGGGCGCTGGCCACGCTGCGCAGTGCCGGGTTCGACGGGGCGGACGCGGTGCGGATGTTGCGCATGTTCATCGCCTACATCGTCGGATCGCTGCTGCGCGAGGTCGGGGTGACGCCCGCGTTCGCGCCCGAGCAGACCAGGACGATCACGGCAGACGGCGTCGATCCCACGCTGTTCCCCGAGGTGAGCTCGCTGGCGGAGCTGCTGGCCGAGTGCGACCACGAGGCCGAGTTCGAGTTCGGGCTCGAACTGCTGATCAAGGCGATCGAGGCGCACGCGGGCCGTCGGGAGGGCACCCGGTGAGCTCGCTCCGGATGCCCTCCGGAACGGGCTAGTACCAGTTGTGTGATCTCCAGTGCCCCCAGGCGCCGCAAGGCCTGCCGTACCTCCCCTTGATGTAGGCCAGGCCCCACCGGATCTGCGTCTCCGGGTTCGACTTCCAGTCGCGGCCGGCACCGCTCATCTTGCCGGCGGGAAGGGCCTGCGGGATGCCGTAGGCGCCCGACGAGCGGTTGAGCGCCTTGTGATTCCATCCGCTCTCGCGCGTCCACAGGTTGTCCAGGCAGTGGAACTCCCGGGCGTTCCAGGAGCGCTGGACGACGTGGTCGAGAGCGATCTTCTTGTTCCGGCTGGACGGCCGCACTGCCGCCATCTTCGGCTGCGCCGACGTGGTCCAGATCCCGGTCCTGATCGGTGGCCGGGACTCGGCCACGGCCGGTAGGGCGGTGCCGAACGCGGTGATCGCGGTGACGGAGATGAGTGTGCCGCTCAGGGCGCGCTTGTCCACGTGAATCCTCACTGTCGGGTCGCGTGCGGACGGGCGCCGTCAGCCGGCGCCCTGCCGGTCCGCGCCAGTGGCTCGGGCGCGGAGGGTCCGCGCGGCCCTCCGGGATTCCTGTCTCCGCCCGATCTCGCTGGGCGGCCCGGAGGGCACCGCGACGTGTCCTCTAGCACGATTCCTATTACGCGCTGTCACCGCTGTTCACGGATGGGGACACGCGAAGGACAGGTGTTTGTGTGATCGTTGCGGATAAAAGGTCCTCTCGCTGGAGCGGGATTGCCCGGTTCGCCGCCTGCCTGGGCGGGCCTTGCCGGAAAACGCGATCAAACCTGGGGTTTGGGTCAGTACCAACCGTGGGATTGGAAGTGCGCCCAGGCGCGACACGGCGAGGAGTAACGCTCCTTGATGTAGGACAGGCCCCACCTGATCTGGGTGCGGGGGTTGGTCCGCCAGTCGCGGCCGGCCGAGGCCATCTTGTGCCCGGGGAGGGCCTGCGGGATGCCGTAGGCGCCTGAGGCGCGGTTGCCGGCGCGGTGGTTCCATCCGCTCTCTCTGTGCCAGAGGCTCACCAGGCATCCGAACTGGGCCAGGTTCCAGCCACGCGCGGCCACCAGGGGCCGGGCGATGGACTTGTTCTTGCCGCTGGTCTGGGAGCTCTGCGCCTGTGCGGCCGAGGCGCCGCCCGCCGCCACCAGGGTGGCGGTCAGGACCAGGACGCCGGTACGGCGGAGCATGGGCATGCGGGTTCCCTTTCGAGGGGGTTCATGGACCGCAGCACAGTGCCCGACTGATTCCCTTTACAGCGAATTGACCATGGAAAGGCGGATCGTCAGTAAAGATCTCGATATATACCTTTTTCAGGGGATTGGTGGCGAGATTGAGGACTGCGTCACATTTATCGTCCTGACTCGTTCTGTAGGGTCACATCATGAGCCTCAGTGACATCCCGCTCCGCACCCTCGCGGACGCCCCCACGACGTTGGCGGAACTGACGGGCGGCAAGCCCGCCCTCATCGTCAACGTGGCCTCGAAGTGCGGCCTCACGCCCCAGTACGGCGGCCTGGTGCAGCTCCAGCGGCAGTACGGCCCCCGCGGCTTCACCGTCATCGGCATGCCGTGCAACCAGTTCGCCGGCCAGGAGCCCGGCTCGGCGGAGGAGATCGAGCAGTTCTGCGCCACCACGTACGGCGTGGACTTCCCGCTCCTGGAGAAGGCCGAGGTCAACGGCCCCGGCCGGCACCCCCTCTACGCCGAGCTGACCCAGGCGGCCGACGAGCAGGGGGAGGCCGGCGACATCCAGTGGAACTTCGAGAAGTTCCTGGTGGACGGCGACGGCCGGGTCGTGGCCCGCTTCCGCCCCCGCACCACCCCTGAGGACCCCGCGGTCACGGGGGCCATCGAAAAACTCCTCTGACGGGCGGGCAACCCGGCGGCGCCACCCGACGCCGCCACCCCGGCAGTGCTACCTGGCCGCCGTCACTCGGCGGTGTGCGCGAGGACGGCCGTGGCCAGTTCCTCGTGCACCTCCAGGGGCAGCGTGTGCCCCATGCCGTCGATCATCAGCAGCCGCGCCCCCGGGATCTCCTTCGCGATCAGCGCGCCGTGGCCCGGCTTGGCCGGCTCGTGGGTGCCCTCGACGACCAGCGTGGGCGCCGTGATCCGGCCCAGCACGCCCACCGGCTCGAAGTCGGGCCTGGCCGCCGCCGCCAGGCGATGGTTGGCCACGGCGTCCAGGTCGCGGGCCCGGTCGAAGATCCGCTCTTGCAGACGGCGGGCGGCGTCCTCGTCGAACGGCAGCGCCGTGCCGTGCAGTACGCGCTGCTCGGCGATCATGAGCTCGATCCGCTCCCTGCGGTCCTGGGGCGGCGGCGCGGCGATCAGCTCGCGGTAGAAGCCGGTGAACTCAGGCGCGGGCTCGGGCAGGCTGCCCTCCGGCTGCGGCTGCCCCATCAGCGCCCGCATGATCACCATGCCCTCGCCGCCGCCGAGCGGTGACGAGCCGATGACGGTGAGCGTCCGCACCCGTTCCGGCCGCTCCACCGCGATCAGCTGCCCGAGCAGCCCGCCCGCCGAATGACAGACCAGGTGCGCGCTCTCCAGTCCGTGCGCGTCCATCACCCGCAGCACGTCGTCCTTGATGTCCTCCCACGTGTACGGGTGCGCGGCGAAGTCCACGGTGCCGGACAGGCCGGTGTCGCGGTGGTCGTACCGGATCACCCGGCGACCGCCCGCCGTCAGCCTGCCGACGAACTCGTCCGGCCACAGGATCCCCTGGGACATCGACCCCATGACCAGCAGGATCGGCACGTCGGTGGCGGCGCCGAACTCTTCACTCCAGATGTCGATATGCATGCTCAAAGCATGTCCTGCCGGGCCGTGCCCGCCTTCCGTAGAACTACCAGCCGCGCGAGTTCAGTACGGGTGCCGATGCCGAGCTTCGGATAGATCTTGTACAGGTGGTACTCGACCGTGCGCGGGCTGAGGAACAGCCGCGCGGCGATCTCCTTGCTCGATAGGCCCTCGGCGACCAGCCCGGCGATGCGCAGCTCCTGTGGCGTCAGCGCGTCGAGCAGCGGGCCCGGCCCCGGCGCGGGCCCTGGCGTGGGCCCTGGCGTGGGCTCCGCGCTCTCGCCCGCCGCGCGCAGCTCAGCCCGCGCGCGCCGCGCCCACGGCCGCGCCCCTGCCGCCTCGAATGTCTCCATGGCCGCCCGCAGCCGGGGCCGCGCCTCGCCTGGACGGTGCGCCCGGCGCAGCCGCTCGCCCAGCAGCAGCCCGGTCCTGGCCGCCTCGAACGGGTTGGCGTGCAGCCGCAGCGCCTCCTCGAACCCGCCGTCGTCGTCCTCGACCAGGGCGTGACAGCGGGCCAGCAGCGCGCGCGACTCATCGGTGCGGGCGTGCGCCGACCATCGCCCGTACGCCTCCAGCGCCGCCCGTGCGGCCCGCGTGTCGCCCGCCCCAACGGCGGCCTCGATCCGGTCCGGCGCCGACCGCCACACCACGGCCGGATGCCCGGCCCCGGGACCCGCCGCCGCCATCGCGGTGAACCGGTCGTGCGCCGCGGCGAACCGGCCCAGCCCCAGCTCCAGCATGGCCAGCGCGTACGAGGCCACGCCCACGCGCAGCCCCACCCGGTGCGGCACGGCGATGGCCAGCGCCTCCCGCGCCAGCCGCCCGCAGTCCTCCTCCTCGCCACGCAACGCCGCCAGCACCGCCAGGTTGGCCAGGTGCGCGGCCACCGTGTTGCGGTAACCGGCCTCACGGGCCAGCTCCAGCCCCTCCTCGGAGATGGCCTGACTCTCCGCCAGCCGCCCGGAGATCCGTTCGCCGGTGGCCACGAACTCCAGCACGACCGGCAGCTGCCCCGCCATCCCCGACACCCTGGCCACCCGCCCGGCCCGCCCGGCCAACTCGGCCGACAGGTCGGCCTCACCGAGCTGACTGGCCGCCGCCGTGGCCCACAGAAACTCGGCCGCCTCCGTGAGCTCCCCGACCCGCCCAAGAGCCCGAACAAGCAGCCCACGCCCTCCGCCTTCGGCCCGCCCGCCGAACTTGCTGCCGGCCCCTTCACCGGACCTGCTGCCAGCTCCGCCATCGGACTCGCCATCGGACCCGTCGCCGGACAGCATCAGGCCGATGCCCACGAGCACGTCACGCAGGAAACCCTCCGGATGGGCCGCCGCCCGGCTCCCGAACCGGATCATGGCCTCGGTGTCGCCGACGTACGAGGCCGCCTCCATCGCGTCGGCCAGCATGCTCAAGCTCTCGCCCCCGGACAGGATCCGCACGGCCTCGGCGGCGCTGCCCGAGTTCAGCTCGAACCTGCCGCGCAGTTGGTCGATCTCGGCCGCCGTCACGGGATCGGAGCCGGCCCGCTCACGGGCCTCGGCCAGCAGCGACTCGGCCTGCCCAGGACGACCGCCAAGCCAGGCCGCGACGGCCGCGTCCTTCAGCCTGGCCGCCCTGATCACCGGGTCGGGGGTCAGCTCGGCGGCCCGCGCCAGTGCGCTGGCGGCGTCGCCGTAACCGCCCCGCTCCCGGGCCCGCGCGGCGGTCGCGGCCAGCGTTGCGGCGACCCCTTCGTCCTGCCCGAGCACGGCCGCCGCCAGATGCCAGGCGCGGCGATCCCCCTCACACAGCCCGGCCAGCACCCCGTGCGCCGCACGCCGGTCGGCAGGGGCCGCCGCCTCATACACGGCCGAACGGATCAGCGGATGCCGAAACCGCACAACCCCACCGGAGACCCGCACCAGCCCGGCGGCCTCCAACTCATGCAACTCAGCCCGCCCCGCATCGGTCGAGTCCCTGATCAGGGCGGGTGTGTAGTCTTGCGACTCGGTTCGCGGTGCGTCGGTCGGAGGGCCCGTCGGGGCGGCGCTGCGGTCTGCGCCAACCCGACGGTCCTCCGAGCCGCCCTCCGAGCCGCCCTCCGAGCCGCCCTCCGAGCCGCCCTCCGAGCCACCCGCTGAAACACCCACAGGGGCACCCAGCGAGGCGTTCATCGTGGCGGCGGCGCGCAGCACCAGGTCCAGATCGCCCTCGACGGCCGCCAGCAGGGCGACCTGGCGGGCCCGGGGAGACAACGCGGCCACCTGCTCGCCGAAGAGCTGGGCACCGCCGGGCAGCGGGTCCGGCAGCGGTTCGCGACCGGCCAACTGGGCAGGGCTCAGCAGCCGCACGATCTCACGCAACGCCAGCGGGTTCCCACCGGTCAGCCCCACCAACTCCCGCACGACCCCGGCTCCGGGCACGGCCCCGTCTCCGGCACCGACCCCAGCTCCGGTACCGGGCACCACTCCGGCTCCAGCATCGGCACCGGGCACGGCGCCGGCATCAGCTCCCGTCGTTGCGGTCGTGACGCCGGTGGTGAGCAGGGCGGTGGCGGCGTCGGGTGGGAGGCCGCCGAGGTTCAGTGACGGCACGCCTTTGACCGGCAGGTCGCCGCGGACGGACAGCAGCATCGCGATCCGTTCCGTGCCCAGGCGCCTGGCGGCGAACAGCAGTGCGTCGGCCGACGCCCGGTCCACCCATTGGAAGTCGTCCACCACGCAGACCAGCCCGTCCGGCACGGCCGCCTCCGCCAGTAGCGACAGCACCCCGGCCGCCAGCAGGAACCGGTCACCGGAGGCCGCCCCGGTCAGCCCGAGTGCCCCGCGCACCGCCTCCCGCTGCGGCTCCGGCAGCGCGTCCATCAGCCCGCCCGCCGGCCCGCCCGGCACCCCACCCGACAGCCCGCCGGCCGGGAGCGTCACCGGGCGCAGCAGTTGGTGCAGGGTGGCGAAGGCCAGGTCGGATTCGGGTTCTACGCCGGTCGCCCGAAGGACCCGCATCGCGCCGCACCGCGAGGCTGCGAGGTCGAGCAGGGCCGTCTTGCCTACGCCCGCCTCCCCGCGCAGCACCAGGGCCCCGCCCGCGCCCCCTCGGGCCCGGGCGATCACGTCGTCGATGGCGGCGATCTCCGCCGATCTGCCGAAAAGCACAATGGCCGACTGTATCCCCGTCAAGGCATCTACTTCGCACAGTAGTGGTACGAATGCGGTACGCCACCTTACCGGCGGGGTATCGAAACGAGGTTGCGGATGGCACCGCATCGAGACCCACGTCCCGCAGGGAGCGCGCCATGACGACCAACCCTTACTCCGGATCGCCGTTCAGCTATGTCGCGGAACCAGCCGTGTCGCCGTACGCGATCGTGGAGCTGATGCCCGGTGTGCGAAACCTGTGCGAATACGTCCGGCTTGAGCCGGGCGAGCGCGTGCTGCTGATGATGGAGCACACCGTCGACCCCGTCGTCGTGCAGGCCATCGCCGCCGCCGCGGCCCTGCGCGACGCGGACGTGCGCATCCTGTCGGTGCCGCCGTTCACCCCGGGCGGATGGGACAGGGAGGCGTGGCTCGGCATCGAGACGGCCGCCTTCCGCGAGGCCGACGTCGTGATCAGCGGCACCTGGTGGGGCGAGGTGCACACGGCGCCGCTCTTCTTCGACCAGATCAAGTCCCGCTCCGCCCGCTTCCTGTCCCTGCACATGACCGCCACGGCCGGCGCGCTGCTGACCGGCGGCCGGCTGCCCGCCGAGGTCTTCTACGCGCTGCTGCGGCGGGCGCTGAGCCAGTTGTCGCGTGCCTCCTCGATCCGGGTGACGTCACCGCGCGGGACCGACGTGACGTTCTCCGGGCTGACCTTCGACCCCGACCCGGGCGCGCTGCGGCCGGGCGACTGGCGGCCCTTCCCGTACGGCGGCGCCAACTTCTGGCCGACCGAGACCGAGGGCGTGCTCGTCGTCGAGGACTCCACCGTCACCGGCGTGCCGGAGGAGCCGCTGCGCATCACGCTGGAAGGCAACCTGGTCCGCAAGATCGAGGGCGGGGTCGCCGCCGAGCAGCTGCGCAGGTACGCGCCGGGCGGCTTCTACATGCGGCACGGCCTGTTCGGGCTGAACCCGAAGGTCCGGCTGGCCGGCGGTACGCAGTTCGAGCGCGAGAAGCACGCGGGGGCCTTCTACTGCGGCATCGACGGCCTGACCGAGGGGGTGCCGGTCACCACGGGGCCCGGTTTCGCCCACTGCGACTGCCAGGTGGACCGGCCGACCGTGGTGGTGGACGGGGAGGTCTTCGTCGAGGAGGGGCGGCTGCTGATGCTGGACGAGCCGGAGATCAAGGAGGTGGCGGCCCGGTTCGGGCCGCCGGAGGTGATCCTCGACGACAACCCCGTGATGATCCTGCCGCGCCGCTACTCCGGTGCGGGATGACGGACGGCTGCGGGAAGGTGGCTGGTGGCTGCGGGCTGACGGTTGCGGGATGACGGCTGCGCTATGACGACCGGGGGGTGACGGCCGCGCGATGGCGGCTCATGGGCGGTGCGGGCCGCAGCTGCCCCTGATGATGAGCTCCGTGGGCAGCATCACCCCGCGCGGCCTGCGCCCCCCCGAGCGCAGCACCAGCTCGGCCGCCCGATACCCCATGTCGCGCCCCGGCTGGGCGATCACCGTCAGGGGAGGGGAGCACAGCTCGGCCCAGGGCACGTCGTCGTACATGACGAGCGACACGTCACGCGGCACCCGGAGGTCGAGCTCCCTGGCGGCCAGCACCGCCGCCTCCCCGAGGACGTTGCCCCCGGCGACGACCGCAGACAGGTCGGGGCGGCTCTGGAACAGGCCGGAGGCGGCGGCGTAGGCGGAGTCGCGGCTGCCGGTGGCGAAGACGACCAGTTCCTCGTCCACGGGCGCGCCCACGGCGGCCCCGAACGCCGCCGCCCGCCGGTCGTGCCCTGGGCCGCCGAGGAAGGCGATGCGCCGGTGGCCGAGGCCGCGCAGGTAGCGGACCGCCGTACGGATGCCCGCCCGGTCGTCGGCCACCACGGACGGCACGTCGAGCGGGCGCGGCCGGGCGCCGGCGGACACGCCGTCGAGCAGCATGAGGTCGTTGACGGCCCTGGAAGCGGGGTCGTCGTCCTCGTCGGACGAGGGGCGGGCGGGCAGGCGGTCGGCGAAGACCACCGTCATGCCCGCGCGGATCGCGGGCGCCCAGGTGTCCTCGTCGCCCGACGGCACGGCGATGAGCCGATCGACGCTCTGCTCCAGCAGCATCCCGATCAGCTCGGACTCCTGCTCGGGGTCGCCGCCCGTGGAGCCGAGCACGACCGGCTCGCCGGCCGCGCGGGCGCAGGCCAGCACGCCCTCGGCGAGCTGGGCGTGGAAGGTGTCGGTGAGGTCGGGGACGAGCAGGCCCATCCCTCCGGTACGGCGCTGGCGCAGGTTGCGGCCGAGCGCGCTGGGCCGGTAGTCGAGCTGGGCGGCGACGGCCAGGACGCGCTCTCGCGTCTGGGGGCTGGCAGAGCCGCCCGACAGCACGCGGGACACGGTCGCGACGCCCACGCCGGCCGCCTCGGCCACATCTTTGATCGTCGCGCGCCTGTCCATGGAAACGATTCCATCATGCTTCCACGAAAACGGGAAGCCGCCAGGGCCGACAAAGGCTGGTCACGCTGTAACCCTTGACACCGATGTCCGTTTCGGGTGAGATGCTTGAAAACGTATCCACGTTGGTGGGGACACGGTAACAACATCCGGGCTACCGCCCTGGAGCGCGAAGGAATGTCATGGCATCCATCGTTCTGACGAACGTCGACAAGATCTACGCCGGTGGCGTAAAGGCCGTGAACGGGCTCAACCTTGAGATCAAGGATGGCGAGTTCATGGTGCTGGTCGGTCCCTCCGGTTGCGGTAAGTCGACCGCGCTGCGGATGATCGCCGGTCTGGAGGACATCAGCGGCGGCGAGATCGCCATCGGCGAGAAGGTGGTCAACCACCTGCCGCCCAAGGACCGCGACATCGCGATGGTCTTCCAGAACTACGCGCTCTACCCCCACATGACGGTCGAGGAGAACCTCGCCTTCGGCCTCAAGCTGCGCAAGATGCCCAAGCCGGAGATCCAGAAGCGCGTCAACGACGCCGCCAAGATGCTCGGCCTCGAGACCTACCTCAAGCGCAAGCCGGCCGCGCTCTCCGGTGGTCAGCGCCAGCGTGTCGCCATGGGCCGCGCCATCGTCCGTGAGCCGCAGGCCTTCCTCATGGACGAGCCGCTGTCCAACCTGGACGCCAAGCTCCGCGTCTCCATGCGCGCCTCGCTCAACCAGATGCACGAGCGCCTCGGTGTCACCACCGTCTACGTCACGCACGACCAGGTCGAGGCCATGACCCTCGGCGACCGCGTCTGCGTCCTGCGCGACGGCCTGCTCCAGCAGGTCGACACCCCGCAGAACCTGTTCGACAAGCCGGTCAACCTGTTCGTCGCCGGCTTCATGGGCTCGCCCTCGATGAACTTCGTCACCGCCGAGCTGGTCCGCGGCGACGGCGGCCCCGCCGTGACGTTCGCCGACATCAAGCTGACGATCCCCGAGTCGACCTTCTCCGACAAGCCGGGTCTCGACCAGTACGTCGGCAAGAAGATCATCCTCGGCATCCGCCCGTCCGACTTCGAGGACGCCGCCTCCGCCGGCAACCACGCCAACGGCTGGGCCACGCTGCCGGTCAAGGCGGAGGTCACCGAGGAGCTGGGCTCCGAGATCAACGTGCTGTTCCTCATCGACGCCCCGCCGGTCGAGCACAAGGACACCGTCGCCGCCGCCGACACCGGTGACGACGAGGAGGCCGCGCTGCCGCTGACGGGCGACAAGTCCCTGTGGACCGCCCGCGTCAACGCCCGCAGCCACGTGCGCCCCGGTCAGAACATCGACCTGGTCGTCGACACGCACAACCTGCACTTCTTCGACCCGACCTCGGGTCTGTCCATCGGTCACGAGGCCAACCGCTGAGTCCTCGCCGCTGACACCTGATTCCCGGCCGCGGGCCTCGCCCGCGGTCGCTCGGGCCCCCACCGCGACCCCCTCCCGCGGCGGGGGCCCGTTTTTTCGCGTACGTACGGCGGCTCAGCGGCCGATCCGCTGCGACACCATGGCCTGCAGCCGGCGCGGCACCAGCCGCCCCACCGCCACGATGGCCTTGTACCGCAGGTCGGGAACCGACACCCGCCGGCCCAGGGCCAGATCGCGCATCGCCTCACGGACCACGTCGTCGGCCTTCAGCCACAGGAAGCCGGGGATGCTCGACGAGTCCATGGAGGCGCGCTGGTGGAACTCGGTGCGCACGAAACCAGGACACAACGCCATGATGCGGATGCGCGGATTGGCCACCTCGTTCGCGGCCGACTCGCTGAAGTTCACCACCCACGCCTTCGACGCGCTGTAGGTGCCGCGGGTGAAGAACGCCGCCACGGAGGCCACGTTCACGATCGCGCCCCTGCCACGCTCCTTCATGCCGGGCAGCGCCGCCAGCGTCAGTCTCAGCACGGCCTCGCAGTGCACCTTGAGCATGCGCACCTCGTCCGCGACCGGCACGTGCGGAAAGTGGCCCGCGTTGCCGAACCCGGCGTTGTTGACCAGCAGGTCGACCCCGCCGCGCAGCCGCGACTCGACCTTGGCCAGGCCCTCGTCGGTGGCCAGGTCGGCGGGCAGCACCTCGACGTTCACGCCGTACCTGAGCTTGAGCTGGTCGGCGGCCTGGGCCAGGCGGAGCTCGTCCCTGGCCACGAGGACGAGCGAATAGGCGTCGGCGGCCAGGCGCCGCGCGAAGGCGGCGCCGATGCCGGCGGTCGCGCCGGTGATCAATGCGGTAGGCATGCCTGAACCTTAACGTCCCCGCTCTCCGGCATGGCAGGATGAACACGTGCGCCTCGTCGTGGCCGTGCTGCTGCTCATGGCTCTCACCGCGTGTGCGTCCGGGCCGCCTTCCGGGTCGTCCGCCGCACCGTCCGGCGCGCAGGCGAGCCCTGCGCCGACGACCTCGGCCGTCCCGACGCCGACACCCGAGACGACGCCCCCCGAGACCACACCGCCGCCCGAGCGCGGCAAGCTGCGCTTCGACAAGATCGCCACCCTGGACCAGCCGGTGGCCTTCGCCGTGCGCACGGGCGACGACCGGCTCTACGTCGCCGAGCAGACCGGCCGGCTGCGCACCACCGGCGGCGAGACCGTCATCGACCTGTCCCGCGAGGTCAGCACGGGCAACGAGCAGGGGCTGCTCGGCGTCGCCTTCCACCCCACCGGCCGCTGGGTCTACCTCGACTGGACCGACGCGCGCGGCAACACCCACATCACCGAGTGGGCCTACGACGGCAGCAGGGCCACCGCCAGGCGCGACGTGCTCACCCAGGAGCAGCCGTACGCCAACCACAACGGCGGCCAGCTCGCCTTCGGCCCCGACGGCCTGCTCTACATCGCCTTCGGCGACGGGGGCAGCGCGGGCGACCCGCAGAGCAACGGCCAGGAGCTCGGCACGCTGCTCGGCAAGATCCTGCGCATCGACCCGCGCGGCAGGCCGTACACGATCCCGCGCGACAACCCGTTCGTCGGCAAGGAGGGCGCGCGGCCCGAGATCTGGGCCTACGGCCTGCGCAACCCCTGGCGCTTCACCTTCGACCGCGACACCGGCGACCTGTGGATCGGCGACGTCGGCCAGAACGAGCTGGAGGAGGTCGACTACCAGCCCGCCGGCTCCGAGGGCGGCGAGAACTACGGCTGGAACCTGCGCGAGGGAAACCGGCCCTTCCGCGGCCGGGCCAACCCCCGCGACCTGGTCGAGCCGGTGATCGTCTACCCGCTGGGCGAAGGCGGCAACTGCTCGGTCATCGCCGGCTACGTCTATCGTGGTCAGAAGATCCCCTGGCTGCAGGGGCAGTTTCTGTACGGCGACTTCTGCGCCGGCTGGATCAAGGCCGCGCCGATGGACGAGCTGGGGGAGGCGGCCGAGGTCGGCGAGGTCGAGCAGCTGTCGTCGTTCGGCGAGGGCCCCGACGGGGAGCTCTACGCGCTCAGTCTGCAGGGCCCGATTTACCGGATCGTTCCCGCCTGACGCGCTCGATCAGCTCCTCCACCTGGTCGTTCAGCTTCGCGCCCCTGATCCAGCCCGCGTAGTGCGTCAGGACGACCACCACCTCACGCAACTCGCCCTCGCTCAGCTCTCCCGCTCGCAGGGCCACGTCGAGATGCACGTCGATCAGGTCGTGATGCCCCTGCCCGACGAGCAGCCCGAGCAGGAGCAGGCGGCGCTCCCTGTCCGACAGGATCGTCCGTGACCACACGTCGGCGAACTGGCGCTCGGCGTTCATGCCGAAGGAGTCCATGGTCTCCATCGCTGGCTCTGTCATTGTTCGCTCCGGGGGTGTCGGAAGGGATTCTCATATCTTTCGCTACTTCCCGAGATGAACCAATGGGGGGTTGCATGAACGTTGTAGCGGAGCGCCGCAGCCCCAGTACGGAGGGCTTTTGATCTGTAACAAGTAAAGCCAATGAACGGGCAAGATTTGGTCAAGACTTTCCAGCGCCTTCCGGGCTCATCACCGGCTGAAAGCGGGCACAACAACTCCGTTGGTCCGTAAAGCGGAGGTAAGCCCTGGTGAAAACAGCACGGGGTTTGATCGCGCTCATGGTCGCGGTCCTGACGCTGTCCGCGTGCGGGCAGCCGGAATTCACCTACGTCCGTGACAAGGCCGGAACGACGTACTTCAAGGTGCCCGCCTCGTTCACGCAGCTCGACGCCTATCCCATCGAACTTTACCTGTCCGGTGACCACCCGAGCTCGCAGGCCGCGGCGCTGCGGGCGCAGCGGGTCTGGTCCACGGCCTTCGACCAGTCGGCCAGGCCGTCGGTCAACCACCTGCTCGGCTCGACCGATCCGTTCGTCTACGCCGCCGTGCACCAGCTCACCGAGGAGCAGCGCGACGCGATCTCCCTCAACCGGCTGCGCGACTTCATCCTGCCGGTGACCGAGCAGATGCGCCTGCTCTACCAGCAGCAGGCCGCGACGGCGAACCAGCCGCCGATGTTCAACCGCTTCGAGCCCATCAGCGACGAGGTGCTCACCCTCGACGGCGGCGCAAGAGGCGTTCACGTGCGCTTCAACTACCAGATCGGCGCCGACGTCCAGACCTTCGACCACACGGCGATCCTCGACGAGAAGGGCGCCACGGTCTCCGTCATGCTCATCGGCTGCCAGTCGGTCTGCTTCCAGAAGCGCGGCGCCGAGTTCGACAAGATCGCGAGTTCGTTCAAGCTGCTCCGGCTGCCCGGATGAGGGAGCACCATTGACCACGACCATTCATCATGAAGGGCTGCGCGCCCCCGGCAGCGGGCCTTCCGATCCCGAATCCGTGACCAGGAAGAAAATGCAGTTCTGGGACCGGAGCAAGTTCCTCATCGTCCTGGTGCTGGCCTATCTGATCCTCACGTGGAAGGTGATGGCCGACTTCGAAGGCATCATGACCTTCCCCGACGCCGCGCAGAAGATCGCCATCGAATACCAGTGGATCTTCTGGCTGCTCGGCGCCGAGGCCATCAGACAGGTGCACTTCCTCGTCAGCGAGCACTGGTCGGCCTACCACCGCTTCTGGAGCCAGAAGGTCTTCGGCGGCTTCGAACGCTGGACCCACCGCCGCTTCGACGACTGGACCCGCTTCCGCCTCGCCAGAGCACTCAAGATCGTCTTCTTCATCACCCTGATCGCCCTGGTGCTCGGGGCCGTCCTGGACATCAGCCCGTTCGCCGCGCTGCTCCAGGCCCCGGCGCTGATCTGGCAGGCGCTGCCGTTCTTCCTGCAGATCGTCTTCCTGTTCTTCTTCGTCATCATCCAGTTCGTCGGCCTGTTCTGGTTCCTGTCCAGGGGCGGCGTCGAGACGTACTTCCCCGACGACATCAAGACCCGCTTCCACGACGTGTGGGGGCAGGACCACGTGGTCGAGCGCGTCAGGGAGAACATCGTCTTCCTGGAGCGGCCGGACGAGATCGAGCGGCGCGGCGGGTACGTCCCCAGCGGCCTGCTGCTCTGGGGGCCGCCGGGAACCGGCAAGACCCTCATGGCCGAGGCCGTGGCCGGAGAGACCGGCAAGCCGTACGTGTTCGTGGACCCGGGCGCGTTCACGAACATGTTCATGGGCATCGGCATCCTCAAGGTCAAGTCGCTGTTCAGGAAACTGCGCAAACTGGCCCTCCGGTACGGTGGAGTGATCGTCTTCTTCGACGAGGCCGACTCCCTCGGCAAGCGTGGCCGCCTGGCCCAGCAGGGCCCGCCGGGACAGGGCGGCGGCTTCTCCGGCCTGTCCGGCGTCCACGGCTGCCACGGCGCGAACTACATGTCCGAGGCCACCCGCCAGCTGCTCGCCTTCGGCGGCGGCAATCGGGCCGAGGAGGATCCGGGCAGGCGCAACCGCTTCTTCATGGGCGGCGGCATGAACAGCGGCGGCGACCCCGGCACGCTCCAGGCGCTGCTCACCGAGCTGTCAGGGCTCAAGAAGCCGCGCGGCTTCTTCAACCGCCTCGTCCGCCGGCTGCTCGGCATGCGGCCCAAGCCTCCGCCCAAATACCGCATCCTCGTCATGATGGCCACGAACCGGCCCGACGCGCTGGACGAGGCGCTACTGCGGCCCGGCCGCATCGACCGCATCTACAAGGTCGGCTACCCGTCCAAGGCCGGGCGGATGCGTACGTACCAGGGCTATTTCGACAAGGTGTGGCACGAGCTCAGCCCCGAGCAGATCGACAAACTCGCCACGATCACCCCATACGCGACCGGCGCCACCATCAAGGACCTGGTCAACGAGTCGCTCATCACGGCCATCAGGGACGGGCGCGAGGTCATCACCTGGTCGGACGTGCTGCGCGCCAAGCGGCTCAAGCAGCTCGGGCCGCCCGAGGACGTCGAGTACATCGAACGCGAACGGCACGCCGTGGCCGTGCACGAGGCCTGCCACGCCGTCGTCGCGTACGTGACCCGCTTCCACCTCGAGATCGACATCGCCACCATCGAGAAGGGCGCCGACTACCTCGGCATGGTCGCCTCGATCAAGCCCGAGGACCAGTTCACCCGGTGGAAGTCCGAGCACGAGGCCGACATCATGGTCTCCCTGGCCTCGCTGGCCGGCGAGCGCATGTTCTTCGGCGAGGACAACTCCTCCGGCGTCTCCGGCGACCTCTACTCGGCCACCTACCTGACCGCGATGATGGAGTCGTACTGGGGCATGGGCTCCGGCGTCACCTCGCTGCCCGCGCTCCAGGAGCTGGAGATCATGGGCGGCAAGGCCATGCGCAAGCGCGGGCCCGGCGGCGGCATCGGCATCACCGAGAGAGAGCCGGCCAGGCGCCAGCCCGACCTCGCGCCCGACGTGCTCGGCGAGCGCATCGAGTTCAACCTGGTACGGCTGCTGGAGCGGACCGAGCAACTGCTGGAGGAGCACCGCAGGGACGTGCTCTGCCTGGCGCACGCGCTGGAGACGCACAAGACCCTCAACGGCGACGACGTGGTCGCGATCATCCGCAGGGAGCCGGGGCCGCTCATCGACGGCACCATCTACGCCTCCGACGAGCTCTACCAGGAGCTGGAGGAGTACCACCACGACGCGGCCAGGGCGCACAAAGAGCACAGCCACATCGACCGCGCGCTGCCCGGGCACCAGGAGGCGGCTGCGGTGGTGCCGGTCGGCTATGCCGCGCAGGGGACCGGGGTGCCCGCACCGCCCTTCGCGGCCCCGCCCACCGGCATCCAGGTGCTGCCCCCACCGGGACCCTCCGCCGGGCCTCTTACCGGGTCTCCCGGCGGATCTCCTGCTGGGCCCTCTGCCGGATCTCCTGCGGGATCTTCGGCCGGGTCCTCCGCCGGGTCCTCTGGCGGGTCCGCTGCTGGGCGCTCCTCGGGGATCCAGGCGCCGCCGCCCACGGGGCCGCCCGTGCAGGTCGGTCAGGATTCGCAGCGCGAGCCGGCCGACCGGCCTGAGTTCGTGCCCTGGGCCGCCTCCTCGCCGGGCGCCGCCCCCTCCAACGGCCCTGTCACAGGGGTCTCGGCAGGGGCCTCCGCGCCGGTGCCGGTCGTCGTGGGGACGCCCGCGGCGGGCACGCCGTCGCCGCAGCGGCGTCGCCGGATCGGCCGGATCTGGCTGGTCGTCGCCAGCCTGCTCGGCCTCGTGGTGATCTCCGTCATCGCCGCGCTCGCCGTGACGGGCGTCCTCGGCGGCGGCGGGAACGCCGCCGGCTCGGCCGGGGCGCCCTCGGTGGCCTCGCCAGGGCTGCTGCTTCTGCTGTTCGTCGTGGTCGTCGCCGTCATCGTGGGCGCCGGGCTGGCGTTCGTGGCGATCAAGGGCGTCCGCGCGGCGCAGGTGAAGGCCGAGCAGGAACGGGACCAGGCCCACGCCAGGGCCCAGCTGCTGGCCGCGGCGATGGACCCGGACACGGCCATGCGGCTGCTCGGCTACGACGGCAACGGCACCGACCGGCGCGGCGGCTGACCGCCCCGGCACAAACCGGCCGGTCGGCCGCACATCGGCCGGTCACCCGTACATCGGGTGGCCGGCCGTTCAGCGGGCGTATCGGGCGGGCGGCCGTGCACGGGGCCTGACCTCGGGTGGCCGGCCGCCCGAGGTCAGGCCCGGTCGTGTTCCTCGTGGGCGCGGCGCAGCAGGGCCAGCAGCCGGTCCTCGTCGCGGATCTCCCTGCGGAACCGTTCCGGGAGCTGCCTGAACTGCTCCTCCTTCGCGAGGAGCCGGTCGAAGAGCTCCTCGCGCACCACCGGGTCGTGCTCGACGTCCAGGTACGCCTCCGCGTACCGGCGCACCCCCGACACCGTGTTCTGCGCGCGCCCCTTCGGACTGGCCAGCGAGGCCACCACCGTGACCAGCAGCACGCCGATGATCACCAACAGGGACAGCCCCGTGCTGATCTCCACGACCGGCACCGGCCGGCCCTCGTTGACGAACGGCACGTTGTTCTCGTGCAGCGCGTGCAGGATCAGCTTGACCCCGATGAAGGCCAGGATCGCGGCCAGCCCGTACGCCAGGTAGATCAGCCGGTCGAGCAGCTCGTCGATGAGGAAGTACAGCTGGCGCAGCCCCAGCAGGGAGAACGCGGTCGCGGTGAAGACGAGGTAGACGTTCTGGGTGAGACCGAAGATGGCCGGGATCGAGTCGAGGGCGAACAGCACGTCGGTCCCGCCGATGGCGATCATGACCAGCAGCATCGGCGTCATGACCCGCTTGCCGTCCTGCACGGTGAAGAGCCGGTCGCCGTCGTAGGTGTCACTCGTGTGCAGGAGCCGGCGCGCGACCCGGACCATGAGGTTGTCGGGGGAGCGGCCCTCGTGGCCGTCCGGCTTGAGCAGGTTGCCCGCCGTGATCAGCAGGATCAGGCCGAACAGGTAGAACACCCAGGCGAACGTGTTGATCAGCGCCGCGCCCAGCAGGATGAAGCCGGTGCGGGCGAGGAGCGAGAAGACGATGCCGAACAGCAGCGCCTTCTGCTGGTCGGCGCGGGGCACCTTGAAGCTGCCCATGATGACGAGGAAGACGAACAGGTTGTCGACCGACAGCGCCTTCTCCGTCACGTAGCCGGCGAAGTACTCGGCACCGGGATCGGCGCCGCCGAAGAGCCAGACGCCGGCGCCGAACAGCAGCGCGACGCCCACGTACAGGGCCGACCAGATCGAGGACTCGCGCAGCGTGGGGACGTGAGCCTTGCGGACGTGGAAGACGAAGTCGAACAGCAGCAGTCCGACGATCCCCAGGATCGTCAGCCACCACACACCGGCGGAAACGTCCACATGAGGCTCCAGAGGTGCCGGCCGCCGTGGGGAAAGGCGACATTTACGGGGTTGTCGTGGCAGGTGTTACCCGGATCACCCGCTGTCATGCCCGTCCCGCCGCCCCCGCCCCGCTCCACGCGGCCGCCGGTCCTTTCGAGGGAGGTGACGGTCCGTCGAACCAACCGCCGGCGCGACCGTCGAACCGGACGCGACCGCCCCGCGTCTTAGGGGTGTGCCGCGACCAGCCTCCCCCGCCTCCCTCCTCCTCGCCTGCGCCTTCCTGCTCACCGCAGGCTGCTCGGACGCCAGGCCCTGTACGCTCATCGGCGCCCGCGTCGGGTTATCGGTGCACGTACGCGCGCCGCTCGCGGCCAGAGCCGAGTCCGTGGAAATGGACGTGTGCTGGGACGGCTCCTGCCGGCAGGCACGGACCCCGCTCCATCCGTCCTCGCGGCCCGGCCAGGAGACCTGCTCGGGCGACACCTGCGCGGCGCCGGCCGTGCCCACGGGGGACGAGAACGGGTTCGGCGAGGTCCAGGGGCTGCCGGAACGGCCGGTGCGGGTGCGCCTGACGCTGCGGGGTGCCGGAACCGAGCCGGTGCTGGAGCGTACGATCGAGGTCACGCCGCGGGGCGTGTTCCCCAACGGCCCCGACTGCGGCAAGGCGGGCCCGCAGGCGGTGCTCACCGTCGAGGGTGACGGCACTGTGCGGAGCGGTTCCTGATTAACACGCCGTTCACATTCGGGCAAAAAGCGGGAAACGGCCATCCGTAAGACTCGGCGTGGCTGAGAGAAACCCCGAAAGGACCGTTGTGAGCTACAAGGCTGAGTACATCTGGATCGACGGCACCGAGCCCACGGCTCTGCTGCGCTCGAAGACGAAGATCCTGGCCGACGGAGCCGAGCCCCCGGTCTGGGGCTTCGACGGCTCCAGCACCAACCAGGCCGAGGGCCACTCGTCGGACCGCGTGCTCCGCCCGGTGTTCACCTGCCCCGACCCGATCCGCGGCGGCGACAACAAGCTCGTCCTGTGCGAGGTCGAGGAGATCGACGGCGAGCCGCACGTCAGCAACACGCGTGCGCTGCTGCGCCCGGTCGCCGAGCAGTTCGCGGCGCAGGAGTCCTGGTTCGGCATCGAGCAGGAATACACCTTCTTCAAGGGCAGCCGCCCGCTCGGCTTCCCCGAGGGCGGCTTCCCCGCCCCGCAGGGCCACTACTACTGCGGCGTGGGCGCCGAGGCCGTGTTCGGCCGTGAGATCGTCGAGCTCCACCTCGACCGCTGCCTCGCCGCCGGCCTGAAGATCTCCGGCATCAACGCCGAGGTCATGCCGGGTCAGTGGGAGTTCCAGGTCGGCCCGGCCGACCCGATCGAGGTCGCCGACCACCTGTGGGTCGCCCGCTACCTGCTCTACCGGACCGCCGAGGAGCACGGCGTGGAGGCCACCCTCGACGCCAAGCCCGCCCGCGGCGACTGGAACGGCGCCGGCGCGCACACCAACTTCTCCACCAAGGCCATGCGTGAGGGCTACGAGGCCATCATCACCGCCTGCGAGGCGCTCGGCGAGGGCGACAAGCCGATGGAGCACGTCACCCAGTACGGCGCCGACATCGAGTCCCGCCTCACCGGTCACCACGAGACCGCCCCGTGGAACAAGTACTCCTACGGCGTCTCCAACCGCGGCGCCTCGGTGCGCATCCCGTGGCAGGTCGAGGTGGACAAGAAGGGCTACATCGAGGACCGCCGTCCCAACGCCAACATCGACCCGTACGTGGTCACCCGCCTGCTGGTGAACACCTGCTGCTCGGCCCTGGAGAAGGCCGGCCAGGTCTGACCGACCGCTTGCGAGTGACGGGGCCCCGGATTCCGGGGCCCCGTTTCTCATGCCAGGCGGAAGCCCAGATCGGGGACGATCTCGGCCACGTCCATCTGCGCCTTCTGCAGGCGTCCAGAATGGTCCCAGTTCATCGCCTGCCAGCGGGTGAACTGGTCGAGCACCCACATGCCCGACTGGCGGCTGCCGTTGCCCGACTTGCCGTTGCCGCCGAACGGCAGGTGCGCCTCGGCCCCCGAGGTGGAGTTGTTGACGCTGACCATGCCGGCCGAGATGCCCTCGCGGAAGCGGAAGGCGTGCTTCGGGTCGGTGGTGTAGATGGAGCTCGACAGCCCGTAGCCGGGCAGGTTGGCCAGCTCGACCGCCTCGTCCAGGGTGGCGAACGTGGTGACGCCCACGATCGGGCCGAATGTCTCCTCCATGAACAGCCGGTCGCCCGGCCGCACGCCGTCCACCACGATCGGGTGGTAGTAGAGGCCGCCGGCGCCGTCGAAGCCGCCGCGCGGGTTGCCGCCGGTGACGCGGCCCGTCGGGCCCGTGACAACCTGGTGGTGGGGCTGGATCCAGGTCAGGTACTCCTCGTAGCGGTCGGCGAACTTCTGGTCGAGCAGCGGCCCCGCCAGCACGTCGCCCGCCGGGTCGCCGATCTCGGCCTCGCGTACGGCCCGCGCGAACCGTTCGACGAACGCGTCGTGCACGCTCTCGTGCACGATGACCGTGCCGAGACTCGTGCAGCGCTGGCCCGCGGTGCCGAACCCGGAGAACAGCGCGCCCTCCACGGCCAGGTCGAGGTCGGCGTCCGGCATGATCACCATGGGGTTCTTGCCGCCCAGCTCCAGACAGGCGGACTGCAGGTGCCGCCCGGTCAGCTCGCCGACCTTCCTGCCCACCTCGCTGGAGCCGGTGAAGCCCACCTTCTGCACGCTGCCCTGCTCAAGGGCCAGCTCAAGGCCGCGGAAGGTGTCGGCGCCGTCGGCGAAGACGATGTTCAGCACCCCGTCGGGCAGGCCCGCCGCCGTGAACAGCCGGAACATCGCGTGCGCGGAGGCGGCGGCGTACTCGGCGGGCTTCCAGACCACGGCGTTGCCGCACAACAGGGCCGGCACCAGGTACCACGACGGGACCGCCACCGGGAAGTTGCCCGCCGTGATGACCGCCGCGACGCCGATCGGGTTGCGGAAGGTGAACAGGTTCTTGTCCGGCATCTCGGACGGCACCGTCTGCCCGTACAGCCTGCGGCCCTCGCCCAGGAAGAAGTCACACGTGTCGACGATCTCCCTGACCTCGCCGAGAGCCTCCGCGTACGGCTTGCCGATCTCCTCGGTCACCAGCCGCGCCAGCGCCTCGGCATTGGCCTCCACCAGCCGCCCGATCGAGGCGATCACCCTGCCGCGCACCGGCGCGGGCACCTTGGCCCACTCGCGCTGCGCCTCCTTGGCGGTGCGGCAGGCGGCGGCGAACGTGTCCGCGTCGGCCAGCCCGACCCGTGCCACGACCTCGCTCGTGCGGGCGGGGTTGGTCGAGTCGTACGTGGTCGCTGCGGCGGCGTCCTTGCCGCCCACGATGGAAACGATTTGTCGGCTCACCGGGGCCCTCCTCCGTAAGTTCTCCGGTAGACGCTAGCTCTCCAAGGCCAGTTTGCGCAGCTCCGGCCCGTGCACCGGATCGGCCAGCGCGGCGGCGAACTGTGCGCGCAGATAGTTGAGCGGTGAGCCCGTGTCGTACCAGGTGCCGTCGATGACCTGGCCGTACACCGGATGCGCGGCGGCGTGGCGGTGCAGCGCGTCGGTCAGGTAGATCTCGCCCTGGGGGTTCTCGTGCCAGCGGCGCGTGGCCGCCTCCAGCTCGGCGACGACGCCGGGGGTGACGACGTAACCGCCGATGGCCGCGTACCGGGAGGGGGCCTCCTCCGGGCGGGGCTTCTCCACCAGGCCGGAGACGCGCAGCCGGCCGCCGCCGAGATCCTCCTCGACGACCGGCACGCCGTAGCGGGAGGCGTCCTCGGCCTCCATCGGCATCAGGGCCAGCACCGGCGCCCCCGTCGCCTCGTAGGCCGCCTTGAGCTGCCGGGCGCGCGGCACCTCCGCCACGAACACGTCGTCGGCCCACAGCACCATGAACGGCTCGTCGCCGATGACGCGGGCCGCGTTCAGCACAGGGGTGCCGTTGCCGTACGGGCCCGTCTGGTACAGGTACGTGATGTGCGCCAGCGACGACAGCTCGGCCACCGCGGCGGCCAGGTCGTCCTTGCCCGCCTCGCGCAGCTGCCGCTCCAGGTCGTCGTCCGGGGCGAAGTGCCGCTGCACCAGCTCCTTGCGGGCCGACGTGACGATGGTGATCTCGTCGATGCCGGAGTCGACGAGCTCGCGGATGGTGTGCTCGATGACGGGCTTGTCGCCGATCGGCAGCATCTCCTTCGGCAGCGCCTTCGTCAGGGGCAGCAGGCGGGTGCCCAGACCGGCCACCGGGATCACGGCTTTACGGACCATACGTCACTCCTTGGGTGGTGCTGCTGGGCTGGTGCTGCCGGGGCGCCGGGACGGCGTCAGGCGGTGAAGTCGGCGAAGTCGAAGCCGGGGGAGACCAGGCAGCTCACCAGCACCGCCTCCGCGCCTGCCGGCCGCGCCGACTGCCACACCCCGCCGGGCACGACCGCCTGCGGCACCTGCCCGTGCTCCACGTCGGGCCCGAGCAGGACGTCGTCGTCCCCGATCGTCAGGCTGAGCGGGCCGCCGCGGTGCCACAGCCAGATCTCGGCCGACCTGACCACGTGCGGCACCGACTCCTCGCCCGGATGCAGCAGGAAGTAGATGGCGGTGGCACTGGCCCGCGCCCCCTCATACCCCTCGGGCTCGAACGTCACCGGCGAGCGCCACGTCTCGCGGAACCAGCCGCCCTCGGGATGGGGCAGCAGGTCGAGCGCCTCGGCGACGGGCGGGCGCGGCACGAACGCGACGGGGGCGCCCGTGACGTCCCTGCGCAGGAACCGGTCGCCGTCGAGGACGAGCTGTCCGTCGAGCGGGCTGGTCAGGGCTTCGGCCTCGTCGGCCACCTGGACGGCAGGGCCGTCGGGATAGATCCGCAACTCCACGGGACGAGTCTAGGGAGGTTCGGGACGGTGGATGTTCCGGGCCTGGACGTTCCGGGCCTGGACGTTCCGGGCCAGGACGCCGGGCCCGGACGTTCCGGAACGGCGGACGTTCCGGACGGGCGCAGGTCGAGCCACGGGACGGCCAGGGCCGGGCTGCAGCCGAGCCAGGAGCGAGCGGGGGAGCCGTCTTGCTGGACGGGCTCCTAAATGTCGGTCGGGCTGGCTAGTCTGCGGCAGGTGATGCAGCGGTGGAGCCGGGATCAGGTCCTCGCCCTCGCCCCTGACGCGCCGTCCCGCAAGGCGGCGCAGGGGGTGTCGGCGCCAGGCGAATGGTCGTCCCACGGCACGACGGGCCTGGTCGTGTTCGGGGAGTGCCGGGGCAGCGGGTCCAAGCCCTATCTGGCGTGCGTCGACCTCACCGAGCCCGCCTACCGGTGCAGTTGCCCGAGCCGGAAGTTCCCGTGCAAGCACGCGCTCGGGCTGCTGCTCCTCTGGTCCGCCGACGGGGTCCCGGAGCTGGAGGCGGCACCGCAGTGGGTGACGGAGTGGATGGACGGCAGGGCCACCCGCGCCGCGAAGTCCGCCGCCCGCCTCGAAGCCGCCCGCACCGAAGCCCACCCCGACCCCACCGCCGGGGCGGCGCGAGGTGCCGCCGAGGGAGCCTCGCCCAGCTCCGCCGACGGCATCCCGCTCGACGCGGAGGGTGCAGTCACCGCTGACCCGTCCCGGCTCGGCGCGGAGGGGCCTGGATCCGGTGGGGCGGCTTCGGGCACGGTCAGGGCTGGAGGTGGTGGGGCTGGGCGGGCCGAGAGTGTGCGGCATGCGCGGGTCGCCGCCGGGCTGGGGGAGCTGGAGCGGTGGCTGGCCGACCAGGTGCGTCAAGGGCTGGCGGGGGCCGCCGAGCACGACTGGGAGGGGCTGGCCAAGCGTCTCATCGACGCCCAGGCCCCCGGCATGGCGGGCATCGTCTCCCGTCTGTCCCGGGTGCGGGCCGAGGAGGGCTGGCCGGGGCGGCTGCTGGAGGAATACGCCCTGATCAACCTGCTCGCCGTCGCCTACCGCAGACGGGCCGATCTGCCGGACCCGCTCGCCGAGACCGTCCTGATCCGCACCGGGTTCCCCGTCACCAGGGAAGAGGTGCTGGCCGGGCCCGCCGTGCGCGACCATTGGGACGTCCTGGGGCGACGCGACGAGCAGCAGGACCGGCTGACGGCACGCCGCGTCTGGCTGCGGGGCCGCCGCACCGGCCGCCCCGCCCTCATCCTGTCGTTCGCCCCCCAGGGCCAGGCGCTCGACGCCTCCCTGGTGACGGGGACGACCATCGACGCCGACCTGACCTACTACCCGGGCGCCGCCCCCCTACGAGCCCTGGTCGCCACCCGCCACGTCCTCCTCACACCCCCACCGCCACCGGACACCCCGGCACCCGCCACCACCCCCTCCCTCCCCACACCGGTGGCAGTCGTGCCGCCGGGGGTGTCGGTGGAAGAGGGGCTGGACGAGGTGGCGCGGGCGCTGGCCGAGGATCCGTGGACCGAGTCGTGGCCGCTCGTCCTGGCCGGAGTCGTTCCCGGCCGGACCGAGCTCGGCGGCTTGCCCTGGCATCCCCGTTCCCGCGACCCCTGGCGGCTGATCGCCGTCTCCGGCGGGCGGCCGGTCACCGTGGTCGTCGAATGGACACCGCAAGGCCTGAGACCCCTGACCACCTGGGACGACGAGGGAAGGGCGGTGATCCTGGCATGACGGGCTGGGAGGAGCTGACGTCCACGGCGCTCGTGGGCACCGACCGCCGGCCGTACCCCGGAGACCTGCTCGAAGCCGCCGCCGCCGAAGTGGCGCGGCGGCGGGCGGGGCGGCGCGCGGGCGAGACGGGGCGGCTGGAGCGCGCGCCCGAGGAGGAGCGGGAGGCGGTCGGCAGGCGCGCGGCCGAACGGCTCGTCCGCATCATGGGCGGCGAGCACGAACGACTGCTGCCCGAGTGGCTGGCCGCGGCCGCCGCGACCGGGCGCAGGGTGCCCGCGTACGCGCTGCCCGAGCTGCTCGACCGCGGCCGGCGCGACCGCTCGATCAGGGTGCACCTCGGCGTGCTCGCGGGCCGGCGCGGCCGGTGGCTGGCCGGGCAGAACCCGGCCTGGGACTACCTGCTGGAGGAGCCCACGGGCGAGACGTGGGAACTGGGCGGGGCCGCCGACCGGCGGGCCCACCTGAGCGCGCTCAGGGCGGCCGACCCGGCCGGGGCCAGGCGGCTGCTGGAGAGCTCGTGGGAGCGTGAGACGCCCGACGACCGGGCCGGGTTCGTGGAGGTGCTGGCCGAAGGGCTGAGCATGGAGGACGAGCCGTTCCTTGAGCAGGCGCTCGACGACCGGCGCAGAGAGGTGCGCCAGGCCGCGGCCAACCTGCTGACCCGCCTGCCGGATTCGCGCATGTCCCGGCGCATGGCCGAGCGGGTGCGCGCCTGCGTGACGATCCGGCGCGAGAGCGGCGGTGAGGTCATCGCCGTCGAGGCGCCCACGGCCTGCGACAAGGCGATGGAACGCGACGGCGTGCGCGCGAAGCCGCCCCGGGGCATCGGCGAGCGCGCCTGGTGGCTGCAGCAGATCATCGCCCGCGCCCCCCTGGCGCTGTGGGACCGGCCGCCTTCCGCGCTGCTCGCGATGCGGATCCCCGACTGGGACGCCGAGGTGAAGGCGGCCTGGGTACGCGCCGCGGTGCTGCAGCGCGACCCCGAGTGGGCGCGGGCGATGTTCGGCTGGGACCCGATCGCCGACCTGCTCGAATCCCTGCCGCCGGAGGAGCAGCAGGAGCTGGCCGCCCGGTTCGTGCACCAGCACGACCTCGACAGCCAGCTGATCATGGTGCTCGGCGGGGTGTCGTCCCTCTGGGGCGAGGGCCTGGCCACGGCCGTGCTGCGCAAGATCGTGAAAGTGGCCGCCACCCAGCCGTGGAACCTCGGCGAGCTGGTCAAGCTGGCGGGCGAGCACATCGACCCGGCCCTGTACGAGCTGGCCGAGGACTTCTCACCCGCGGAGCCCATCCAGCGGGTCGCCGCCCTGCTACGGTTCCGCGCTGACATGTACAAGGAGCTCCCCCTATGACCGTTCTGCGCCCGCACGCGGAAGACCAGTACGCCGAGGAGCTGGCCTTCCTGGCCAAGGACGACGACCGTCCCAGGCCACCCGGCTGGAAACTGTCGCCGTGGGCCGTCACCACGTACATCCTGGGCGACGGCGACCGCGTCACCCCCAAATACGTGGGCGCGCGGCGCATCGTCGAGGTGGCCGTCGCCACGCTCGCGACCGACCGCGCGCTGCTGCTGCTCGGCGTGCCCGGCACCGCGAAGACGTGGCTGTCCGAACACCTGGCCGCCGCTGTCAGCGGCGACTCGACGCTGCTCGTGCAGGGCACCGCCGGCACCGCCGAGGAGGCCATCCGGTACGGCTGGAACTACGCCAGACTCCTGGCCGAAGGCCCTTCCATGGAGGCGCTGACCCCGTCGCCGGTGATGCGCGCCATGGCTGAGGGCCGCATCGCCCGGGTCGAGGAGCTCACCCGCATGCCGTCCGACGTACAGGACGCCCTGATCACCGTCCTGTCGGAGAAGACGCTGCCGATCTCCGAGCTCAACCGCGAAGTGCAGGCCGAGCGCGGCTTCAACGTCATCGCCACCGCCAACGACCGCGACCGCGGCGTCAACGAGCTGTCCAGCGCGCTGCGCCGCCGCTTCAACACCGTCGTCCTGCCGGTCCCCGCCACCGCCGAGGAGGAGGTCGACATCGTCGCCCGCCGCGTCGCCCAGCTCGGACGCTCGCTGGAGCTGCCGGAGACGACGACCGGGCTGGCCGAGATCCGGCGGGTGGTGACGGTGTTCAGGGAGCTGCGTGCCGGCGTCACCGAGGACGGCCGCACCAAGCTCAAGTCGCCCAGCGGCACCCTGTCCACGGCCGAGGCCATCTCGGTCCTGACCAGCGGTATCGCGCTGGCGGCCCACTTCGGCGACGGAGTGCTGCGGCCGTCCGACGTGGCCGCGGGGATCGTCGGCGCGGTGGTGCAGGAGCCGGTGTCGGACCGGGTGGTGTGGCGCGAATACCTGGAGACGGTGGTGCGCGAACGCTCCGACTGGCGCGACTTCTACCGCGCGTGCCGCGAGACTTCATGAGCGTCTCCGTCCTGGGCGTACGCCACCACGGGCCCGGCTCGGCGCGGGCCGTGCGGCGCGAGCTCGAACGCCTGCGCCCCGACGCCATCCTCATCGAGGGCCCGCCCGAGGCCGACGCCCTCGTCACGCACGCGCCCGGCCTGGAGCCGCCGGTCGCGCTGCTCGCCCACGTGCCGGGGGCGCCGGCCCGCGCGGCGTTCTGGCCGTTCGCGGAGTTCTCGCCGGAGTGGCAGGCGATCCGGTACGGCACATCCGCCGGCGTCCCCGTACGCTTCTGCGACCTGCCCGCGGCCCACTCCCTGGCCGGCGAACCGTCGGATGCCGAACCCGGCGATCAGGAGCCCGGCGGTCACGAGCCGGGCAGTCAGGAGCCCGGCAAGGCGGGGCCCGACGGCCGGAGACCCGGTGGGGCGGGGCTCGACGCGCCGCAGCCCGGGATGCGGGGTGATCCCATCGGGGCGCTGGCCGCCGCGGCCGGGTACGACGATCCCGAGCGCTGGTGGGAGGACGTCGTCGAGCACCGGGGCGGTGACACGCCGTTCGAGGTCATCGCCGAGGCCATGGCCGCCGTACGCGAGGGATACCGGCCGGACGAGCGGGAGGCCAGGCGCGAGGCGTACATGCGCAAGACCCTCCGCGCGGCGATCAAGCAGGGTTTCGGGCGGATCGCGGTGATCTGCGGCGCCTGGCACGTGCCCGCGCTGACCGGCCCGCTGCCGTCCGTGACCGCGGACAACGCCGTCCTGCGCGGCCTGCCGAAGGTGAAGGCCGAGCTGACCTGGGTGCCGTGGACGTACGGCAGGCTCGCCTCCTGGAGCGGCTACGGCGCGGGGATCACCTCGCCGGGCTGGTACCACCACCTGTTCGAAACCCCCGACCGGCCCGTGGAGCGGTGGCTGGCCGCGGCCGCGGCGGTGCTGCGTGACGAAGGGCTGGCGGTCTCGTCCGCGCACGTCATCGAGTCCGTACGGCTGGCCGGCAGCCTGGCCGCGCTGCGCGGCCGGCCGCTGGCCGGGCTCGGCGAGGTCACCGAGGCGGCCAGGGCGGTGCTGTGCGAGGGCGACGACCTGGCCGTGGAGCTGATCCAGCGGCGCATGGTCGTCGGCGACCGGCTCGGCCACGTCTCCGACGGCACCCCGATGGTGCCGCTCCAGCGCGACCTGCGCGAGCGGCAGCGGCGGCTGAAGCTCAAGCCGGAGGCGCTCGACCGCGAGATCGACCTCGACCTGCGCAAGCCCCTCGACCTCGACCGCAGCCACCTGCTGCACGGGCTGCGGCTGCTCGGGGTGGGCTGGGGCACGCCGGGGCAGGCCCGCGGGAAGGGGACGTTCAGGGAGACGTGGACGCTCCAGTGGCGGCCCGAGCACGACCTCGCCCTCATCGAGCACGCCGCCCTGGGCACCACCGTGCCGACCGCCGCCGCCCAGCGGGCCCGCGACCTGGCCGGGGCGCCGTCGGCGACGCTGGCCGACCTGACGTCGCTGGTCGAACAGTGCCTGCTGGCGGACCTGCCGCAGGCGCTGCCCGGCGTGCTGGCGGCCCTGTCGGCCAAGGCGGCGCTCGACACGGACGTCACCCACCTGATGGCGGCGCTGCCCGCGATGGTGCGCGCCCACCGGTACGGCGACGTACGCGGCACCTCGGCCGACGGGCTGGCGGTGATCGTCCGCTCGATGCTGGAACGCATCTGCGTCGGGCTGCCGGTGGCGGTGACGGGGCTGGACGACGACGCGGCGGCCGACCTGCTCAAGCACGTGGACGCGGTCCACTCGGCCGTCGCCCTCCTCACCGACGTCCCGGCTGGGGACGCGCCGCCGGGAGCCGCGCACTCCGACGTGGTGGAGGAGGCCGGGCCGGTGGCGTCGCCGCGCGGGCGGTGGATGGTCGCGTTGCGGGGCATCAGCGACCGGCAGGACCTGCACGGGCTGATCGAGGGGCGTCTCACCAGGATCCTGCTCGACTCGGGCGAGCTCGGCGACGCCGGTGACCGCATGTCCAGGGCCATGTCCCGGGGCCAGGCTCCGGCGCGGGCGGCGGCGTGGGTCGAGGGGTTCCTGTCCGGGGGAGGGCTGCTGCTGGTGCACGACCCGCGTCTGCTCGGCCTGGTGGACGACTGGCTGACGGGGCTGTCCGGAGACCAGTTCACCGACGTGCTGCCGCTGCTGCGCCGCACGTTCGGCGGATTCGCCGCGCCGGAACGCAGATCCATCGGCGAACGGCTCCGCTCGGCCGGCCGCGACGACGCCGACCGGGACCAGGACCTGGACGAGCACCGCGCCGCGCCCGCCGTCGCGACCGTCCTGTCGATCATCGGAAGGACGAACGGATGAACGCGGGGGATGGACGGGTGGATCCAGGGGACGGGCGGATGAACGCGGGCGACGGGCGGGTGGATCCGGCGGCCGGGCGGATGAACGCGGCGGACGAGCGTTTGCGGCGGTGGCGGCTGGTGCTCGGGGGTGGGGCGGCCGACGGCACCGGGTGCGGGCTGGACGGCGTGGACGCGCAGATGGACGCGGCGCTGGCCGCCGTCTACGACCGGGGCGGCCGGGACGACGGCACACCGGGAGGCAGGGAGGGCGGGCTCGGCGCGTCGGCGCCCCGGGTGGCCCGCTGGCTCGGCGACATCCGTACCTACTTCCCCTCCACCGTCGTTCAGGTCATGCAGAAGGACGCGATCGAACGGCTCAACCTCACCAGGCTCCTCCTCGAACCCGAGATGCTCGAAGCAGTGGAGCCGGACGTCCACCTGGTCGGCACCCTGCTGGCGCTCAACAAGGTCATGCCCGACCAGGCCCGCGAATCCGCCAGGACCCTCGTCCGCAAGGTGGTGACCGAGCTGGAGCGCAGGCTCGCGCAGAAGACCAGGGCGGCGGTCAGCGGGGCGCTCGACCGGTCGGCCAGGACCCACCGCCCCAAGCGGGTGGCCGACATCGACTGGGACCGGACGATCAGGGCGAACCTCAAGAACTACCTGCCGGAGAAGAACACCGTCGTCCCCTCCCGCCTCGTCGGCTACGCCCGCAGGCAGCGGTCGGTGCAGCGCGAGGTGGTGCTGTGCATCGACCAGAGCGGGTCGATGGCGGCCTCGGTGGTGTATTCGAGCGTGTTCGGGGCGGTGCTGGCCTCGATGCGGGCGCTGAAGACGTCCCTCGTCGTGTTCGACACGGCGGTGGTGGATCTCACCGAACGGCTGCACGACCCGGTGGAGCTGCTCTTCGGTACGCAACTCGGCGGTGGCACCGACATCAACCGGGCCATCGCCTACGGGCAGGGCCTCATCACCCGCCCGGCTAACTCGATCTTCATCCTGATCAGCGACCTGTACGAGGGCGGCGTCAGGGAGGAGATGCTGCGCAGGGTGGCGGCGATGACGCAGGCCGGCGTCCAGGTGATCGTGCTGCTGGCGCTGTCCGACGAGGGGGCGCCGTTCTACGACCACGAGAACGCCGCCGCGCTGGCCGCGATGGGCGTGCCCGCGTTCGCCTGCACGCCCGACGCCTTCCCCGACCTGATGGCGGCCGCGATCGAGCGGCGCGACATCACCCAGTGGGCCGAACGCCACACCACCCTCTGACGCTCCGACGCCGCCCGGCCTGGGCTGACCCAGGCCGGACGAAGCCGGCGCGGGCGGTCACGCGTGCTGCGGCTCGGATTCCGGCCGGGCGTGGCGGGGCAGCAGGTACGTCAGCGCGAACGTCAGCGCCAGCAACCCCACCTCCACCCACACCGTGGCCTGCATGGAGGCGCCGAACCCCCACCCGGAGGCCAGCAGGTCGAAGAAGAGCGTCCCCAGCACGGCGGTGCCCACCGCGCCGCCCAGCTGCTGGATGCCGGTCAGCGTCCCGGAGGCGGAGCCGGTCTCGTGCGGCTCGACCCCGGCCAGCACGATGTCGAAGAACGGCGCCATTGTCAGCCCCATGCCGATCCCGACCAGGGCCAGACCAGGGGAGAGCTGCCAGCCGGAGACGTCGACCCCGGTGAGGTGGATGGTGAGGGCGAGCACGGCCGCGCCCGCCGCCATCACGAGGGTGCCGATCTGCATCAGGCCGCGCCCGAGCCTCGCCTGCAGCCCGGACATCGCCAGGCCGAAGCCGGCCACGCCGCCGAGCGCCTGGGGAAGGGCGGCCAGGCCCGCCTGGAGCGGGGTGAAGCCCAGGCCGAGCTGCGTGTAGAGGCTGAAGACCAGGCCGAAGCCCATCATCCCGGAGAAGAAGGCCAGCCCGGCCACGAGGCCGCTGCTGAAGGAGCGCTTGCGGAACAGGCTGGGGGTGATCAGCGGGTCCCGGCCGGCCCTGGCGCGGCGGGACTCGTACCGGCCGAAGAGGGCGAAGACCACGACGGAGGCGGCCATCGAGACGAACGTCCAGGCCGGCCAGCCCGACTCGCGGCCCTGGATGAGCGGGAAGATGAGCAGGAACGCGGCGGCCGAGACGAGCGCGACGCCGGGCAGGTCGAGCCTGGTGGCGCCGGACAGGCGATGTTCCGGCAGGCAGCGCAGCGCGGCCACGATGGCGGCCAGGCCGATCGGCAGGTTGATCAGGAAGATCATGCGCCAGCCGGTGCCGAAGAGGTCGGCGTCCACCAGCCAGCCGGCCAGCACGGGGCCGCCGACGGAGGAGATGGTCATCACCGGGCCGAACATGCCGAAAGCCTTGCCCAGCTCCTCCGGCGGGAACATCTCCTTGATCATCCCCAGCCCCTGCGGGATCATCACGGCGCCGAACAGGCCCTGCACCACGCGTCCCGCGATCAGCAGCTCCGGGCTGCCGGCGACGCCGCACAGCAGCGAGGCGGCGGTGAAGCCGCAGGCGCCGATCACGAACATGCGCTTCCTGCCGTAAAGGTCGCCGAGCCGGCCACCGGTGATCAGGCCCACGGCCATGGCCAGGGTGTAGCCCGCGCCGAGCCACTGCACCAGGCTCTCGGAGCCGCCCAGCTCCTTGCGGATCGTGGGGGCGGCGATCGTGGTCACAAGGGCGTCGAGCAGGTCCATGACCTCGGCGGCCAGGATGACGAACAGGGCGGCCCAGCGCAGGCGATAGGGCTGGACGCCGGCCGCCGCTGCGGCGGTGACGGTCATGAGGGACTCCTTAAACAGTGTTCGTGCTTAACGAACGGCGTTCGTTACGAACACCGTTTTAAGGGCGAACACTGTTCGTGTCAAGTACGGCGTTCGGGGTACAGTGAGCGCATGGTGGATCGGAAGGAACGTGGCGAGGGCGAGGTCCCGGCGCCCCCGTGGCGCAGGTCGCGCAAGCCCCCGCAGCCCAGACGGCAGCTCAGCCAGGATTTGATCATCGACACCGGCCTGCGGATCCTCGACGCCGAGGGTTTCGACGCGCTCAGCATGAGACGGGTGGCCCAGGAGCTCGACACCGGCCCCGCCTCGCTGTACGCGCACGTGGCCGGCAAGGAGGAGCTGCTTGAGCTGATCTACGACCGGGTGCTCGGCGAGATCAGGCTGCCCGAGCGCGACCCCGCCCGATGGAAGGAGCAGCTGCGGGCGTACGCCATGGAGGCGCACCGCGTGCTGGGCGCGCACGCCGACGTGGCCAGGGCCGCCCTGGCGACCATCCCGACGGGCGAGAACTCGATCCGCGCGGGCGAGTTCCTCTTCGGGCTGCTGATCGAGGCCGGGATGGCGCCGCGGGAGGCGTCGGTGGCGATGGACCGCCTGTCCCTCTACATCGTCGGCGACGCCTACGAGGCATCCCTGCACTACGCGCGGATGCGGGCGGCCGGGATGGACGATCCCGAGGCGTACTTCCGGTCGTTCGTCGGCCAGATCGCCGGCTACTACCGGGCGATCCCGCCGGAGCGGTTCCCGTACGTGGTCAAACACGTGGACGACCTGATCGCCGACGACGGCGAGCAGCGCTTCCGTTACGGTCTCGACCTGATCCTCGACGGCATCGAGGCCCGCATGCCCCGCGACCCCTGACGACCGGACGGGCGCGTTCGGCGCCTTAGGCCGAATTGCCTAGGCCCCGGGCCCGATGTGCGGACCGGGGCCCGGCCATAGCGTTCCGGTATGACGACGACGATGGAGAAGACGGCGGCGGCCCCCAGCGTGGTGGCCCCTCAATACCGGGCGCTGAGCGTCGGGCTGGTCGCCCTGGTCATGTTGCAGGCGTTCGAGGCCATGGCGGTGGCCACGGCGATGCCCGTGGTGGCGCGCGATCTTGACGGCATGCACCTGTACAACCTGGCCTTCAGCGCCACGCTGGCCGCCAGCGTGATCGCCACGGTGCTGGGCGGACGATGGAGTGACGTGCGGGGGCCGCTCCCGCCGATCGCGGCGGGGGTGGCGGCGTTCGTGGCGGGGCTGCTGCTGGCCGGGCTCGCGCCGACGATGGAGTTGTTCGTGGCGGGCCGGTTCGTGCAGGGCATCGGGATGGGATTCACCCAGGTCGCCCTGTACGTCCTGGTTGCCCGGGTCTACCCGCCGGCGATGCATCCCCGGGTCTTCGCCCTGTTCTCGGCGGCGTGGGTGGTGCCCTCGATGATCGGCCCCGCCATCGCCGGCTTCGTGGTGGAGAACGCCGACTGGCGGCTGATCTTCCTCGGCGTCACGGTCATCGTGATCCCCGCCGCGCTGCTGCTCTGGCGCGGCACCGCGGGCAAGCTTGCCACCGGCATCGACGCCACGCCCGCCTCCGGCCTCGGACGCAAGCTCGGCTACGCCACGCTGACCGCCGTCGCCGCCGCACTGATCCAGTACGGCAGCGCACTCAAGCTGGCCGGCCTGCCCCTGCTGGCGGCCGGGGTGGTGCTGCTGGTCATCGCGCTGCCGAAGCTGCTGCTGCCCGGCTCGCTCCGGGGCGCCCGCGGTCTGCCGACGGGGCCGGTCCTGCGCGGCCTGGCCTTCGGCTCGTACACGGCGGCCGAGGTGCTCATCCCGCTCATGCTCATGAACGAGCGCGGCCTGAGCGCCACCGGCGCCGGCGTGGTGCTCACCATCGGGGCGCTCGGCTGGTCCACCGGCTCGTGGATCAAGGGCCGCGGCATGATCGGCAACCTGACGGCCATCCGCGGCGGTGCCGCCATGATCGCGGCCGGTATCGCCATGGTGAGCCTCGTGCTTGTCGAGCAGGTGCCGCTCGCGGTCGCGTACGTGGCGATGGCCCTGGTCGGGCTCGGCATCGGCGCGCTGCACCCGACGGTGTCGGTCCTGGTGCTGGAGATGTCCAAGAAGGGCGAGGAGGGTGACAACTCCGCGGCCGTGGGTGTGGGGGAGTCGGTGTTCACCGTCATGGCCGTCGCGATCAGCGGCGCCCTGTTCACCGCCGCCGCCCAGAACTACGCGGCCGGTCTCGCCTTCGCCGTCGCGCTTGCCGTCCTGGCCGTAGTACTGGCCCCGCGTTTCGTGTACTCCTCGGCACCGGGCACTATGGAGGAGACCGCGTCATAGAAAAGGGGGGTTCATGCCGCGAGTGCGGGAGCTCGAGGTCTTCCGGCTGCTGCTGCCGTACGGCAGGAAGTCGGAGACCCTGCTCGTCAAGCTCACCGACCACGGCGGCATGACCGGGTGGGGCGAGGCCACCTCGCCCCCGGCCAAGACGTGGGCCAAGCTGGAGGAGACGCTGGCCGCACAGCTGATCGGGATCGACTGGGAGCATCCCGACACCGTGCCGACCGGCGAACCGGCCGTCGACATGGCCTGCTGGGACCTGTGGACCAGGATGCGCGGGGTGCCCCTCGCCGAGGCGATCGGCGGCACCCGCACCTCGCTCGTGGCGACTGTGCGGCTGACCCCCGACTCGTCCGTCGAGAGCCTGGTGTCCCGGGTCAATCAGCAGGTCTGCGCCGGATACGGGCACGTCACGGTGGACGTCAGGCCCGGCTGGGACGTCGAGCCCATCCGCGCGGTGCGGCAGGCGTACCCGGCGCTCACGCTCGCCGTCGACTGCGGCAACGCCTACACCGACCTCGACCAGCTGCTCGCGCTCGACTCCTACGGCCTTGAGGTGATCGAACGGCCGTTCGCGGTCGCCGACACCTACTCCCACGCCTCGCTCCAGGACCAGGTGACCGCCTCGGTCGCGGTCGAGGCGGGCTCGTCCGCCGAACTGGACGACTACCTGACCCTGCGGGCGGCGCGCGTCCTGCTGCTGCGGCCGTCCGCCTTTCCCTCGCTGTCGGAGGTACGCCGGGCGCACGACCGCGCGGCGGCGGCCGGCTGGGACATCCAGTGCACGGGCGGCCAGGGGGCCGGCCTGGCCAGGGCGGCGACGGTGGCGGTGGCCAGCCTGCCCGGGTGCACGCTGCCGTGCGACGTCACGCAGCCGCCCCGGCAGAACCAGATCGTCACGCCGATCGTGGGTGCCAACGCCGGGGTGATCGCGGTGCCGTTGACGCAGCCGGGGCTGGGGCACGACATCGACGAGACGCGGTTGCACCGGATGGTCAAGGAGTCCTTCCGGGTGTGACGTCGGCGTGATCACTTTCCCCTACCGTTGTCCCGAAATTTCGGGATATCGAGGGGGATGCGGTGGAGCTGACCAGGGAACGGATCTTACGCATTCTCCTGACCAGGCATCCGGCCTGGCTGGTGCCGGAGCCGCTGAAGATCGTCATCGGCATCGTCGTGATCTGCGCCGTCGGAGCCGCCTTCACCGTGCCCGCCGCCGCCCTGGGCGGCTTCGGGCTCCTGATGATCGTGGCGGTGTGGGCCGCCGCGCTGTGGGCGTTTCTGGCCGCCCGGGTGCCGCGTATGTATGAGTGGAGCTGCCCGCGGCTCCCCCTGGACGACCAGCCGCGATTACGCGCCGTGATCGAGGAGGCCGGGCGGCTGGCCGGGCTCGACGGCCTGCCGACGGTGCGGCTGACGGCCGATCGAGGCGTGTGGGTCCGCGTCAAGGGGGACGGGCAGGTGGAGCTGATGATCGCCACTTACCTGCTCCTGGGGATGAGAGCGGAGGAACTGCGCACGTTCATCCTGCGCGAGCTGATCAGTGCCCAGCGGTGGTCCTGGCACGAGCAGTGGGCGGTCACACTGGTGCGCGCCCATCGCGACTGGGAGTGGCTGGCCGCGGCCTGCGCGCCGGTGCGTCACGCCCTCACGGCCGAGACCGCCGCCCTCGTCGGCTGGAAGGCCCTCTTCGCCGCCACGCGCGCCGAACTGGTCGCGCGGCAGGCGTTCCGGTGGCATCTGACCCGGTACGCGACGAGCTTCGCGGGCAAGGGGTGGGCGAGCGACCTTTATGAGAGCTTCCGGTGGAAGATCCATGAGGACGAGCTGATGACCCGGGTCCGGCCGCGAGCCGAAGAACTCTCCCGCGCCCTCTCCGACGCGGTCGAACTCCGGCTGAACAAGGTGCTGGCCTACCAGGTGGCAGGCGGGGTGAGCCTGTCGCTGTTCGCCAGGCCGTACCGGCTGAGCGAGGTTCCCGCGCACGAATGGACCGCCCCCATGGTGATCCAGCGCGCGGCCGTGCTCGAAGCCGCCACCCAGCTCCTCGGCCGGCCCGCCACGAACCTGGACGTCGTCGAGCTGGTGGTCGCGGGGCGCGCCGGCGAGCTGGAGTGGTGGCACAGAGAGGGCCCGTGCGCGCACCCCACGCCCGGCGTCTGCGCCCTCATGCCCCTGTTCGACGTGGCGCTGCGCCGCCGGGGCTACACGCACGAACACGTGTTCGCTCAGCGCGTGCTTCTCGGGCCGACGGGGGACCGGGTTGACCTGGTAGGACTTTCGAAGAAGACCGAATCAGGCGAGCCGTGGGGGCTCATGCTCGGAGGGCCGATGACCGGAGACGACGCGGAGGCCGACGCCATCCGGCTGGCCGGTGAGTCGCTGGCGGCCGGTGACGCGACCGGCTGGTTCGAGCGGCTCTACGCCGAGTCCGCGACCGGCGACGCCATCGTCCCGTGGGACTCGCGCTCACCCCACCACCTGCTGACGGAGTGGGGCGACCAGCAGTTCGCCGCGCCCGGCGGAGGTGTCGGCAGGTCACCGGAGAGAGCGGCACCCGACGTGGGCGCCGAGGACTCGCCTGGGCCGGCCGAGGGTTCGCGTGGGCGGGCGCTGGTCGTGGGGGCCGGGTTGGGTGACGACGCGGAATACGTGGCGGGGCTCGGATTTCAGACGGAGGCGTTCGACGTGAGCGAGTCGGCGGTCCAGCTCGCCCGCAAGCGCTTCCCCGGCAGCCAGGTGCGCTACCAGGTCGCCGACCTGCTGGATCCGCCGAAGGAGTGGCACCGCGCGTTCGACCTGGTCGTCGAGGTCATGACCGTGCAGTCCCTCCCGGAGTCCCTGCACGGGCGGGCCATCACGGGGGTGGCCGGGTTCGTCCGGCCGGGGGGCACGTTACTGGTCATCGCGATGGGACGAGACGAGGACGCGCCGGTGTTCCCGCCGCCCTGGCCCCTGACACCGTCCGAGATCACGGCCTTCGCCGCGGAGGGGCTGAAGGCGGCCAAGATCGAGGACCTGCGGGGCGGCGAACGACACCGCTGGCGCGCCGTCTTCCACCGCCCCGCCTGACAGCGGCTATCGGGCGGGTTCCGTGGTGGGGAGACCGAGGGGTTCGACCCGCTTCAGGATCACCGCGTACGTGAACGCGCCCAGCAGCGCCACGGCCGAGATCACCATCAGCGGCACGGTGAACGACGACGTCCGGTCCACCAGGACGCCGATCATGATGGGGCTGATGATGCCGGCGAAGTTCGAGGCGAAGTTCTGGATGCCGCCGATCGAGGCCACGTGCCGGTCGGCGGGAGCCACGTCGGCCGGCAGCGACCAGATGTTGGCGGCGGCGAACGTCGAGCCCGCGTACGCCACCGACAGCAGCGCCAGCGCCATCCACGCCTCGGGCACCCACACGGCGATCCCGATCACGGTCGAGACCAGGAACCCACCGGCGATGAACGTCTTCCTGACCTTGGTCACCGAGTCGCCGGCCGAGATGCGGCGGTCGGCCAGCCAGCCGCCCAGCCACTCGCCGCCGATCGCCACCAGGCCGGGCAGCGCGCCGAAGAGGCCCAGCGTGAGCAGGCTGAAGTGCCGCTCCTCCACCAGGTAGGTCGGGAAGAAGGTGAGGAAGAAGTAGACGACCATGTTGAGGCAGAAGAAGCCCAGCATCATCGCCCAGATCGTGCGATAGCGAAACAGGTCCCGCCATCGGATCTGGTCGCCCTCACCCTCGTCGCCCTCGAAGCCCCGTGCCCCGCCCTCGCGCAGGTAGTCCAGCTCCTCCTGAGTGATCTTCGGGTGCTCCTGCGGGTCGCGGTAGGCCCGCCACCACCCGTACGCCCACAGCAGCCCTGCCACGCCGATGATCGCGAACGTCCACCGCCAGCCCAGCCAGGCGATCAGCGTCGTCACGATGGGCAGCGCGATGACGCCGCCCACCCGGGAGCCGGAGTCCCAGATCCCGGTGGCCAGGGCCCGTTCGTGCTTGGGGAACCAGCGGCCGACGACCTTGGCGCTCGTCGTGGCGGCCGGGCTCTCCCCGACGCCGAGCAGCAGCCGCACCCCGAAGAGCGAGGCGAAGCTGCCGGCGAGGGCCGTCAGGGAGGTGAACAGCGACCACCACACGGCGGCGAACGTGAACGTCCTGCGCGGCCCGTACCGGTCGACGAACCAGCCGGCGGCGAGCTGGAAGAAGTCGTACGACCAGAAGAACGCCGCCAGGATCATGCCCTCCTCGGTCTTGCTGAGGTGGAACGTCTCACCCATGAACGGCAGCGCGACGCCCAGGCTGGCCCGGTCCAGATAGTTGATGACGAGCCCGGCGAAGACGTAACTGATCATGTACCAGCGCAGCCGGCCGTGGACGGTGCTCCGGGAGGTTGTGGCCATGGCAATCCTCAGTACAATTTCCTATTGGATAATTCGGACATGTTGCCTAGAGTTCACCACTGACGTCAAGTGAGTGCCGCAGGAGAGAGATGACAGGCAGTGAGCTGAAGGGGCCGGTACGCGCCGCCCGCCGCAGCGTCCTCACCGAGGACGTCTACGAGCGCGTCAAGAGCCTGATCATGAACGGTGAGCTCGAACCGGGCGCCCGGGTCAACATCTACGCGGTGGCCAGGCTTCTCGACGTCTCCCAGACGCCGGTGCGCGAGGTGCTCTCGGCCCTGGAGTCGGAGGGCCTGCTGACCAAGGAGGCGCTGCGCGGCTATTCGGTGGCGCCCGTGCTCAACCCCACCCAGGTCGCCGACCTCTACCAGCTCAGGCTGCTGCTGGAGCCATGGGCCGCCGCCAGGGCCGCCGAGCGGATCGACCCCGGCACCGCCGCCCGCCTGCGCGCCGAATTGGACAGCGTCCCGCAGGCGCCGCAGGGCACGCGGTACGAGGACTACCACGCCATCGCCGCCCACGACGCGCGCTTCCACGACCTGGTGGCCGAACTGTCCGGCAGCCCCGCGCTGCGCGAGTCGCTCCAGCGCACCCACTGCCACCTGCACCTGTTCCGCATCGAGTACGAGGGCAGGCGCAGCGGCGAGCCCACGCTGGCCGAGCACGCCCGCATCGCCGAGACCGTCACGGCGGGCGACGCCCAGGCGGCCGAGCAGGCGATGCGCGACCACCTCGGCGCCGCCCGCGACCGCTTCCTCCGGATGGGACCATCGACATGACGAAGATCGTCAGCGCCTCGGCCGCCCTGGTCGACCTGCCCGTGGAGACCGTCAGGACGGACGCCGTGCAGGCGTTCGTCAAGCAGGAGACCATCGTCGTGGACCTGCGCACGGACGACGGCCTCGACGGCACCGGCTACTCCTACACGATCGGCACCGGCGGCCGGGCCGTGCTGTCCATGCTCCGCGACCACCTGCTGCCCCTGCTGGAGGGCCGCGACGCGCGGGACGTGGAGGCGGCCTGGCGTGAGCTGTTCGCCGTCACCCGCGCCACCACGGTCGGCGCGATCACCTCCCTGGCCCTGGCCGCCGTGGACACCGCTCTGTGGGACCTGCGCTGCCTGCGCGCGGGCGAGCCGCTGTGGCGCCTCGCGGGCGGCTTCCGCCGGGCCGTCCCCGTGTACGACACCGAGGGCGGCTGGCTGCACCTGTCCACCGATGACCTGGTACGGGGCGCGCTCGCGGCCAAGGAGTCGGGCCTGCGCGGCGTCAAGCTCAAGATCGGCCGCCCCCGGGCCGAGGAGGACGCCGAGCGGGTGGCCGCCGTCCGCGCCGCCGTGGGGCCGGGGATGGACATCATGGTCGACGCGAACCAGTCGATGACGTACGCGGAGGCCAGGAGGCGGGCGCACGTGCTGGAGCCGTACGACGTGGCCTTCTTCGAGGAGCCGCTGCCGGCCGACGACGTGCAGGGGCACCGGGAGCTGGCCAGGTCCACCTCGATCCCCGTGGCGGTGGGGGAGTCGCTGTACTCGGTCGGCCAGTTCCGCGACTACCTGGCGCGCGGCGCGGCCTCGGTGGTGCAGGCGGACGTGGCCAGGGTGGGCGGGATCACGCCGTGGCTCAAGGTGGCCCACCTGGCGGAGGCGTTCAACGTGGCCGTGTGCCCGCACTTCCTGATGGAGCTGCACGTCAGCCTGGTGGCGGCGGTGGCGGCGGGCACGTACGTGGAGCACATCCCGCAGCTGCGCGCCGTCACTCGCACGGAGCTGCCGATCGAGGACGGGCACGCCGTCGCGCCCGACGAGCCCGGCCTGGGCATCGCCTGGGACAGGAACGCCCTGGACGACCTCCGCGTCGCGTGACCAGGCCCGCGAGCCGTCCGCCAAGATCGGCGCGCCGCCTCTAAGGTGTCGGACGGCTCAAATCGGCGCGTCGCCCGTGAGACGTCGGACGGCTCAACCAGCCGGATGGCCGTCTGGCGGGCCGGGGAGGCGGGATTTCAGCAGGTGGACGATCTCGGCGTGGCCGGTGCCGAGGAAGTGTTCCGAGCGCAGTTCGCCCGCCTCGTCCCGTACCTCCGCCACCACCCGTACGTCGCCCCCTTCCGACCGCTCCCGCCGCACCTCGATCCGCGCCCCCGGCGAGGCGTACGCGCCGGCTCGCGCGCGCACCTCCGCCTCGGCGTCGCGCCCGGCGAGCTCGCGGGCGGCGTCGAGGGGGCTGTGCCCGCCGGCGGGCGCGGCGTCGGCGCCCCGGTCGAGCAGCGCGGTCACCGCGTCGAGGTGCCCGCAGCACGCGGCGGCGCACAGCGGCAGGCCCTCGTCCTCCGCCCCGCTCTCCTTGCCGGGGTCGGCGCCGGCCGCCAGCAGCGTCCGCACGATGGCGGCATACCCCTGCACGGCGGCCCAGTAGAGCGCGGTGCCGCCGTCGTCGCCGGGCGCGTCGGGGGACACGCCGGCGGCCAGCAGCCGCCCGACCTCCTCGCTCTCGCCGCACGTCGCCGCCACCACCAGGTCCTCTCCTGTCATGAGCCCCAGTCTGTACGGCCTGCCGCCCCCTATCTACCGAAATATGGGTATAAAAAATCTACATTGTAAGGGCGGCCTCCAGGAGCAGCGCTCCGGCCCCCTGAAGAGCGGCGTCCCGCCCCGCCCGCGCCGGCGCGATCTCCAGATCCCTGGTCGCCAGCGGCAGGCAACGCTCCCAGACCGCCGCCCTGATCGAGGTCAGCAGCGGCTCGGCCGCCGACAGGCTGCCCCCGACCGCCACCACGTCCGGGTTGAAGAAGTTGACCAGCACGGTCAGGACCTCGCCCATGCGCCGGCCCGCGCCGCGCACCAGGCTGGTGGCCTCGGGGACGGCGTCGTTGACCAGCGTGACGATGTCGGCCGGGCGGGTCACCGCGATGCCGGCCTCGGTGAGCGCGGTCATCAGCGCGGCCCCGCTCGCGTACGCCTCCAGGCAGTCGGGGTGGCCGCAGGCGCACATGACCGAGGAGTCGGAGCGGACGCGCACGTGGCTGATGTCGCCGGCCGCGCCCCGGCCCCGGTGCAGCCGACCGCCCGCGATGACGCCGCAGCCGATGCCGGTGCCGGCCTTGACGACCATGAGGTTCTCGGTGCCCGGCCACCATCGGGCCTCGCCCGCGGCCATCAGGTTGGCGTCGTTCTCGACCAGGACGGGCAGGTCGTAGCGGGTGGCGAGGTGCTCGGCGACGGGGAAGTCGTTCCAGCCGGGCATGCGCGACGGCGTGACGACGCGCAGCGTGGCGGGGTCGACGGGGCCGGGGACGCCGGTGCCGACGCCGCGCAGGGGGACGCCGGCGGGCACGTGCTCGGTCAGGAGCGCGTCGAAGGCGTCGGCGATGCGGTCGAGGGTGCGGCGTGGGCCTTCGGTGATGTCGCAGGGGTGTTCCTCGATGACGAGGGGGTCACCGCTGAGGTCGAGGAGGCCGAGCCGGACGTGGTGCGCGCCGAGGTCGGCCACGGCCAGCACGCCCGCGCCGGGGGACAGGCGCAGGCGGCGGGGGCGGCGCCCGCCGCGTGAGGTGCCGGCGCCCTCTTCGGCGAGGAGGCCGGCGTCGATGAGTTCCTCGACGCGGAGTGAGACGCTGGAGGCGGCCAAGCCGGATAAGCGGGCCAGCTCGGCGCGTGACTCGGCCCTGCCGGTGGCGACGAGGCGCAGCAGGTCGCCCTGTGGCCCTTGCACGGGCAGCCGCTGGTTCATGTGAGATACCTACCATGTCAAGACTTACGCCGACAACGTATTGACTTGCTACGAAATATCCCACTACGGTCCGGCTTATCTTCGAAATCGAAGGAAGTGAGCTGTTCATGAAGAGATTCGTCGCCGTCGCCGTCGTCTCACTGTTAGCCCTGGCGGCCTGCGGTGAGTCGAGCAGCCCCGCCGTGCCAGGAGCGTCGCCGCAGCAGAGCGATGCGGTCGCCAAGGCGCCCGTCGCGGCTGCTGCCGAGATCCTGCCCGGTTCGACCATGGAGAAGATCAAGCAGCGCGGCGAGCTCATCGTGGGCGGCTCGCTGGACGCGCCCCTGCTCTCGCAGCAGAACCCCGTCTCGGGTGAGGTCGAGGGGTTCGACGCGGAGATGGGCAAGGCGCTGGCCACCTACATCCTGGGCGAGCCCAAGGTGAAGATCGTCAACTCGGCGTCGGAGACCCGGGAGGCGCTGCTGGCCAACGGCACCGTGGACGTCGTCTTCCAGACGTACACGATCACCGAGGAGCGGGCGAAGCAGGTGGCGTTCGCGGGCCCGTACTACACCTCGGGTCTGACGATCGCGGTGAAGAAGGGCACGACGGGCATCGCCAAGCCGGAGGACCTGAACGGCAAGAAGGTCCTGGCGGGCGCGAACACCCCGGCCATCCCGGCGATCAAGAAGCTGGCGCCGCAGGCGGAGATCCTCACGTTCGGCAGCGACCCCGAGTGCATCCAGGCGCTCAAGCAGGACCGGGGCGTGGCGTACGTGCAGGACGAGACGATCCTCATCGCGGACGCGAAGAAGGACCCGTCGATCGAGATCGTGACCAAGCCCTTCACCGAGGACCCGTACGGGATCGGCCTCAAGCACGGCGACGACCAGTTCAAGAAGTTCGTCAACGACTGGCTGAAGAAGATCCAGGACGCGGGCGTCTGGCAGGGGATCTGGAAGAACTCCATCGGCACCGTGGTGACCGGTGAGGCTCCCCAGCCCCCGCAGATCGGCTCCGTGCCGGGGTCCTGATGCCGGTCCTCTTCGAGCACTTGCCCGAGCTGTGGCAGGGGCTGATCGTGACGGTCCAGCTCACCGCCGCGTCGTTCGCCGGCGCGGCGGTGCTGGGCATCCTGGTGTGCGCCCTGCGGGTGAGCCCGGTCGGGGTGCTGCGCGCGCTCGGCACGGCGTACGTGGAGACGTTCCAGAACCTGCCGCTGCTGGTGCTGCTGGTCCTGGCGTTCTTCGGCCTGCCGGAGATCGGGCTGCAGGCGCCGCCGCTGGCGACGGCGATCATCGTCATCGCCGTGTACGAGGCCGCCTACATCGCCGAGGCCCTGCGTTCGGGCGTGAACTCGGTGTCGAAGGGCCAGGGCGAGGCCGCCAGGGCGATCGGGCTGACGTTCGGCCAGTCGCTGCGGCACGTGATCCTGCCCCAGGCGCTGCGGACGGTCGTGCAGCCGCTCGGCAACATCTTCATCGCGACCGCGATGAACACCGCGCTGGCGGCGGCGGTCGGGGTGGTGGACCTGACGGCGGCGGCGCACCGGGTGAACCTGGTGGAGGCGCAGCCCATTCCGATCTTCGTGGGCGCGGGCGTGGCCTACGCCCTGATCGCGTCGATAGCCGGGTTCGTCACGGGCCGGCTGGAGCGCAGGCTGGTGATCCTGCGATGAGCACCGCGCTGTTCGACGAGCCGGGGCCGCGGGCCCGGCGGCGGATCAAGGTGGCGACCGTGGCGGGCGCGCTCGCGGCGGTGGCGCTCGTGGCGCTGGCCGTGCGGCAGTTCGCGGCGAACGGGCAACTGGACGCGGAGCGCTGGCAGCCGTACGCGACGTGGCCGATGTGGCGCTACCTGCTGGACGGGCTGTGGTCGACGTTCCTGGCGGCGGTCGTCTCGGCGGCGCTGGCCATGGCCCTCGGCCTGGTCCTGGCCCTGGGGCGGTTGTCGCACCGTTCGTGGGTGCGCGCTCCCGCCGCCGCCTACGTCGAGGTGGTCCGGGTGATCCCGGCGCTGCTGCTGGTGTACGTGGTGCTGTTCGCGCTGCCCCGGTACGGGCTGGACCTGCCGCTGTTCTGGAAGCTGACCGTGCCGCTGACGGTGTCGAACGCGGCCGCGTACGCGGAGATCTTCCGGGCCGGCATCGTGTCGATCGAGCGCGGCCAGACGGAGGCCGGACTGGCCGTCGGTCTGACCAGGTTCCAGGCGATGCGCCTGGTCGTGCTGCCGCAGGCGGCCCGGCGGGTGCTGCCGTCGATCGTCAGCCAGTCGGTGGGGCTGCTGAAGGACACCTCGCTCGGCTTCGTGGTCAGCTACGGGGAACTGCTCTACAGCGGCAAGGTCCTGGCCGCCTACAACGGGCTGCTCATCCAGACGTACCTGGTCGTCGCGCTGATCTACCTGGTGGTCAACGCGTCGCTGTCGAAGCTGGCCCGCATGCTGGAGGCCCGCCAGCGTGTCAGCCCTTCGCGGATGAGCCGCCGCAGCCTTCCGTGAGGCCCTGCGCCGGGTCCTGGCCGTCCTTGGCCTGCGGCTTCTTGGGGCTCCTGGTGGCAGTCGGCGTGGACGTGGGCGTGGACGCGGGGGAGGCGGACGCCGCCACGGGCGCCTTCGGGCGGCCCGACGCGCGCAGCGCCTTCTCCGCGATGTCGCGGATCTTGTCCCAGTCGGGGTAGCCGGTGTTGATCAGCGGCGGTACGAACTGCACGCTCGACACCTCGGCGTCCTTGACCTTCAGCGCCAGCGGCACCAGGTGCTGCAGCATCGGCCGTGGGATGTCGGTCCTGATCAGCTCCTTGGTGGCCAGCGCGATCTGGTTGAACCTGGTCAGCACCGTGGCCGGGTCGGCCTGGTTCAGCAGGGCGCCGAGCACGCACCGCTGGCGGCGCATGCGGGTGTAGTCGTCGGAGTTGGTGCGCGAGCGGGCGTACCACATGGCGTCGGCGCCCTTGAGCCTGCGGGTGCCCGCCTTGACCAGGCCCTCGTTGTACTTGCCGAAGACGACGTCCTGCTCGACGCTGATCCGCACGCCGCCGATGGCGTCGATGAGGCGTGCGAAGCCCCACATGTTGACCAGGGCGTACCAGTCGACCTCGACCCCGAGGGTGTAGCCGATGGTGTCCATCAGCACCTTCGGGCCCTGGTGCTGCTTGCCACCGAAGATCTCGGGGTGGGCGTCGGCGTACTCCCAGACGCTGTTGAGCAGGTCGCTGCTGCCGCCGTTGGCGTCCTTGGGCAGGTCGAAGCCGCCGGGGAAGCGGCGGGCCATCGGCGTGCCCGGGCGGAAGCGGACGTCCTCCAGGTTGCGCGGCAGGCTGAACAGCACGGTGTTGCCGGTCCTCACGTCCACGCTGGCCAGGTTCATGCTGTCGGTGCGCACACCGGTCCTGTTGTCGTCGGCGTCGCCGCCGAGGAGCAGGATGTTGACGCGCTGCCGACCGGCCCAGGGATCCTCGGGCTTCGGTTCGGGAGGGGGCGGCTCGCCTTCGTTCTCGGGGGCGGTGAAGATCCGGTCGAGGGTCTGGCGCGAGGTGCCGGCGGACTGGGCGGCGTACCCGAACGGCACCACCACCACGATGGCGAGCAGGCCCGCCACCGTGCCGGTGAGGATCTGCCCCGACTGCGTCAGCCGGCCGGGCCGCAGCACGACGAACGAGTGGACGATCAGCGCGAACCAGGCCAGGCCCAGCACGATCCCGCCGATCATGATGGCGGTGAGCCAGGAGTCCTGGGTCGCCGAGCCGGCCAGGGTGCCGAGGTCGTTGGACAGGACGAAGCCGAGCAGCGCCAGCAGCAGGGCGGCGTAACAGGAGATGAGGGCAAGGCCGGTCCTGCGCCGGCCGGCGCGCAAATGGGCGGACCCAGGGGCGAGTGCCGAGAGCACCAGCCACCCGAGGACCGCTCCGGCGCTCATCGGTTCGTCAGCCTGCCGCACGCCTTCCCCGTTTCCCCGCGAATTCCACCATAGGCGCAAAGTCCGCGACCCGCGGTGAACCACGCGGTCGCGGTCGCCTCAGGCTCCCGTAGCGGCGGCAGCCTACCGATCGGATACGAAATATCTGTCTATCGATGGGTGAACATCAGTAACCGAATAAGATTCGGGGCATGGCCTTCTCTGAGATCGCGTACGAAGTGACCGATCAGGTCGCCACCGTCACATTGAAGCGTCCCGAGCGGCTGAACGCCTTCACCTTTACGATGCGCGGAGAGTTGATCGAAGCCTTCGACCTGGCCGACGCCGACGACGACGTCCGCGCGGTGGTGGTCACCGGGGCGGGGCGGGCGTTCTGCGCCGGGGCCGACCTGGGCGGCGGCGGAGGCACGTTCGCCCGACGCGACAGGACCCGCGACAGGACCCGCGACAGGGCCTCGAAGGGTGAGGCCGCGGGCGGTGAGGGCGCGGTGGAGAGCGCGGTGGGTGAGAGCGCGCGCGGTGAGACGGTGGACCGCGAGACCGTGGAAAGCGAGACCGTCGACGGCGTGCCGCGCGACGGCGGTGGCACCGTCGCGCTGCGGATCGCCCGCTCGCTCAAGCCCGTCATCGGCGCGATCAACGGGCCCGCCGTGGGCGTCGGCGTCACGATGACGCTGCCCATGGACGTGCGGCTCGCCTCGGAGACGGCCCGGTTCGGGTTCGTGTTCGCGCGGCGGGGCATCGTCACCGAGGCCGCCTCAAGCTGGTTCCTGCCCAGGATCGTCGGCATCGCCCAGGCCATGGAGTGGGCCGCGACCGGGCGCGTCTTCCCCGCCTCGGAGGCGCTCGAAGGGCGACTGGTCTCGCGTGTCTATCCGGCCGATGAGCTGCTGCCGGCGGCGTACGCGCTGGCCCGAGAGATCGCCGAGAACACCTCGGCCGTCTCCGTGGCCGCCGTCCGCAGGCTGATGTGGTCGGGCCTGTCGGCCGCCTCGCCCTGGGAGGCGCACGCCGCCGACTCGCGCCTCATGGCCGAGCTCGGCGGCGCGCCCGACGCGGCGGAGGGCGTGACGGCGTTCCTGGAGAAGAGACAGGCCGACTTCCCGATGAAGGTGAGCAAGGACCTGCCGCCCGGTATCCCCTCATGGCCCGACGATCCCTATCGTGTCTAGCATGTACGAGATCACCGTGCTGCCCATGCCCGACGACTTCGAGGGCGAGGTCGTGGCGACGCTGGTGTCCAGGAGGGCCGAGACCCCCTCCCGACGGGCCGTGCTCTACCTTCATGGGTTCACCGACTACTTCTTCCAGGACCACCTGGCCGAGCACTACGTCCAGCGCGGCATCGACTTCTACGCCCTCGACCTGCGCAAATACGGCCGATCGCTGCTGCCGCACCAGACCAGGGGCCTGGTCAGGAGCGTCACGGAATACTTCCCCGAGATCGACGAGGCCGTACGCGTCATCCGGCGCGACCACGACGAGCTGACGATCAACGCCCACTCCACCGGCGGCCTGATCGCGCCCCTGTGGGCCGACAGGGTCCGCGGCCGGGGCCTGGTGCAGGGGCTCGCGCTCAACAGCCCGTTCTTCGACCTCAACGTTTCCACGCCGCTGCGGCTGGCCGCCGACCTGCTCAAGACGCCGCTGTCGTACACGCGCAGGGCTCTGCCGCTCGGCTCAAGCAACGTCTACGGCCGCACACTGCACCGCAGCGAGCAGGGCGAATGGGACTACGACCTGGAGCTCAAGCCGCTGGGCGGCTTCTCGGTGCACGCCATGTGGCTGGCCGCCATCCGGCGGGCGCAGCGGCGGCTGCACGCGGGCCTGTCCGTGGACGTGCCCGTCCTCGTCCTCGCCTCCGCCACCGGCCTGCGCGTACGCGACTTCGTGCCGGAGGCGCGCTCGGCCGACGTCGTGCTCGACCCCCGGCAGATCGCCCGCTGGTCCACCGCGATCGGCCCCCACGTGACCTGCGTACGCATCCCCGACGGTGTGCACGACCTGGTGTTGTCGGCCGAGCCGGCCCGCAAGCAGGTCTTCGCCGAGCTCGACCGCTGGATGAACACCTACATCCACCAGGGAGCCACCCAGGGGCTCCAGGCTCACCAGGGGAACGAGAACAGCCCGTAGTAGGCGGCGGCCACCAGCAGCAGCCCCGTGCCGCCCAGCACGCCCGCGACCGTCACGTGCTGCCAGCGGCCGGGCCGCAGCCCCTCACGCAGCGCCGACACGAACGCCGCCACCGCCGTGACCTCCTGGATCAGCATCAGCACCGCCAGCAGGCGGACGACCAGCCAGCCCGCCAGCACGGCGGGCCAGGCGCCCGCCTGGTTCACCGAGAACAGCACCAGCAGCGTGATGAACGCCACCACCGAGGCCAGCAGGCCCAGCCCGGTCCACGCCATCCGGCTCAGCCGGCGCCTGATCGGCGGCCACAGCCTGGCGTTGGCCTCCACGGGGGTCTGGTCGCGGTGCCGCAGGCGTACGAGCATGGCCGCGACCGGGCCCGCCACGTAGCCGACGGCGGCCAGGCAGATCGTCAGCCCGAGCATCGTGCCGCCCGCGTACCACGGGGCCGCCGGCACGTCGCTGGCCTCGAACCGCTGGACCGGCGTCGCGCCCGCCATGTGCACCGCCGGCCTGGCCGTGCCCGGCAACCCCTTGATCCAGTTGGCCAGCGTCTCCAGGTAGCCGGCGGTGAAGTCGCCGCCGTTGACCCGCATGGCGTGGTCGCCCTTGGCCATGAAGCGGATCGTGTAGTCGTCGTTGCCGGCCATGTGGAGCGCCTTGATGAGCGCCTGGGTGGACTCGACGAAGGGGATCGACGGGTCGGTGGTGCCGTAGAAGGCCAGGACCGGCTGCTTGACCTGGCTCAGCGCGGGCACCGCGTCGTAGCGCAGGAAGTCGAAGCCGACCCCGCCCATCGCCCTGGTCAGCAGGTCGCGGGCGCCGATGGGGGCGCGCAGCCGCAGCAGCTGCTCGTTCAGTGCCCAGGCGACCTGGCGCAGCGGCGAGACGTTGGGCGAGGACACCAGCACCATGAAGCCCACCGCGGTGCTCTTGGCCGCCGCGATCGGCACCACCCAGCCGCCCTCCGACACGCCCCAGATGCCCACGCGGGCCGGATCGACCTCGGGCCGCGTGCGCAGGAACTCGACCATCCGCAGCGCGTCGTCGGCGAGCAGCCCGAAGTCGCGGTCGCGGAAGTTGTAGCCGATCGTGCGCTTGTCGAACGCGATCGTCACCACGCCCGCCTTGGCCAGGAACTCCGCCTGCGGCGTGAACTCCTCCCGCGAGCCGTTGCCCGACCCCGAGACGAACACCATCGCCGGATGCCGGCCAGGAGTGAGCGGCACCCGCAACGTGCCGTCGAGACGCTGGCCCTCCGCCGGCAGCGAGATCGCCTCCCGGCGGATAGGATCGGCGGCCACGACGGGCTTCAGCTCGTGGGCCGGCTGCGCCGGGATGGACCGGAAGGCCGCGTCCGTCTTGAGCGGTGGCGGGTCGAACGCGGGCGGCAGCACGTATCCGACCGAAGCGAGAGCCACCAGCACCAGGCCGGCGGCCATGCTTAAAGTGCCACGGCCAGTGCGCATCGGCCTCCCCAACTGCGTCGGTTTCCGCTGATCTTTCAGACTACTCCTGGCGTGTGGGACAGGAGAGACCGCATTTGTCGGTGAGAACTGTTAGCTTCCTGCGACATGCGGATCCTGCACACCTCCGACTGGCACCTCGGGCGCTCCTTCCACCGCGAGAGCCTGCTCTCCGGGCAGGCCGCGTTCGTCGACCACCTGGTGGAGACGGTGCGGGCCGAGCGGGTCGACGTGGTGGCGATCGCCGGCGACGTCTACGACAGGGCGCTGCCCCCGGTCGACGCCGTGGCCCTGCTCGACGAGGCGCTCGGCCGGCTGCGCGCGGCCGGCGCGCGGGTGGTGCTGATCAGCGGCAACCACGACTCGGCGCTGCGGCTGCGGTTCGGCTCGGCGCTGTTCGAGTCCGCGGGTGTCCACGTGCGCACCTGGCCAGGCCAGTCGTGGGAGCCGGTGCTGGTCGACGACGTCGCCTTCTACGGCATCCCCTACCTGGAGCCCGAGCTGGTCAGGGCCGACTGGGAGCTGCCCGACCGCAGCCACACCGCCGCCATCGCGCACGCGATGACGCGCATCAGGGCCGACGCCCCACGCCACCGCGCCTCGGTGGTGCTGTCCCACTGCTTCGTGACCGGCGGACAGGCCAGCGACAGCGAACGCGACATCAGCGTGGGCGGCGTGGCCCACGTGCCGCTGAGCGCGTTCGACGGCGTCGACTACGTGGCGCTCGGCCATCTGCACGGCCGCCAGCGCATGTCGGAGACCGTCCGCTACTCCGGCTCGCCGCTGGCCTACTCCTTCTCCGAGGTGGGCCACGTCAAGGGGTCGTGGCTGGTCACGCTGGGGGAGGAGACCGCGTTCGTGCCCGCCCCCGTGCCCCGGCCGGTCGGGCGGCTGCGCGGCGAGCTCGACGACCTGCTGAGCGCTCCGCGTTACGCCGCCTACGAGGATCACTGGCTGCAGATCGTCCTGACCGACCCCGTACGCCCGAAATCGGCGATGGACCGGCTGCGCGCCCGCTTCCCCCACACCCTCGCCCTGTCCTTCGACCCGGCCGGCGGCGCGCCCGCCGCCCAGCCCGTGCGCCTCAACGGGCGGCCGGAGGCGGAGGTCGCTCTCGACTTCGTCAGGGAGGTGCGCGGCGAGCCTGCCGCACCCGAGGAGGAAGAGCTGCTAAGACAGGCCATCGAGGCGTCGAGGGTGAAGGAGACGATGGCGTAGATGCGGCCGCACAGGCTCACGCTGACGGCGTTCGGGTCGTTCCCCGGCACGGAGACGGTCGACTTCGACGCCCTGGCCGAGGCGGGCCTCTTCCTCGTCCACGGCCCCACCGGCGCGGGCAAGACCACGATCCTCGACGCGCTGTGCTTCGCCCTCTACGGCCAGGTCCCCGGGCAGCGCAACAGCGCCCGCAGCCTGCGCTGCGACCATGCCCCGCCCACCGTGGGGCCGTCGGTCACGCTGGAGGTGACGCTCCGCGGCCGGTTACTGCGCATCCAGCGCTCCCCGGCCTGGCAGCGGCCCAAGCTGCGGGGCACGGGGTTCACCGAGGAGAAGTCCAAGGTCGTCCTGTCGGAGTGGCAGGGCGCCGACTGGCACGGCCTGACCACGCGTCTCGACGAGGCCGGCGACCTGGTGAGCGGGCTGCTGGGCATGAACGCCGGGCAGTTCTGCCAGGTGGCGATGCTGCCGCAGGGCGACTTCGCCAAGTTCCTGCGGGCGGACGGGGACGAGCGGTCGAAGCTGCTCGAACGGCTGTTCACGGTCAAGGTCTTCACGGCGGCCGAGTCGTGGCTGGCCGACCACCGCAAGCTGGCCTGGCGGGAGGCGCAGGAACTGCGGCAGCAGGTGGATTTCGCGGTCAAGCGGGTGGAGGAAGTGGCCGGCGCCGATTTGCCCGCCCTGCTCGCCGCACGCACCCTTGCCGCGCCGGCGCCCGTGGACACGGTGGCGGCCGAGGGCGCGACGACGTCCGCCGGCCCGGCGTCGGCCGATCCCGCGCCCGGTGAAGTGGCGTCCGAGACCCCGCTCTTCGACTGGCCCACCTCCCCATCGCTGTCCGATGCCGCCGCCAAGGACACGACCGGGAGAGACAGAGCCGAGCCAGACACGCCCAAGGGGGACAAAACCGAACGAGACGCGACCGAGGGGGAGCCGACCGGAGAGGCCGAGGGGGAGCCGGTCGGGGAAGAGGTGCCGGCGCCGGAAGACGATCCGCTGCGCTGGGCCGGGGCACTGCTCGATGCCGCGCGGGCCGTCGTAAGGCGGGCCGATGGCGAGCTCGCCACCGCCGGGCACGCGGTGCGAGCGGCGCGGACGCGGTTCGACCAGGCCGCGGCACTCGCCGACCGGCAGCGCCGCCACGCCGAAGCCCTCACACTGCGCCGTACCCTCGACGAGCGCGCCGACGAGCGCGCCGATCTGCAGGCCATCCTCGACGACGCGGCCAGGGCGGATCGGGTGCGCCCGCTCATCACCGTCGCCGGGCAGCGCGCCGAGGCCGTCACCAAGGCCCGCACGATGGCCGCCGACGCCCTCGCCCGAGCCCGCCCCCTGCTCGCCGCCGCCGGAGCCATCGCGCACCAGAGCCAGACCCCCACCTACCAGGGCCATACCGCCGCAGATCAGATCCCCTCCTACCAGGGGCATACCGGCACACACCGGGGCCAGTCTCTCGCGCAGCAGGGCCAATCCTCGGCGCTCTCGGACGCTTCGGACGTTGCTGAGGCGGCGGCGGGTTCGCCGTCCGTGGCCGAGCTGGCGGCGCTGGAACGGCGGCGGCAGGACGAGATCGCCCGCCTCCAGGAGCTCCTCACCGAAGAGGCCAGGCTGTCGGTGGTCCGCCGCGACCTGCTGCGCGTGGAAGAAGAGCTGGCCGGTCTGATCAGGGCCGACGAGGACGTGGCAGCCCGGCTGGCCAGGCTCCCCGAGCTCATCGAACGGGCGGAGGCCAGACTCGCCGAGGCCCGGGTCGACGCCGCCAGAGTGCCCGCCGCGCGTGCCGTACGCGATGCCGCCGCCCATCTGATCGAGATCGACCGCGAGCTGTCCAGACTGGCGGCGGAGCTCGACACGCTGGCGCAGCGCGAGGCCGAGGTGGCCGCCGCGGAGGCCGAGCTGCCCGAACGGCTCGCCGACGCGAACGCGGCCCTGGCGGACGTACGGGCGCAGGCGGCGGCCGTACCGGCGGCGAACGCGGCGCTCGACGCGGCCAGGGCGGCACTGGAGGCCATCCACCGCCGCGAAGCCCTGGCGGGCGAGCTGGAGGCCGCCGCCGCCAGGCATCAGGTGCTCGTCGACCAGGCTCAAGCCCTGCGCGAACGGTGGCTCGACCTGCGGCAGGCCCGCATCGACGGCATGGCGGCCGAGCTGGCGCGCGACCTGGCCGACGGACGGCCGTGCGCGGTCTGCGGCTCTGAGCACCACCCCCACCCGGCCTCGCCCGCCGAGAGCGCACCTTCGGCCGACGACGAGCACGAGGCCGAGTCCGCCCACGAGGCGGCTCTCGCCGACCGGGAGGAGGCCGAGCGCACCCTCGCCGCCATCGGGTCCCGCCACGCCGACGCCGTCGAGGCCACCGCCGGCCTCGACGTCGACACGGCCGCCGAACAGGTGGAACAGGCCACGCAGGAGCTCGACCGCCTGCGATCGGTGGCCGACCGCGAACCCGCCCTGGCCGCCACGCTCGAACGCATCGAGACCGAACGCGAACGCGTCCGCGACCAGGCCAGAGAGATCGCCGAAGCCCTCGCCGCCCACCGCGCCCACCGCAAACAACTGACCGCCGAACGGATCCGCGTCCAGACCCAACTCGCCCAGACCACGGCGAACATCGGACCTGGGGCGGGCGCGAACGCTGCTTCCCCGAACACCCGCGCGGACGCTGGGCCGCTGCACACGCGGTCGGACGCTGGTCCGCCGAACGCCTGGCCCAACGCTGGTTCGTCACACATCCGGCCCCAGGAGACCGCATCCGGCGGCGACACCGGATCCGAGCGGATCTCGGCCGGTGGCGTGAACGACACTGCGACGGAAAGACCCGCCGTCGCTGCGACGGACGTGTCAGACGGCACCATGGTCGCGAGGGCCGCAGCCGCTGCGGCGGGCGGCCAAGGCGACGCCGGGGCCACGCCGTTCGAGGCCGGTGCGTCAGTCGCGTCAGGTGACAACGCGGCCGACGGGGTCGCGGTGCTTGCTGCCGCCGAGCGGGAGTTGCGCAGGCTGGAGATGTCGGCGGCTCAGGAGGCCGCGCTGGCGCAGGAGGCGGAGAAGCTCAACCGTGAGCGGTTGGAGCAGGAGGAACGCGGGCGCCGGGTGGCCGCGCGGCTGGCCGCATGCCGTACCAGGCACGAGGAGCTGAGCGGCGACGCCGGTCGGTTGAGCGCGCGGCTGGACGCGGCGCGCGGCGGCGACGCCACCCTCTCCGCCCGCCTGTCCCGGCTCAACGACGAGGCCGAGCTGCTGCGCGAGGCGCTGGAGGCCACGCAGGCGGCGGTGGCGGCCCGCGCCGAGCGTGACGCGGCCCGGCGGGCGGCCGAGGAGGCGGCACGCGAAGCGGGGTTCGGGGACGTGGGGGAGGCGGAGGCCGCGTACCGGAGCCCGGCGGAGCGGGAGGGCAAGGCGGAGCTGCTGCGGCGGCTGGACGACGAGCATGCCGCCGTGAGTGGCGTGCTGGCCGATCCCGAGCTGGTGGCGGCGGCGGCCGAGCCCGCGCCGGACCTGGCCGCGATCGAGGCCGAGCGCGACGAGCTGGAGGCGGCGTACACCAGGCTGTCGAGCGCACTCGACCGGGCGCGGGCCAGGGCGCGACGGCTGGAGGAACTGCACGCCGAGCTGTCCGAACGCATCGAGCACTGGCGGCCGGCGGCCGAGCGGCACCGGCTGGCCGAGCGGATGGCGGCCCTGGCCAGCGGCATCTCCGGCGACAATCAGTGGAGCATGAGCCTGTCCTCCTACGTGCTCGGCGAACGGCTGCGCCAGGTCGTGGACGCCGCGAACGAGCGGCTCGACCACATGTCGGGCGGCCGCTACCTGCTGCGGCACGACCTGCGGAAGACGGCCGGCTCCCGCACCCGCGCCGGCGGCGGGCTGGGGCTGCGCGTGGCCGACGGCTGGACCGGCGTCGACCGCGATCCTGCCACTTTGTCCGGCGGCGAGAGCTTCATCACCTCCCTGGCCCTGGCGCTGGGGCTGGCCGACGTCGTCACGGCCGAGGCGGGCGGTGCGGAGCTGGGCACCCTGTTCGTGGACGAGGGGTTCGGCACGCTCGACGAGGACACGCTCGACAGCGTCCTCGACATCCTCGACGGGCTGCGTGACGGCGGGCGGGCGGTGGGCATCGTCAGCCACGTGGCCGAGCTACGCTCCCGGATCCCCGCCCAACTCAAGGTCACCAAGGCCCGCACGGGCTCCACGCTGCGGGCGGTGGGCCTGAGCTGACCTTCGCACCTCGGACGCGGCCGGGTGAGATGGCGCTGAGGGCTCTGCTCTCGGGGCGGTGCCTGCGCTGGTCGCGTAGGGGCTCCAGCGGAGCGCGCCACGAGGCCGTTCGGGGGAGATGACCTTCGTGCCGGGCGCGCACTACGCTGGACCGGCCGAGAGAGCAAGGGAGCGGTCATCATGCGCGTCGTCGTCACGGGAGCCCACGGCAAGGTGGGCAGAGCGGCCGTCAAGGCCCTGGCCGAGGCGGGTCACGAGGTGACCGCCACCGACCTCACCCGCCCGGTCTGGGAACGCCACGACCCGGGCACCCCCCGCTACGTGCAGGCCGACCTGACCGACGCCGGGCAGGCGTTCGCCGTGACGCACGGGGCCGAGGCGGTCGTGCACGCGGCGGCGATCCCGGATCCCACCTCCAACCCGGCGCAGGTGGTGTTCCAGAACAACCTGATGTCCACGTTCAACATGATCGAGGCGGCGGTGCGGTTCGGCGTGCCGCGGTTCGTGAACATCTCCAGCGAGACCGTGCCCGGGTTCTTCTTCCCCGAGCGGCCGTTCCTGCCCGACTACGCGCCGGTGGACGAGGAGCACCCGATCCGGCCGCAGGACCCGTACGCGCTGGCCAAGCACTTCGGCGAGCAGCTCATGGACGCGGCGGTGCGCCGGTCGGACATCAGGTGCATCTCGCTGCGGCCGAGCTGGGTGCAGCACGAGGGCAACTACGAGCGCAACCTCGGGCCGCAGGTGCGCGACGCCTCCGTGGTGGGGGCGGGCCTGTGGAGCTACATCGACGTGTACGACCTCGCGGACGCGATCGTGCTGGCCGCCGAGTCCGAATTGCCCGGGCACGAGGTGTTCTACATCGCCTCGCCGGACAACGCGGGCGGGCACGACTTCGCGGCCTCGCTGCTGCGGTATCACGGTGACCGGATCGAGCTGCGGGCGCTGGCCCGTCCGGACGCGTCGGGCATCTCCTGCGCCAAGGCCCACAGGCTGCTGGGCTGGACCCCGAAGCGGTCGTGGCGCGACTACCTCGACGAGAACGGCCACACCCGTAAGGACATGTGACAGGCCGTCCCGCACGGCCGTACTGACAGGCCGTCCCCTTACCTACGGTCGCGGCTTCGCCGGAGCGGCGTGTCCCCGGCCGCGATCACCGGCGGCCGGGGACGGACAGGGCGAGGGCCCTGAGTGCGAGCGTGGCGTCAATCGAGGGCGGCGATCAGGTCAGGGAGCTTGGCGGGTTCGTGGAAGAGGGTCGCCCCCAGCCCCTCCAGCCGGGACACCGGCGTGATGCCGCCGGCGAAGGCCAGGCAGCGCATGCCCGCGCTCATCGCCGCCGCCACCCCGAACGGGCTGTCCTCCACCACCACGCACCGCTCGGGCTCGGCCCCCATCACGGCCGCGGCGTGCAGGAACAGGTCGGGCGCCGGTTTGCCCCTGGTCACGTCCTCGACGCTGAACACGTTCCCGGCGAACCGGGCGGCCAGGCCGGTCAGTTCGAGGCTGCGGCGAATGGTGGCGTGGCGGCCGTTGGAGGCCACGCAGCAGGGGATGGTGAGCCGGTCGAGCGCCTCCTCGATGCCCTCGATCGTGCGCAGCTCGGCCTTGACGGCGGCCACGTAGTCGGCGTTGAGCTGCTCGCGCCAGCCGGGAGGGGTCCGGCCGATCTGCTCAAGCCAGTACTCGTTGGTGCAGCCGACGAAGCGTTCGGCGTACTCGTTCTCGTCGATCGTCCAGCCCAGGCGCCGCAGTGCGGCGGTGCCCACGCGTACGGAGATCGGCTCGCTGTCCACCAGTGTCCCGTCGCAGTCGAAGATGACCAGCTCGACAGCCAAACTGTGTTCCTTTCCCCGAGTCAGCAGTGCTTGAAACGTAACATTGCGCAGGTGATAGCGTTCGCGTGTCACTGAACAAGACGCTAGTCCGCATGGTGAGACACGATGACGACATCCCCCCAGACGTCGGCGCCGAGCCGGTCGAGGATCGCGACCGCCAGCCTGATCGGCACCGCGATCGAATTCTATGATTTCTACATTTACGGCACCGCCGCGGCCCTGGTGCTCAACACCGCCTTCTTCCCCGAGATGGACCAGGTGGCGGGCAACCTCGCGGCGTTCTCGACGTTCGCGGTGGCGTTCATCTCGCGGCCGCTCGGCTCGGCCGTGTTCGGCCACTGGGGCGACCGGATCGGCCGCAAGTCCATGCTGGTCGTGTCGCTGCTGGTGATGGGATTCTCGACGGTGGTGATCGGGCTGCTGCCCGGCTACGCCTCGATCGGCGTGCTCGCGCCCGTGCTGCTGGTGCTGCTGCGCTTCACGCAGGGCATCGGCCTCGGCGGCGAGTGGGGCGGCGCGGCGCTGCTGGCCACCGAGCACGCGCCGCCGGGCAAGCGCGGGCTCTACGCGATGTTCCCGCAGCTCGGCCCGTCGGCCGGGTTCATCGTGGCGAACGGGCTGTTCCTCATCCTCGGGGAGACGCTGAGCGAGGGGCAGTTCGACAGCTGGGGCTGGCGGCTGCCGTTCGTGGCGAGCCTGCTGCTGGTGATCGTCGGCCTGTACGTACGGCTGAAGATCTCCGAGACGCCCGTCTTCCAGCAGGCCATGGACGAGCGCCGGATCGCCAAGGTGCCCTTCGCCGGCCTCATGCGGCACCAGTGGCGGCGCGTGCTGCTCGGCGCCGGCGCCATGACGATCGCGTACACGCTCTTCTACACCGCCACCACCTACTGCCTCGCTTACGGCACCGGCACGCTGCAGATCCCCAGAACCACGATGCTCGCGCTGACCATGATCGGGGTGGTGTTCATGGCGGCCGGCACGGTCGTCTCGGCCGTGGTGTCCGACCGGGTGGGCCGCCGCCGCACGCTGATCACGGGCACGGTCGCGGCCGTGGTGTGGGGACTGGTGATGTTCCCGCTGATGGAGACGCGCTCGGTGTTCCTGGTCGGGCTGGCGCTGGCCGGGGCGCTCGCGATCATGGGGCTGGTCTTCGGGCCGATGGGCGCGTACCTGCCCGAATTGTTCAGGACCGAATACCGCTACAGCGGCGCCTCCACCGCCTACAGCCTTGGCGGCGTGCTCGGCGGCGCGGTGCCGCCGCTGGTCGCCACCGGCATGCAGGCGGGCGGGCTGGGGGCGATGGCGGTCGGCGGGTACGTCGCCGCGATGGCCGTGCTGAGCCTGCTCTGCCTGCTCGCCCTGCCCGAAACCGGTGACAGCACCCTGCGCTGACCGGCAGCCGTCGAGCCCGCGCTGACCGGGCTCAACGGCCACGGCACTTCGCGTTGACAGGGCTCAAGGGCCGAGTGACGGCAGCGGCACTTCGCGCCGGCCGCCGGGCCTCAGTAACCGGGGAACAACAGGGACAACTCGCGCGGGTGGGCCGCGATCAGGCGTAGCTCGTCATCGGTGAGCGGCCTCCCCGTCATCGCATTACAGAGCTGAACCAGGCGGAACGACAGGTCCTCATCGGCCACCTCGGCGCCGAGCCCGTCCATGACGTGCCGGAAGCCTGCCTTGCCGCCGTACTCGCCGGTCAGCACCACCCGGCCCGCTCGCGCGTGCCGGTCTTCGGGGAACGGGCCCAGCGACGCCTCGTCGTACAGCTCGTAGTTGCCGTGATCCTTCAGCGCGCCGTCGGCGTGGATGCCCGACTCGTGCGCGAACGCGTTGCGCCCCACCCCCACCTGGTTGTACGGCAGCGGCTGCCCCAGCGCGTAGCTCGCCCACAACGCGAACCGGCGCGCCCACGACAGATCCAGCGGGTCGCCGATCTTCGCGTCGAGGCCGAACGCGTGCCGGAACGCCAGCACGGTGGACAGCAGATCGGCGTTGCCCGAGCGCTCGCCGACGCCGTTGACGCAGGTGTTGATCCACGCGTCCTGCCCGGCGTCGAGGTCGCCGAGCGCGCCCGACACCGAGTTGGCCACCGCCATGCCCAGGTCGTTGTGGCAGTGCGTCTCGACCGGCATCGCCGCGCCCGAGGCCAGCCTGGCGAAGCGCTCACGGATCCGTCCGGGTGAGTCGCCGCCGATGGTGTCGCAGTAGCGTACGCGGTCGGCGCCTGCCTCCTTCGCCGCCAGCGCGAACTCCAGCAGGAACCCGTCGTCGGTCCGCGAACCGTCCTCGGCGTTCACCCCGACCGTCAGCGCCCCCGCGTCCTTGGCCACGCGGACGGCGGCGGTCATCTCTCTGATGATCTCCTCCCGGCCCAGCCGGCCGCGGAACTTGTTCTGGATCATGTAGTCGGACGTCGAGATGGACAGGTTGTAGTGCTTCAGCCCGAGCGGCGCCGCCTGCTCCACATCCTGCGGCACGCCACGGCACCACCCCGACAACCGCAGCTCCCCGAACACACCCGCCTCGGCCAGCGCCACCTGCGCCCTGACGTAAGGCGCCTCGTGGAAGAGGAACGGGAACCCGATCTCGGACTGCGCGACCCCGAGCTTGGCCAGATAGAAGTTGACCATGGTCTTGCCGAACTTCGACAGCCCGGTGCGCGCGGTCTGCACGCCGTCCCGGTTGGTCACATCGAGGAAGTGAACGTTAGGCATGCCCCCACGTTGACATGCCGGTTCAAGATGGATCAATATTGACTTTCGTCAACTATGGAGGCTGTCGGGTGGCGGAGTGGATCGACGCGGCCACGGCGTCGGAACGGCTGGGCGTCAAAACCGCGACGCTGTACGCGTACGTGAGCAGGGGTGTGCTGCAGCGGCGGCACGGCGAGGACGGGCGGCGCAGCCTCTTCTCCGCCGAGGAGGTCGAACGCCTGGCCCGCCGCGGCCGCCCGCGCAACCAGCAGCCGGAGCTGGTCATCGAGTCGGCTATCACGGCACTCGGGGTCGACCGGCCCTACTACCGTGGCCTCGACGTGCTCGGCCTGGCGGGAACGGCCCCGTTCGAGACGGTCGCGGAATGGCTCTGGACCGGCGACCGCACCGTCTGGCCCACCACCCGGGCGACTCCCGTGGACGATCTGCACGCTTCTACCGCCGTCCCGGACATCTCAGCCACCGCGAAGGCCCCGGCGGCCCCGGCCGTCGCCACCGGTGGCTCGGGCACTTCCACCGACGATCCGGGCATCCCGGTCGTCTCATCAGGTGGGCCGTCATCCGAGGCGTGGCGGTGTGAGCCCGAGGCGCTGGAGGCGGCCGTCGCCGCTCAGGGCGGGCTGCCCGCCGACCTTCTGCCGCTCGACCGGCTCCAGGTGATCACCACGGTCCTCGGTGCGTCCGACTCCCTCCGCCACCAGCTCGACCCCGCCTCCGTCGCCGCCACCGGCCGCCGCATGATCGCCGGCCTGGTGGACGCGCTGCCCCAGCTCAGCGAGCCCAGCGGCGACTCGATCGCCGAGCGCCTGTGGTCGCGCCTGTGCCCGTCACCCGCCACGCCCGCCCTGCTCACCGCCCTCGAAGGCGCCCTGGTCCTGCTAGCCGACCACGAACTGGCCGCCTCCACACTCGCCGCCAGGGTCGCCGCCTCCGCCAAGGCCGACCCGTACGCCGTGGTGCTGACCGGCCTCGGCGTCCTGGGCGGCCCGCTGCACGGGGGCGCGTCGTACGGCGCCGAACGCCTGCTGGCCGAGATCGCCGAACCGCACCTGGCCGCCCGCGCCGTCACCGACCGGGTACGGCGCGGCGAACGCATCCCCGGCTTCGGCCACAGCGTCTACAAGAACGGCGACGCCCGCGGCGCTCTGCTGCTCGACCTGGTCAGAACCGCTGCCCCCGATCATGGGCGCGTCGCCGCCGGTGACGCCCTGCTGGCGGAGATGCGCCGTCGCCGCCTCCCGGACCGCAACATCGACTTCGCCCTCGCCGTCCTCACCGCGGTAGCCGGCATGGTGAGCGGCGCAGGCGAGGCGATCTTCGCGGTAGCCAGGGCGGCAGGCTGGCTGGCCCACGCAATGGAGGAATACACCCGCGGCTCCCTCCTCCGCCTCCGCGCCTCCTACACCGGCCCCCCAACCAAGTAAACGCCCGCAGCACCGCGCCCCTGCAGTGCTGCGCCGGGCACCTGAAGCGCCTCGGTCCCGAAGCGCTGGGCTCCCGCAGCGCCGCGCACGGGACCTGCCTCGGTCGCTTCGTGACCCGAGGCAGGGGCGACACGCGTGGCTATGCCAGGGCGGGAGCGCTTCGGTCCACGTATGACGAGAGAGCCCGGACGCGTTCGGCGTGGTGGTCGTGGCCGACGATCACCGGGGGCTCGTTGTACGGCATCGCGTCCGACGAGCGCCGCAACTTGATGTACTGCCCGCAGGCATCGATCGCGTACGGCTCCATGTCGTCCTGCAGCGCCCCGATCACCGTGATCCCGTACGTCTCGCCGATTCGCCTGAACAGCGCCACCGCCTCCCTCCGGTGCTCCTTGCCCAGGTTGCGGCCCAGTTCGTCGAGGACGAGGCACAGGTGGCCGCCCCCGGACGAGGCGATGGCCGCCGCGCACACCAACTTGACGGCCTTCTCGTCCATGAGCGCCGTGTTGGCCCGCCGGTTGTACGGGACGAACCCCTGCCCCTCGCCCCGCCGCCACTTCGGCGTCACCCGCCACTGCCAGCGCTGCTCGGGATCGGCCGGAGCCGGCGGGACCGGGAACTCCAAGGTCGCCCCGTAGCCGCCGTAGGAGGTGTCGAGCTTGTCGAACTCCTCGGCCACCCGCGTGAGCCGCGCCTTGATCGCCGCCGTCAGTGCCGCCCGGTGCACGGCGGTCGACTGGGCCGCCTCCTCCGCGCCCCTGGCCGCCGCCGCCAGGTCGCGCTGGCGGGAGCCGACCTGCGCCTCGATCTGGCGGCGCTGGTGGCGTTCGTACTCCTCCTGCCCCCGCAGATAGGACGCCAGCGCCCCGCACACGCCCGCGAACGTCGCCTGCTCGCGTGCCGTGCTGCCCTCCCGCTCGCTCAGCAGGAACCGCAGCTCCTCAGGGATCTCCGCCTCCTCCTCGGGGAACGTGTCGCGCAACGCCTGGTCGAGGTGGCGTTCGGCGACCCGCCACCACTCCTCGGCGGCACGCGGCCGCTCCTCCTCGGGCAGCGCCGCCAGCCACTCGCGGGCGGTCTCGATCGTGCCTCCCCAGTCGGCGGCCAGCGCCGCCAGCTTGAGCGCCTCCCGCTCCGCGCCGACCTTCGCCTCCAGCCCGCGCGCCTGCGCCCGCTCGGCCTCGTGCCGCTGCCTGCGGCCCTCCAGCCGCTCGATCTCCATGTCCCTGGTACGGGCGCGGAAGTCGAGCGAGCCCGCCTGCCGTTCGAACTCGGCCACCTTCGGCGCCAGCTCCTCGATGGCCGCGTTGAGCTCGCCCAGCCTGGCCCGCCGCTCGGCGAGCTTCGCCTCCAGCTCGGCCAGCCGCACCCCGGCTCTGGCGCCCTCCAGCCGCCGCTGCGCCCGCGCGACCGACTCCTCCCCGTCGTGCACGGCCTGGGCGGCGCTCTCCTGTACGTCTCTGGCCCGGTTGAGCCGCTGCTCGGCAGCCTTGATCCGGGCCTCGCGCCCGGTCGCGACCCCGTCGAACGCCCCGACGACGCTCACCCCGGCCGCGCTGACCAGCACGGACCCGGGCAGCGCGGCCAGGGCGGCAGCGGCGGCGTCGAGCTGGGCGGCGTCCACGATCACGGCGTGCTCGTTGGGCCAGCCACGCAACTCGCCCAGCGCCCCGGTCATGGTCGTGGTCCCAGTTCCGGTCCCGGCCTGCCCCTGCGATTTGCCGTAACGCGCCTTGAGCGCCTCCCCGAGCGCCTGCCCCTCACCGGCCCCGCCATCGGCACCAGCAGCACCGCCGCCGGCATCGCCATCGGTACCGGCACCGGCATCAGCGCCCGCGCCACCATCTGCGAGGGCGCCCACACCGCTACCGGCGAGGCCACGACCGGTGAGGCCGGCTCCCTGCGGGGTGTGGGCGGCGTCGCGGGCCTGTTCGGCCACGTCGAGGGCGTCGAGCAGGCCGGTGGCGCCGATGCCGGCCGCCGCCAGCGCGTTGAGCTGGGCCGCCGCCGGGCCGCCCTCGGCGTCGTCGAGCGCGGCCTGGGCCGAGGACACCTCACGGTCGGCCACGCCGAGCGCCTTGAGCGCCTCGTTGAGCCGCAGCCGTACCTCGCCCAGCTCCCGCTCGGCCGCCGGCACATCACGCCCGTCGGCGAAGCGGCGCGTCTCCTCCAGGGCCGGGATCAGCCCGCGCAGCTCGTCGGCGGAGTTCTCCGCCACGGCGCGGTCGGCTTCGAGCTTGGCCGCCCGCGCCTGCATCGCCGCCAGCTCCTTGCGGGCCTGCGACACCTGCCGGTCGAGGGTGTCTTCGCGCAGGGTGGCGATCTCGGCCTTGACCATGGCGATCGACTCGGCGGCCGCCTCACCCGCCGCGCGGTGCCGGTCGAGGTCGGCGGCCAGCGCCTCGTCCTTGCCGGCCGCGTCGGCCAGCCGGCGTGCCTGCCGCCCGCGCCAGCACCTCAGCGCGTCTGCCAGCCGGACCCTGGCCTGGTCTCTGCGGTCGAACGTGGACAGCAGCGCCTTCGACTCCGCCTCGAACTCCGCCAGCCGCTCGGCCGCCTGCGCCGCCCGCACCCGCTTGGCGTGCTCGTCGCGGCGGGCCTCACGCTCCTGCTCCAGCTCGGCGTCCAGGCCGGTGAGGGCGGCGATGGCCTCGAAGACGCGCTCGGGCGAGATCTCGTTGAGCGGCTGGGAGAGCAGGTTGGTGGCGACCTTGCTGCGTACGGACGTGGACAGGAACGACACGCACCTGACCCGGTCGCCGTAGAGCACCTTGGTCAGGTCGCGGGCCACGACGTCGCGCCGCCCGGCCGACTTCGGCAGTGACGCCCAGATCTCGTCGGCCCGCGCCACCCGCTCGGCCTCGGACGGCGACGCCGCCAGGTGCACCCCCTCCCGCCAGCGGATCTCCAGGTGCGGCGCCTCCTGGTTGACCTTCAGCCAGACGGTCAAGGCCCCGCCGGAGGTGTCGGGCACCTCGAACAGCTCTCCGTCACCCGAATCGGCCTCCTCGAACAGCTCTCCGTCGCCCGAGCCGCCCGCGTCCGAGGAAGCATCCGAGCCGCTGCCGGCCGCGGAAGAAGCCGAGCTCGGGGGAGAGGCGTCCTCCTGGGGCGCGTCACCGAAGCCCTCCATGCCGGGCGGCCCGAAGACGCCCACGATGTATCCGTGGTCGGCGCTGGCCCACTGCCGGGCCCCGGCGCCGCTGGCCAGCTCGGCGTTGAAGAGCAGCTCCGACACCGCCTTGGCGCCGGAGGCGAAGCGCCACTGCTCGTCACCCAGCAGCGCCGTGATCGAGGCGATGAACGACGACTTGCCCGCCCCGTTGGAGTCCTTCGGCCCCGCGCCCGCCACCACGATGAGCGTGCCGGGGACCGTCGGCACCGGATGGGTCGACAGCCGCGAGATGTTGACCGCCTGCACGGCGATCAGCACCCGGTCTCCGACGACGTTCTCCACCTGCGACACCTGAAACCCCCGTTGTCCTTCCATCCGCATTGAAAACCAACAAAAGCCACTACAAGGCTGCGAGAGCCGTCACTTCGCCGATCTACGCGCCAGTACGGCCGCCGCCAGCGGCGTGTTCGGCCCCGCCGCCAGGATCAGCTCTTCCTGCAACCGCCGCCTGGCCGCCGGCGTGAGCCGGTGGAACTGCGGCCCCGGCACGTAGCCCCCCGCCTCCTCGCCCGCCTTGACCTGCCCGATCAGCCCGGCGTGCCGCAGCGAGCGCAACGCCGCCTCCAGCTCGCCGATCGGCAGCTGGGTGTGGCGGCGCAGCTCGTCGACCGGGGTCGGGTGCGGCGACAGCCAGGAGTCCTCTGGCAGCAGCCCTTCGGCGCGCGGGATGGCCACGGAGTGCACGAGCACGAGCGTCAGCACCGCCCGCTCGCTCACGCCCAGCCGCGTGCTCTCTCCCTCGAAGCCGGCCAGCTCGGCGGCGACGGCGTCGTCGTAGCCGGAGGTCCAGCGCTCACGGTGCTGGATCAGCGTACGGCCGCGCCTGGACAGCATCTCGCCCAGCGTGTGGCGCAGCGCCGGATCGCGCAGGGCCGCGAACCGCACCTCCTGCACCGGCTCCGCCGCGTGCTCGACCACCATGAACGCCGCCACGAGCTCCGCCCGCCGCCGCTCGTCGTAGCCGCTGAGCAGGTCGTCGAACTCGGCCGCCCCGCCCTCGGCCCGGCCCCCTGCCCCGGCGGGCGCTTCGGGGTGCGGGACGGCCGCGGCCACGATGTCGGCGTCGCCGACCACGGTCAGCTCGGGCCGCTCGGGCTCGGGCAGCCGGCGTACGAGCTCCTGCAGCTGCGCGTGCGACTCCACCGGCCACAGTGCGCACCTGGGCCCGAGCAGCACCACGCCGTCGTCGACGACGATCCAGGCGGAGTCGTGCAGCCGCCGCAGCGCGCCGCGCGCCCAGTTGCGCATCAGGTCGTCGGTGCGGCCGATCAGCTCGCGGTAGGTGTCGAGCACCAGCTCCACGGGGGCGGGCTCGCCCGGCCACGGATCCACCGACTGGTCGCGCCAGCAGCACTTGAGCACCGCCGCCAGCACCCGCCTGGTCTCCCCGGACCGCTCCACGGAGACGGGCGGCACCTGGTGCTCGTCGAGGAGCGACGGCGTCACCCCGTCGGGCCACACGGGTACGGCCTCGCCGGTGGAGTCGGGCCTGGTCAGCCGGAGCATGCCGGGAGCCGCCGCCACCCCGGCCCCCAGCCGGGCCGGCCCGCCCGACCGCACCCGCGCGTGGGCGACGGCGTGAGCCCGCCGATCGGCGCTCATGAGACCCGCTCCAGGTAACCGTGGGAGAGCCACGCGGGCTCACGCTCAGGATCGACGCTCAGCCCGTCGGCCCAGGCCAGCCGGTAGGGCAGCTCGGGTCTCAGGTCGACGGTGGTGAGGTCGGCCAGCACCCGCCGCGCGGACGGCCAGTCGGAGCCGAGCACGTCGGCCAGCGCGACCCGGTCGGCCTCGCCCAGCAGTGACTCGGCCATCTGGGTCAGCCGTTCGAGCGCCGCGCCCGGCGAGGAGTCGAGCGAGGACTCGGGCCCGGGGTCGGGCAGGTTGGAACGCGGGGGAGTGGGCTGCGCGGGGGCGGGACGCGGGGCCTCGTCGACGGCGCGGGCGATGGCGGCCGGATCGTGCCAAGGCGCGGGCGCGTCGAAGACGAACCCGTCGAGCACCGCCGCCAGCCGCTCCCTGGACGCCGTCTGCGCGAACGTGCGCCACGTCTCCGTCGGCAGCAGCGTCAGGTTGCGCGTCGTGCCCGCCGAGTCGGCCAGGCGCCCGGCGGCGCGGCGGGAGGCGTCGCTGTAGGCGTAGATGGCCGCCCGCAGGTCGGTGCAGACCCGGTCGAGCTCCGGCCACCGGGTCAGGATCGTGCCGTGCAGGCTCTGCGCCCTGCGCGCGATCTCCTCGGTGCCCCACAGCTTGGGCGCCTGCTCGCGCAGCTCCTCGATGGTGCCCGTGGTGAGCGTGATCAGCTCCAGCGCCCACAGCCGGAACGCCCGCGCCAGGTTGAGCGCGCTCTGCCTGGCCTCCTCCATCGTGGTGCGCGGATCGGCGACGTTGAGGTCTTCGAGCGCGAGCAGCCGGTGCATCTCCGACTGCCCGCCGTCGTCCATCATCCGCCGGATGAACATCAGCCCCACCACACTCGTGAACGAGGCGCGGTAACGGAGCTGGTTGGGCTTGGGGAACACCTCGCGGATCGCGCCGAGCCCCTTGAGCACGCGCAGCCGGTTGTCGAACTGGTCGGCGGGATGGGCCCGGCAGGCGAAGCGCATCTGCTCGTGGGTCAGCCACTCCTCGCCGGCCTCCGCGAACGCCGCGAACAGCGTCTCGGCGATGTCGACCAGGGCGGGATCGTCGACCACTGCCCCGCTGTCACGGGCCAGCGCGGCGAACATGCGGCGGTAGGTCGACAGGACCGCCTCGTCGGTGAGGACGGAGTCGAGGGTCAGGGGCTGTTCGGACACGGGCACTAAGGTACGGCTTCACACCGACACTCTTGGCACGCCCGCACCGCGAGCCCGATCCGAGCCCGATCCGAGCCCAATCCGAGCTCAGTCCGCGCGCAGTCCGAGTCCAGCCGAACCACAGGTATACCAGCGAGTACGTACGCGTACGGGACGCCTGGGCGCTAGGGTGATGCCCGATAACACGGGGGCGAAACACTCAGTAATCGTACAAACCGGGGTGAGTGACGAGTGCGCATGCTCCGAGGCGATCGAGCCACGGCACTGGTCGCCGCCGCGCTGGCCGCGATCCTGGTCGCCGTGGCGGCGTGGCTGGGCGTGGGCGTGTCGAGCGCCAACCCCAAGCTGGCCGACGTCGGCGCGTGGCTCTGGACCAAGGCCAGCGGCAAGATCGTGCACGTCAACGGCCTGTCGGGCGAGGTGGACGGCTACCTCAACGACAAGGCCGGCCGTCAGCTGCGAGTGGTGCAGGACGGCGGCGACGTGCTGCTCGTGGACGACCGGACCGGTTACGTCAGCCGGATCGAGCCGAGCCAGCTCAGCGTGGCCCAGACCCGCGACTTCGGCGCGGCAGGCCTGCAACTGGCCGTGTCCGGTGGCACGGGTTACGCGGTCGATCCTGCGGCCGGCCGGATCCAACAGCTCGACCCCGCCACGCTCAACACCGTCGGCAACGCGCTCACCCTGCCCGCCCCGCTCGGCGCGGCCCGCATCGACGGCGGCGGCCGCCTGTGGGTGCCGGTCACCGCCAAGGGCGAGGTCGTACCCGTGGCCGAGGGCACGGCGGCGGCCCCGGTCAAGGTCGGAGAGCCCGGCGAGGAGCTGTCGGTCACGATCGCCGGCGGCCTGCCCGTCGTCGTCAACAGCCGCGCCGCCACCGCCACCGTCATCGGGTCCGACGGAGGCGTCGGCGAGATCACCCTGCCCAAGGGCGTCTCCCAGGCCGCCAAGGGCGGCGCGCTCACCCCCGCCGCCACCGAGGGCTCGCTGGTGCCGATCCTGACGCCCGGCGACTCGGGGCTGCTCGTGGTGATCGACACCGCCTCCAACGCCGTGCTCAGCACCAAGTTCAGCACCGGCGACCCGGCCGCGCTCGGCACGCCGCAGGTGCTCGGCACCAAGGTGTACGTGCCCGACCAGGCCAGCGGCTCCCTGATCGTCTGGGACAGCGCGGACGGCGGCCGACCCTCCACGCTCAGGGTGACCCAGGAGCCGGGCCCGGTGGACGTCTTCGTCAAGGACGGCCTGCTGTGGGCGAACGACGAGAACGGCGACAAGGCCATCGTCATCGACCCGGAAGGCCGCAAGCACGACATCCCCAAGGACGACTCCGACGTACCGGGGCCGACCAGCACCCCCAAACCCAAGCAGACGCCGCGCACCGACCCGACGCGGACCGACACCCCGCCCGAGACCGATCCCGTCGAGACCACCACGAGGGCCCCGGTGCCGCCGACGACGCGCGAACCGACGCGTGAGCCGACCCGAGAGCCGACCCGCGAGCCGACGCGGACGCCGACGCGGACGCCGACGCGGACCCCGTCCTCGACCCCCACGCCGAGCGCGCCGGCGCCGCCCGGCGGCGTCACCGCCAGGTCGGGGCCGGGCAAGGTGACCGTCACCTTCAGCCCGTCCGCGGGCGGCAAGGTCGACCGGTACACGCTCAAGACCTCCGGCGAGGGCAGGTCGGTGCCGCAGTCGGTGGGCGCTGACGGGCCGTACCGGTTCGAGTTCACCGGCGGGAGCTGCACAGGCGAGTACACGTTCACCGTGGTCGCGCACTGGCAGGGCGGCGAGGTCGAGTCCGAGCCGAGCGCGGAGGCCAAGCCCTGCGTGGCGCCCGGCTCGCCGACCGGATTCGCGGCCAAGGCCAGGAATCGCGGCGCGGAGCTCACCTGGAACGCCCCCGAGGGCGCCGACGACGCCACCACGTACGAGCTGACCGGCGCCGCCACGAACGACGCGATCAAGGGCACCTCGTTCACCGTCGAGGGGTTGAAGAACAACCAGAAGCACACGTTCAAGCTCAAGGCCAGGAACGCGGCGGGAGAGAGCCCCGACGTGGCCACCACCGAGGTGGACCTGGCCTACCCGAAGCAGCAGTACAAGAACGCCAGCAACGAGGACACCAACACGATCATCCGCACGACCCCGTCGGCCGGCGCGAAGGCGGGAACCATCCCGCAGAAGGAGTACATCACCCTGACCGTGATCTGCCAGGTCAAGGGAGCCTCGTACACCGACTCGTCCACCGGCAGGACCAGCGACATCTGGAACCGGATCGAGAGCCAGTACGGCAACGGCTACCTGAACGACACCCTGGTGGCGACTCCGGACGGAGGCTTCCCCGAGGGGCCCCTGTTCGAGTGCACCGACTGAGAAGGGGAACTCAGTTGAACCAGTACAACTACGGGGACCAGAACTACGGGGACCAGTTCGACCAGACCGCGCAGCCGTACCAGCAGCAGCCTCAGGTGCCGCAGCAGCAGGCGGCCCAGCAGGTTGCGCAGCAGCAGCCCGCGCAGCTGGCCGGGCAGTTCGCCCAGCGCTTCCAGCTGCTCGCGAGCAACATCGAACGCATCATCCGCGGCAAGCACGAGGCCATCGAGCTGGCTCTGGTCTGCCTGTTCGCCGAGGGGCACCTGCTGGTCGAGGACGTGCCGGGCACCGGCAAGACCACCTTGGCCCGCTCCGTCGCGGCCAGCGTGGACGCGGAGTGGCGGCGCATCCAGTTCACGCCCGACCTGCTGCCCAGCGACATCACCGGCGTGTCCATCTTCAACCAGGCACACCAGAAGTTCGAGTTCCACCATGGGCCCGTCTTCGCCAACATCGTGCTCGCCGACGAGATCAACCGCGCCTCGCCGAAGACGCAGGCCGCGCTGCTGGAGGTCATGGAGGAGCGGCGGGTCACGGTGGACGCCGAGCCGCATCCGGTGCCCAGACCCTTCCTCGTGGTGGCCACGCAGAACCCGGTCGACATGGACGGCACGTACCCGCTGCCCGAGGCCCAGCTCGACCGGTTCCTGATGAAGATCTCCGTCGGCTACCCGGACCACCTGTCGGAGGTCGAGGTGCTCAAGGGCATGCCGACGGGGCCGCAGGTCGAGCGGCTGCCGGTGGTGGCGCGCGCCTCCGACGTCGCCGGGATGATCGACTTCGCCTCGCGGATCCACGTCGCCGATCCGGTCTACGACTACATCGTGGCGCTGTGCGGCGCCACCCGTACCAGCCCGCACCTGCGGCTGGGCGCCAGCCCGCGCGGCAGCCTGGCGCTGCTGCGCGCGGCCAGGGTCAAGGCCGCCGCCGCCGGACGGCACTTCGTCGTGCCCGAGGACGTCAAGGCGCTGGCCGTCCCCGTACTGGCGCACCGCCTGATCCTCACCCCGGAGGCCGAGCTGCGCGAGGTCACCGCCGCCGCCGCGCTCGGCGAGATCCTCGCCGGGATGCCGGTGCCGCAGGCGGCCTAGGGTGCGGCTCATGGCGGTGCTGACGCCGCTGGGCCGGGGCACGCTCGCCGGCGCCGTCCTCCTGTACGGGGCGGGGTTCGCGCTCGGCTACCCCGAGCCCGTCGTGCTCGCCACGGGCGCCCTGCTCGCGCTGGCCGCCGCCTTGGCCTGGACCGCCCCGAAGCCGCGGCTGGAGGTGCACAGGGAGGTCACGCCGGTCAAGGTGCCGCGCGGCGAGGCCGCCGTCGCCGTCCTGAACGTGGCCAACCTCGGCGGCCGGGGCCTTTCCGGACTGCGCGCCCAGGACCGGATCGGGGCCGACGAGCACACCGTCGACCTGCCCAGGGTGCCCAAGGGGGCGACGCGGACGGTCTCGTACCCGCTGCCGACCGGCACGCGCGGGGAAATCCCGGTGGGGCCGCTCGCGCTCGTGCGCGCCGACCCGTTCGGGCTGACGCGCCGCGTCCGCTCGTACGGTCGCCCCGCGACTCTTCTGGTACGGCCCCGCACGGTCCCCCTGCCCGTCCCCCCGTCCGGCAAGGCCCACCACCTGGAGGGCCCCACCAGCGACAACGCGCCCAGCGGCACGGTCACCTTCCACACCCTGCGCGAGTACGTGGTGGGCGACGACCTGCGCCACGTCCACTGGCGGTCGAGCGCCCGCACGGGGACGCTGATGGTGCGCCAGCTCATCGACGCCAGCCTGCCGATCACGACGGTGCTGCTCGACACGCGGGGGCTGACGGAGCCGGCGGTGGACGCGGCCGCCTCGGTCGCGGTGGCCGCCGCCCGTTCCGGCTTCCCGGTACGCCTTCTCACCGACGCCGGGCCCCTGCCCGACACCCGGACGGACGCGGAGGCGGTCCTGGACCGGCTCGCGCTGGTCCAGGCGAGTGTTTCGGGGGGACCTTCCGGGGCCTCTCCCGGGGGCTCCTCCGGGGTCGCGGAGGCGCTGCGGACGGCGCGGGGTGGGGGATCGCTCGTGCTGGTGACAGGGGATCCGGTGGAGGTGGGGCGGGTCGCGGGGGTGCGGCGCCGCTTCGACCGGGTCATCTGCGTGTACGTCGGCTCCGGCCCCGCACCTGCCGCGCCGCCCGGGGTGTCGGTGGTGCGTGTTTCGTCGCTGGAGGAGTTGCCGGTGGCGTGGGGCACCCGATGACCGACCAGACCCTCGGCAGCCCACCTCCTCCGCCTGGCCGGCCGCCCGGACCCGTTCCGCCGCCCGGCCCTGCACCGTTGCCCGGTCCCGCACCCGGATACGGTCCACCGCCTGGCCCTGCACCCGAGTACGCTCGGCCGCCCGGCGGCGCGCCCGGGTACGGGCCCGTGGGCGGCGTACCCGCTCATGAGGCGACGCCGATGGGCGCGCCCGGCTCGGGCGGGCACGGACCCGGGACGGCACCGGCCGGTGGGCCCGGCGGTGGCGCGGCGCCCGGCGGCGTGGGCGGTGGTGAGCGGGCGGCGGGGTCGCGGTCATCGCGGCACGACCGTGCCGGGTCCCGTGGGCGCGCTCGGCGAGCCGCGTCCGGCGGTGACCGGCGCGCGGACACCCGGGACGGCGGCGAGCGGCGGGGGCGCGGGGCGGACGGGCCGGTGTGGCGGCGGGTGGCCGGGCTGGGGGTGGTGGCGGCGATCGCGGTGGTGGCCGGATGGGGGTTTCACCGGGTCTTCCCGTCGGACGGGCTGCTCCTGGCCGTCGTCCCCGCCGCCGTGGCCCCCGCCGTCGTCGCCGCCCTCGTCCACCGCCGCCCCCTCTGGCTGGCCCTGGCCCTCGACGTGCTGCTCTGGCTGGCCGGCACCGTCCCCCTCTACCAGGCCCTCACCCCCACGGTCCTGGCCGACGTGGCCGGCGCCTGGCACACGCTGCTCACCACCCTTCTGCCCGCCCAGCCGGAACCCCGGCTGCTGGTCCTCGTGCACACCCTGGTCTGGGCCGCCGCCACCATCGGCGCGGAGATCCTGACCCGCACCAGGACCAGGATCGCCGCCGCCCTGCCCGCCCTCGCCGTCTACGGCGTGGCGCTGCTGCTCGGCGTGGACGGCGAGGGCTCCAACCTCCCGGTCGCCGCCGCGCTCTTCGTCCTGATCGCCGCCCTCGCCCTCCTGCGCGACGGCCGTTCGCCCGTCTGGCTGCTCACCGGCCTTCCCGCGGCGGCCGCCCTGGCCGCGCTGGCGCTGGTCGCGGGCCCGCTGCTGCCGATGGCCGCGCAGCCGTACAACCCCAGGAACGACGTCGAGCTGCCGCCGCCGGCCCGCGTGGACAGCGTCAGCCCGCTCGACCGCGTCTCGGCGTGGCTGCAGATCCCCGACCGCGACCTGTTCACCGTCAGGGCCGACAAGCCGCAGAACTGGCGGCTGGCCGTGCTCGACCGGTACGACGGCGTCCGCTGGACCTCGGGCGCCCGCTTCCAGCCCACCGGCGGCCGGGTTCCCGAGGGTGAGTGGACGGGCGCGGCGGACGTCGTCCACCAGAAGGTGACCTTCGGCGGCCTGCCCGGCACCTGGTTGCCCGCCGCCGAACGCCCCGAGAAGGTCACCGGCGTACGCGGCCTGGCGGTGGACCCGGGCAGCGGCGCCCTGCTCGTCGCCGAGGGGAAGACGGGCAAGGGATTCGGCTACCAGGTGACCTCGCGGGTGCCCAAGCCGTCCAAGGAGGACCTGCTCGCCGCCACCCCCGTACGCGATCCCGCCCTGACCGCCTTCCCCGACGGCCCCCAGGAACGGCTGTTCCGCCGGCTCGCCCAGCAGGCCGTCAAGGGCGCCGACGCGCCGATCAAGCAGGCGTACCGTCTGCAGAGCTACCTGCGCACGAGCGCGAGCTACGACGTCACCGCGCCTCCCGGGCACTCGCTCAAGGGGCTGGAGTTCTTCCTGCAGACCACTCATCGGGGGACGTCGGAGCAGTTCGCGGCCACGTTCGCGCTCATGGCCAGGACTCTGGGGCTGCCGTCGCGGGTGGTCGTGGGGTTCCGGCCCGGGCAGGCGTCCGGCGGGGTGTACCACGTTAAGTCCGGACATGTCATGGCGTGGGCGGAGATCGAGTTCGAGGGGCTGGGCTGGCGGCCGTTCTATCCGACGCCGGGACGCAGCGGGGCCAAGGATGACCACGAGGTCGTCTCATCGGCGATCGAGGAGAGCGAGGAGCTGGAGGGGGAGTTCGCCAAGGGCGGCAGCGACCGGGCGCGGCAGTCCAGACCGCAGGCCACGCGGAACGGCGAGCAGGCCGATTCCGGCCCGCCGGCGTGGGTGATCGCGGCGGTGGCGGCGGGCGGGCTGCTGGTGGCGTACGCGGCGGTGATCGTCGCGGTGCCGTGGCGGCGCAGACGTGGCCGCCGCCTGGCACAGGAGCCGGAACGGCGGGTGCTCGGCGCGTGGCGGCAGACGTGCGACGACCTGGGGCTGCGGGACGAGCCCGCGCTGACGGCGGAGGACGTGCTGTCCCGCCAACCTGCCGACATCTCACCCCATCTTCGGCCGTTGGCCGAAATTTCGAACTTCGTCCGGTACGCCCCCGAAACCGGCACCGACGTGGCGGCCACCGAAGCCTGGCGGCACAGCGACGCCATCCGCCGGATCGTCCGCGCCCGAACCCCCTTCACCACCCGCCTGCGCGACCGCCTCCTTCTCCGTTAGCCCATGAGAAGCGTCGAAGCCCAGCTGCTGCACCGCCCTCCCGGATTGACGGCGGGCGAGATCGTCCGCCATCTGACGGCCGTCCAGGCCCAGGACATGCCCTCCGCCCAGCTCGCCTTCCGCGCCCGCTCCGCCACCCTCACCAGGGCCGACGTCGAGGCCGCCGTACAGACCCGCGAGATCGTCAGGACGTGGGGCCCGCGCGGCACCCTCCACCTCGTGCACGCCGACGACCTCCCCTGGATCCACGCCCTCACCAGCAGCGCCACGAACGCCACCCGCCGACTGGCGGAGGAGGGCGTCACCGGCGACGACCTGCTCGCCCTCATCGACCGCGCCCTCGCGGGCCAGGGCCCGCTCACCAAGGCCGACCTGGAGGAACGTCTCGCGGCCGGGCCCGCGGCCATGGCGTCGTGCACCTGGTGGCCCTGGCCGTCCACCACGGCCTGGCCGTACTGGGCCCGTCGCACGCGGGCAAACCCACGTACGTCCACACCGCCGACTGGCTCGGCGCCCCCGTCACGCCCGAGCCCGACCGCGAACGAGCCCTGAAGGAGCTGGCCGTCCGCTACCGCCACGCCCACCACCCCGCCGCCCCCGAGGACCTCGCCGCCTGGTCCGGACTCCCACTAGGCCAGGCCCGCGCCGCCTGGGCGATGAACGCGGCCCCCGCGCCTGTCCCACGTACAGAACCTTTCCTCCGGCTCGCCCCCGCCTTCGACGAATACCTGATGGGCTGGCGCGACAGGACGCCGAACCTGGCCGCCGAGCACGCGCGGAAGGTCTTCCCCGGAGGCGGCGTCCTACGGCCCGTCGTCCTGGTGAACGGCCTGATCGAGGGCGTGTGGACGCGGAAGGGCACGCGCGCGAGCGTGGAACCGTTCGGCGAACTCCCTGAGGGGGCGCTCGACGCGGAGATCGCCGACGTCCACCGCTTCCTCAGCGCGGAGACGGGGGCGTGAAGCCGAATCGGCGTATCGGGTGATTAGTCATGAGCACCGATACACCGGAAGGTTGCACATGACAGGGGAGAGCATCGCGGCCATGATGCCCTGGGCGGCCCGTGCGCCGGGCACACTGGCGGACGAGGCGAGGTTCGAGGCGGCGTTCGAGGCGCACTTCAGCGAGATCCACGCCTACGTCGCCCAGCGGGTCGGCCCAGACCACGCCGAGGACATCGTGGCCGAGACCTTCCTCACCGCGTTCAGGAAGCGCGCCCAGTACGACCCGTCCCGCGCGGGGGTGCGGGCCTGGCTGTACGGCATCGCGACGAACCTCGTCGGCAAGCACCGCCGCCTGGAGGCCCGCACCCTGCGCGCGCTCGCCCGCTGCGCCCCCGACACCGACGCGCCCGGGCATGAGGAGACGGTCGCGGTACGGGTCAGCGCCCAGAGCCTGCGGCCGGAACTGGCCGCCGCCCTGGCCGGGCTGGACCGGCGCGACCGCGACGTCCTGCTGCTGGTCGCGCTGGCCGGGCTCAGCCACGACGAGATCGCCACGGCGCTCGGCATCCCGTACGGCACCGTCTGCTCCCGGCTGAACCGGGCCAGAAGGAAACTGCGGGCCCTGCTCGGGGAGGTGGCCGTCCATGGATGAGCTGATCCGCGAACTGTACGGGACTCCCCGCGAGGACCCGCGGGCCCGGCACCGGGTGTGGCGCAAGGTGGCGGCCAGGCGCCGGCGCGGGCGGCTGACCTGGCTGGCCATCCCCGCCACTGTGGCGCTGACGGCGATCCTGCTGACCGTGCTCCCCGCCGGCGATCCGCCGCCGGCCCCCGGCCGCTCGATCCTGCTGACGGCCGCCGCCTCCGCCGCCCCCGCCACGTCCAGCGGCTCCGGCGGCTCCGGCGGCTCCGGTGGCTCTGGCGGCGCGTACTGGCACGTCAGGAAGCAGCGCGACGGCGGCCCTGAGACCGAGCTCTGGGTGAACGCGCAGGGCCGGGCGTGGACTTTTGAACGCGGCCGGGTCAGCCGGGTCACCGGCCGGTCGCCGTTCAGCATGGGCGGGCGCGGGATGACGTACGAGCAGATCCAGGCCCTGCCCGCGGAGGCGGGCGCGCTGAGCGACCACGTGGCCGCAATGTTGCCCGGCGGCTCACGCGCGCTGCTCGCCGACGCGCTCAGCGGCCTGCTGTGGACCAAGCCCTCGGCCCCCGGGGTGCGCGCCGCCGCGTACCGGGCCCTGGCCGACCTGCCCGAGGTCCACTACCTGGGGGCCGCCACGGACCCGCGGGGGCGCGGCGGGCAGGCGTTCGCCTACGCCCTGCCCTCCGGGGTCCGGCGCACGCTGATCATCGACCCGGCCTCCTCGCAGGTGCTGTCCAGCGCCGACAGCGGCCAGGGCGGCCGCTCGGAACTCATCCTGACCGCCGGCTGGACCGACCAAGGCCCGCCGAACCTACCCTGACCTCCCTTCCACCCGCCTCAGCAGCCCTCTACGTGGACCTCGCACGGGTGACCCCGGCAGGGCCGGATGGACCGGCACAGGCGACCCCGGTAGAGGGCGGGTGACCCTGGCAGGGGGCTGGATGGACCCGCACAGGCGACCTCGGCACGGGGCCGGCCCTGCGCAGGGTTGGCCTGCGTGCATATCCCGAAATTTCACCACTTGGAGCATGACGACGTGTTCTGGCGTGCCCGCACGACCTCAGGCAAGGCCATCTGCCTGAGCGACCAGTTCCCCGGAATCAAGGTGGAGGAGGTGATGCGCGGCCAGGTGACCTTCGTCGGCCTGCCACCGGTCGACCTCGGCACCGGCGAGATCGACTGGACCGCGAACCCGCACGGCAACCGTTCCTGGGCACTCAACCTGCACGCCCTGCGCTGGATGGGCCGGCTGGTAGGCGCGTACGAGCAGAGCGGCGAGCGAGCCTGCCTCGACCGCGCCGCCGACATCACCGCCCAGTGGCTGCGCGCCAACCCCCGGGACGGCGCCGGCGTCAGCCCGTGGGCGTGGGCCGAACACGCCGTCGCGCTACGCGCCCCCGCCCTGGTCTGCCTCAGCGAACACGTACGCACACCCGCCCTGTGGGACTCCCTGGCCGAGCACGGGCAGGTCCTGGCCAACCCGGCCCTCTACCGCGAAGGCCACAACCACGGCCTGGACCAGGACATCGCCCTGCTCCTCGTCGGCTGCCGCCTGGGCCGGGCCCGCTGGCGGGACCTGGCCATACGCAGGATGACCACCTCCGCCGAACTCGCCATCGACGCCCAGGGCGTCCTGCACGAACAGGCCCCCCGCTACGGCCTCTACGTCCACCGCCGCCTCGGCGTCGCCCTGCGCGCCATCCGCGAGAGCGGCGCCGAGCCCTCCGAACGCCTGCTGGCCAGACGGCGCGCCCTGGAGACCTACGTGGCGCACGCCACCCAGCCCGACGGCCACCTCGTCCCCATCGGCGACAGCCCCGCCGACACCCGTGCGGACGGTTTCCCCCACTCGGGGCCGACGGTGCGGGTGTTCGACGGAGGCTACGTCTTCGGCAGAACCGCCTGGAACGACCCGGACTCCGCCTACTACTCGATCAGATTCGGCCCAGGCCGCCGCCTGCACGGCCACGAGGACCACCTCGGCATCACCTACTCCGCCCAGGGCCGCCGCATCCTGGTGGAGACCGGCTTCCACTCCTACGAACGCACCGGCTACGTCACCTGGACCCGCTCACCCGAGGCCCACAACGTCCCCATCCCGACCACCGGCACCTTCGACCCCGGCACCCCCACCCACTTGCTCTCCTCCTCCATCACCCCGTCCCGCCAGTCCTTCGACCTCGCCGACGAGGCGTACGGGGTCCGCAGAACCCGCCGCATCCTGATCAACCACGGCCCCGATTGGATGGCGATACACGACACGGTCGCCTCCGGCACCCTACGCAGCACCATCCACCTCGACCCCTCCCTCCAGCTCCTGTCCCGGAGCGAGGGGGCGGTGATACTGGGCGACGATGAAGGCTTCCTCGTCACACTCCTGCATTTCCCCGGGGAGGGAGAGGCGATACGGCCGGGCCTGATCTCAATCGGCTACTTACGCACCGCGGAGAACGTCACGGTGCTGTCACCAGAGGCACAGAGTGTCCTAACAGTGATCGTGCCCCAACCACACGCGGAAGGCGAGTCGTACTACCAGGTTCGGTCGCTTCTCCACCCCCTCGGACGCCAGGAGTGGTTGCGAATGGCGAGAGAAAGGTGAGCTCTTGGCTCAAACTCTACGTGCAACCGGTCTCACTCTTGTTTGTCCAGCAGAATAGGTTTGAGCTGTCGGAAAAACTCTGTTGCGTCCGCCAGCGCATTGCGCCCCACAGCGCCCTTGTAGATGTTGACGGTGAGGAGACGTTTGTAATCCGATGTCCATCCGTAGACGGATGCGATGGTTCTATTGTGAGAGCCTCTCCGCCATGCTGCGAAGCCTGGGCCCAACTGGACCGGGAGGTCGCTGCCCTTGGTGATGGCCTTGGTATTCTGCAATCCCTCCGGGCTGATGGGGGACGGCTCGAACACTTCGATCGTAAGCCCCAACGCGCCGGTAGCGTTCGTGCTGTCGGTCACCGAGCATGATGCAAAACGACCCTTGTCCCTCTTACCGCCGACGGCGAGGTAACTCTGGAAACCGGTGGCCATCTTGATGGCGCTCGACGATATCAGGTTGCATTCGTGCGGTGTCGCAGTAACGTCGGCGAGCGGTCGGGTATCTGGTGGTGAATGGGGAGGGCTCGAACATGCTGCCGCCGTAGCGAGGCTGATCAAGGCAAGGTAGGCCGATGCGGATGTTTTCATGAACCTTGCCTAGAATAGTTTGCCTCAGATTCCTTGAAGCCCAACGCAATCGACTGGCCCGGTCCTTTGAACACGCGACCGGTTGAGTTAAGTGACAGCCAATCATCATAAGCTCTGCGCTGGGCAGCGCTCATCCTGTCCCAAGGCATGATCTCCCCGTTGACCATGAAGTCCGCTTCTGTGCCTGGGGCGTAATCCTCGTGAAAGCTCGGGTGCGTTTCGACAGGGACGGAACCGTCTCCGAAAAGGCCATGGCGCATCATCGCGGACGCTGTTAGATCGGCGAACATGTGCTTGGCCGCCCCCATCGCGGAGTCCGCATCCGCTCTGGCGCGTTCCTCGTGGCTGGAACTGACCTTTTCGAAAATCTCTTCCTTGGCTCTGTCGACCATGAAGCCGATGAATTTGCCTTGTGGCCCTGGTGCGAGTCCGACGATATTTTCGGACATCTTCTTGAACGTGGTGAAGCGCGCGTCGTTGCTCTTCGCCGCTTGGATGCTGGAGATGTTGGCGGCGTTGGTTATAAGCCACGTCGTCCTGCTCAGGCTCTGTATGGCCTGGGCGAATTCAGCGCCTCCGCTGCGACTCATGCGCTCTTCGAGGATGTCTTGTCTCTTGGTATCGATTTGATACCGCGCTGCTTCTGGGTGCGATCTGCACCATGTGGCAAGATCGGCCGCGACCTCTTTGGTGATCTTGATGGCCAGTTCGTCCAACATCTTGGCGGAATACAGCCCATGGCTGGCTGTCACGGCTTGAAAAGCGCGTTCGTTTGCGAACGCCCAGCTCATCGCCTTCTTGATGTCCATCGCGTTGAAAAGGGCACCATAGGGTTCCGTGCCCTTCAAGTTCTTGTCAGGGTCCTGTTCGGCTACCACGCCTGGCACTTCTTCGCTGAAGGCGCGCGTGGCACGATGAATGTCCCCGGTGTACTGAGCCAAGATCGTGCCGAGGTTGCCGCGGGTGTTCGGGAGGTTCTTCTGTACCTTGGGGTCGCTCCAGAAGTGGACCGCCCACGAGGCGATCAACGCGGACTTGTAGCCGCGTGACCCCCCAGGTGGCAGATCGTGATCGCGGAACTCCGTGCCGGCCGCCTCGATGGCCCAGGCGAGGTCCGCGTCGGCGGTGCCGTCCCAGTGGTGCTTGCGCATCAGATACGCCAGCGGGCGCCGCTGAGGGTCGGTGAAGAAGTCCTGGGCGACGGCGGAGTGGTGGGCGAGTGCGACCAGGGCGGCGCCCATGGGGCTGAGGTCGCCGGGGGCGGCGTCTCTCGGGCCGGGCAGTGCCCAGGGGTCTCGCGGGAGGCTCGGGTCCGGTGGGTGGGCCAGGTCCTTGTCGTAAAGTTTCCGGACCACCGTGAGCAGGAACGTGTGATCGAACTCCGCGTCCTGGAGCAGCCTTTTCACCGAGAACGCGTCCTGCCCGTTCTCGATCCCGTCGACCAGTTGATCGGCGTAACCGTCCGGCAGTCTCATCCGGCCCGCGCCCCGTGAGGCCGTGCCCAGGATGGTGCTGAGCATGGTGAGGAGTCTGTCCTGGGTCTGGACGTCGCGCTGGAGCGGGCGGGCCGATGCGGAGAGGCCGGCGCCGTAGAGCGCGTTGATCAACGCCTTCAACTCGCGCGGTGGTACCTCCATGGCGAAGGCCACGGCGAAGTACGGGTCGTTCTTGTGCCGTTCGATCTCGGCCACCAGGTGGGGATCGAGGGAATGGCTCGTGACCTGTTCGCGCAGCTTCGTGGCCATGGTCTTGGCGGTGGCCGCGCCCTCGGCGGGTGAGCTGGACAGCCACTTCGATTCGTTGGCCCAGAGAGTGCCGCCCGCGCCGGGGGTGCGGTCCGGTTCGGCGAGGATGAGGTCGAGGCGGCCCTGGAGCGAGGGGATCAGGTCGCTCATCTGGCGGCTGATGTCGCGCAGCGGCGACGGGCCCCACAGGGGGACGCCCAGTGACGTCAGGGCCCGCTCCACCTGGAGGTCGACGTCCGGGATCATGCCGCTGACCCGCTTCATGCCGTCGATCAGCCGGGTCATCAGCGCGGGATCGATGCCGACCATGGGGCTCATCGAGGAACTCCTCCGGCGCCGTGGTCGCTCGGCCGGAGTGAGTCCAGGAGCGAGAGGGCGCGCGTGAAGCGGTCTTTGAAGCCGCGGTCCCAGGCGCGCAGATCGGCGGCGAGCCGGTCTCCGGACGCGCCTTTGAGCGCGCCGTCGTCCACCAGGCGGATAAGCGCGGTCACGTCATTCGCGTGATAGTCCCGCAATTGTTCAATGTGCCGCCGGGCGGCGTCGATCTGTTCCCGCGTCGCCATCATCGCCTGATCTCATTCGTTCTGTGGAACGGGCAAGCCGAGCCGATGGAATGGTAACCGGAGGTCGGCTGCGGAGTGCAGGAGATCGAGGTGATTTCCGCAGAAGAGCTGGGGGAGGGAGCCGCTCGTCAAGCAGGCGTTTCTGGTTATGGGTTTTTTGGGGGTGATTTCGGCGGCTATTGCTTTCGGAATGGTGGATATGTCGGGTGATCGGGGTAAATCTACAGCCAGTTGCGGCGTTTGAAGACCCGGTGGAGGATCAGGCAGACGGCGCCCATGAGGACGATGGCGAACGGGTAGCCGAGCACCCAATGCGTCTCCGGCATGAAGTCGAAGTTCATCCCGTAAATGGTCCCGACCAGGGTGGGGGCGAAGAGGATGGCGGCCCAGGCGGAGATGCGCTTGACCTCCTCGCCCTGCTGGATGCTGGCCTCCGTCATGCGGGCCATCTCCGCGTTCTGGGCCTGCGTCACCAGGGTGGAGTTGACGATCAGGATGTTCTGCAGCATCTGCCGGAACGACGAGATGCGCTCGGTCACCGTGATCGCGTGGTCGGTGACGTCGCGCAGGTAGCTCTGCAGTTCTTCGGTCACCCCGTATTTCCGCGCCCCCGCCATGAAGCCGTTGATCATGCCGATCAGCGGCGCCGTGGCCCGCTGGAACTCGATGACTTCGCCGGACAGCTCGTAGACGCGGCGCGACACCGACGGGTCGCCGCTGAAGACCTCGACCTCGATCTCCTCGATGTCCTTCTGCAGCCCGGCCACCACCGGCGCGTATCCGTCGACGACGGCGTCGAGGAGGGCGTACAGGACGGCTTGCGGGCCCTGGCGGAGCAGGTCGGGGTCGGATTCCATGCGTTTGCGCACGGCCACCAGGTCGGGGGCCTCCGCGTGGCGTACGGTGATGACGAAGTTGGGGCCGATGAAGATGTGCAGCTCGCCGAACGCGACCTCTTCGGCCTCGTCCAGGTAACGGGCGGCGCGCAGGACGACGAAGAGGGTGTCGCCGTAGCGGTCGGCCTTGGGCCGCTGGGAGCCGACGATGGCGTCTTCGAGCGCCAGCTCGTGCAGCTCGAACTCCTCGCCGAGCTTGACCAGCTCCCACTCCTTCGGCCGGTAGAGCCCGATCCAGGCCATGGAGTCGGGCATCTGCTTGAGGCGTTCGAAGGCGTCGGCGAGCGAGCCGGGGTTGTCGACCCGCTCGCCGTTCTGGTAGATCGCGTTGTCGATGACAGTGGGACGGTAGGGAGGCTCTTCTGCGGCTCGCGGGTCCATCGAGTGTTCCGGCGCTTCCTCGCGTGCGTCCGCGCCGCGCCTGAACCCCTTCACCCTGGCCATGAAACCTCCACTGTCGTGACTATGACGGACGGAACTCGTCGAGCTGCTGGGTGGCGCGGTCTCTGATGGTCTTGCGCCACATCGGCGTCCAGCCGAACAGCAGCCCGTGGGGCCGGCCCAGTGCCATCTTCGACCACCGCTTGAAGTCGAACTCGTCGTGGTGGCGCACGATCAGGCCGTCGTCGAACCTGAACAGCGCGTCGATCTCGTTGACGACCTCACGCCCGGTGCTGGAGAAGGTGTAGCGGGCGGTCCAGTGAGCGGCGCCGCTGCGGCCGTCGGCGGTGACGTCCCGGTATTCCGACTTCAGCCCGTTACGCACGCCGAGCTGCAGCCGCCACATTCTCATCACCCGGTCCCGCCCTTCGACCTCCTGGAAGATGGGATCGCCGAAGCTGACCTCGGGGTGGTAGCAGCGCTCCATGGCCGCGTAGTCCGCGCGCCCCAGAGCGTCGTAGAAAGCGCTGATGAGCGCCACGTGCCGATCGTTCACCCCTCTATCGAATCACGGCCGCACCGTTGTCCCAGCACACAGCTCGCAACCAGGCATCCCCGAGATCGAGGCGGGCCAGGGCGTCGAGCTGATGGACATAGGGGTACGGAATGGTCGGGAAGTCGCTGCCGAGCACCACCTTCCCCGCCAGGCCCAGATCAAGCAACGCGGGCCGCAGCCGATCGGGGAACGGCATGCCCCGCTCGCTGAACTCGGTGAACGCCATCGTCGTGTCCAGCGCCACCCGCTCGTAGCGCGCGGCCAGCTCGAAGAACGGGTCGTACTCGGGCATCCCGAGGTGCGCGATCACCGCGCGCAGCGCCGGATGCCGGCGCAGCACCTCGCCGATCGGCTCCGCCCCGACGTAGCCTCCGGGAACGGGTACGGAGCTCGCGTGCACCACCACCGGCACCCCGGCCTCGGCCAGCAGCCCCCACACCCCGTCCAGCTCCGGAGCACGCGGATCGAACGCGCCCACCTGCAGATGCACCTTGAAGATCTTGACCCCGTCCTCCAGCGACCGCCGCACGTACTCCTCGACCCCAGGCTCGGGGTAGAAGGTCGCCGACGGGAGACAGCCGGGTGTACGCCGGGCGAACTCCAGGGTCCAGGCGTTCAGGTCGGAGGCCATGCCGGGTTTGTGGGCGTACGCGAGGGCGGGGAACGTGCGCACGCCCATCGCCCGCAGTCGTTCGACCCGGCGCTCGACCGGCCAGCGGTAGGCGATGTCCCATCCGTTCCCCATGAGCGGCCCGCCGTGGGCGAAGTGGTGCCACACCCGGCGTTCCATGCGTTCTGGCAGGAAGTGGACGTGGAGGTCGATGAGTCCGGGGAGCCCGAGGCCGCCCCACCAGCCGGGCACCCGCGCGTCGGACTCGGGCCGGCCGAAGGGGGTTTCCGCCGGCGCGCTCTCCGCCGGCACGCCTTCTTCCGGTGCGGCGGCGGGCGTGGCTGAGGGTACGGCTTCTTCGGGCACGGTGCCGACCCTACCGACGGGCTCCCGCGACCGGCAGCCGGGCCGGAGCCAGGTCGCCGGCTCGTCCGCCGATCAGTCCATGCCGGCCGGAAATCCCTGCCTTCACGGGCTCCGGGGAGCAGGCCGAGCGGTTAGGGTTTCTCCTCGATGGACAAGTTCTGGGCCCACCTGATCGCGGTTCAGCCCGACCCCGATCCCTGGGTGGTGGGCGTCTCGGCGCTGGCCGCCCTGCTGATCGTCGGCTTCCGCATGCCCTGGCAGGTCTCACGGGGGCTGATCACGATCGCCCACGAGGGCGGCCACGCCCTGATGGCCCTGCTCACCAGGCGCAAGCTCGAAGGCATCCGCCTGCACTCCGACACCTCGGGAGTGACCCTCACCAGGGGCAGGCCCACCGGTCCCGGCATGGTGCTGACCGCGCTCGCGGGCTATCTCGCGCCGCCGTTCCTCGGGCTCGGCGCCGCGTGGATGACCGAGCAAGGGCGCATCACGCTGCTGATCTGGGGCGTGCTGCTGCTCCTGGTCTGCATGCTGCTGCTGATCCGCAACCTGTACGGCGCGCTGATCCTCCTGGTGACCGGCGGCGCGGTGTTCGCGTTGATCATGTACGCGCCGGCCGATGTGCAGCAGGTCGTGGCCATGGTGGCGGCCTGGTTCCTGCTGTTCGGCGGGATCCGGCCGATCATCGAGCTGCAGCACAAGCGGCGCAGGCGGCAGGCCAGAGACTCCGACGCCGACCAGCTCGCCCGGCTGACGTTCCTGCCCGGCGGGTTCTACGTGTTCTTCTTCCTGCTGGTGTCGGTGCTGTCCGTAGCCTTCGGCGCATACCTCATGAACCCCCTCTGATCCCTGTATTTCGCACTAAACTCCACAGCAACAGGGGGAGATGACGTGCTGCCAGTCGAGGACGCCCCGGGGTACCGGGTACTCGATCAGGCGGGTCAGGGCGGATTCGCCGTCGTGTACCGCGCCTACCAGGAGCGCCTCGACCGCGTCGTGGCGCTCAAGGTGCTGTCCGTCGACCGGGTCGACCAGCGCACGATGCGCAGGTTCCAGCGCGAGCTGCAACTCACCGGCCGCCTCACCGGGCATCCGAACGTGGTCACCGTCTTCGACACGGGCGTGACGAGCTCGGGCAAGCCGTACATCGCGATGGACTTCTTCGAGAACGGCTCCCTGCGCGACAAGGTCCGCAAGGAGGGGCCGCTGCCGGTGCCCGAGGTGCTGCGTGCGGGCGTCAAACTCGCCGGCGCGCTGGCCGCCGTACACGAGGCCGGAGTGCTGCACGGCGACATCAAGCCGCAGAACATCCTCATCTCGCGGTACGGCGAGCTCGCCATCGCCGACTTCGGCGTGGCCAGAGTCGTGGACTCCTCGGAGATCTCGGCCACCTCGCAGGCGTTCACCCCGCTGCACGCCGCGCCCGAGGTGCTCACCGGCCAGCCCCACTCGGCCTCGACCGACATCTACTCGCTCGGCTCGACCCTCTACCACCTGCTCGCCGGCCAGCCCGCCTTCCACAATCCGGCCGACCCGTCGATCGCGCCGCTGATGTATCGCGTGCTCAGCGTCGAGCCGCCGCCGATCAACCGCCCGGACGTGCCGCGGGCGGTGTTCGAGTCCGTCGTACGGGCGATGTCCAAGCAGCCCGAGTCCCGGTACGGGTCCGCGCGTGAGCTGGCCAGGCACCTCCAGGCGGTGCAGGCGGACCTGGGCCTCCCGGTCACCGACCTGCTCGGCCAGGACTCCGGCCCCGCACCTGCCACCGGTTTGTCCCAGACCGGCGGTGGCCCGCCGGCTACGGGCCATCACCTGCCGCAGGGCGGCGCTGTTCCCACCACCGGCCACCATGCGCCGCAGGAAGGGGGAGCTCCCGCCACCGGCGACCATCAGGGCGCCTTCCCCGCCACGGGCAGCCAGTTGCCGCCCTTCCCGCCGCAGGTCACCGGCCAGAGCGGGGTGACGCCCAACACGGCCGCCGCCGCGTCGTCACAGGCGTACACGGCGCCGGGCCGGCAGGACGACCTGCGGTGGAGTCCGGAGTATTCCGCCTCCCGCCAAGCCCAGCCCAGCCCCGTGCAGTCCGGCCCCGCACACCACAACCAAGCCGTACACCCCAACCAAGCCGCGCATCCCCACCAAGCCGCACAGTTCGCCTCCGCCCAGCCCGGGCAGGCCCAGCACGCGCAACAGGCTCCCTACGCGTCGGCCCAGCCTCCCACCGCCCAGCCGAGCACCGGACACCGGAAGCCGCCCGGTTCGGCCAGCGCCACCCGCGTCAAGAACGGCATCCTGATCGGCGGCGCGGTGGCGGTCGCCGTCACCGGCGGCACCGTGCTGGCGGTCTACCTGTCGCTCCAGCCGCCCTCCAGCCCCCAGGACACCCAGGCCACCACCACGACCGAGCCCCAGCAGCAGCCCGAGGCCGACACCTCCATCGACAAGCGTCAGGTGGCCGCCCTGGCGCCCCGCCAGGTGAAGGCGGCGGCTGACCAGGGAGCGCTGGTGGAGCTGCGCTGGACCCTGCCCGCCGGCGCCCGCGACTACCCGGTGGTCCTCCAGCGTTCTCCGGTCAAGCAGGGCGAGCAGGCGATCACCGCGCTGACCACGGGCGCCACCTCGGCCCGGGTCGCCGGCCTCGACCCGGGCCGCGGCTACTGCTTCCTGGTCGGCGTGCCGTTGCGGATCTCGGAGAACTCCACGGTGGCCTGGTCGGCGCCGTACTGCATCAGAGGCGCACGGGCCAAGCAGAGCCAGTGACAACCCCGTCAGCCGAGGAGCTTGCGCGCCGCCTGCTCGATCTCGTCCTCCGACAGCAGCACGTGATCGGCGGCGCCGCCGAGCGGGATGAAGCTGTCGGAGGAGGTGACCCGGGCGACCGTGCCGGTGTAGCCGGCGTCGAGCAGCTCGGCCACGATGCCCTCGGAGACACCGCCGGAGCGGCGGGTCTCGTCGGCGATCAGCACGTTGCCGGTCAGCTCGGCCGCCCGCAGCAGGTCCTCGACCGGCAGCGGGGACAGCCAGCGCAGGTCGAGGACGCGGCAGCCGTACCCCTCCTGGGTGAGTCGCACCGCGGCGCGCAGGCTCATCCGCAGCCCGTTGCCGAACGTGACGATCGTCAGGTCGCGCCCGTCGCCGTAGGAGCGCGCCCGCCCGATCGGCACGTGCGTCTCCGGCCAGCGCCCGGGCGGCGCGTAGGGCGCCAGCCAGCCGCCGTCGCCCGCGTCGAACAGGTCACGCGTGTGGTAGAGCGCGATCGGCTCCAGGAACACGCAGACGGATCCGGACGTACGGGCCGCCGCCAGGCAGGTGCGCAGCATGGCGGAGGCGTCGTCGGGCCGCGCCGGTGAGGCGATGACCAGCCCGGGGATGTCACGCAGCGCGGCCACCGCGTTGTCGTTGTGGAAGTGGCCGCCGAACCCCTTCTGGTAGGAGTAGCCGGCCACCCGCACCACCATCGGGTTGGTGTACTGGTGGCGCGAGAAGAACGACAGCGTGGCCGCCTCGCCGCGGATCTGGTCGAGCGCGTTGTGCAGGTAGGCCAGGTATTGGATCTCGGGCACGGGCAGCAGCCGCGACACGCCCTGGCCGAGCGCCAGCCCCAGCACGGCCTGCTCGTCGAGCAGCGTGTCGAACACCCGCCCCGCCCCGAACCGCTTCTGCAGCCCCCTGGTCACGCCGTAGACGCCGCCCTTCTTGGCGACGTCCTCCCCGAAGACCGTCATCTCCGGATAGACGGCCAGTGCGTCGGCGAGCGTGCGGTTGATGGACTGCGAGAGCGTCATCGGCTTGTCGTTCTCGGGCAGCGCCCCGGCGAACGCCTTCTCCCTGACCGCGGCGGAGGCCGCCATCGGGCTGATCTTGGCGATCAGCTCGGGCCGGCGCGGCGCGATCGGCTCCATGACCTCCTCGGCCGAGCCGAGCCGCGGGCTGCGGGTGGTCTCCAGGGCGATCCGCAGCACGTGTTCGCGGGCGGACTCGTACAGGGTGAGCAGGTCGTCCGGCGTCTGCAGCCCCGCCTCGACGAGCAGGGCGGCCGTACGCAGGAGCGGGTCGCGTTCGAGATCGGCCCTGATCTCGCGCTGGGTGCGGTACGCCGACTCGACGTCGGACCCGGCGTGGCCCATGAGCCGCACCGTGGACAGGTGCAGGAACGCGGGGGAGCGGTGCTCGCGCACGTGCTGGACGGCGCGGGCGGCGGCGTCGTAGGCGGCGGCCAGGTCGCAGCCGTCGGCGGCGAAGTATTCGATGCCGGGACGCCGCGCGGCCGCCTCCACCCAGCCCTTGGGCGTGCGGACGCTGATGCCGATGCCGTTGTCCTCGCACACGAACAGCAGTGGCAGCGCCTGCCCCTGGAAGGTGGCGTAGGAGGCGGTGTTGAAGCCGGACAGGGCGCTGGCGTGGTTGACCGAGGCGTCGCCGAAGCTGCACACCGCGATGGCGTCGGAGGGCCAGGCGGCCCGCACGCCGAGCGCCCTGGCCCGCTCGATGGCGAACGCCACGCCCACGGCCCGCGGCAGATGGCTGGCGATGGTCGAGGTCTGCGGGATGACCGCCAGGTCGGGGTGGCCGAACACCTTGTGCCGGCCGCCCGAGATGGGCTCGTCGGCCGCGGCGGTCAGGCCCATCAGCACGTCGCGGATGCCCTGCTCGGGCAGTCGCCCGGCTTGCTCGGAGCGGGTCAGATAGAACGCGCCCGAGCGGTAGTGGAGCAGCGCCGGGTCGTCGGGCCGCAGGGCGGCGGCCACGGCCGCGTTGCCCTCGTGACCGGCGGAGCCGATCGTGTAGTAGCCCTCGTCCTGCCCGCGCAGCCAGCGGGCGGCGATGTCGAGCAGCCGGCTGTCGAGCTGGCGCAGGAACAACGTCCTGGCCTCTCCGCCGGTCAAAGACGTGCCCTCGCGGACCGGCAGCCCCGGATCTCGCTCCGGGCCCGCCTTGAGCGTCGCAACCGCCTGGGTGAAGTGAGTCTCAACTGTGTCCCGCGCCACAGCATCGATTATGTCCCTGATCGGCGCTGACGTCTGCCGGACACCGGTGACATGTTGTGGACCGGTCCGTTTGACCCGCAATTATTACGGTTTGTCAGAATGCTCAACCCTGTCGCCCGAGCGCACGTCTACTTATATGACACACGTGGCACCCTCAATGCCGCGTTGGACCAATGGGGTCTCCAGAAAGGAACCCGCATGTTACAACGCATTCGTGTCGCCGCCCTCGCGGTCGTGCTCGGAGCAGGGACGCTCGTCATGGCTCCTCCCGCGGCGACGGCGGCCACCGCCACCACCATCAGCGACGTGGGCGTCAGCCCGGCCGCGCCGGTCGTCTTCGACTCGCCGGTCAACGTCACGTTCACCTTCACCACCACGGACGCGACCGAGGCCGGCCTGAAGCTGAACGGAGAGACGGTCAGCGTCTCGTCCGCGCCGGCCAACGGCGGCCTGAAGTGGACGGGCACCAAGTCCCTCGGCCCCGGCAGGTACAACTACACCGCCACCGCCCAGGGCACCCCGCCCGCGGTCAAGTCCGGCTCGTTCGTCGTGGCCAAGGCCCTGACCACCTCGTTCGGCGACTTCGACGCCAGCCCCGACCTGGTCGACAAGGGCGACGACATCAGGGTCGCCGGCCGGCTGCTGGCCAACGGCAGGGGATACGACGGCCAGTCCGTCTCCATCGCCTTCCGCGCCCGCGGCGCGAACGACTACCGCGAGGTCGCCAAGGTGAACACCGGCCGCGGCGGCTGGTTCGGCACCCGCGTCAAGGCCGAGGCCACCGGCTGGTGGCGGGCCTCGTTCGCCGCCACCGGCACCGCCAAGGGCTCCGTCAGCGAGTCCGACCGGGTGGACGTCAAGCGCGCCAACCTCGCCAGCCACCTCGTCGGCTTCGACGCCCGGCCGGAACCGGTGGACAAGGGCGACCGGCTCGCCTTCACCGGCGCCCTGCGCGTCGACGGCCGCGGCGGCCTGGCCGGCCAGCGCGTGAGCGTCTTCTTCAAGGCCGACGGCTCGCGCAGGTGGGAGTACGTCACCAGCGACGTGACCAGCAGGCACGGCCGCTTCTGGGCCGTGGCGCAGGCGCAGACCTCCGGCTGGTGGCGCGCCCAGTACGCCGGCACGCGCGGCGTCAACGGCTCGATCAGCGACGCCGACCGGGTGCGGGTCAACGAGCCCGCCCCCGAGCCTGAGCCCGAGCCCGCGAAGGCCGACACCCGGCTGATCAAGTTCAACGCCTACCCGGAGCCGGTCAAGCGCGGCCGGTACCTGAAGTTCAAGGGCAAGCTGCAGATCGACGACGAGGGCAGCTGGGAAGGCTACGAGGGCAAGGTGCGGCTGTACTTCAAGCCGCTCGGCTCGAAGAAGTGGCAGTACGTGCAGTCGACCTGGTCGAGCGAGACCGGCCGGCTCTACACCAGGGTCAAGGCCTGGCGGTCGGGGCACTGGAAGTTCGTGTACGGCGGTGACGAGGACACCTACGGCGACGACAGCCGCAGGGACTACGTCCGCGTGCGACGCTGATCATCCACCACTGAACGAACGAGGCCCGGGGCGCCACCTCGGGCCTCGATCGTTCTCCGGCTCAGTTGGGCTGCGGGCCGGTCAGCTTGGCGTCGATGCGGATCAGGAGAGACTCGATCGAGTCGAACCGCCCGTCGTGATCGTCGAGCCGCTTCTCGATCTTGTCGATCCGCAGATCCCGGCGCCGGCTGTCCTTGTTGATCTTGGCGATGCCGTCGGACATCTCATAGGCGGTCGTCCTGAGCATGTTGATCTCGGCGCCGAGCAGCGAGACACTGTGGTCCAGCTCGCTGAGGGGCTCGTCAAGATCAAGCGCAGAAAGATGTGAAACTCACTCCTCTTCGGTTCGCCTCGACCGAGTAACCCGGAAGAAGTTAGCGAGCTTTAACGGCGGCGGCGATGGCGGCGTGGGCCATCGTGTGCAGGAGTGGCCGCATGTCCTGGGCCGGTAGTTCGCCGGCGCTGTGCGGGGTGGAGTTGAGCAGGCCGAACACCGCGTGCGTGGCCGCGCGCAGCCGGGCCGCCGGGCAGGCGGGGTGCAGCTCGGCCAGCACCGTCACCCACTCCTCGACGTAGAGCCGCTGCAGCCGCCTGATCTGCCGGCGGGCGGGCTCGGGCACGTTGCCCAGCTCCCTGTCGTGCACCGTGATCAGCGCCGGCTGCTCGATCGCGAACCTGATCTGCGCGTCGAGCAGCGCGTCGAGCGTGTCTCTCGGGTCGGCGGAGGCCGTGACGGCCGCGACCGCCGATTCGCGCAGCCGCGAGCTGATGTCGAGCAGCATCTCCGACAGCAGCGCGTCCTTGCCGTCGAAGTGGCGGTAGAGCGCGGGGCCCGAGACCCCGACCGCGCCGCCGATGTCCTCGATCGAGACGCCGTGGAAGCCGCGCGCCGCGAACAGCCGGGCGGCCGCCTCCAGGATCTGCGCACGCCTGTTGCGCCGCCCGCGGGTAGGAGTGTCGGAGGTAGCGCTGGAGACGGTGGCCACGTCTCACATGCTAGACGATGACGTTAATGATGACTAACATCCGTGCCATGAGAGGGGACTCATGAGCAGTGACTGGCCGGTGCTGAGGTCGGCCGCCGTGCCCGGGAGCGAGGCGTACAAGAGCAATGCCGAGCTCAACGAGCGGCTGGCCGCCGAGCTGCTCGAACGGCTCGCGACCGCCGCGCTCGGCGGGCCGGAGCGGTCGCGGCGCCGCCACGTCGAGCGCGGCAAGCTGCTGCCGCGCGACCGCGTGGACGGCCTGCTCGACCCGGGCTCGCGCTTCCTGGAGCTGTCGCCGCTGGCCGCCGGCGGACTCTACGACGACCAGGCGCCCGCGGCCGGCATCATCACCGGCGTCGGCCGCGTGTCGGGCCGCGAGTGCGTGATCGTGGCCAACGACGCCACCGTGAAGGGCGGCACGTACTATCCGATCACGGTCAAGAAGCACCTGCGCGCGCAGGAGGTGGCCCTGCACAACCACCTGCCCTGCGTCTATCTCGTCGACTCGGGCGGGGCGTTCCTGCCCAGGCAGGACGAGGTGTTCCCCGACCGCGAGCACTTCGGCCGCATCTTCTACAACCAGGCCACGATGTCGGCCCGCGGCATCCCGCAGATCGCCGCCGTGCTCGGCTCGTGCACGGCCGGCGGCGCGTACGTGCCCGCGATGAGCGACGAGGCGGTCATCGTCCGCGGCCAGGGCACGATCTTCCTGGGCGGCCCGCCGCTGGTGAAGGCGGCCACCGGCGAGGAGGTCACGGCGGAGGAGCTGGGCGGCGGCGACCTGCACGCGCGCGTCAGCGGCGTCACCGACCACCTGGCCGAGGACGACGCGCACGCGCTGGCCATCGTCCGCGACATCGTCTCCACGCTCGCCCCGCGCGCCGCCCGCCCCTGGGACACGATCGCGCCTGAGCCGCCCCTGCACGACCCCCGCGACCTGTACGGGATCGTCCCCGCCGACACGCGTCAGCCCTACGATGTGCGCGAGGTGATCGCCAGGATCGTGGACGGCTCGCGGTTCCTGGAGTTCAAGGCCGAGTACGGTTCGACCCTCGTGACCGGGTTCGCCCACGTGCACGGCCACCCGGTGGGCGTCGTGGCCAACAACGGCATCCTGTTCAGCGAGTCGGCCATGAAGGGCGCCCACTTCATCGAGCTGTGCGACCAGCGCCGGATCCCCTTGCTGTTCCTGCAGAACATCAGCGGCTTCATGGTCGGCAAGGCGTATGAGGCGGGCGGCATCGCCAAGCACGGCGCCAAGATGGTGACGGCCGTGGCGTGCGCGCGGGTGCCCAAGTTCACGGTGGTGATCGGGGGCTCGTTCGGGGCGGGGAACTACGCGATGGCCGGGCGGGCGTACTCGCCCAGGTTCCTGTGGATGTGGCCGAACGCCCGCATCTCGGTCATGGGCGGCGAGCAGGCCGCGAGCGTGCTCACGACCGTCGGCGACGCCGACCCCGACGCGATCAGGGCCCAGTACGAGCACCAGGGCAATCCCTACTACTCCACGGCCAGGCTGTGGGACGACGGGGTGATCGACCCGCTCGACACCCGTACCGTCCTGGGCCTGGCACTGTCCGCGGCGGCCAACGCCCCGCTCGAACCCGCCGGTTACGGCGTCTTCCGGATGTGACGCGATGGTGTTCGACCGTGTTCTGATCGCCAACAGGGGCGAGATCGCCGTACGGATCGCGCGCACGCTGCGCGCCCTCGGCATCACGTCCGTGGCCGTGCACACCCCGTCCGACGCGGAGGCCAAGCACGTACGCGAAGCCGACATAGCCCTCCAGGTGCCGAAATATCTGGATATTGAGGCGATTATCGGGGCGGCCCGCGAGGCCGGCGCGCAGGCCGTGCACCCCGGCTACGGCTTCCTCGCCGAGAACCCCGAGTTCGCCCGCCGCTGCGTGGCCGCCGGCCTCGTATTCGTCGGCCCGCCGGCCGAGGCCATCGAGGCCATGGGCGACAAGATCCGGGCCAAGGCCACGGTGTCGGCCGCCGGGGTGCCCGTGGTGCCGGGCGCGACCGAGCCGGGGCTGGAGGCGTGGACCGACTTCCCCGCCCTGATCAAGCCGTCCGCCGGCGGTGGCGGCAAGGGCATGGTGCTGGTGCGCTCGGCCGCCGAGCTGCCCGGCGCGATCGAGTCGGCCCGGCGTACGGCGCTGGCGGCGTTCGGCGACGGGACGCTGCTGATCGAGCGCTACGTCGAGCGCCCGCGCCACATCGAGATCCAGGTCATGGCCGACGCCCACGGCGGCGTCGTGCACCTGGGCGAGCGCGAGTGCAGCCTCCAGCGCAGGCACCAGAAGATCATCGAGGAGGCGCCGTCGCCGTTCGTCACCCCCGAGACGCGCGCCGCGATGGGCGCGGCGGCCGTGGAGGCGGCGCGCGCGGTGGGCTACGCGGGCGCGGGCACGGTCGAGTTCATCGTGGACGGCACGACCGGGGCCTACCACTTCATGGAGATGAACACCCGCCTCCAGGTCGAGCACCCCGTCACCGAGCTGGTCACCGGGCTGGACCTGGTGGAGCTGCAGCTCAGGGTGGCGGCAGGCGAACGGCTGCCGTTCGGGCAGGACGACGTGCGGCTCGACGGCCACGCGGTCGAGGCGCGTGTGTACGCCGAGGACCCGGCGCGCGGCTTCCTGCCGACGGGCGGGCACGTGCTCGCCCTGCGCGAACCCGCCGATGGCCCGGGGCCTGTGGCGGGACCGGCGGCGGGACCCGTGGCGGTGGGAGCGGCCGGTGGCGGGCGCGCGGTCGTGCGGGTGGACTCCGGGCTGGTCGAGGGCGGGACGGTCGGCAGCGAGTACGACCCCATGCTGTCCAAGGTCATCGCCTGGGGCCACGACCGCGACGCGGCACTGCGCGCACTCGACCGGGCGCTGGCGGGCACGGCCGTCCTGGGCGTGGTCACCAACCTCCCGTTCCTGCGGGCGCTGGCCGCCCACCCCGCCGTACGCGCGGGCGAGCTGGACACGGGGCTGGTCGAGCGGCTGCTGCCCGAGCTGGTGGGCGCGGACGGAGTCCCGTGGGACGTGCTCGCCGCGGCGGCGCTCGTCTTCCACGCCCTGCCGCAGGGCGACGACCCGTGGGAGGTCTCCGACGGGTGGCGCGTCGGCGAGCCCGCGTGGACGACGTGGCGGCTGGAGTCGAGGGACGGCGTGCACGCGGTAAGGGTGCGCGGCCTGCCGGAGGAGTCCGCCGAGGTCATGGACGACGAAGGACGCCCGCGACCGGCCAGGATCCGCACCCGGCAACGCGCGGGTGACGGCACGCTCAGCGTCACCATCGGCGACCGCACCGAGCACTACCTGTGCGTACGCCGCGCCGACACGCTCTGGCTCGGCCGCGACGGCGCGTCCTGGCAGCTGACCAGGCACCTCATCGGCGACCCGGGCGACCGGCCAGGCGCCGCGACGGCGGGCGACGGCGTGGTCAGGAGCCCCATGCCCGGCACCGTCCTGCTCGTCAAGGCCGAGCGCGGTGACCGGGTGAGCGAGGGGCAGCCGCTGATCGTCGTGGAGGCGATGAAGATGGAGCACACGGTCACGGCCCCGCGCGACGGGATCGTCTCCGAGCTGACCGCCCAGGCGGGCCGTCCCGTGGACATGGACGCCGTCCTGGCCGTGATCACCGCTGAGGAGGCGTCGTGATGCCGTACCAGGAAGAGGGCCTGCCGCACCAGGTCACGGTCTACGAGGTCGGCCCGCGCGACGGGCTGCAGAACGAGTCCTCGATCGTGCCCGTCGAGGTCAAGGCCGAGTTCATCGACCGGCTCGCGGACGCGGGGCACAAGGTGATCGAGGCGACCAGCTTCGTGCACCCCAGATGGGTGCCGCAGCTGGCCGACGCCGGCGAGCTGCTGGAGCGGCTGCACCGGAGGCCGGGCGTGCGCTACCCCGTGCTCGTGCCGAACGAACGCGGTCTCGACCGCGCGCTCGACCTGGGCGTGGACGAGATCGCCGTCTTCGCCAGCGCGACCGAGACCTTCGCCGCGAAGAACCTCAACCGCAGCCTGGAGAGCCAGTTCGAGATGTTCGAGCCGGTCGTGGCCAGGGCGCTGGACAACGGGATCAAGGTGCGCGCGTACGTGTCGATGTGCTTCGGCGACCCCTGGGAGGGCCCCACGCCCATCGCCCAGGTGGTCACCGTCGGCGAACGGCTGCTCGGGCTCGGCTGCTACCAGCTGTCGCTCGGCGACACGATCGGCGTCGGCACGCCGGGCCACGTCACCGCCCTGATCAACGCCTTCCGCCGGCCCGATCGCCTCGCCGTGCACTTCCACGACACCTACGGCCAGGCCCTGGCCAACACCCTCGCCGCACTCAGGGCGGGCGTCACGACGGTCGACGCCTCCACGGGCGGCATCGGGGGCTGTCCCTACGCCGAGTCCGCCACCGGCAACCTCGCCACCGAAGACCTCGTCTGGATGTTGCGAGGACTCGGCATCGAAACCGGGCTCGACCTGGGCAAGCTCGTGTCCACCAGCACCTGGCTGGCGGAGTTGCTCGGGCGGCCCAGCCCCTCCCGCGTCGTACAGGCGCTGTCGAAAGGCTGAGACATGCTCAAGGACGAGTACGAAGAGCTGCGCAAGACCGTCGAGTCTTTCGCCCGCGAGGTGGTCGCCCCGGTGATCGGGGACTTCTACGAGCGCGAGGCGTTCCCGTACGACATCGTGCGGCAGATGGGCGCGATGGGGCTGTTCGGGCTGCCCATCCCCGAGGAGTACGGCGGGATGGGCGGCGACTACTTCGCCCTCTGCCTGACCCTGGAGGAGCTGGCCAGGGTCGACTCCAGCGTGGCGATCACGCTGGAGGCGGCGGTGTCGCTCGGCGCGATGCCGATCTACCGCTTCGGCACCGACGAGCAGCGCATGACCTGGCTGCCGAAGCTGACCTCGGGGGAGATGCTCGGCGCGTTCGGCCTGACCGAGCCGGGCGGCGGGTCCGACGTGCCCGGCGGGATGCGCAGCACCGCCGTCCTGGACGGCGGCGAATGGGTGATCAACGGGACGAAGGCCTTCATCACGAACTCCGGCACCGACATCACCGGCGTCGTCGGCGTGGCCGCGCTCACCGGCGAACGCGAGATCTCCACGATCCTCGTGCCCAGCGGCACGCCCGGGTTCACGGTCTCGAAGAAGTACTCCAAGGTCGGCTGGAACGCCTCCGACACGCGCGAGCTGGCTTTCACCGACTGCCGCGTGCCCGCCGAGAACCTGCTGGGCGAGCGCGGCCGGGGCTACGCGCAGTTCCTGCAGACGCTCGACGAGGGCCGCATCGCGCTCGCGGCCCTCAGCGTCGGGCTGGCGCAGGGGTGCGTGGACGAGTGCCTGACGTACGTACGGGACCGGCGGGCGTTCGGCCATCCGATCGGCCACTACCAGTCCATCCAGTTCAAGATCGCCGACATGGAGGTCCGCGCCCACACCGCGCGCCTGGCCTACTACCACGCGGCGGAGAAGATGCTGGCCGGGGTGCCGTTCAAGAAGGAAGCGGCGATCGCCAAGCTGGTCGCGTCCAACGCGGCGATGGACAACGCGCGGGACGCGACCCAGGTGTTCGGCGGCTACGGGTTCATGAACGAGTTCCCCGTCGCGCGTTTCTACCGCGACGCGAAGGTGCTGGAGATCGGGGAGGGCACCAGCGAGGTGCAGCGCATGCTCATCGCCCGGCAGCTCGGGCTCGGTGACCTGTGAACGGTGTTTGCGGAGGCGGCGGTGCACGATCTAGGGTCGATGGTCATGACGGCTGACGATCTTCTCATCAGGAAGGCGGAGAAGGCGGACGCGGACGAGGTGTTCGCACTGGCCCGCGAGTTCGGCCTGACCTTCAGGCCCGAGCGCGAGGCCTTCGACGCGGCGCTTCCCCAACTCCTCGCCAACGACGACGCCCTCCTGCTCGTGGCCGTCGTGAACGGCCGGGTCGACGGTTACCTGCTCGGGTTCGTGCACCTGACGCTCTTCGCCAACGGGCCGGTGGCCTGGGTGGAGGAGGCCATGGTCCAGTCCGGGTCGCGGCGGCAGGGGATCGGGCGGACGCTGCTGGAGGAGTTCGAGCGGTGGGCCCGCACACGGGAGGCCGGCTACGTGGCGATGGCCACGCGGCGGGCGCCGGAGTTCTACCACGCGCTGGGCTACGAGGCGTCGGCCACGTTCTTCCGCAAGGTGCTGCGCTGACCTTCCTCCGGCCTGCGCGAGGCCCGGCGGTGAGCTGAGGTCCCGCGCTGGGCTGAGGTCCTGCGCTGAGTTCGGGAGCGACGCGACGGCCCGGGCCGGGCGTTTCCGTACGCTCCTCGCGAAGCTCCGGCTCGGCGTGGGTTTCTGTCGTGGCCGGATGGCATCCTTAGGGCGTGAGCATCCACGCCGTGAGCCCCCTGTTCGTCGGGCGTGCCCGCGAGCTCGCCGCCCTCGGTGACGCCCTGGGCCGGGCCCGCGCGGGCGCGTCGTCCACCGTGCTCGTCGGCGGCGAGGCGGGGGTCGGCAAGACGCGGCTGGTCAGGGAGTTCACCGGCCACAGGGCCGAGGACGCCAGGGTGCTCATCGGCGGCTGCCTGGAGCTGGGCACGGAGGGCCTGCCGTTCGCGCCGTTCACCGCCGTGCTGCGCGGGCTCGTGCGCGAGCTCGGCCGCGACGGCGTCACCGCGCTGGTGCCCGGCGGCGACACGCGCGGGCTGGCCCGGCTGCTGCCCGAGTTCGGCGAGCCGGGCGAGGAGGGGGCCGAGGCCAGGGCCAGGCTGTTCGAGCAGGTGCTCGGGCTGCTGGAGCGGCTCGCGGAAGACCGTCCCGTGGTGCTGATCGTCGAAGACGCCCACTGGGCCGACCGCGCCACCCGCGACCTGCTGACGTTCCTCGTCCGCTACCAGCGCACCGCGGCCCGCCTGCTCCTCGTCGTGACCTACCGCACCGACGAGCTGCACCGCTCCCACCCGCTGCGGCCGCTGCTCGCCGAGCTGGGCCGGGTCGAGTGGGTGACCAGGGCCGAGCTGCGCCGGCTCACCCGCAGGGAGGCCGTCGCCCTGGCCGCGGGCATCCTGGAGCGCGAGCCGTCCGCCGCCGACATGGACCTCATCTACGCGCGCAGCGAGGGCAACCCGCTGTTCGTGGAGGCGCTGCTCAGCGAGGCCGACGGCCAGGAGGCGCTGCCCGAGTCGCTGCGCGACCTGCTGCTGGCCGGCGTCGAGCGGCTGCCCGAGGAGACGCAGGAGCTGCTGCGGGTGGCCAGCGTCGGCGGTCAGCGCATCGAGCACGACCTGCTCAGCGCCGTGGCCGGGCTCGACGAGGAGAGGCTGTCGCGCGCCCTGCGCCCCGCGGTGGCGGGCAACGTGCTCGTGGTCGACGGCGAGGGCTACTCCTTCCGTCACGCGCTCATCCGCGAAGCGCTCGACGACGACCTGCTGCCCGGCGAGCACATCCGCCTGCACACCCGCTACGCCGAGGCCCTGGAGCGCGACCTGTCGATCCTGCCCGCCCCGCGCGGCGCGATCGAGCTGGCCCACCACACCCGGCAGTCAGACGACTACGCCTGGGCGCTGGTCAGCGCCTGGCGCGCGGCTGACGCGGCCCGCACCTCCACCGCCTACGACGTGCAGCTGCGCATGTTGTCCAGAGTGCTGGAGCTGTGGGACCTGGCGCCCGACGCGGCCGAGCGCATCGGCACCGACCGGATCGACGTGCTCAGGCAGACGGCCACGGTCGCCCACCTGGCCGGCGAGTACGAACGCGGCATCGCTCTGGGCAGCGCCGCCCTCGACGAGCTCGACCACGACGCCGACCCGGTGCGGACGGCCATGGTGCTGCGCCAGCGCGGCCTGACCCGCTGGGATCTCGGCCGTCCCGGCTTCCTCGACGACCTGCGCAAGGCCGCCGCCCTCGTGCCGGACGACGAGCTCAGGCTCCGTGGCCAGGTGCTGGAGACGTTCGCGCGCATGCTCACCGGCCCGGAAGACCTCCAGGAACGGCTCGACACGGCCCAGCGCGCGATCGAGCTGGGCCACGAGATCGGCGACGCCAACGTCGAGGCGCACGCGATGATCAGCCTCAACTGGGGCAAGGCGTGCTACTCCGAGATGGAGCTGCAGGTCGAGACGTTCGCCGAGGCACGCCGCATCGCCCAGCGCGACGGGGCCTACAACGCGCTGCTGCGCTGCGCGGTCTCCGAGTCCGACGCCTTCGAGGGCGCGGGCTGGCACGAGCGGGCCGCCCAGGTCGCCCGGCGCGGGATCGACGACGCCGCCCACTACGGGCTGGCCCGCACGTCCGGCACGTTCCTGTCGATCAACCTGGCCGAGCCGCTGCTGTCGCTCGGGCGCTGGGACGAGGCGCTGCAGGTGCTCGAACACGCGCTCGACCTCGTGCCGCCCCCGCCCTACCGGGCCAGTCTGCAGGGGCTGGCCACCGACATCGCGCTCGCGCGGGGGCAGCTCGACCGGGCCGAGGCCCTGATGGCCTCCTCACGGCAGATCGTGTCGCGGGGCACCTTTCGCGATCAGGTGACGCTGCCGCACCTGCGCAGGGAGGTGCAGCTGCTGTCGGCGCGGGGGCAGCCGGAGCAGGCGGTGGAGGTGGCGGCCAGGGCGCTGGAGGAGCGCGACCTGATGAGCAGCCCGCGCTACTCGTGGCCGGTGCTGGTGACCGTCGCGCGGCTCATCTGGGCCGTGGTGCCGTCCAAGCAGCTCACCGAGGTCCTGATGGGCGCCGCGCCCGGCGCGGGGCTGGGGGCGCTCGCGCGGCAGGCGCTGTCGTTGCTGCCGGAGATCCGGTCGATCGCCCTGCGGCTCGACACCATGGGGGAGTCCCAGCAGGCCCACCGGCTCACGTTCACCGCCCTGACCGGGCCCGAGCCGACGTCCGCCTACGTGAGCGACGCGGCCTCCTGGCAGTTCAAGGCGTGGGACCAGGCGGTGCGGGCCTGGGCCGAGCTGCGGGAGCCGTACCCGGAGGCGCAGTGCCTGGTCGGGGCGGCGCAGGCGGCGCTGTCGGCCGGCGACCGGCAGGAGGCGGCCGCCCGGCTGACCCGGGCGCGAGAGCTGGCCCGCGAGCTCGGCGCCACGCCGCTGCTCGAACAGCTCGACGTCTTCGGCCGGCGAGCCAGGCTCGGCGGCTCCGACGACGGCAACGACGGTCAGCCGCTCGGGCTGACGGCGCGGGAGCTGGAGGTGCTGCGGGAGGTGACCAGCGGGCGCAGCAACCGGGAGATCGCCGAGGCGCTGTTCATCTCGGTGAAGACGGTGAGCGTGCACGTGTCCAACATCCTGGCCAAACTGGGCGTGGCCACCCGAGGCGAAGCCGCCGCCACCGCCCACCGCCTCCGCCTGTTCGACCAGGACTAGGAGTGTGTCGAAGGCGCCGGTGTCGTTGCGCTGAGGCGGGGATAAATCGCTACTGCGACGGTGGAGGTGGCGAGTACGGTGTGGCTGGGGCCGGTGGTCACGTTCGGCGGCTCACGGAGACGGACGCGCGGACGCGAAGGAGCGAATGGTGCCAGGCGCTGTGCTGCGCGGGGTGACTCTCGACTGTGCGGACCCGCGGGCGCTGGCGGGCTTCTACAGTGCGCTCACCGAAATGCGCGAACTCTTCAGTTCGGACGAGTTCGTCGCTCTGACGGACGGCTCCGGCTGTGACCTGGGGTTCCAGCGGGTTGCCGGATACCGGGCTCCGCAGTGGCCGGGTCAGGACGTGCCGCAACAGCTCCACCTGGATTTCCGGGCTGACGACCTCGATGCGGTGGAAGCGCTGGCCTTGGAGCTCGGCGCGGCCAAACCGGACCACCAGCCCGGCGACGGACGATGGCGGGTGCTCCTGGATCCGGCCGGCCACCCCTTCTGCCTGACGCCTTCCTGACACCGCCGGCGTCTGACAGGTATTCCTCGTCAGAGGCCGTAGCGCGCGGGCTTGGGTGAGCGGCTCGGTTGCGGGCCTGACTCTTGCGACGTCCGCGGTGGAGGCCGGGGCCCGCCGTTGAGACGTGGCGAGCCGGTGGGGTCAGCCGGTCAGCTGGGCTTCGAGGCGATAGCCGTCCACGGTGACGTAGACCTGGTCGCCCGGGCGGGCGTTCAGGCGCATGAGGACCGGCTGCAGGGAGTCGAAGACCGGCTGGTGGCCCTGCCAGACCAGGACGATGGCGTTGTCGCCGGGGCCCGTCACCGACAGCAGGGTGCCGGGACGCATGCCCAGCTGGGCCGCGTACCCCTCCGGCACCGGCACCGGGCCGCCCCTGAGGTGTTCGGGGGTGACCTCGATGCGCTGCCAGCGGCGCGGGTCGGAGGACGGTCCCGGCAGTGGCGGCGGCGGGGTGGCGGGGGCGCCCGCCAGGCCGGGGAGCATGGGGGAGCGGCCGCCCGAGAGCGCCGACAGGGTGGCCAGCGCGGCGGAGGGGTCGATGGCTCCGGCGGTCGTCGCCGACGGGATGGGCTGGCCACCCCGGTGGTGGTGGCCGTTGGCTCCAGGGGTACGCCGGGGCAGCGGCTGGGCCGGGGACGAGGCGGCGGCCACCGGGTCGGGGCCGGTCTCCGGTGGCAGCGCGTCGAGCCATGCCTTGGCGGAATGGGCGCGGATGCCCAGTTCGCCCATGAGCTCCACGAGGTCGGTGTCGGGCGGGCTGGCCGCCAGGAGCTGCCTCGTACGGCTCTGCAGCCCGTGCAGGTCGCCCACCACGAGCCAGCCGTCCTGGAAGCGGCGGTCCGGCATGAGCGTCACCAGGACGCGCCAGAGCGGCGTGCGCAGCGACGGGACCGTCACCGGGTGCGCCGGGTCGGCGCCGATGAGCTGATCCTCGGTGGCCGCCGCGCCCAGCCACTCGGTCAGGCGGAACATGTGGCCGGTGACCGGGGCGGACTCGGAGGAACGCAGCCAGTGCAGGACGCGCTCCTCGGCGGTGCGCTGGGCCTGCGAGAGCGCGTCCCGCTCGACGAGCATCTTGTGGGCGAGCGTACGGAGACTGACCGGGTCCTCGGCGAACAGCCGGTGCACGGCCACCGCCAGCTCCAGCTTGTCCAGACTGCGGAACAGGTTGTCCACGACGCGGACCATCGCGTGGTCGGTGTCGGAGGGGACCGGGCTGGGAGCCGAGTAGGAGGGGGTGGAGGCCGGCGGAGCGGAAGGGGCGGCGGCGGGAGTGCCCGCGGGGGCCGCAGGGGTTCCCGCGGCCGCGCGGGCGCTCGCTCCGGGGATTCCGGCTCCGGGGGTGCCGGCCGGGGGAAGCCCGGCGACGGGGTTTCCCGCCCCGGAGAGGCCGGCGGCGGGGTTGGCGGCTCCGGCCGTTCCCGCGCCCGCGTTCCCAGGGGCCGCCGCGCCAGGTGTTCCGGGGGCTCCAGAAGTCCCAGCGGCGGGGACTCCGGTGCCGGGAACGGGCGGGATCGAGCCGGTGTGCGGGCCGCCGCTGCCCGGGTGCGGGCCGTTGCCGGCCGGGCCGGCGGCGGACGGGGCCGCGGGGCCGCCGGTGTCAGGGCGGCCGGCCTGCGGGCCCGCGGGGCGCTGCGGAAGGCGTTCGGACTGGCCGGGCGCGGGGCGCTGCGGCAGGCCGCCCTCGCCCGCGAACCCCTGACGCGGGCTCGCGCCGCTCTGCGGCTGCGCCGAGAACGAGCCCGTCTGAGGCTGCGCGGAGAACGAGCCGGTCGAGCGCGAAGGGTTGTCGGAGGACGACGGCCCCGGGAAGGCGCCGCTCTGGCGGGCGTTGCCTTCCGAGGAGGGTACGGCGGGGAAAGAGCCCGTCTGAGGCGGTTTGCCCTCTGAAGACGGCACGGCGGGGAACGAGCCGGTGTGGCGCCGGTCCTTGTCCCGGCCGGGCACGGCAGGGAAGGAACCGGTGTGGCGCTGGTTGCCCGCGGAAGAGGGCGGCGCGGGGAAGAGGCTCTGGCGCGGACTGCTCTCCGAGGAGGGCACGGCCGGGAAGGAGCCCGTCTGACGCTGGTTGCCCTCCGAGGACGGCGGCGCGGGGAAGGCGCCGGACTGGCGCCGGTCGTCGCCCTGGCCGGGTGCGGCGGGGAACGAGCCCGTCTGAGGCGAGGTGCCCTCGGCGGCGGAGAAGGACCCGGTCGGGCTGTCGGTGGAGGTCGGCGCTGGGAAGACGCCCTGCTGGCGGGAGTTGCCCTCAGAAGACGGCACCGCGGGGAAGGACCCGGTGGAGCGGGGGCCGCTGTCTGCCGCCGACGGCACGGGGAAGGCGCCGCTCTGGCCGGGCGCGGGCCGGCGGAGGTCGCCCTGCCCCTGCCCCTGCCCGGCGAACGGGCCGGTCGGCTGAGGGCCGCTCGGGTTGGCCTCGGACGGGGTGAAGGCGCTGCGCGGCTGCGGCGTGCCGTCGGGCCCGACCGCGGGAAAGGTGCCCGTGCCACGAGAGGTGCCCGTGCCACGAGAGGTGACGGGCATCTGGTCACGCTGCAGCGGCCGGGTGACCTCGGGATGGCCCGCGGCGACCGGAATCTCGCGATGGGCGGGGATGCGGCCCAGGATCTCGCGCAGGACCGAGCCGATCACGACCTCGGGCGTGGCCGACGGGGTGCCCAGGTCACTGGGCGACAGGCGGCGCAGCCGCTGCCAGCCGCCGAGACCGGTGACGGCGGTGCGGGTGGCCTCGGACCACCCGGGCAGCGCGGGGTCGATGTGGTGAACGGTCAGCGCGGGCAGCAGGTCGGCCAGCGGCAGGTGATCCCAGCGGGCGGCGGCCAGCTTGGCCAGGCGCTCGCAGATCCAGTCGAGCCCGGCGGTGCCGAGCGCCTTCGACAGCGGCAGGGAGGACCACCACCCCGCCGGCAGGCGCGGATCGCCCAACGCCTCGGCCACCTGCTGAGGGCGGCTCCAACGCAGCGCAGGGATGAGGTCGCTCAGGCAGATCGATGACTCGACTTCCATCGGCGGACCTTATCCTCCCCAGTGAGCCGCGTGTGCTGCCCGTAACGCATGTGGCTAATGGTGCAAGCCTACGCGGCAAGCTATCAATCAGTGTGAATAGGGTAAAGACGGTTCAGATCCAAACCGTACCGTGGACGGCCCCCCACCTGGGCCACACATGCGGCACCGGCACGGCAGCCGGCCTCCAGCGCGGCCTGTTCGGCGGAGCCGAGCAGAGTGGCGGCGAGGAACCCGGCGGCGAAGGCGTCACCCGCCCCCGTCGAGTCCACGACCTCGGCGGACACACCTTCCGCGGTCGCCACCACCTCTCCGTCGACGGCCGCCAGTGCTCCGCCGGCGCCGAGCTTCACGACCGCTGTGCCGTATGTCTCACTCAAGAGTACGGCCGCCCGCGTGGCCGTCGCCGCCCCACTGAGCAAAAGGGCCTCGTCGAGATTGGGGATGACCAGCCCGGCCGGTGCCGTCTCGCGGATGAAACGTTCGACGCCGAAGTCGCGCAGCGGGCCCGTGGAGGCCGGATCGACGCTGATCGCCACGCCCGCCGCCGCCGCGTCCGCCATCGCCCGCCTGGCCAGGCGCAGCCCGGCCTCGGCGAACAGCACGTATCCGGACAGGTGCAGCATGGCGACGCCGTCGAGCAGGGACGGATCCCAGTCGGCCTCGGAGATCAGGCCGGCGGCGCCGCGGTTGGTGAGCATCGAGCGTTCGCCGCTCTTGTCCACCATCGCGATCACCACCGCCGTGGGGTGCGCCGGGTCCACGGCGAAGTGCGGGGTGACGCCCGTCTTGATGAGCTCGGTGGCGTGCCACTCGCTGCTGTCGTAGCCGAGCCTGGCCAGCAGGTGGACCTCGGCGCCCAAAGAGGCGGCCCAGGCGGCGGTGTTCGCGCCCGAGCCGCCGGGACGCAGCACGATGTCGGCCGCCGTGTCGGTGCCCGCCGTGACGGGTGCGCCGTGCCTGGCCACGACGTCGGTGACCACGTCGCCGATGACGAGCAGGGCGCCGTCCGTCACGATCGGGCCCAGGACAGGGCGATCTGGGCGGCCAGGGCGGTGTTTCCGCGTACGGCGGCCAGGTTGGCCTCCAACGACGCGCCGCCGGTGCCGTCCACCAGGTAGCCGAGCAGGAACGGGGTGATCGCCTGTCCCTTGACGCCCTCACGCTCGGCGGCGGCCAGCGCCTCGCCGAGCACGCGGTCGTGCAGCTCGGGGTCGAGCTGCTGATCCTCGGGGACCGGGTTGGCCACGATGAGGGCGCTGTCCGCGCCGCCGAGCGCGTCCTGGCCGCGCATGATGGCCGCCGCGTCGCCGGGCGACTCGATCCGCCACTCGATCGGCTGGCCGGAGGAGTGCAGGTAGAAGCCGGGGAAGTAGTCGGTACGGAAGCCCACCACGCTCACGCCCCGCGTCTCCAGCCGCTGCAGCGTGGCCGGCACGTCGAGGATCGACTTGACCCCGGCGCAGACGACGGTGATGCGGGTGGCGGCGAGTGTACCGAGATCAGCGGACTCGTCCTGGTCCTCGACCCAGCCGCGGTGCACGCCGCCGAGCCCGCCGGTGGCGAAGACGCGGATGCCGGCGCGGGCGGCCAGGAAGGACGTGGCCGACACGGTGGTGGCGCCGCTGGCCTTCAGCGCCGCCGCCACGGGCAGGTCGCGCTGGCCCAGCTTGCGCAGCCCCGACTCGGTCGCGATGCGCTCAAGCTCGACCTCGTTCAGGCCGATGCGGGGCACGCCGTCGAGCACGGCGATCGTGGCCGGCACGGCGCCCGCCGCGCGTACGACACCCTCCAGTTCCCGCGCCACCTCCAGGTTGCGCGGCTGCGGCAGCCCGTGGGAGATGATCGTGGACTCCAGGGCCACGACCGGCGCGCCGCTTGCCAGGGCCTCGGCGACCTCGTCGGACGGCCGCAGAAGGGAGTCGGTGGTGCTGCGCATGGTGAGTTTCGTGCTCCTTGTGTGGTCCTTGGCCCTGACATAGGAGGAACGGCCGTTTTCACGGGATTTGTTCCGAACCGAGCAGCGTACGGGCACCCGGCCCGGCCGTCCACCTGAGGATCACACGAGAACCGCGACCCCCGCCAGGGACGTGGCCGCGATGATCGCCGTGGCGAACCCGCCGAGCAGCGCCGCCCGGCCTCCCCTGGCCAGTTTCCGCAGGTCGATGCCGGTGCCGAGACCGAACAGGGCGGCGGCCATGAGCACGTTCGTCAGCGCGGGAACGGCCGCCGTGATCGCCTCGGGCACCAGCCCGGTGCCGCGGAGCAGCACCATCGCGAGGAACGCGGCCACGAACAGCGGCACGATCGGCGGCCTCGCCCCGGCCTTCCGCTCGTTCGCCCCGCCGAGCCGCTGGTCGTGCGCCCCGAGCCGCCGGTCGTGTGTCCCGCGCCGCAGGTAGGACGTCAGGGCCACGATCGGGGCCAGCAGCACCACGCGCCCCAGTTTGACCGTCACTGCGCCGGCCAGCACTCCTGAGGCGGCGCCGATCGCGGCCACCTGCGCCACCTCGTGCACGGCGGCGCCCGTCCACACGCCGAGCTGCGCCGCCGACAGGCCCAGGAGCGAGCCCAGGAGGGGTACGAGGGGGATGGCCGCGGTCCCGTACAGGACCACGACCCCGAGCGCGCTCGCCGCGGCCTCGTCGTCGTCGGCCAGGCCGGCGCTCTCCCGCATGGCGGCGATCGCGGCGGCGCCACAGATGGACACCCCCGTCGCGATGAGCAGCGACGTGCCGGGGCTCACGCCGAGCGCGCGCCCAATGAGCTGGGTCGTGACGAACGTGAGCCCCGTCGCGACCGTCACGATCGCCAGCGTCCGCCAGCCGAGCCCGAGCACGTCGGGAAGGGCGATCTGCAGGCCGAGCAGGGCGATCGCGACGCGCAGCACCCGCCTGGAGACGAACGCGAGCCCGGGCCGGAACCGCGTGCCGATGCCCGTCAGGTTGGCCATGAGGGCGCCCGCGAGGACGGCGATGACGGCGGGGCTGAGCGCGGGGACGTACCGGTTGACGATCATCGACAGCGCCGTCGCGACGACCGCCACGAGAAGACCGGGCCACAGGAGCCGGGCGTTTTCCCGGACGGATGCCCAGGTCGTGATGCGGATCGCTGTGCGGACGGGTGCCCAGGCGGTCGCCCACCTGGTTCTCCGGGCGGATTGCTGGGTGGGTCGGGCGGTGGGCTCCTGCGCGATGGGTTCCTGAGCGGTGGGCTCCTGCGCGGTGGCGGGCATGATCTCAGTCTTCTGAGCGGCGGAAGCGGCCGGTAGCCACGCCTTGCCTGGGAGGTCATAGCCTGTGGCTATGAGTGTGCTGCCCGATCTCGACTCGCTGAAGCTCCTCGTCGACGTCGGCGAGCTGGGCAGCCTCGGGCGCGCCGCCAGGGCGGCGGGGATCGCGCAGCCGTCCGCCAGCAAGCGCGTCGCGCAGCTCGAACGCCGCCTCGGCCTGCCGCTGATCGAGCGTACGCCGCGCGGCTCCGCGCTCACCGCCGAGGGCAAGATGGTGGCCGGGTGGGCCGCGCAGGTGCTCGCCGCCGCGCAGGAGCTCATGCGGGCCGTCCAGGCCGTGCGCCACGGCGAGGCCGCCCATCTGCGGGTGGCCGCCAGCATGACGGTGGCCGAGTACCTGGTGCCGCGCTGGCTCGGCGAGCTGCAGAACCGGGAGCCCGACGTGCAGGTGGGTCTCGACGTGGTCAACTCCGCCGACGTGGCGGCGCGGGTGCTGGCCGGGGAGGTGGAACTGGGGTTCGTGGAGGGGCCCAGCGTGCCGGACGGGCTGGGTGAGAGGGTCGTGGGGACCGACCGGCTGGTGGTCGTGGTGGCGCCGGGGCATCCGTGGGCGCGCCGCCGTACGGCGCTGAGAGGTCCTGAGCTGGCCGCCACGCCCCTCGTGGTACGTGAGCCAGGCTCGGGCACCCGGGAGACGCTGGACGTCGCCTTCGGCGGCCTGCACCGCGCCAGCCCGCGGCTGGAACTGGGATCGAACTCGGCGGTCAAGGGCGCGGCCCAGGCGGGGGCGGCGCCGGCGGTGCTGAGCCGATACGCGGTGGAGGCCGATGTGGACACCGGGCGGCTGGTGGAGGTGCCGCTGGCGGGCATCAACCTGGTCAGAAGCCTGCGCGCGGTATGGCGACGCGGCCGAGCACTGACCGGCCCAGCCGCTACCCTCCTGTCAATAGCCGGCCGCCCCTGACATCGGTCGCCTCTGACGCCGCCCGCCCCCGCCCCGACCAGGCCCGCCCCTGACGCCGCAGGCCGGTGATGCCGCCCACCCGTGATGCCGGGCCGCCGGTGACACCAGGCGCCCGTGGCACCGGCCGACTTACCTCGACGCCGACTCCGTGACGCCGGCCCCGACTGGCCCCCACCCCGTGACCCCGATTCCGTGGCTCGGGCCCTCTGATTCCGGCCTCATCACCCCTGCCTCATCACCCCTGCCTCATCACCCCTGCCTCATCACCCCTGCCTCATCACCCCTGCCTCATCACCCCTGCCTCATCACCCCTGTCCGACGTCGGCTCTTGACGTCGGACAGGGGTGGGGGCCGGTGACGTCGGTCGTGGCGTTGACGAATGGTGTGGTTTGGGTCGTATGGTGCGGTGGTGAGTAGGTTCGACGTGGTCATCGCAGGCGGCGGGCACAATGGGCTGGTCGCGGCCGCCTATCTCGCCAAGGCCGGGCGCAGGGTGCTGGTGCTGGAGCGCTACGGCCACGTGGGCGGGCTGGCGATCTCCACGCGCGCCTTCTCCGGGGTCGACGTGCTCCTGTCGCGTTACTCCTACCTGGTCAGCCTCCTGCCCTCGGGCATCGTCCGCGACCTGGGGCTCGACCTGGAGCTGCGCCGCCGCCGGTACGCCTCCTACACGCCGCGAGGCGAGCGCGGCCTGCTCGTGGACAACGAGGACGACCTGCGTACGGCGGCCTCGTTCAGGGACGTCACCGGCGGCGAGGCCGACCACGAGGCGTGGCGGCGTTTCTACGGCATGGTCGGCGAGGTGGCGCGGGCCCTGGCCCCCACCCTGCTCGAACCCCTGCGCCCCCAGGCCGAGATCGAGCGCCTGGTCGGCGCCGAGGCGTGGCGTGACCTGTTCGCCCAGCCGATCGGCCGGACGGTGGACGAGCGGTTCGGTGACGACACCGTGCGCGGGGTCGTGCTCACCGACGCGCTGATCGGCACGTTCGCCGACCCCGACACCGATCTGCTGGCCAACCGGTGCTTCCTCTACCACGTGATCGGCGACGGCACCGGCGAGTGGAACGTCCCCGTCGGCGGCATGGGCGCGGTCTCCGGCGCGCTGGAGGCGGCGGCCAGGCGGGCGGGCGCCGAGATCAGGACCGGCGCCGAGATCGTCGGCATCGCGCCGACGGGCGAGGTCACGTACGTCGCCGAGGACGGCGAGCACACGGTGAACGGCGGCCACGTGCTGGTCAACCTGCCGCCGGCCGTGCTCGATAGGGTGCTGGGCCGCCCCGTGACGGTGCCGGAGGGCGCGCAGCTCAAGGTCAACATGGTGCTCACGCGGCTGCCCAGGCTCAAGGACGCCTCGGTGGACCCGCGGGCGGCCTTCAGCGGTACGTTCCACATCAACGAGGGACGTGGCCAGCTCGACACCGCGTACGCGCAGGCGGCGCGCGGCGAGATCCCTGAGCTGCCGCCGGCCGAGGTCTACTGCCATTCGCTGACGGACCCGTCGATCCTCGGTCCTGAGCTGCGGGGCCGCGCGGAGACGATGACGTTGTTCGGCCTGCACATGCCCGCCCGCCTTTTCCGGAAAAATCCGGAAAAGGCGCGGAAGATGGCTCTGGACGCCACCTTCGCCTCCATCAACACGGTCCTGGCCGAGCCCATCGAGGACTGCCTGCTCCGCGCCCCCGACGGCTCCCTCTGCGTCGAGGCCAAGTCGCCCGTCGACCTCGAACGCGACGCGGGCCTGCCCGGCGGCCACATCTTCCACACCGACCTGAGCTGGCCGTACGCGGAGGAGGGCGGCTGGGGCGTGGAGACCGAGCACGAGCGGATCCTCATGTGCGGCGCCGGCGCCCGCAGGGGCGGCGCGGTGAGCGGGATCGGCGGCCACAACGCCGCGATGGCCCTGCTGAGACGCTGAAGAACGCCCTTTCGCCGGTCTTGGTGCCTGCCGGCTGCTGGCAAGGGCTTATGAACCGGCCCGGGCCTCCGCCTCGATCGAGCCGGAGCGCCTGCGGCCCAGGACCCGTCCCGACCGTGAGCGGTAATTGTCGGACGGGTCCGGCAGGATGGTCGCCGTGATCTCTTATCAGCTGGTCATCGACTGTACGGAGCCGGAGCGGATGGCCCGGTTCTGGGCCGGCGCGCTGCGTTACGCGGTGGAGCCCCCGCCCGGCGCGTTCGCGACCTGGCGGGACTACTGGCGCAGTCTCGGCGTGCCGGAAGACGAGCTGGGCGAGGGCGACTGCAGCGACAGCATCGTCGATCCCGAGGGGCACGGGCCGAGGATCTGGTTTCAGCAGGTGCCCGAGGCCAAGGTGGTCAAGAACCGGTTTCACCTGGACGTGCAGGTGGGCGGCAGGCGGGAGGACGTGCCCCTGGAGATCAGGAAGGCGCGGGTGGACGCCGAGGTCGAACGGCTGGTCCAGGCGGGGGCGTCCGTCGTGCGGGTGCTGTCGCAGCCCGGGGTCGATCACTACGCGGTGGCGATGACGGATCCGGAGGGAAACGAGTTCGACGTGGTCTGACCCCTTCTCCGCACGTCGTCGTGGGTCTGACGCCGTGCCCCGCACGTCGTCACGGCTGTCCCGCGTCTTCGCCGTCGGGTCAGCGATGTCGCCGTCGGGTCGGCGATCAACCCCTCTGCCGGCAGGCTCTCAGTCGTCCGTGATGAGCTTGGTGGCCACCTCCAGCGCCACCGCCGTGCGTTCGGACTCCTCCAGCCCCAGGTCGAAGAGCGACGGCACGTTCCCGATGATCACCGCGAAGACCGCCAGCCTGGCCTCGAACTGCTTGACCGGGCCGGCGTCCGGCGTGGCCAGCAGTGACAGCATGCTCAGCACCCCGGCCTGCAGCCGCTCGCCGGCCGCGCTCTGCCGCATGATCCCCTGGTTCACCTGCGCGAACCTGAACAGCGGACGCCACTGGTCCTCCAGCAGCCCGGCGATGCGCCGCAGGATCTCCAGCCGGGCCTCGGCCGTCGCCGGCTGCTGCTTGGCCCAGGTCACCAGTTCCTCGATGGACTCCCCGAGCCGGTCCACCACGCTGGCGAGGATCGCCTCCTTCGTCCGGAAGTGGTAGTAGAGCGCCGGTCTGGTGATGTCCAGCCGCTCGGCCACCTCCTGCAGCGTGGTCTTCTCGTATCCGTGCTCGGCGAACAGCTCCAGCGCGACCTGCTGGATTCGCTCTCGTGTGTCCGTCCGCCGCCCGGCCATGCCACTCCCTCACTTGACGACCGGCCCAACATTGCTTACTTTCGCGTAAGTAAGCAATGCGGTCCGGCTTGTAGGGAGCAGACTATGGCTCAGCCCTTCCCTGTCCAGCGCACGTGCCCGTTCGCGCCCCCGCCCGAGTACGAGCGGATGCGCGAGCAGGCTCCCCTCGTCAAGGGCACGCTCTTCGGCGCCGACGTGTGGCTCGTCACCCGGCATGCCGAGGCCAAGCAGGTCCTGGCCGGCCCCGGCATCAGCACCAACCCGGCCACCCCCGGCCATCCCAGCGCCCCGCCCGAGGACGAGCAGACGACGCCGGAGGAGCGGGCGGCGCGGGAGAAGTTCACCGCCGGCCACTTCATCGACCTCGACCCGCCCGAGCACAGCAGGTTCCGGCGCCTGCTCATCCCCGAGTTCACCGTCAGGCGGATGAGGGAGCTGCGGCCCGGCATCCAGCGGATCGCGGACGAGCTCATCGACGACCTGCTCGCCAAGGGCCCCGAGGCCGACCTGGTGGAGGCGTACGGGCTGGCGCTGCCGTCCCTCGTCATCTGCCAGTTGCTCGGGGTCCCGTACGCCGACCGCGAGCTCTTCCAGTCGCGGACCAGAAAGATGGTCTCCTCCATCGACGATCCGCAGGCCCGCATGGCCGCGGCGATGGACATCCGCGACTACCTCGACACGCTGATCACCTCCATGGCCGAGCAGCCGGGAGACGACCTGTTCGGGCGGCTGATCGCCGGCGGCGCGCTCACCCATGACGAGCTCGTGGGCGTGGCCTTCCTGCTGCTCGTCGCCGGTCACGAGACCACCGCGAACATGATCCCGCTGTCCGCGCTCACCCTGCTGCGCCATCCGGAACAGCTCGCCGTGCTGCGCGCCGACCCGTCGGGCTGGCCCGCGGCGGTTGACGAACTGCTGCGTTACCTGTCGATCGTGGACTGGGTGGCGTTCGACCGGGTCAGCACCGAGGACCAGGTGATCGGCGGGCAGCAGGTGAAGAAGGGCGAGGGCATCTACGTGCTCGGCGCCAGCGCCAACAGGGACGAGCGGGCGTTCGAGCGGCCCGACGCGTTCGACCCCGGGCGCGGCGCCAACCACCACGTGGCCTTCGGCTACGGCGTGCACCAGTGCCTGGGCCAGAACCTGGCGCGGGCCGAGCTGGAGATCGCCCTGCGCACGTTGTTCGAGCGCGTGCCGGGGCTGCGGGTCACGATGGCCGACGAGGAGCTGCCCGCCAAGTACGATGGAGCCATCTTCGGTCTCACGGCGATGCCCGTCACGTGGTGACCTGTCGGCGAATCCCTCATCGACTCCTCATGAAGCCGGTGTGAGATCCTTCATCGCGTTCTCATGATGACCCCTTAGTTTTTCTTATATGAACGAGCCCGCACGGTTGCTGGTAGTGGACGACGAGCCCGCCTTGCGCGAGGCCCTGCAGTCGAGCCTGGAGTTCGAGGGCTACAAGGTCGTCACCGCCGTCGACGGGCAGGAGGCGCTCGACGCCGTCGCCACGGACTCCTTCGACGCGGTGCTGCTCGACGTCATGATGCCCCGGCTCGACGGGCTGACCGCGTGCCGCAGGCTGCGCGCGTCCGGCAACCACATCCCCGTGCTCATGCTCACCGCTCGCGACGCGGTCGGCGACCGGGTGTCGGGGCTCGACGCGGGCGCCGACGACTACCTCGTCAAGCCGTTCGAGCTGGACGAGCTGCTGGCCCGGGTGCGCGCCCTGCTGCGGCGGGGCGCGCTCAGCGCGGGCACCCCCGAGGGTGACTCGCTCTCCTACGGCGACCTGCGGATGGACCCGTCGACCAGGGAGGTCACCCGCGGCGAGCGCAGGCTCGACCTGACCAGGACCGAATACCTGCTGATGGAGCTGTTCCTGGCCCATCCGCGCCAGGTGCTGACCCGCGACCAGATCCTCAGCGAGGTGTGGGGCTTCGACTTCGAGCCGACTTCCAACTCCCTCGACGTCTACGTGATGTACCTGCGGCGCAAGACCGAGGCCGGCGGCGAGCCGCGGGTGATCCACACCGTGCGCGGGGTGGGGTACGTGCTGCGGGCCACGGCGTGAGAACCGGCCGCCTGCGCGCGCGGGTGGCCGGCCTGGCCACCCGCGGCAGCCTGCGCACCCGCCTGACGCTCCTGGTCACGGTGGCCGTGGCGGTGGCCATCGCGATGTGCGCGGCGCTGTCGTACGTCATCCTGGCGGACCGGCTGCGCGGCAACCTCGACATGACCATCAAAGCGTCGGTGGACCAGGGCGACAAGAAGTGGCTCATGGAGCACTGCTCGTCCGACGGCACGCCGGGCCCGTTCGCCGACGGGTTGGCCACGCTGCTCTTCAAGGACGGCACCACCTGCTCGGTCGGCCCCTCGCCCATCCTGGCCGACTACGAGCAGGACAAAGAGGCCTTCGAGCCGTGCGAGCCCGTCTACCGCTACGGCGAGACGCGCGACGGCAAGCGGGTCCGGGTGGTGACGGTGCACTTCAAACCCGGCGTCGCCGTCATGGAGGCCAGACCGTACGGGCACATCGAGCGGACGAAACGCATCGCCGCCCTCACGCTCGGCGGCATCACCGCGCTGGGCGTGCTCGGCGCGGCCTGGGCCGGGCTCGCGATCTCCCGTGCCGCGCTGCGCCCGGTCGGCGACCTGACCCGGGCGGTCGAGCACATCGCGCAGACCGAGGACCTCGGCACCCGCATCCCCGTCACGGGCACCGACGAGATCGCCCGCCTGTCCTCCTCGTTCAACGCCATGACCGCCGCCCTGGCCGGATCGAGGGATCGCCAGAAACAGCTGGTCGCCGACGCCGGCCACGAGCTGCGCACCCCGCTCACGACCCTGCGCACCAACATCGACCTGCTGCTGCGCAGCGAGCAGACCGGCCGCAGCCTCGATCCAGGCGCCAAGGAGCGCCTGCTGATCAACGTCAAGGCGCAGTTCGCCGAGCTGTCCACGCTCGTGGCCGACCTGCTCCAGCTCGCCAGGGGCGACAGCGACCACGAGCCGCACGTCGAGCTGGGGCTGCACGAGGTCGTCACCGCCGCCGTGGAACGCGCCAGGCTGCGCGGGGCCGAGGTCGCCACCGACCTCCAGCCCTGGTACGTCGTGGGCAGCGCCTCCTCGCTCGAACGCGCCGTGCTCAACCTCATCGACAACGCCGCCAAGTTCAGCCCCGGCGGCCAGGTCGAGGTGAGGCTGAGCGACGGGCGCCTGACCGTCCGCGACCACGGGCCAGGGCTGCCGGAGGAGGAGCTTCCGCACGTCTTCGAGCGGTTCTGGCGCTCCCCGTCGGCCCGCGGGCTGCCGGGGTCGGGGCTGGGGCTGGCGATCGTGGCCCAGGCCGTCGGCGAGGCCGGGGGCGAGGTACGCCTGGCCAACGCGCCCGGTGGCGGGGCGATCGCGACCGTGGACCTGCCGGGAAGCCCGGATCGCCGCGCGGAGCCGGGCACCCCGCTCTGAGCCCCGGGCGTGCCCTTTCGGGCGCGGATGGGGGTTGACAACGATGTCAATGCGTTTCTTGATGGTCATATGGCCGTACCGCTGATCGACGCCCGCGGGATCGTGAAGAGCTACGGGCAGGTCGAGGCGTTGCGGGGAGCGGACTTCAGCCTGCATCGGGGCGAGGTCGTCGCGCTCATCGGCGACAACGGGGCCGGCAAGTCCACGCTGGCGAAGATCCTGTCCGGGGCCGAGCGGCCCGACGGCGGGACGATCGCGCTCGATGGCGAGAGCGTCGCCTTCGGGACCGTGGAGGAGGCCAGGGCGGCCGGGATCGAGACCGTCTACCAGGACCTCGCGCTGTGCGCCGACCTCAGCCCCGCCGCCAACTTCTTCCTCGGCAGGGAACGGCTCCGGCCGGGGCTGCTCGGGCTGCTCGGCGTGCTGGACAACGCCCGGATGCGGCGGGAGACCCTGGAGGCGTGCGAACGGCTCGGGGTGCGGCTGGCCTCGATGAGCGCGCCGGTGTCGGCGCTGTCCGGTGGGCAGCGGCAGGGGGTGGCCGTGGCCAGGGCCGCGACGTGGGCGCGGCGGGTGGTGTTCATGGACGAGCCCACCGCGGCGCTGGGCGTGCTGCAGACGCGGCGGGTGCTCGACCTGATCAGGAGCGTCCGGGACGCGGGCGTGTCCGTCGTGCTGATCAGCCACAACATGCAGGACGTGATGGCGGTGTCCGACCGGGTCGAGGTGTTGCGGCTGGGGCGGCGGGTGGCCGCCTTCGAGACCGGCCGGGCGTCGATGGAGGAACTCGTCGGCGCCATGACCGGCGCCATGGAACAGGACGAGCAGAACGGGCGGGACGAGACGTCCGCACAGGGCGGGGCCGCGGAGGCGGCGGACGAGCGGCGGGAGGGGCGGGCATGAAGGCGGTGCGTGAGCTGGGCCGGCTGCAGATCGTGTGGATCGGGCTGGTGCTGGCCGGGCTGCTCGTGGCCTTCTCCGTGCTGGCCCCCGGCTCCTTCCCCACGTCGTTCAACCTGCTCAACCTGGTCAGCGACGCGGCCATCCTGCTGCTGCTGGCCACCGGGATGACGTTCGTGATCGTCACGGCGGGGATCGACCTGTCGGTGGGCGGCGTGCTGGTCTTCTCCGCCGTGGTGGCGGCCAAGGTCATTGAGGGGACGGGGTCGCTGACGCTCGGAGCGGTGGCCGGGGTGGTCACCGGGCTGGGGTGGGGCGTGCTGAACGGCGTCCTCGTGGCGCTTGGACGCATCCCCGCGCTGATCGTCACCCTGGGGACGCTGGGCATGTCGCTGGGCGGGGCGCTGCTGCTGACGGGCGGGGTGGACCTGCGCGCGCCGACCGAGCTGAACCTGGGGCTGGGCCTCGCGCGCTGGCTCGGGGTGCCGTTGATCGTGTGGGTGTGCGCCGCCATCACCGCCGTCGCGGGGCTGGCGCTCGCCTTCACGCGCTTCGGGCGGCACACGTACGCGATCGGCTCGAACGCCGAGGCGGCCCGGCGCGGCGGCGTGGCCGTGCGCGGGCATCTGATCAAGGTGTACGGGCTGGCGGGGCTGCTGGCCGGGCTGGCGGGCTACCTGTCGCTGGCCAAGTACGGCATCACCGGCGTGTCCGCGCACTCCACCGACAACCTCCAGTCCATCGCCGCCGTGGTGATCGGCGGCACGTCGCTGTTCGGCGGCGTCGGCACGGTAGCGGGGACGGTCATCGGGGTTTTCATCCCCGTCGTGCTCCAGAACGGGTTCCAGATCCTCGGCGTGCGGCCGTTCTGGCAGCAGGTGGTGGTGGGCGCCGTGCTCGTCGCCGCCGTGTACGTGGACCAGTGGAGGCGCAGGGCCCGCGATCAGTAGCAAGGCGACAGGAGGCACCACCATGCGCAAGGCGATGGCCGTACTCGGGACGCTGATGTTGATCACCGCGTGTGGCGGCGGCGGGGGCGGTGGTGGAACCGACCAGGTCAGGGTGACGCTCGTGCAGGGCCTGGCGGGGGAGGAGTTCTACGAGACCATGGCGTGCGGCGCGCGGGCCAAGGCCCAGGAGCTCGGGGTGGCGCTGGACGTGCAGGGGCCGCAGAAGTTCGATCCCACGCTGCAGACTCCGATCGTGAACTCGGTCGTCGCGGGCAAGCCCGACGCCCTGCTGATCGCGCCGACCGACGTCAAGGCGATGATCGCGCCGCTGACCCAGGCCAAACAGCAGGACATCAAGATCATCCTGGTGGACACGGTGGTCGAGGACCAGAGCATCGGGCTCTCGCGGATCAGCACGGACAACGTCAAGGGCGGCGCGGCGGCGGCGAAGGCGCTGTCGGAGCAGATCGGCGGCAAGGGCAAGGTGCTGGTGATCTCGACCGATCCCGGGGTGAGCACCGTGGACGCGCGGATCAAGGGGTTCGAGGACGAGATCAAGGCGAACCACGCGGGGGTCGGCTACCTCGGGGTGCAGTACTCGCACAACGACGTCGGCGAGGCGTCCAGGATCGTGAACGCGGCCCTGGCCAAGGACACCGACCTGGCGGGCATCTTCGCGGCCAACCTCAACTCGGCCACCGGCGCCGGGTCGGCCCTGCAGCAGGCGGGCAAGCTGGGTGAGGTCAAGATGGTGGGCTTCGACGCGGGGCCGGCCCAGGTCAAGCAGCTCAAGGACGGTGTCGTCCAGGCGCTGATCGCTCAGCTGCCCGGTGAGATCGGGGCGAAGGGGGTCGAGCAGGCGGTCGCGGCGGTCAAGGGACAGCAGGTCACGCCGTCGATCCCGACCGACGCCACGATCGTGACGGCGCAGAACGTGGACCAGCCCGAGGTGCAGAAGGTGCTCTACAAAGCCGGCTGCTGACCCGGCGCCAGAGCGACGGTCTCAGGCGGGGAGAGCGGCCAGGAGGAAGGCGAGGCGGGCGGCGGCGGACTCGACGTCCGCCGCCGTGCCCAGGCGATAACCCCACGAGGTGATGAACGCTCCCTCGTCGGAGCAGGTCACGGTCTCGGCGAGGGTGGCCGAGAAACGGTTGCGGACCGACACGTACGCCGGGTCGCTGGCCAACGCGAGGCTCTGGACGGCCAGGTCGGCGTGCCGACCGGCGTGCCAGGCGAACCGCTCGAGGCAGAGCGCGGTATCGAGCATCATGCGTCACCTCCGCAACGTCTCGCGACAGAATTGCACGATCTTGTGGTGGGAGGCAAGCAATTGCTGCGGTTAATGTGGACTTTGTTTCCGATATTCGTGAAGAATCGCCATGATGACCTCCCGCCCCGATTCCTCGAACTCCGCCACCTTCGCGTAATCGTCGAAGGCCCGGACGTAGAAGGCGATGTCGTCGGGGTCGCGCAGGATCAGGTCCTTCGTCATGGTGGCGACGGCGACCATGGCCTCGTTGTAGATCCAGAACCCGTTGACCGGGTTGGCCGGCAGCTCGGTGCCGAAGGGGATCACGCCGAACTCCACGTTCGGCAGTGTGCTGACCGCGAGCAGGCGGTCGAGCTGGCCGCGCATGACCTCGGGTGGCGCGAGCGCGGTGCGCAGCGCGGCCTCGCTCACCACGAACCTGAACGTGCGCGTGCGGTCGTACAGGATCTCCTGGCGCTGCATGCGCACCCGCACGGCCGCGTCGATCTGGTCGGCCGCGCTGTAGAGGCGCTTGACCTTCTGGAAGACGTGGCGGGCGTATTCGGAGGTCTGCAGCAGGCCCACGATGATGCCGGGCTCGAAGACGCGGAAGAGCTTGGTGCGCGATTCGAGGTCGCGGACGTCCTCCTGGAGCGCGGCCAGGCCGCTGCGGTGGCGCTGCTTCCAGTCGTCGTGCCGCTCCAGCAGCGCGATCGACTGCCTGAGCAGGCCGTCCGTCGTGTCGGGCGAGGCGCCGACCGCCTGCGCCCACACGACCACGTCATCCTCGGTCGCCGTCTGCCTGGCGTTTTCCAGCCTGCTGACCTTGGAGGGCTGCCAGCGCAGCCGCTCCGCCAGCTCCTTGCCCGACAGATGGGCGGCCTCGCGCAGCTGACGTAGCTGACTGCCGAGGTCGATGCGCGCCTGCTGAAAGGACGTCACGCCGCAAGAGGCTAGTCCCGCTTGCGTCGATCATGCCAGGGCCTGCCGCAATTGTGATCAACCGGTTGCCGTGGGTGTTCTTTCGCTGGTCGGGAAAGCGTTTGCCGCGTACTCGGGCAGGACGCGGCGGGCGATCTCGGTGAGGAGCTCGCGGGGGACCTCCACCGCGGCCTCGCCGTCGAGGACGTCGCGGAGATCGGCGAGCGCCTCCGCGTCGGTGACTTGCAGACCTTGGACGACGATGGTGCCGCGGTCGGTCTCGTACAGGGTGGGACAGGCGCCCGCCTCCGAAGTGGAGCCGAGGAACCGCATGCGCATGACGATCCTTCCCCGATGAAAGGTGCAATTGCGCGCAATTGTACGTCCCCAAAGATGAGGTGTGATCGTTTTTCCGGAAATCACGACATAAGTCCGAGTTGGCAACGTCGGGTAAAGGGAAGAAATGGGCGCTTTGCTGGTTGAAGTCCGGTTCAGTCGAGGGCGCCGGCCATGAACTGCCCGGCCCGCTCGAACAACCCCAGCGTCGTCGCGTGCAACAGGTCGCCGATGTCCTTCGGCGCCTTGCCGGCGAACGCCCGCGCGTGGGTGCCCTCCAGCACGATGCCGAGCTTGAAGCAGGCCATCACCGCGTACCAGCCGACGGCCGACAGGTCCCGCTCCGACAGCGCCGAGTAGTAAGCGATGATCTCCCGCGGCCCCGGCAGGCCGGGCACGTGGCCGTTGTTGCTGGGCCAGGTGGCCACCAGCCAGCCCAGGTCGAGCAGCGGGTCGCCGATCGTGCACATCTCCCAGTCCACGATCGCGGCCACGCGGGGGCCGTCGCAGGCGAACATGAGGTTCGCGAAGTGGTAGTCGCCGTGCATGACGCCCGGCGTGAACGTGCGGGGCAGGTGCCGGGTGAGCCAGTCGGCCGTCTCGCGCAGGCCGGGGATGTCGGGCCCCGGATAGCCGTCGAGCTCGCCGTACGAGTCGAGCTCCTTGAGCCAGCGCGGGACCTGCCGTTCGAGAAAGCCCTCGGGCCGGCCGAACCCCGGCAGCACCTCCGGATCCACCCGCCCCAGCTCGGCCAGCGCCGCCGCGGCCTCCAGCCCCATGCGGTGCCTGATCGCGGGGTCCGACGCGTGCGGCTCGGGCAGCCCGGTCGAGGGGTTGAACCCGTCCACCGGCTCCATCAGGTAGAACACCGGCTCCCGCTCGGTCTGCGCGGCCACCAGCCGGGGCGCTGGCACCTGCGTGCCGCGCAGTGCCGCCAGCACCCGCGACTCACGGCGCAGAACCTCGTTGCTCTTGCGGCGGGCGTGCACGGGCGGCCGGCGCAGAATGTACGGGCGGCCGCCGCGCTCGAAGCGGATCATGACGTTCTGCGTGCCGCCCAGGACCGGCGCGGCGCCCGTGATCGGGCCGCCGGGGAGCCCCTGGGCGTCCATCCACGCGCCGAGCGCGTCGAAGTCCACGGTGGCGACGTCGATGTGGGTGGAGGTCATGGACCGCCCTTCTCACCAGAACGATGTTCTGCGCCTCGACCCTAGAGAGCGTCGCACGCACGGTCAACCCGGATTCCGGCCGGCGCTCTCCTCACACGAGTGTGAGGGGAACGTCCGTGGGGCAGGCGCGCAGCTCCTCGCCCAGGGCCTTCGCCTGCGGGTCCATCCGCGGGCTGGCCGCGACGCCGCGGCCGAGCAGCCCGTGGACGACGAAGTTGAGCGCGTTGACGTTGGGCAGCGGATGGCGGTCGATCCGGTACGGCGCCAGATCGGGGAGCAGTTCCTTGAGCCGATCGACCGTCAGGTGACCCGCCAGCCAGGCGTAACGCTCCGGTGTGTCGGCCCAGACGCCCAGGTTGGCGTTGCCGCCCTTGTCCCCTGACCGGGCACCGGCGATCCGGCCCAGCGGGATCCGCACGGTCGCCGAGTGATCGACCGGCGCGACCAGCGTGGCCGGGCCGACAGGTGTGGCGGGTGCGGCCGTGTCGGCGGGCGTGGCCGGGGCTGCGGGCACAGCGGGCGTGGCGGAGGCGATCGGCGGGGCCGAAGGCTCCGGCGCGTCCGGCGGCGGGTAGGGCAGTTCCTCCCCGTCCACGAACACCCGCGCCCGCACCTCCGACGCCGGCACCAGGACCGGCCAGTACACCCCGTACGCCGACGCGTTCCCCGGCGGCGTCAGCCCGTAGAAGCCCGGATAGCTGGCCAGCCCCGTCTCCACCACGGCCGAGGAGAAAGCCCGGCCCGCCGTGCGCTCGTCGGCGGACATCACCGTGATCCGCAGCAGCCCCGAGTCCGTCAGCGTCACGTCCACCTCGTCGAACGACTCCCGCGGAATCCGCGCCCACAGGGCCTCCTCCGCCACCCGCGCCTTGTCCGGCAGATCCAGGCCCGTCAGCACGAGCGTCATCGTGTTGCGGTAACCGCCGAGGTAGTTGACGGCCACCTTGAGCGTGCCGGGCGGCGGCTCGCCGCGGACGCCGGAGATCAGCACCCGGTCGGGCCCGTCGTCCGAGAGCGTGATCGTGTCGAACCTGGCCGTCACATCAGGGCCGAGGTAGCGGGGGCCGCCCAGCTCGTACACCAGCTGTGCCGTGACCGTGCCGACCGAGACCAGCCCGCCCGTGCCGGGATGCTTGGTGATCACGCTGGAGCCGTCGGGCCGCAGCTCGGCCAGCGGGAACCCGCAGTGCGCGAGGTCGGGCACGTCCTGGAAGAACGCGTAGTTGCCGCCCGTGGCCTGGCAGCCGCACTCGATGACGTGCCCCGCCACCACGGACCCGGCCAGCGGGTCGAGGTCGCCGGGACCCCACCCGTACCGCCAGATGCCGGGACCCGTCACCAGCGCCGCGTCCGTCACCCGGCCCGTCACCACCACGTCCGCCCCCGCGGACAGCGCGGCGGCGATCGGCCGGCCGCCGAGGTAGGCGTTGGCGGTCAGCGGGGTGGCCTCAAGGCGCTCGCCGGTGTCGGCGTTGACCAGGTCGAGCGGCCGGCCGGTGAGGTCGTCGCCTGTCACGTGCGCCACGGAGAGGGACAGGCCGAGGCGTCCGGCCAGCTCGTGCACGGCCCGCGCGCAGCCCGCCGGGTCGAGCCCGCCCGCGTTCGTCACGATCTTGATGCCCCGGTCGAGACAGGTGCCGAGGACGTCTTCCAGCTGGCGCAGGAACGTCGGCGCGTAGCCCGGACGGCCCTTGAGCCGGTTGCCAGCCAGGATGAGCATCGTCAGCTCGGCCAGCCAGTCGCCGGTCAGCACGTCGATCGGCCCGCCCTCGACCATCTCCCTGGCCGCGGAGAGGCGGTCGCCGTAGAAGCCGCTGCAGTTCGCGATGCGCAGCATGGTCACGCCCGCGGCGGGACCCACTTGGGGGCCCTCTTGTCCATGAACGCGGCGATGCCCTCCTGGCCCTCCTCCGAGGTGAAGCGCTCGGCCGACAACTCGGTCATCCGGCTCAGCCCGTCGCGGAACGACAGCGCGGGCACCTCCCTGACCAGCCGCTTGGTGATCGCCAGCGCCTCGGGGCCGCCCTTGATCAGCATCCCGGTGTAGTGGGCGACGGCCGCGTCCAGCTCGTCCTCGGGGACGGCGCGCGACAGCAGCCCGATCTCCACCGCCCGCGCCGCGTCGAACACCTCGCCGGTCAGGAAGTACTCGGCCGCCGCCCGGGCGTTCAGCCTCCTGAGCACGGGCACGGCGATCATGGCCGGCGCGACCCCGAGCCGTACCTCGGTGAACGCGAACGACGCCGTCAGCGGCGCCACGGCGAAGTCGCAGGCGGCCACCAGCCCGAGGCCCCCCGCCCGCGCGGTGCCGTTGAGCCGGCAGACGACCGGCTTGGGGCTGTCCCAGATCAGTTCGAGGACCTCGGGGAACGACGCCGTCACCGGCGCGTCAGGCCGCCCGTCCGCCGCGCGCTGCTCCTTGAGGTCGGCCCCCGAGCAGAACACCTTGCCGGTGGCGGTCAGCACGATCACCCTGACCTCCGGCTCGGCCAGTGCCCAGCTCAGCCGGTCGGACAGCTGGGCGAGCAGGCGCGAGGACAGCGCGTTGCGGTTGGGCGGCGAGTCCAGCGTGATCGTCGCGACGCCCCCCGTCAGCTCCTTGTGCACCAGGTCCGTCATGAGTCCCCCTCCTCGATGACCGCCAGCACCGCTCCCGCGTCGACCTGGCGGCCCTTCTCCACGTGTACGGCGGCCACCACGCCGTCGGCCGGCGCCGCGATCCGATGCTCCATCTTCATCGCCTCAAGGACGAGGACCTCCTGGCCCTTGGCCACCCGGTCGCCCGGCTCGACCTCGACCCGCAGCACGCTACCCGGCATGGGAGCCAGGAGTGAGCCGGGGGCGACCTGGTCGGCGGGCTCGGGCAGGCGGGGGAGCGGGGTCAGCTCGGCGTGGCCGCCGGCGTGGTCGACGCAGACCTTCCCGTCGGGGTACTGCGCCACGTCGAAGGCGCGCCGGACGCCGTCGCGCTCCAGCACCACCTTGTACGGATCAGCCCGGACGACCGTGACGCCCTCGGGGAGCGGGTCGTAGACGACGTCGTCCTCGATCTCCGCGAAGCGGGTGCGGCGGGGCTGGGAGCGGACGTTGCGCCAGCCGCCGGGGAGCCCGCCGAGCACCCTGGCTCTGCGGCGGTTGCCGGCGGCGACGGCCAGGGCGGCCGCCAGCAGCGCCAGCTCACCGGCCACGTCGGTGGAGGCGGTCTCGGCACCGGCACCCGAGTCGGCGCCGGCACCAGCGCCAGCACTGGCACTGGCACTGGCACTGGCACCAGAGTCGGCCACGGCGCCGGCGCCAGGATCGCCCCCGGCGCCGGCGCCAGGATCGCTTCCGGTGCCGGGAGCGGCGCTGGAAGCGTCACTGGGCGCCGGCCCGGGATGGATGGGACCGCCGGGGGCGAGGAAGCCGGTGTGCGTGTCACCGGCCAAGAACTCCCGATTTGTCAGAATATTTACCAGTAAATCCCGATTAGTGGTGAGGCCGTGCAGCCGCGCCCCACGCAGCGCCGTCACCAGCTTCCGCACCGCCTGCGCCCGCGTGGCCCCGTGCGCGACCACCTTGGCCAGCATCGCGTCGTAGTAGGGCGACACCACGGACCCGGACTCCACCCCGGAATCCACCCGAACATCCCCGGTGATCTCGAACCGCCGCAACACCCCCGACTGCGGCACGTAACCGGCGTCCTCGGCGTACAGCCGCGCCTCGACCGCCCATCCAGACGGCTCCGGCGGCCCGGCCGGCAGCGCCGCCCCCTCGGCCACCTCAAGCTGCAGCCGGACGAGATCGACCCCGTGCACCAGCTCGGTCACCGGATGCTCGACCTGGAGCCGGGTGTTCATCTCCAAGAACGCCACCCGTTCGCCGTCGACCAGGAACTCCACCGTCCCCGCGCCCACGTAGCCGATCTCGCGGGCGGCGCGGACGGCGGCGTCGTGCAGCAGCTCCCGTGTGCCAGGGGAGATGCCGGGCGCGGGGCACTCCTCGATCACCTTCTGGTGCCGCCGCTGCACGCTGCACTCGCGCTCGCCCAGCGCCCACACGGTCCCGTGCCGGTCGGCCAGCACCTGGACCTCGACGTGCCGGGCCCGCTCCAGCAGCGGCTCGGCGAAGACCGTGCCGTCGCCGAAGGCGGACGCCGCCTCCCGCCGCGCCGACTCCACCTCCCGCGCCAGCTCGCCCGCCTCGCGCACGACGCGCATCCCGCGTCCGCCTCCGCCCGCGGACGCCTTCACCAGCAGCGGGAACTCCGCGGGCACGGAGGCGGGGCCGGACAGGTCGTACGAGGGCAGCACGGGCACCCCGGCCTCCGCCATCAGCCGCTTGGCCCCGATCTTGACCCCCATGGCGGCGATGGCCTCGGGCGGCGGGCCGATCCACACCAGCCCTGCCCCGATCACCGCACGGGCGAAATCGGCGTTCTCCGACAGAAAGCCGTAACCGGGGTGCACCGCGTCCGCTCCGGTGGCCGCGCAGGCCGCCAGGATCGCCGCTGCGTCCAGATAAGTGTCCGCGGGGTGTGCGCCGGGCAGGCGTACCGCCAGGTCCGCCTCGGCCACGTGAGGTGCGTCCGCGTCGGGGTCGGAGAAGAGCGCGACCGTGGAGACGCCGAGCTCCCGGCAGGTACGGAAGATCCGGCGGGCGATCTCGCCCCGGTTCGCGACGAGCACACGGTTGATCACGGGCGGAACACCCCGAACCCGGCCGGCTCCGGCTCCGGCGCGCTGTTGATCGCCGACAGGCACAGGCCCAGCACGGTACGCGTGTCGCGCGGGTCGATCACCCCGTCGTCGTACAGGCGTCCCGACAGGAAGAAGGCCAGTGACTCGGCCTCGATCCGTTCCTCCACCATCGCCCGCATCGCGGCGTCCGCCTCCTCGTCGTAGACCTGGCCCTTCGCCAGCGCCGAAGCCCGTCCCACGATGGACATCACCCCGGCCAGCTGCGCCGGCCCCATCACCGCCGATTTGGCGCTGGGCCAGCTGAACAGGAAGCGGGGATCGTAGGCACGCCCGCACATGCCGTAGTTCCCCGCTCCGTACGAGGCGCCCATCACGACCGTCAGATGCGGCACGGTCGAGTTGGACACCGCGTTGATCATCATCGCGCCGTGCTTGATGATGCCGCCCTGCTCGTAGTCCTTGCCGACCATGTAGCCGGTCGTGTTCTGCAGGAAGAGCAGCGGCGTGCGCGACTGGTTCGCGAGCTGGATGAACTGCGCGGCCTTCTGCGACTCCTCGCTGAACAGCACGCCGCGCGCGTTGGCCAGCACGCCCACCGGATAACCGTGGATCCGCGCCCACCCGGTCACCAGCGAGGCGCCGTACAGCGGCTTGAACTCGTCGAACTCGCTCCCGTCGGCCACCCTGGCGATCACCTCGCGCGGGTCGAACGGCACCTTGAGATCCTCAGGCACGATCCCGAGCAGCTCGTCGGCCGCGTACACCGGCTCCCGCACCGGCCCGTCGGGCACGAAGCCCCGCTTGCGCCAGCCGAGCGAGGCGATGATCCGCCGCCCGATCCGCAGAGCGTCGAACTCGTCCACGGCCAGGTGGTCGGCCAGCCCGCTGATCCTGGCGTGCATCTCCGCGCCGCCGAGCGACTCGTCGTCGGACTCCTCGCCGGTCGCCATCTTGACCAGCGGCGGCCCGCCGAGGAAGACCTTGGCCCGCTCCCGCACCATCACCACGTGATCGCTCATCCCGGGCACGTAGGCCCCGCCGGCCGTGGAGTTGCCGAAGACCAGCGCGACCGTCGGCACCCCGGCCGCCGACAGCCGGGTCAGGTCGCGGAAGATCTGGCCGCCGGGGATGAAGATCTCCTTCTGCGTGGGCAGGTCCGCGCCGCCGCTCTCGACGAGATTGACGTACGGGAGCCGGTTGCGCAGCGCGATCTCCGCCGCGCGCAACGACTTCTTCAGCGTCCACGGGTTGGAGGCGCCGCCGCGGACCGTGGGATCGTTCGCGGTGATGACGCACTCGACGTCCTCGATCACCCCGATCCCGGACACCACGCTCGCCCCGACGGGGAACTCGCTGCCCCATGCCGCCAGCGGCGACAGCTCCAGGAAGGGGGAGTCGGGGTCGATCAGCAGCTCGATCCGCTCCCTGGCCAGCAGCTTGCCGCGGGCGCGATGGCGCTCGACGTACTTCTGGCCGCCGCCGGCCACCGCCTTGGACTGCTCGGCGTCGAGCTCGGCCAGTTTGGCCAGCATCGCCTCGCGGCGCAGCCGGTAGTCCTCGCTCTCCGTATCGAGTCTGCTCCTGATCACGCGCACTCCTCCGGCAGAGCCGACGATCATGTGCTGAGCACGCTAGCGCAGCCTGGTGCCCCGGGCACAGAGCGAGCCGCCGCCCGTTGCCGGGCGACGGCTCGTGAGCCGGGAGCGTTGGATCAGGTGCAGTGGCTCCAGCCGGACTTCCACGAGGTCTTGTGCCACGTGCCGCCCCAGATGACGCACTTCTTCTTGGCGGGCAGGCGGATGGGACCGGCGTACGAGGTGAACTTGCCCGGGTTGCTCGCGCTGGAGCCGCCCTTGACCTGGAGGATCGCGTTCATGTTCACCTTGGCCGGGATGATCATGCGCGAGATGGTGACCACGCAGTTCTTGCCCGCGCCGGCGTGGTAGAGCAGGTACGTCGTGGCGCCCTCGCCCAGCTTGTGCGAGCTGATCACCTTGTATCCGGCGCCGCACACCCCGACCGGCGTGGCCGTGTTGGGCTTCAGCGGCGGCTGCGACGGCTTGGCCGGCTGGTTGGTGGCCTTCGCGGATTCGTCGAACGGCCGGGTCGACGGATCGGGATCCGGCTCGACCATGTTCGTGCTCTTCTTCTTCGTCTTGCTCGGAGAAGGCTGCGGCCGGCTCGTGGTGGTCTGCGGCCGGGGCGCCTGCGTGGCCGGGTTGGGCACCTGGGCGACGGGCTCCCTGGTGGGCTTCCGCGTCTTCTTCTCCTCGATCTCCAGGGTGGGAACGGGAGGCGTGGTGTCCGTCGGGATCTCCGGCGGCAGGGTCTGCTGCACGGACTCGGGCGGCTCGCCCGGCTGGCCCGCGCCGGAGCCGCCGTCGGGCTCGGTGGAGGTGTTGCCCACGGCGACGACCGGGACCTCCTTGCCGCTGTTCGCCTGCACGACGACCGCGCCGGCCACGACGAGCAACGCGGCCGCGGCGGCGCCGGAGAGGGCGAGGGTCAGCGTACGGCGCTGCTTCGCCGGCACCCCGTCACCGGACTGCCCAGGCCCACCGGAACCGGGCCCGCCGACACCGGGTCCACCGACTCCAGGGCCACCGGCACCAGGTCCGCCCGCACCATGACCGGCGCCGATTCCGCCGGCGCCGATTCCACCGGCACCGGGGCCGTTGCCACCGGGTCCACCGGGATGGCCCGTGCCGCCGTGACCGCCGGGGAAGGGGCCGCCGACAGCGCCGGGGCCGTGCGGCATCCCGGACGCCTGCATGCCGGCCCCGACCTGACCGGGACGGTGCGGCGGCTGGGGAGCGCCGGGCGGGAACGCGCCGGGCTGATGCGCCCCGAACGCCCCATGACCACCCTGCCCCATGCCCGCCTGCGCACCCTGCGCCCCACCGGCCTGCGCGCCCTGCGCCATGCCCGGCTGTGGCCCGCTCTGAGCCGCACCATGCGGTCCGGCCTGCGGCGTACCGGCAAGGGGACCGCCAGGACCGCCCTGCTGCCCGCCGGCCAGAAGGCCGCCAGGGCCGCCGTGCGGCGCGCCCGCCTGAGGCCCGGCCTGGGGCGCGTGGCCGGCAGGGCCGCCCTGAACGGCGGCGGCCGCGTGGCCGTAGTCGCCCGTCTGCGGCGGCGCCACGGACTGCGGGCCCGTCTGGAGCGGCCCGCCCACCGCGACGGGGCCGGTCGGCTGATGCCAGGGACCGGGGTAGTTGTCCTGCGCGGATCCCGCCGCGCCACCGGCAGCCCCCTGGCCGCCGGCGCCACCCGCGCCACTCGCGGCGGCACCCGCCGCGGCGGCGCCGGCCGTCTTCTGCCGGCCCGTGACCGGCTCGACGGCCGCGTTCGGGGCCGGCTGGCCGGTCAGGTGCACGATCAGCTCGTCGGCGCTGGGCCGCTGGGACGGGTCCTTCGACAGGCAGGCGGCCACCAGGTCCCCGAGGACCCCGCCCTCCATCTGCTCCAGCTCCGGCTCCTCATTGAGGATCCGGTTCATCACGACGGGGATGGAGTCGGCGCCGAACGCGGGCTTGCCCGTCGCGGCGAACACCATCGTGACGCCCCACGCGAACACGTCGGCCGCCTCGGACACCGCCGCCCCGCTGAGCTGCTCGGGCGCCAGGTACGAGGGCGTCCCCATGGCCATGCCGGTGGCGGTCGCGCCGGGGGAGTCGAGGGCGCGGGCGATGCCGAAGTCGATCACGACGGGACCCTCGGGCCCCATGAGGACGTTGGCGGGCTTGAAGTCGCGGTGCAGGATCCCGGCACGGTGGATGGCCGCGAGCGCGGTGGCCGTACTGATCGCCAGGCGTTCGAGCGCCGCGCCCCGCCGCGGCCCCTCGTTGATCACGAGCTCCCGGAGCGACGGCCCCGGGACGAACTCGCTCACGATGTACGGCCGGCTCCCGTCGAGGTCGGCGTGCAGCACTGGAGCGGTGCAGAACCTGGCCACCCGCTGGGCCACCGCAACCTCGCGCAGGAACCGCGTCCTGGCATCGGTATCGGCCACCAGGGCGTGGTGCAGCAGCTTGACCGCGACCTGCTCACCGGAGTCGCTCTTGCCGAGATAGACAACGCCCTGGCCACCCTCGCCGAGCCGGGCGACGATGTCGAACGCCCCCAGCCGCCGCGGGTCGTCCGCCGCCAACGGCTGGAACTGATTCACGTCGGACCCCCATTACCACCCAATAGATGAGGCAAAACGCTACCAGCGCGACAGACGGGGCGTCTGCCGGACCTGTCAGAAGATTCATGTTTTGACGAGCAAAGTCAGCGTTTCGTCGCAGGTCGAGTACACATCAGTGACCGAAGTCACGGCTTGGTCAAGGCAAGATCGATTTGCACCGGACGTCAGATCGCCTTGCCGGGGTTGAGGATGCCGAGCGGGTCGAAGACGGCTTTGATGCCCCGCTGCACCTCCTCCGCCACCGGCCCGGACTCCAGCCCCAGCCACCGCCGCTTCAGCAGCCCCACCCCGTGCTCCCCGGTGAGCGTGCCGCCGAACTCCAGCGCCCGCTTGAACACCTCGTCCGCCGCGGCCCACACCTCGGGCGGCGGCTCCACGGACCCGTGCTCGAAGATGAAGACCGGATGCACGTTGCCGTCGCCCGCGTGCGCCACCGTGGCGATCCGCACTCCGTGCCTGACCGCCGCCGCCTCGATCGCGGTGATCATGTCGGGCAGCGCCGACCGGGGCACGCACACGTCCTCGACCAGGCACGCGCCCTGCCGCTCCTTGGCCCCGTACGCCAGCCGGCGCAGCCCGATCAGCTCGTCGGCCTCCTCCGGACTGGAGGACACGGCCACGAACGAGGCCCCGTTCGAGGTGCAGATCTCCTCCATGCGCGCGGCCATGGCCTGGCTGTCGGCGGCGTCGGACTGGCCGATCAGCATGGCCTGCGTGCCGGGTTCGAGGCCGATGTTGCGCCACTCGTCGATGGCCTCCAGCGTGGCCCGGTCGAGCAGTTCCATGAGCGACGGCTGGCAGCCGGCCGCCATGATCGCCGAGACGGCCGCGCCCGCGTCGCGCAGCGAGCCGAACTCGGCGGCGAACGTCGCGGGCGGCGCGGCCGGCGCGCGGCGCAGCCGCACCGTGGCGGCGGTGATCACGCCGAGCGTGCCTTCCGAGCCGACGAACAGGCCGGTCAGGTCGTAGCCGGTGACGCCCTTCATCGTGCGCCGGCCGGTGTTCATGATCCGGCCGTCGGCCAGCACGACCTCAAGGCCGAGCGCCGAGTCCCTGGTCACGCCGTACTTCACGCAGCGCAGCCCGCCCGCGTTGGTGGCCAGGTTGCCGCCGATGGTGGAGATCTCGTACGAGGACGGGTCGGGCGCGTACATGAGCCCGTGCTCCCTGGCGGCCCGGTCGAGGTCGGCGGTGATGACGCCGGGCTCGACGACGGCGATCTCGTCGGCCGGTGACAGCTCCCTGATCGCCGTCATCCTGGCCAGCGACAGCACGATGGAGCCGTCGCCGGCGACCGAGGCGCCGGCCAGTCCGGTGCCCCCGCCCCTGGGCACCACCGGTACCCGGTGCTCGGTGGCCCAGCGCAGGGTGGTCACCACGTCGTCGCGCGAGGCGGCGAGCACCACGCCGAGCGGCTTGCCCGGCTCCAGGAACGTGCGGTCACGGGCGTAGGAGTCGATCACGTCGGGGTCGGTGATGACGCGGGCTTCGGGCAGGGAGTTCACCAGGGCATCGATCGGTCTCACACTATGCACCCTAGGCGCACTCCCGGTGCGAGGAAGCGGCGGCCGGCGCCGCCCGCCCGCACGGTGTGACGGACGGTTTGCGCAGTGCGTTCCTTAAGGCCAGACTGCCCGGGTGGAAGTCAGGTGCCCGGTGTGCTCGGAGACCGGCCAGGTCGTTGCGGTTCCCGGGGCGGTCGCCGCCGGTACCACGTACAGGATCGGGCGGGTCAGGTTACCGGGGACGCGTGAGATCGCCGATCTGCCGACGGCGGCCTCGCTCGGCGCGTCGAAACACGTCATGAGTCGCACGCAGCTCGCGGTCTGGCTGTCGTTCCCCGCCCGCCACTACACGCCGTGGGCCAGGAACCAGGGCTACGTGCTGCTACTGGTGGCGGCCCTGGTTCATCTGGTCGTGTCGCTGGTGATCGCGATGGGTCAGGACCCGCGCTGGGGCGAGGTGCTGCTGGCGCCGTTCTGCCTGACGGGCCTGTTCTGGGGGCTCGGGCTGCTGAACGTGCTCGGCTCGTACGGCGCCCGCAAGCGCGACACGCAGGAGGCGCCGGCCAGGGAGAAGGCCCTGGCCGTCTGGGAACGCCTCTATTACTGCCCCCGCGACAACGTCGCCTTCGAGCCGGGTGTCGGCGTCCCGTTCCATCCGAGCGAGACGCGCGAGTACATCTTCGGCTTCAGGAACGGCGGCGCCTCCCGATGACGGAGGGCGGGCTCAGCCCCGCTCGTCGGCGACCAGTCGCACGCAGGTCGCCAGCCCCTCGATGGCCTGCTCCAGCTCGTCCAGCTCGGGGAAGGTCGGCGCGATCCTGATCGTGCGGTCGTCGGGGTCCTTCCCGTACGGGTGCGTGGCGCCCGCGGGCGTCAGCGCGATCCCGGCCGCCTTGGCCTTGGCCACCACCTCGGCGGCGTGCGGCACCTCCAGGCTGACGAAGTAGCCGCCCCTGGGGCTGGTCCAGGTGGCCAGGCCGCCGAGCCGCTCGCTCAGCACCTTGTCCACCAGCTCGAACTTCGCCCCGACCAGCTCGGCGTGCCGCCGCATGTGCGCGGCCACGCCGGCGCCGTCACGCAGGAACTCCACGTGACGGAGCTGGTTGATCTTGTCGGGGCCGATGGACTGCTTCGAGGTGTTGTGCAGGAACCACTTCACGTTCTCGGGCGAGGAGCCGAAGAACGACACGCCCGCGCCGGCCAGCGTCACCTTCGAGGTCGAGGCGTAGACGAACACGCGGTCGGGGTGGCCGTGCTCAGCGCTGAGGGCGAGCAGGTCGGCCAGCTCGTCGGGGGTGTCGGTGAGGTGGTGGACGGCGTAGGCGTTGTCCCAGAAGAGGCGGAAGTCAGGGGCGGCGGTGGTCATGGCGGCCAGCCGGCGCACGGTCTCGTCGCTGTAGGTGACGCCGGTCGGGTTGCTGTACTTCGGCACGCACCACATGCCCTTGACGCTCGCGTCGGCGGCGACCAGGCGCTCGACGACGTCCATGTCGGGGCCGTCGGCGGTCATCGGGACGCTGACCATCTTGATGCCCAGCCGCTCACAGATGGTGAAATGCCGGTCATAGCCGGGCACAGGGCACAGGAACGTGATCTCCGGCTCCTCGATCCACCGGCGCGCGGCCCCGGGCACCGGGCTCAGCAGCGCGTGCACGATCGTGTCGTGCATCAGGGCCAGGCTGGCGTTGCCCCCGACGACGAGCTGACCGGCCGGCACCTGGATCAGCGGTGCGAACAGCTCGCGCAGCTCGGCCAGCCCCTGGAGGTTGCCGTAGTTGCGGCCGTCGCTGCCGTCGGCCGCCCGGTAGGACGTCGGCAGTGTGAGCATGGCGTTGGAGAGATCGAGCTGGCGCGGCGACGGCTTGCCCCGGGTCAGGTCGAGCGAGAGCCCCCGCTGGACGAGGTCGGCGTAGTCACGCTGAGCGGTCACGATCATCTCCTCGGTTCGGCTTCGGCTATCGAAGGATAGAAGACGCCGCCAGGTGGACCGCTCGATATCCGCCATCTGGACACCCTGGCGGGCCCCGCCGGGGGAGATCACCAAAGCTTTCGGTGGCGAATGTCAAAGAACGCCTTCCCGAGCGGCGATCGTTGACGTGGAATGGGTAGATCGGGGCAGGCACAACTCCACGTCGGAGGGAGCACCCGTGACGACTGTTCGCGAGACCTCGATCGAGCAGGTCAGGCGCCGCCGCACCGGGACCGTCATCGCCTCCTGGATGTCGACGACCGACCACAAGGTCATCGGGTACCTCTACCTGATCACCTCGTTCGGGTTCTTCCTCCTGGCGGGCGTCATGGCCATGGTCATCAGGGCCGAGCTGGCCGCGCCCGGCATGCAGCTCGTCAGCCAGCAGCAGTACAACCAGCTGTTCACCATCCACGGCACGGTGATGCTGCTGCTGTTCGCCACGCCGCTGTTCGCCGGGTTCGCCAACGTGGTCATGCCGCTGCAGATCGGCGCGCCCGACGTGGCCTTCCCCCGGCTCAACGCGGTCGCCTACTGGCTGTTCCTGTTCGGCGGGCTCATGGTGGTGGCCGGGTTCCTCACGCCGGGCGGGGCGGCCGACTTCGGCTGGTTCGCGTACACGCCGCTGTCGGACGTCGTGTACTCGCCGCAGGTCGGCGCGGACCTGTGGATCATGGGGCTGGCCCTGTCGGGCCTCGGCACGATCCTCGGCGCGGTCAACTTCATCACCACGATCATCGGCATGCGCGCGCCCGGCATGACCATGTTCCGGATGCCGATCTTCACCTGGAACGTGCTGCTGACCAGCATGCTCGTGCTCATGGCCTTCCCCGTGCTGGCGGCGGCGCTGCTGGTGCTGGAGTCGGACCGCAAGCTCGGCACACAGGTCTTCCTGGCCGAGAACGGCGGGCCGCTGCTCTGGCAGCACCTGTTCTGGTTCTTCGGCCACCCCGAGGTCTACATCATCGCGCTGCCGTTCTTCGGCATCGTCACCGAGGTCATCCCGGTGTTCAGCCGCAAGCCGATCTTCGGCTACATGAGCCTGATCGGCGCCACCATCTCCATCGCCGGGCTGTCGATGACCGTCTGGGCGCACCACATGTTCCCGACCGGGCAGGTGCTGCTGCCGTTCTTCTCGTTCATGACGTTCCTCATCGCGGTGCCGACGGGCGTGAAGTTCTTCAACTGGATCGGCACGATGTGGCGGGGCCATCTGAGCTTCGAGTCGCCCATGTTGTTCGCGGTGGGCTTCCTGGTGACGTTCCTGCTCGGCGGGCTGACCGGGGTCATCCTGGCCTCGCCGCCGCTCGACTTCCACATCACCGACAGCTATTTCGTCGTCGCCCACTTCCACTACGTGGTCTTCGGCACGGTGGTGTTCGCCATGTTCGCCGGGTTCTACTTCTGGTGGCCGAAGATGACCGGCCGGATGCTGGACGACCGGCTGGGCAAGGTGCATTTCTGGACGCTGTTCCTCGGCTTCCACACCACGTTCCTCATCCAGCACTGGCTCGGCCAGGCCGGGATGCCCAGGCGGTACGCCGACTACAGCCCGGCCGACGGGTTCACGGCGCTCAACCAGATCTCCTCGGTCGGGGCGTTCCTGCTGGGCGCCTCGACGCTGCCGTTCCTCTACAACGTCTGGAAGACCGCCAGGCACGCGCCCAAGGTCACGCTCGACGACCCGTGGGGCTACGGCGGGTCCCTGGAATGGGCCACGAGCTGCCCGCCGCCGCGCCACAACTTCACCAGCATGCCGAGCATCCGCTCCGAGCGGCCCGCGTTCGACCTGCACTACCCGCACGAGCCGGACGAGACCCCAGCAAGCGGCCAGGAGAGCACGGTCGGCGCCCCTGAGGTGCCGCCGCGTCAGGACGAGCCCGGCTGACCCCCCATGTTTCGCCCATCTAAGGAGATCGGCGATGACCGGCACGAAGACTCCCTTCGACCCCGAGACGGCCCCCTGCGGGAAGAAGTCGGGCGGTGAACGTCTTCTCGACGACGACGGTTACGGCCTGGTCATCCGGGATCAGCTCTTCGACTGCGGCTGCCGCAGGATCCGCCACGAGTACCACGACGGCAGCATCCACCTGTCCGCCATCCGCCACGACGGCAAGCGGGTGAAGGACCCGATCCAACCGGACCACGGAGTGTGACCCCAATGATCGATGTGCTCATCGTCGGGGGAGGCGGAGCGGGGCTGCGGGCGGCGATCGCGGTCGCCGAGACCGACCCCTCGCTCAGGGTGGCGGTCGTGTCGAAGGTCTATCCGATGCGCAGCCACACCGTCTCCGCCGAGGGCGGCGCCGCCGCCGTGATCGGCGCCGGCGACACGCTCGACGAGCACTGCTACGACACGATCTCGGGCGGCGACTGGCTCTGCGACCAGGACGCGGTGGAGGCGTTCGTGTCGGAGGCGCCCAAGGAGCTGATCCAGCTGGAGCACTGGGGCTGCCCGTGGAGCCGGGAGAGCGACGGCCGGGTCGCGGTGCGCCCGTTCGGCGGGATGAAGAAGATGCGCACCTGGTACGCCGCCGACAAGACCGGCTTCCACCTCCTGCACACGCTCTTCCAGACCACCCTGAAATATCAGGACATCATCAGGTACGACGAGTGGTACGTCACCAAGCTCGTCGTCGACGACGGCCGGGTGCACGGCGTCGTGGCCGTCGAGATCAGGACCGGCCGCATCGAGACCATCCCCGCCAGAACGGTCGTCCTGGCCACCGGCGGCTGCGGCAGGATCTTCCCCTTCACCACGAACGCCGCCATCAAGACGGGCGACGGCATGGCCCTGGCCTACCGCGAGGGCGCGCCGCTGAAGGACATGGAGTTCGTTCAGTACCACCCCACCGGCCTGCCCTTCACCGGCATCCTCATCACCGAGGCGGCCAGGGCGGAGGGCGGCTGGCTGATCAACAAGGACGGCTACCGCTACCTCCAGGACTACGACCTCGGCAGCCCCACGCCCACGCCGAAGCTGCGCAGCATGGAGCTCGGGCCGCGCGACCGGCTGTCGCAGGCGTTCGTGCACGAGCAGGAGAAGGGCCGCACGGTGGACACCCCGTACGGGCCCGTCGTCTACCTCGACCTGCGCCACCTCGGCGAGTCGAAGATCGACGCCCGGATCCCGTTCGTGCGCGAGCTGTGCCGCAGCTACCAGAACCTCGACCCGGCCACCGACCTCATCCCCGTGCGGCCCGTCGCGCACTACATGATGGGCGGCGTCCACACCGACATCGACGGCGCCACTCCGATCGCCGGCCTGTTCGCGGCCGGGGAGACGGCGTGCGTGAGCATCAACGGCGCCAACCGGCTCGGCTCCAACTCGCTGCCGGAGATCCTCGTCTTCGGCCGCAGGGCCGGGATCGCGGCCGCCGCGTTCGCCAGGTCGCACGCCGGCGCGGCGGAGGTGGCGGCCGTACGCACCCAGGGAGAGGACGAGCGGCGGCGGTTGGAACGCGTGCGCGGGGGCAGCAGCCACGGTGAGCGGATCGCCGACCTGCGCGAACGGATGCAGCACACGCTGGAGGGAGCCGCCGGCATCTACCGCGCGGGAGACGTGCTGGCCAAGGCCGCCGACACGCTCGCGGACCTGCGTGAGCGCGCCCAAGAAGCGCGCGTCGACGACACCAGCACCGCCTTCAACACCGAGCTGATCAGCCTTCAGGAGCTGCACGCCATGCTGGAGATCGCGCAGACCGTGGTGGCCTGCGCGCTGAACAGGCAGGAGTCGCGCGGCGCGCACCAGCGCACCGACTTCACCGCCAGGGACGACGAGACGTACCTGGCCCACTCGCTCGTGCACCGCGCGCCCGACGGCGCCCCGTCCGTCGGGCTGCTGCCCGTGACGATCACCCGCTGGCCTCCGGGAGAAAGGGTCTACGGCCGTGACTGACACCACCGAGGCGGTACGGCGGGCGAGCACGCGCACGATCCGCATGGAGGTCTCCCGCTACCGGCCTGGCGAGGACGCCGAGCCGGTGTTCCAGGACTACGAGGTGCCGCTCATGGCCGACTGGGCGGTGCTCGACGGGCTCAACTACATCAAGGACCGGCTCGACGGCAGCCTGTCCTACCGGTGGTCGTGCCGGATGGGCGTGTGCGGCTCGTGCGGCATGAACGTCAACGGCGAACCCCGGCTGACCTGCGGCACCTTCCTGACCGAGTACGGCGAGGGGCCGGTCAGGATCGAGCCGCTCAAGGGCTTCCCCGTGATCAGGGACCTGGTCGTGGACATCGACGACTTCCTGGCCAAGCTGTCGTCCGTGCGGCCCTGGCTGATCAGGGAGGGGGAGGAGCCGCCGCTGACGGCCGAGTACGCCCAGACGCCCGAGCAGTTGGAGGCGTACAAGCAGTACAGCATGTGCATCAACTGCCTGCTGTGTTACTCGGCCTGCCCCGTCTACGTGCTCGACCCCGACTTCCTCGGCCCGGCGGCGATGGCGCTGGCCCAGCGTTACAACCTGGACTCGCGGGACATGGGCGACCGGTTCGACGTGCTCAACCTGGAGGACTCGGTGTGGGGCTGCACGTTCGTCGGCGAGTGCACCAGCGTCTGCCCCAAGCACGTGGATCCGGCCGAGGCCATCCAGCGTTACAAGCTGACCGCGGCCCTGCGCTCGGTGCTGCCGTGGAGCCGGCGATGAAGACCGGCGTCGCCCCCGGCGACTACCGGCCGCGGCGGGACGCCTTCTGGTTCGCCCGCAGCCGCGCCTACACCGTCTTCGTGCTGCGCGAGCTGACCAGCGTCTTCGTGGCCTGGGCGGTCGTCTTCCTGCTGCTGCTCGTGGACGCGGTGCTGGGCGGGAGCCTGCCGGAGTTCGCGGCGCTGGCCGCCCGGCCGTGGATGATCGCGATCAACGTGCTGGCGCTGGCCGCGACCTGCTTCCACGCGATCACGTTCCTCAACCTCGCGCCCAAGGCCACCGTGGTGCGGCTGGACGGCTACCGGCTGCCCGCGTGGCTGATCCAGGGCGGCAACCACTCGTTGTGGCTGGTGGTGTCGGCGATCATCGCGTTCTTCGTCCTGAGGGGGTTCCGGTGAGGCGCGAGAGGGGTCCGGCCAGGCGTGGAGGAAGCTCGGCCAGGCGCACGCCGGAGCCGTACCTGTGGCTGCTGTTCAGCGGCGGGGGAGTGGTGGCGGCGCTGCTGCTGCCCGTGCTGGTGCTGCTGTTCGGGGTGCTCATGCCGCTCGGGATCGTGGCCTGGCCCACGCCCGAGCACCTGCGGGCGCTGCTGGACGGCGTGCTGGTCCGGGTGGGGCTGGTGGTGGTCGTCGTGCTGTGTCTCTTCCACGCCGCGCACCGCATCCGGCACACCAGCGAGGAGCTCTTCGGCATCGCCAGGTTCGACCCGCTGATCGCGCTGCTCTGTTACGGAGGAGCCGTCGCGGGCGGGGTGGTCGCCGCCGTATTGATGGTGGAAATGTCGTAGTTTGATCACGTTTCAACAACGTACTTTACGACTCGTTGACGCACCCTCTAACGTCCGGCATTGCACACCCTATGGCCATGCGCCCGGCGATCCCGGGCAGAGAGGGTTCCTGGTGCCCAGCACAAAGCGCCTGTTAGCAACACTTCCCGCGGTGGCCCTGCTCGGCGCCGCGTTGTCCGTGCCCGCCGCGCAGGCGAGCTCCGTCGCGGTCTATGAGCCCACGGCCTCCGACTTCTACATCAATTACGCGCCTCCGCAGGTGGAGAAGGAAGTAAAGGACCCCGCGGTCGCCGACCAGCGGGCCCGTTCGCTCAGCCCGGCGCAGAAGTTCGACCGCAAGTTCAGCAGCGGAAACCCGGCGGCCGGTCGCATTCTCGCCGCGCGCGAGCAGCAGGCCGTCAAGTCCGGCCGCAACCCCGCTGAATGGATCTTCAAGAACTCCAAGCAGACCCGCACGGCCAAGCTCCTCACCGTGCTCGTCGAGTTCAACGACCAGGCCAACGACGACTTCTCCGGCTTCAACCGGCTGCGCACGGTCAACAGCGCGCCGAACGACTGCGCCGTCGAGCCGGCCGGCACGCTGCTCAACGGCCCGCTGCACAACAACATCCCCGACCCGGCGACGCTGCCACAGAAGGACAACAACTCCTTCTGGGTCAAGGACTTCAGCACCGCGCACTTCAACAAGATGCTCTACACGGACAAGGGCATCACCGAGCGCGTGCGCCCGGACCTGAAGGACCCGCGCGACGGCAAGCGCGGCATCGACATCTCCGGCCAGACCATGAAGAAGATGTACGAGGAGATGTCGAAGGGGGCCTACTCCGTCACCGGCTCCGCGGTCGGCTGGATCAAGGTGCCCCACTCCGAGGCGTACTACGGCGCCGCGGCCTGTGGCGGCGCGCCGCAGGACATGTCCGGCCACCCGGACAACCCGCTCGGCGCCCAGCAGTTGCCGATCGACACGGTCGAGGCCCTGGCCGCCGCGCAGCCCGACTTCCCGTGGGCCGACTACGACGTCGAGGACATCTCCGACGCCGACGGCGACGGCAACTTCACCGAGCCCGACGGCGTCATCGACCACCTGGTGCTCGTGCACGCCGGCAAGGACAAGTCCTCCGACGGCGGCGCCCAGGGCACGTACGCGATCTGGGCGCACTCCAGCGCGGTCGCGGGCGGCTACAAGATCCCCGGCACCGACAAGAAGATCTCGAACTACATCGTGCAGCCGGAGGACTCCGGCGTCGGCGTCTTCGCCCACGAGTACGGCCACGACCTCGGCCTGCCCGACCTGTACGACACCTCGGGCGCGGCCAGCTCCGCCGTGGACTTCTGGGACCTCATGTCCAGCGGCTCCCACTCCGGCCCGATCTTCCAGTCGATGCCGACGCACATGGGCCTGTGGGACAAGTGGGTGCTCGGCTGGGCCAACCCGAAGACGTTCAACCCGGGTGACGCCGCCAAGCTCGTCACGGTCGGCCAGTCCTCGCGCACGCCCAAGCTCACCCAGGACGGCGTCCGGGTCAACCTGGCCTCCACGCCGCTGAAGATGATCGACGTGCACAGCGGCTCCAACGCCTGGTGGAGCGGCCTCGACCAGGACTGGGCGAACCTCACCCTGACCCGCGACGTGCCCGTCCCCGCCGGGACCGACGTGAAGTTCTGGATGTGGAACAACTACGTCATCGAGCAGGACTGGGACTTCGGCTTCGTCGAGGTCTCCACCGACGGCGGCGAGACGTGGACCCAGCAGAAGGTCTTCGACGAGGCCGGCAACGAGGTCAGCACGGCCGACGACTACCCGGACCCGAACAAGAACCTCAAGACGTTCGGCGACAAGAAGTACGGCCTCACCGGTGACAGCGGCGGCTGGCGGCACGACTACGTGAACCTCACGCCGTTCGCCGGGCAGAGCGTCAAGCTGCGGCTGACGTTCAACTCCGACGCCGCCTTCCAGGAGCGCGGCTGGCACGCCGACGACTTCGAGCTCACCAACGGCGGCACCTCCGTCTGGAGCGACGACGTCGAGGGCGACACCGGCTGGAAGCCCGTCGGCGGCACGTTCACCAACACCAGCGGAGCCGGCTGGACCCGCAACAACGGCGAGCGCGAGATCTCCCGCTTCTACCTCGCCGAGTGGCGCAACTTCGACGGCTTCGACAAGGGCCTGCAGTACACCTACGACACCGACTACCTCCGCGAGGGGGCGTGGAAGGTGCAGAAGGTGAAGTACAACGCGCCCGGCCTGCTGGTGTGGTACCGCGACTCGACGTTCGTCAACAACAACGTCGGATCGACCGTCACCCAGTCGCCGAGCATCGGCCCCAAGGGCAGCCTGCTGGTCGTCGACTCCCACTACGAGCCGCTCCGCCGCACCGGCGCCGCGGCCACGAAGGACCCGACGCTCAACAAGAACCTGCAAGGGCGCGTCCAGACCTCGAACGCCGCGTTCGGGTTCGGCAAGACGTACCCGTTCAAGGAGTGCCTGGAGGCGGCGGACGAGCCGTACAGCGCCTACTGCACGGACTTCCCCGCACAGAAGGGCGTCTCCACCTTCACCGACGCCAAGACCTGGTACCCGGGCATCGAGCAGATCGGCACCGGCCTGTTCTACCGGGACGTCGACGCCTCGGTGGTCGTGCCCTCCAAGGGCGACCAGCGCTACTCCACCCGTGTGGTGCACCAGGACGGCACCCCCGCCACGGAGCTGTACGGCCAGGTGGCCGCCGGCTCGACCCTCGGCACCGGCAACCCCGGTGACGAGGGCAAGGCGCTGGGCGTGCAGTTCAAACTGGTGAGCCCGCTGCCGGGCAACCTCGGCGCGATCGTCCACGTGGTCCCGCCGAAGAAGTGAATCAAGGGGCCGCCGGGCAGGCCCGGCGGCCCTAACATTGATGACCATGAGCGAATTGCGCACCAAAGACGAGCACACCCAGGCGATCCAGCGCGATCGCCGGGTGGCGGTGGTGGTGAACACTCGCTCGCGGCGCGGGCGCCGCCACTACTTCGAGGTGATCGAGCAGATCCACAACCTCGGCTTCGAGCCGCTGGTGGAGCTGTCGGTCTACAACCCCAAGCGCCTGCGCGACCTGCTCGACACCGCCCTCGCCACCGACCCCGACCTGCTCATCGTCGGCGGCGGCGACGGCACCCTGTCCTCCGCCGTACGCCACGTCGCCCACCGCGACGTCGCGCTCGGCGTGCTGCCGCTCGGCACCACCAACAACTTCGCCCGCAGCCTCGGCCTGCCGCTCGACCTGGCCGGCGCGATCAAGGTGTTCGCCGAGGGCAAGGTGGCCGACATCGACCTCGGCATGGCCGACGACCGGCCGTTCGCCAACCTGGCCAGCTTCGGCGTCTCCGTCGAGGTGGCCGGCAAGGTCAAGCCGTGGCTCAAGCGCATCGTGGGCCGCCCCGCCTACCCGCTCACGGCGCTGACGATCCTGCCCGGCCACACGCCGTTCCGCGCCTACATCACGGTCGAGGGCGAGCGCCACGAGCTGCTCACCCACCAGCTCAACATCGCCAACGGCCGCTTCCACGGCGGCTGGCAGGTGGCCAGGGACATCAGCATCGACAACGGCATGCTGGTCGCCTACCAGCTGGGCTCGGGCAAGAAGCTGCGCCTGCTCGGCGAGACCCTGATCAGGGCGACCACCGGCCGCTGGCGCAGCCTCGCGGGCGGGCCGTTCGTGACGGGCCGGGAGATGCTCCTGGAGACCGACCCGCCGATGGCCGCCGACGTGGACGGCGAGGTGCGGCTGCGCACCCCGATCCGGCTCCGCGTGGTGCCGAACGGCGTCCGTGTCATGGTCCCCGCCGACTTCGACGACCGCTGATCGCCTGAAGGCCGGTCTCAGGCGATCGGCTCCGTCTCGGGCGCCGGCTCGGCGTCAGGCGTCGGCGAAGCCTTGGTAGGCCTGCGTGAGCGGGCGGGTGAGGTCGCCGGGCGGTGGGAAGACGCGCAGCAGCAGGTCGGGGGCGGCCGGTGTGGGGCGGCGTTCCGGGCGGTGGGCCGTGGCTCCGGGGGCGTAGAAGTCGGCCAGGCGGTCGGCGAACGGCACGTCCGTCACCGACAGCCCGGCGGTCGCCGGTTCGTCGGCCAGTGAGCCGAGCAACTGCTCGCGGGTCCGGCCGCGCCAGGCCAGCACCAGGAACGGGTCGTCGTCGAACGACTCCGCCAGCAGGTAGAGCACCGCCGACAGGTGCTTGCACGGGAAACCCCAGTCGGGGCACGAGCAGTCCATGTCGAGGTCGCGCGGGAACAGGTCGAGCCCCATTGCCGCGAACAACTCCTCGATCTCCGGCGGCATCTCGCCCGCCAGCAGCTTGGCCCGGTAGACGGCCTGCGCCGCGATCGACTCCTCGACGGCCGTCCAGCGTCGCTCGTCGTACGCCTCGATCCGCACCACGACCTTGTACGGCTGCCGCCGCGACCCCTGCACGGCGGCCCTGACCTCACCGGCCGACAGGTCGATCGACAAGACCTGGCCCTGGCGGGCGTAGGCACGGCCGCGCGTGAGGCGGCCCTTGTCGCAGATGCGCTCCAGGATGTCGATGAACCGGCGCGACCACCAGGTGGAGCCGATGCTGCCGCGGCGCGTGCGGGCCTTGAGACCGTGCTCGACCTTGATCGGGCCGCCGCCGTCGTACCAGCCGGACATCAGCTCACCCCTTCGGCCGTCAGCGCGAACACCTCGCGCAGTTCCTCGGTCGACAGGTCCGTCAGCCACTCCTCGCCGGTGCCGACGACCCGCTCGGCCAGCGCCTTCTTCCGTTCGATCATCTCGTCCACGCGCTCCTCCAGGGTGCCGGCGCAGATGAGCTTGCGCACCTGGACGTTCTTGCGCTGGCCGATCCGGAACGCGCGGTCGGTCGCCTGGTCCTCGACGGCCGGGTTCCACCAGCGGTCCACGTGGATGACGTGGTTCGCGGCCGTCAGGTTGAGCCCGACGCCGGCCGCCTTGAGCGAGAGCACGAACAGCGTCGGCTCGTCGTCGTGCTGGAAGCGGTCCACCAGGCGGTCGCGGGTCTTCTTCGGCAGGCCGCCGTGCAGCCACAGGACCGGCCGCTCCAGCCGCTGGGCGAGGTAGGGCTGGAGCATCGTGCCGAACTCCGCGTACTGGGTGAACAGCAGCGCCTTCTCGCCCTCGGCCAGGATCTCCTCGGCCAGCTGCTCCAGGCGGGCCAGCTTGCCCGACCTGCCCGCCAGCCTGGAGCCGTCCTTGAGCAGGTGGGCGGGATGGTTGCAGACCTGCTTGAGCCGGGCCATGGCCGACAGCACCAGGCCGCGCCGCTCGATGCCCTCGCTGTCGTTGATCCTGGCCAGCATGTCGTCCACGACGGCCCGGTAGAGCGTGGCCTGCTCGGTGGTGAGCGGGCACCACTCCTTGACCTCCAGCTTCTCCGGCAGGTCGGAGATGATGGACTTGTCGGTCTTGAGGCGGCGCAGGATGAACGGGCCGGTCGCCTGCTTCAGCGCCCTGGCCGCCTGCTCGTCCTGACGGGCCTCGATCGGCTCCTGGAAGCGGGTCCTGAACCGCGAGCGCGGCCCCAGCAGCCCCGGATTCGCGAACTCCATGATCGACCAGAGCTCGGCCAGGTGGTTCTCCACCGGGGTGCCGGTCAGCGCGAGCCTGCTCTCCGCGGGGATCGCGCGCACCGCCCTGGCCTGCAGCGTGCCGCTGTTCTTGATCGCCTGGGCCTCGTCGCACACGACCCTGCGCCAGGTGTGCTCCTTGAGCGTCTCCAGGTCGCGCTGGGCGGTGCCGTACGTGGTGATCACCAGGTCGGCGTCCTTGATCTCGGCCGCGTCCCTGCCGCTGCCGTGGTGCACGTACACCCGCAGGTCCGGCGCGAACCTGGCCGCCTCCCGCTGCCAGTTGCCCACCAGCGACATCGGGCACACCAGCAGCGTCGGCGCGCCGGGCCCTTCGTGCACGAGCAGCGCCAGCGTGGTGATCGTCTTGCCCAGGCCCATGTCGTCGGCGAGCACCCCGCCGAGGCCCAGCCCCGACAGGAAGCTCAGCCAGGCCAGCCCCCGCTCCTGGTACGGCCGCAGCGTGGCGTCCAGGCCCGGCGGCGTGGCCAGCGGGGTCAGCCGCCGCTCGGCCTGCCCGGACAGCAGGTCGCCGAGCGCGCCGTCGGCGTCCACCGCCAGCAGCGGCAGCTCGTCATCGCTCTGGACGATCTCGCGCAGCAGGTCGGCGGCGCTCGCCTCGCCCGTACGGCCGCCCTCGACGGCCCGCAACGCCGCCTTGAGCTGCCTGTCGTCCAGCTCCACCCACTGGCCGCGCACTCTGACCAGCGGCACCTTGAGCCGGGCCAGCTCGGCCAGCTCCTCCTCGCTGATCGTCTCCTCGCCCACCGCCAGGTCGACACGGAAGTCCAGCAGCTCCGCCATGCCGAAGCCCTGGCCGGCGGCGGCCGACTGCGTCTTGGTCCTGGTGGTCAGCTTCAGCCCCAGCCGGGTGCGGCCGGCCCAGCGCGGCAGCTGCACCCCGAACCCGGCCGCCTGCAGCAGTGGCGCGGCCGAGCGCAGGAAGCCGAACGCGCCCGCCGTGTCCAGCTCCAGCACGCTCGGCTTGGGGACGCGCAGGGCGCGGTCGAGCTCGGGATAGAGCCTGACGGCGCGGCCGAGCCCGCTCAGCAGGTCGCGTTCGGGCCTGCCGGGCAGTCCTGTCACGCCGTCCCAGAGTGCGGCGGCAGGGACGTACAGGCTGGGGTCGTCGGTGGCCTGCAACGCCAGCTCGACCTGCCAGTCGTCGGTGTCTTCCGGCTCCAGCAGCCGGAAACACATGCGCGTCGCGCCTTCGGCGGCCACGACCGAGTCGTGCCAGCGTTCCAGCTCGTCGTGCAGCTCGGGGTCGTCGGGGCAGGCGGGGGCGTCGCCGGCGAGCGCGGCCAGCCAGCGTTCCCGGGTCGTCCTGGGCTTTCTGACGATCAGCGGAGCGGTCAGCGCCGCGCGAGCCACGGCGTCGGCGAACGTCTCCAGGGCCTGTCCGAGCACCTCGGCGGAGGGGCGTTCGGTCGCGGAGGTACGGCAGGCGGGCGGCATGGCCAGGGCCAGCTCGCGGAAGTAGGCGGCGTCGGCCCCGGTGAGCACCGGCCGCCATCCGGCCCTGGCGTCGTCGGGCGCGACGGCCCACATCCCCATGCCGTCGGGATCGTTTCCGGCCGGGGTGTTTCCGGGCGGGGTGCTCTCCGTCTGATCGGGGCGGATCAGGCGGGGGAGGACGCGGCCCCGGCGTACCAGGTCGCGGGCGAAGGCGGCGACGGCGGACCAGTGGCGCATCGTCGCGGTGCCGCGGTGGGCGGCCGGCGCGTCGAGTGCGTCGGGGACGGCGGGAAGCACGGCAGGCACCCGCCACAGCCGCAGTCTCGGCCGCGACACCTCCGTCAGCCGGCCGGTCTCCGGCGACGGCAGCGGCTCCTTGGCCGAGCCGGGCAGCAGCAGCTCCAGCGTCCGGGACGGGACGTCGTCCAGGCCGAGCGCGGCGGCGACGTCCGCCGACGAAGCGGCGAAGGGATGCGGCCGCACCGCGCCGGTCCGCCGCGACGAGACTGCGCCGCCGGAGTCGCGGGCGCCTCCGCTGCCCCCGCGCTCCGGGGTCGTGGGGTCGGTGGTCTCCGCCCAGAAGGCGAGGCCGTCCGTCGTCCACACCCCGTGTATCAGCACCCGGGCAGGCTACCGCCACCAGCGGAAGATCGGGGGCCGCCACGAAGACGCGGAGATCGTCCCCCGTAAGATCCGGTCATGAGATTCTCGGGGGCCGAGGACAGGTGGCGCGAGGGGCTGGGAACGCTGCGGGACGTCGTCCGCCAGGATCTCGTCACCCGGCAGCTCGCCGAGCACCTCCCCGCCACCCCCTGCCGCGTCCTCGACGTCGGCTCCGGCCAGGGCACGCAGGCGCTCAGGATGGCCGCCAGAGGCCACCACGTCACCGCGCTCGACGCGTCGCGTGAGCTGCTCGGCCTGCTGGAAGCCGGGATCCAGCCGGGCATGCGGGTCAGGACCGTGCACGCCGAGGCCGAGCGGCTGGGCGAGCTGTTCGAGCCGGGCGGCTTCGACGCGGTCCTCTGCCACGGCGTGCTGATGTACTTCGACGACCCCGACCCCCTCATCGCCGCCCTGGCCCGCCGGCTCGCCCCCGGCGGCCTGCTGTCGCTGCTGGTGCGCAACGGCGACGCCCTGGCCATGCGGCCGGGCCTGATGCGCGACTGGGCGGGGGCACTGCGGGCGTTCGAGGGCACCGGCTATCGCAACCGGCTCGGCGTGGACGCCAGGGCCGACCGGCTCGACGAGCTGACGGAGCGACTGGGGGCCCAGGGGCTGGAGGTGCGGCAGTGGTACGGCGTACGCGTGTTCAGCGACGCCGTACCCAAGGACGAACCCGTACCGGACGACGTCTACGACCTGCTGGCGGCCGAGGAGAAAGCGGGCAGGACCGACCCTTACCGCCGGGTGGCGGCCCTGACCCATCTGATCTGCCAGGTCAGGCGCGGCTGAGCGAGACAGGCGGACAAAGCGGTGGCGAAGCCCGGCTCGGCGGCAGCCGAAGTCGTACCATAGAGGTATGAATACTCCGGGATCGTGGTGTGAGCGGCCGAAGCCGCAGGCTCCCTCGTGCGAGCTCCCGTCCCCGTTCAGCAGGCCGAAGCAGCCCGGCAACTGGTGCGAGACCGAGAAGGACCCCGTGGCGTCGGTCTTCAAGTTCCTGATCAGGGCCGCCAAGCGCTGACGGGCGCGTGATAAAAGGCCGGCCGTCTGGGTAGTCGCCTTCCTCAGCGGAGGAGGCGAACGACGTGAACGACACCCACAAGCTGGTCAACGACCTTTCCGAGCAGGTCTCCCGGCTCGTGAAGGACGAGCTTCGCCTGGCCAGACTGGAGCTGGCGGAGAAGGGCAAGCGCGCCGGGTTCGGCGCGGGCCTGTTCGGTGCGGCCGGTGTGGCCGCGTTCTTCGGCGGTGCGACCCTCGTGGCCGCCGTCGTCATGCTCCTCGCTCTGGTGCTGCCCGGATGGGCGGCCGCCGCCATCGTGGCGGCCGTGCTGTTCGTCGCCGCCGCCCTTCTCGGGCTCATCGGCAAGAACGAGGTCAAGCAGGCCGGGCCGCCGGTGCCCCAAGAGACCATCGCGAGCGTCAAGGCCGACTTCGACATGGTCAAGGAGAGGGTACGGCGATGAGCGAGACGGACCCCGGATACAGCGAGCAGCACGCCGGCGACGTCGGCTCCCGCAGAGCGACCGTGGGCACGCCGACCGAGCGCGAGTCGATCAACGTACCCCCGACCAGGCCGGGCGCGGCGGAGAACGCGCACCGGGCCGAGGAGGCCCGGCAGGAACACGAGACGTTCGTGCCCGAGCCCCCCGTCCCGGACGAACGGTCCGAGGCCGCCGGGAGCCATCGGACCGAACAGGAGCCCGCGGGCGGGGCCCGCCGGCAAAACGACGAGCAGAAGGATGAGGACGACGTGCGCAGAGATATCGAGAAGACCCGGCGGGAGCTGGGCGAGACCGTCAGTGCGCTGGCGGCCAAGACGGACGTGAAGGGCCGGGCGGGGCACGTGGCGGAGGTCGCCAAGGACCGCGCCGGGCACGCCGCCGAACTGGCCAAGGACCGGGCCGGCCACGCGGCGGAGCTGGCCAAGGACAAGGCGGGACACGCGGCGGAGCTGGCCAAGGACAAGGCGGGACACGCCGCGGAACTGGCCAAGGACAAGGCCGCGGACGTGGCGGAGAAGGTCAGGACGAGCACGCCCGACCAGGTCAAGGACGTGGCGGCCGGGGCGAGGAAGCGGCCGGTGGTGCTCGTCGCGCTGGCGGGCGTGGTGGTCGCGTTCGTGGCGCGGCGCATGATGAGGCGGCGGTCCCATAAGTAGGCCCCATAAGTGAGCGCCGTCAGTAGGCGCGGCAAGCAGGCCGCCGATGCTCCCTGTGGGCGGCTCGCCGGACGCGGTGCCGCGCGGGCCGCCTGAGGCCGATAGCCTGCCCGGGTGATGCGTGCGACGGCTGCCGTCCTGCCGGCCCTGCTCCTGGCCCTGGTGGCGCCGCTGACGGCGTGCGGCGCCGGGTCGGCGGTGAACGACTACGGCAAGGTGATCAAGGGCTCGAAGGGCGCGACCGTGCAGGTGCGGGTGCGCCCGGGGCAGCGGTTCTCGCTGGCCGTTCCCGACAACCCGTCGGTGGGCGACAGCTGGGAGCTGGCGGAGGTGCCGGACGCGAAGGTGGCCTCGTTCATCAGCAAGGAACGCGAGAGCGAGGGCGACGCCCCGGGCTCGGGCGGCACCAGCTACTTCGTCTTCAACGGCAAGCGGCCGGGCACGACCGAGGTGCGGCTGTTCGACTGCTGGCGGTGCGGCCAGGCCAGGACACCGTCCACGGAGGACGGCAAGAGGCAGTCGGGCGAGGCGATCTTCGCCGTCACCGTGGCGGAATGAGCGCCCCAGGCCCAGGTCGAGGCCCCGGCGCAGGTCCAGGTCCCGATGTCGCGACGGGTGGCCCGAGTCGTGACGTACCGGCCCCGGATCAGGAGCGGGAGAGCTCTCAGACCGCCATCGCGCGGCACAGCACGTCGAGCGTCGTCTCCCTGACCACCTCGGGATCCGCGCCCGCCGCGAGCCGCCGCCGCCCCTCGCCCAGGATGCTCCACCCCAGGTGGGCGACCAGGTCGGGATGCTCGTGGCCGGCCTCGGCCAGGACGTCGCGGAGCGGGGCGATCATCGTCTCGTGCAGCTCGTCGAGCCGGACCCGGCAGGCGGGCGGCAGCTCGGCCGAGACCACCGCGCGCAGCACCGCGTAGTCGGGGCTCGCCACGAACGACAGCGTCACGACCCCGAACTCGCGCACCCGCTCCCGCAGGCCGCCCGGCACCGACGTGACGCCCTCCAGCCGAGCCCGCCAGCGCGGGACGGCGTCCTCGACGAGCTGGGCCAGGATGCCGGCGGTGGAGGAGAAGTAGCGGTAGACGCTGGAGCGGGCCAGCCCCACGCGGGCCCCGACGGCGGCCGGGGTCAGCCCGGCCGGGCCCTCGGCGACCAGGATCTCCAGCGCGGCCGCCAGCAGGGCCGCGTGCCGGCCGGCACGGTGGTCGGCCACCGTGGCCGCGCTGATCCTCGGCACCGCCTCACTCCTCCTCGGGTCGCCTGCCTCCAGTATCGGGCAGCAGCAGCGTCGCCCCGACCCCCAGGAACAGCACGAGCCCCGTGACGACGGTGACCCGGCGGGTGGCCTCGGCGGCGGCGGCCACGGCCGCGGCGTGCCGCGCGGGGTCCCTGATGGAGGCGACGGCCGCCCCGGCGCTCTCGCGTACGGCCCTGGCGAGCTGCGGCTGGTCCGGCAGGCGGTCGGTCATGGCCGATCAGCAGCGCGGCGTCGCCCGCCGCCGCGGCCAGCAGGCTCGCCACCAGGAACACCGCCAGCCCGAGCGCGAACGTCTTACGCCTGCCGCGTACGTCGCCCATCCGGCCGAGCGGGATGAGTAAGGCGGCGAACGTCAATGTCCCCAACCATGTCCCCAACATAGCAACGCGGTGTCGCTAAGTGGTCGGCTAGTCTCCAGATCATGGACTTCATCCGGGTCCGCGCCTCGTCCGACGGCGCGGAGGTGATCTCGTACTGGACCGGCGACGTCTACGGCCACCAGGACGACGACGGGCCGCACCACCTGTTCGGGTTCGAGGGGCTCAACGTGGCCAGGGCGGTCGAGACCGGCACCGGCCGGCAGCTCCTGACCAGGGAGGCCGCGCTCTACCTCGATCCGGCGAGCAGGCAGGTGCTCGACACCTGGGACAACCCGTTCACCGGCCGCACGGTCGAGGTGCGCCACGTCTTCAACGACCCGGTCAACCAGCGGCTCGGCGCCTCCCCGGTGCCGGAGACGCGGTTCGGCGGCCAGATCGTCTACAACGTGGACGTGCGCCTGGCCTACCCCTCGCCGCTCAAGGTCGCCGACTATCCGGACAACTCGGCCAGTGACACCTACCGGGCGCTGGAGCTGTTCCAGTTCTTCGTCTCGGCCGCGGACCTGGAGTCCGGCGTGCCGGACGTCCCGTGCGTGTTCTCCTGGTGCCGGGTCTCGCCGTGGCTGCCGTGGATGGCGATGGGGCGGCGCGGCGGCGGGCTCGTCTACCACTGCAGGGGCGCCAAGGTGGCCGAGGTGCCCGAGCGGCTGCGCGAACGCGTCGGCGAGCACTTCCTGCACGCGCCCGAGCGCTGGTCGGAGCCCAACGTGACGAGCTGGACCGCCTTCAGGGACCACCCCACCCTGGGAGCCGGCCGGTGAGCGGCGACCTGTTCTGCGAGATCATCGCCGGTGAGCGGCCCGCCCACGTGGTGAGCTCCGACGAGGTGGCCGTCTCCTTCCTCGACGTCCGGCCGGTCTTCAAGGGCCATGTGCTGGTCGTGCCGCGCGTACACGTCGAGACGCTCACCGACCTGCGCGAGGTGGGCCCGTTCTTCGAGCGCGTCCAGGCCATGGCCCGCGCCGTCGAGGAGGGGCTGAAGGCCGGCGGCACGTTCGTCGCCATGAACAACCGGGTCAGCCAGAGCGTGGCCCACCTGCACGTGCACGTGGTGCCCCGGCAGAAGAAGGACGGCCTGCGCGGCTTCTTCTGGCCGCGCACCAAGTACGACTCCGCCGAGGAGGCCGAGTCCTACGCCGCCCTCATCGAGCAAGCTCTCTGAGCTAGGCTCAGGCGGCGTGGAATACCTGGTCGACGTGGTCGTCGTGGCGGTGCTCGTCGGCGTGCCGTCGATCGTGCTGTGGCGGGTCATGCGGGGCCGCAGGGAGCTGGGCACCAGCCCGGCGGAGCGGGCCACGTTCGAGACCCTGCACACCGCCTCGATGGCCGGGCCGCCGCTGCGGGCCGGCCTGACCGCGGACGGCGCCGAGCGCGCCTCGCGTCACCTGCGCGCCCTGCTCGGCTCGGCCGCCGTGGCCGTCACCGACGGCGAACGCCTGCTCGTCTACGACGGCGCCGGCGACGACCACCACGCCGAGCAGGCGTTCGAGCACGCGGCGGCCACCCTCAAGGACGGCCGCACCCAGGTCCTGACCATCGACTGCGACCTGCTCGAATGCCCCATCAGGCACGCCGTGGTCGTGCCCCTGACCACCGACGACCGCGTGGTCGGCGCGCTGGCCGCCTACGGGCAGAACACCTCGGCCGGGCTCGTCAGGGCCGCGCAGGAGGTCGCCGGCTGGGTGGACTCACAGCTGGAGCTGGCCGAGCTCGACCGCTCGCGCACTTTACTGATGGAGGCCGAGGTGCGGGCGCTGCGCGCGCAGATCTCCCCGCACTTCATCTACAACTCCCTCACCACGATCGCCTCCTTCGTCCGCACCGACCCCGAGCGGGCCAGGGAACTGCTGCTGGAGTTCGCCGACTTCACCCGCTACTCCTTCCGCAGGCATGGCGAGTTCACCACCCTGGCCGAGGAGCTGCGCTCGATCGACCGCTACCTGATCCTGGAGCGGGCCAGGTTCGGCGACCAGTTGCAGGTGACGCTGCGCATCGCGCCGGAGGTGCTGCCGGTGGCGGTGCCGTTCCTGTGCCTGCAGCCGCTGGTCGAGAACGCCGTCCGGCACGGGCTTGAGAGCAAGAACGGTGTCGGCCGGATCACGATCATCGCCGAGGACGCGGGCGCGGAGTGCCGCATCAGCGTCGAGGACGACGGGCTCGGCATGGACCCTGAGCGGCTGCGCCGCATTCTCGCAGGTGACATCGCTCCGGCGGGCGGCGTCGGGCTGGCGAACGTGGACGAGCGGCTGCGTCAGGTGTACGGCGACGAGTACGGTCTGGTCGTCGAAACGGCCGGCGGCGCGGGCACCAAGGTCAACATCAGGTTGCCGAAATATCACCCAGGCGTCTCTGCCCGTTGACCTCGATCTTTGTTGTCGGTTTAGTCACTGTCTATGGCACAACTCCGGGTACTGGCGGTTGATGATGAACTGCCGGCCCTCGAAGACCTGTCGTACCTCCTGCGCGCCGATCCCCGCATCGGCGAGGTGGCCACGGCCAGGGACGGCGCCGCGGCGCTACGGCTGCTCGACCGCGCCATCGCGGACGGGCGGCCGATCGACGCCGTGTTCCTCGACATCAGGATGCGCGGCCTGGACGGCGTCGTGCTCGGCCGGCTGCTGTCGCAGTTCGCCAACCCGCCCCGCGTGGTGTTCGTGACCGCGTACGAGGAGCACGCGGTGGACGCCTTCGAGATCAAGGCCGAGGACTACCTGCTCAAGCCCGTACGGCCGGAGCGGCTGGCCGAGGCGATCAGGCGGGTGGCGGTCTCGGCCGACGTGCCCGTCGAAGGCGGCGAGAGCGACACGATCCCGGTCGAACTGGGCGGGGTGACGCGATTCGTCTCCAGCGCCGACGTCATCTACGTGGAGGCGCACGGCGACTACGCGCGGCTGCACACCGCCGCGGGCAGCCACCTCGTCCGCATCCCGCTGGCCACGCTGGAGGAACGGTGGGCCTCCGCGGGCTTCATCCGGGTGCACCGCAGCCACCTGGTGGCCGTCAAACACATCGAGGAGCTGCACATCGACTCGGGCAGGTGCACCGTGCGCGTGGGCGAGACCGAGCTGCCGGTCAGCCGGCGGCACACCCGGGAGCTGCGCGACCTGCTGGTGCGGCGGGCCAGGAAGGGCAGGCAGGAATGAGCCAGGTACCGCGCCGCCGTGCCGACGTGCCCCGCCGCGTCACCGTCACCAGCCCCAGGACGGCCGCCGCCCGCCGGCCCCGCTATCCGGCCCTGCGCGAGATCGACGAGCAGACCCGGCTGGGCGAGGTCTACATGCACTCGCTGCTGCGCACCCAGTTCCGGCTGGCCCTGTTCGTCTGCACGGTGCTGGCCTGCGTGATCGGCGGCCTGCCGCTGCTGTTCCTGCTCCTGCCCGACCTGCGCGAGGTGCACCTGCTCGGCGTGCCGCTCCCGTGGGCGGTGCTGGGCGGGCTGCTCTACCCCGCCTTCGTCATCGGCGCCTGGCTCTACGTCCGCCAGGCCGAACGCAACGAGCGGCACTTCGCCGAGCTGGTCGAACGCCGATGAGCCTGGCGGCGGTGCTCGTGGTCATGCTGGCGGCCGTGCTCATCGGCGCGTTCGGCATCAGGTTCTCCCGCACCACCTCCGACTTCTACGTCGCCTCGCGCACGGTCAGTCCGCTCTGGAACGCCTCGGCCATCGGCGGCGAGTACCTGTCGGCGGCCTCGTTCCTGGGCATCGCCGGGCTCATCCTGTCCTTCGGCGTGGACATGCTGTGGCTGCCCGTCGGCTGGACCGGCGGCTACCTGGTGCTGCTGGTGCTGGTGTCGGCGCCGCTGCGGCGCTCGGGGGCGTACACGCTGCCCGACTTCGCCGAGGCCAGGCTGGAGTCGATGACCGTGCGCCGCACGGCGAGCGTGCTCGTCGTGCTCATCGGCGGGCTCTACCTGATGCCGCAGTTCCAGAGCGCCGGGCTCGTGCTGCGCACGATCACCGGCGCGCCCGTGTGGGTCGGCGGGCTGCTCGTCGCCGTCGTCGTGGCGGTGAACGTGCTGTCGGGCGGCATGCGCTCGATCACGTTCGTGCAGGCGTTCCAGTACTGGCTGAAGCTGACCGCGCTGGCCGTGCCGCTGGTCTTCCTGCTGCTGGCCTGGCGGGCCGACGGCGCGCCCGCCGTGAGCGCCGCGGACGCGCTCACCTGGCAGATGCCGCTGGGCGGGGTGAGGGAGTACGGGCTCTACTCGACGTACTCGCTGATCCTGGCCACGTTCCTGGGCACCATGGGGCTGCCGCACGTGCTCGTCCGCTTCTACACCAACCCCGACGGCCGGGCCGCGCGCCGTACGACGCTGGTCGTGCTCTCGCTGCTCGGCGCGTTCTACCTGCTGCCCGCCGTGTACGGCTGGCTGGGCCGCATGTACGCCCCCGACCTCGTCCGTACCGACACGGTGGTGCTCACGCTGCCCGCCCGCATGATCGGCGGCACCCTCGGCGACCTGCTCACCGCCCTGGTCACCGCGGGGGCGTTCGCCGCGTTCCTGTCCACGTCCTCGGGGCTCACCGTGTCCGTGGCAGGCGTGATCGCCCAGGACCTGCTCAAGGGTGGGGTGCGCTCGTTCAGGATCGCCACCCTGATGGCGGTGGCGGTGCCGCTGGCCCTGGCGCTGTGGGCGCGGGCGCTGCCGGTGGCGGACGTGGTGGGGCTGGCCTTCGCCGTGGCGGCCTCGTCGTTCTGCCCGCTGCTCGTCCTCGGCATCTGGTGGCGCCGCCTGACCACGACAGGGGCTCTGGCCGGGCTCTTCGTCGGTGGCGGGCTGGCCTGCGCGGCGGTCCTCGCGACCATCATCGGCGGCCCGGCGTCCGGCCTGGCCGGCGCCCTGCTCGCGCAGCCGGCGGCGTGGACCGTGCCGATCGCGTTCGCGGTGATGGTGGCCGTGTCGTTCCTGACCCCGCACCGGGTGCCGCCCGGCACGGCCAGGACCATGGTCAGGCTGCACACCCCGGAGAACCTCGACCTCGACCGCGGCGACTGGCGGCCCCGCTCGTCCTAGCTCTGCAGGAGGTACGCCTTCTTGATCTTGGCCCGCTCCATCCGGTGGACTTCGTCGCAGTCGTGGCAGTAGCCGATGACCGTGCCCGGCCCGAACTCCAGGTCGTCCATGTAGTGCTCGCCCCGCTTCCAGACGATCACGATCGGCTCGCCGGTCACGGCCGCGTCCTGGAGCGCCTGCTCGGCCGAGCCGGGCGCGGGCCGGTCGGGACTTCCGAGCATGAGCAGGGCGGCGGCCTCGGCGTCGAAGCCTGCCTCGCCGGGGTCCGGCTCAACGGGCAGGCGCCGACGCTCGGGGCGTTCGGCCTGGATCGTCCCGTCGGCGGCTATGCCGACCGGGGCGTGACCGGCCTGCCGCAGCAGCCGCAGCGTCTCGCCGGGAGGCAGCGTGCCGAGCGCGACCGTCGGCGCGATCCGCCGCAGGCCCGCCTTGCGCAGCGCCTTCGCGGCGCACAACTCGGTGATGACGGCGGGGTCGTCGGCGATCACGACGGACGGGGCCGCGCCGACCTTGACGGTGCCGTGCCTGCGGGCCGTGTCGGTGATCAGGTAGCTCAGCGGCTGCGGGATCGCCTTGGCGGCGAAACGGGCCAGCCCTGACAGCAGCGTCTCGGCGTCCGTGCCCTGGTCGAGCGCCCTGCGCACGCTCGACTCCGAGAAGCGCCACACGCTCGCCCGGTCGCGCGATTCGAGGTCGGCGGCCAGGTCGAGGAAGGCGGCCAGCTCGGGGGAGGGGGCGCCGGTGACGACGGCGGTCAGGTCGTTCTGCAGGGTCACGGTCGTGACCGGGGCGGGGAAGAGCGCGTCCACGTCGCCGGAGCCGGGCGGGGTGTGTCCGGGTGTCGTGTGCGTCCCGCCGGGGTCGGCCAGGGTGTGTCCGGGTGCCGGGTGCGCTCCACGGGAGTCGAGCAGGGCCCGTCCGAGCGTCGTGAGTGCCCCGCCGGACACGATGCCGAGCCACTCGGCCTCGCGCAGGGCCGCGGCGACGAACGTGCCGGCCGCCTCCGGCACCTCCGCCATCGCCCGCGTGCGCCAGGCCACCGCCTCGCGCATCCTGTCCGCGTCCGCGCCCATGCCAGGAGGCAGCGTACGCAGCGTCTGGAGCACCGCGCGCCGGATCCGGCCCGCCTCGCAGGCGAACCCGTACGGCGGCGGCAGCGGCGTCATGTGCTCCTCGCAGCACCCCACGACGCGGTGCGTGGGCGCCTGCGGCAGCCGCAGCCAGCTCTCGGCCAGCACCCGCCACCTCCGGCCCGCAGGACGCTCCAGCCAGTCGTCCAGGAACGTGGTGGCGATCAGCCGCTCGCCCTGCTCCGAGCCGATCAGGTCGGCCTCGAAGGTGACGTCCAGCCAGAGCACCGCCTCCGGTTCCGGCAGGCCGAGCGCCTTGGCCACCCGCCTGACCTCGCGCACGCCCACGCCGCCCGCCTTCAGCTCGGCCACGGACTCCGTGGCGGCCAGCTCCGCCAGGGCCCGCGCCCGCTCGATCGCGGTCAGCGCCGTGTCCACGCCGTCGCTCGGGGGGACAGGGCCGGCCGGCACGTGGGGCTGCCCGGTCAGCGCCGGCTTCCAGCCGTCGCCGCGCAGGGCCAGCGCGATCTCCCTGGGCAGCTCGTACTCCCAGCCGTCGCGGATCACGAACCCGGCCTGCACCAGGCGCTCGACGGGCTGCGAACGGGGGACGGGACCGTAACCGAACTGCGTGCCGGCCAGCACGGGAGGCCCTGCGGCCATGGACTCCAGCAAGGCACGCGCCTGCGCCGGCAGCCGGGCCGCGCGGGCGCGCACCGCCGTGCCGTCGGCCAGCAGCTCCTCGGCCTGACGCACCAGGTCGGCCTTGCGCCCCGCGGGCTGCCCGCCGAACGTCCTGACGATCGTCTTCAGCGTCTCGGCCGTGACCGTCTTCCCGAACTCCCGCAGCGGCCGGCCCAGCCCGAACGGATGCTGCCAGAGGCCGGCGGGGTGACGCGAGCGCACAGTGCCGCTGCCGGGGCCGCTGCCGGGGCCGCTGCCGGGGCCGCCGCTGGGGCCGCCGTCGAGCGTCATCAGGCCGTGCCCCGCCAGCGTGTCCAGCACCTCGCCGAGCCGGCCGAGAGGGTCGTGCAGCCGGGCGGCCAGCGTCTCGCGGGTGGCCGCGCCGCCCGCCGCCTGGACGGCCTGGCTGACGACGTGGCAGTCGGCGTCGAGGTCGAGCAGGACGGGAATGGCCAGCTCGGGCCGCTCCAGCAGCCGTTCGAGCAATTCTACGGAGGGCACCTCGGCGAGCTCGGGCCTGTTGCGGAGGATCTGGGTCAGCGCCGAGGGGAGAAGAGCCACGGTCCGACTTTAGTTCGCCGGGTGACGTCCCGCCGCCCCGATCACGAGACCCGGCCGTACGGATGGCCATAACGGTGAGTGAGACTCTGCTGACTGCGGGGGTATGACGAGGGCGGGGCCGCCTCCATGTGACGGGACTTCACGTGACGGATTCCTGGGGAGCGGCTTTCCCGGAGAGGGAGGACGGCGATGCCGGCGACGGACGGACCCGAACGACCCGACGATCCCGCACCCACCCTGGAGCCACGAGATCATGGCTCCTCCGGGCGGCGGCGGATCGGCTCCTCGGTGCCGCAGGGGCGTGGGTGGGTGGCCGGGGTGCCCGTGCAGGCTCATCCCGCGCTGGCCGCGGCCGCGGTGGCGGCGCTGGAGGCGTACGCCGACGCCACCGCCGAGCACGACCGCGCCACCCTGGCCGAGGTCGTGGCGGAGGGCGCCGACGGCACGCCCACCATGCGCATCGACCTGCTGGTGGAGAACGCCATCCTGGCCGCGCTGTCGCGCCATCCGGTCAACGTGCTGACCGAGGAGACCGGCTGGGTCGACAACGGCTCGGCGCTGACCCTGGTCATGGACCCCGTGGACGGCTCCAACAACGCCGCCGCCGGCGTGCCCCTGTCCGCGTTCTCGGCCGCCGTGGCCGTGGACGACGCGTTCATCGAGGGGCTGACCGTGTGGCTGGACACCGGGCGGAGCTGGTGGGCGAAGGCGGGCACGCCGTCCCCGCTGCGCACCACCGGCCGCACGTCCCTGCCCGGTGCGGCCGTCTCCCTGCTGCGCCCCCATCCCGCCGACCCGGGGGCGGCGTCGGCGTGGTGGGAGGTGGCGCGCCGGGCGGGGCGCGTACGGATCCTGTCCACGAGCTGCCTGGAGGGCGCCCTGGTCGCTCAGGGGGCGACGGACGCGTTCGCCGACGCCGCCACGGACACGCACCGGCTGGTGGACATCGCCGCCTCCGTGGTGCTGGCCGAGGCGGGTGGCGGGGCGGTCAGGGACGTGTTCGGCCGCCCGATCGTCCTGGACACCGACCTGACCAGGCGCTGGAGCGGTGTGGTCGCGGCCAGCGCGGAACTGGCCGACGAACTGGCCACGGTCCTCCACGACGCCTACGAAACCGGCCGCACCACTCATCCCGGCCCGGGCACCCCGGTCTAGCGTTCAGCCGGAGGCTGGGGCCCGGGTCCAGGTGCGGGCCGGGTGGGGGATCGGGGCCGAGGCTTGGGCGCCGGCTGGGCTGGTGGCCGGGGTTCCGGTGCGGGCCGTGACGGCGAATCGGGCCGGGGCTCGGGCGGGAGGCCAGAGCCGGGCGGTGGGGCGGTCAGGCGGGCGGCGATGCGGAAGTCGAGCTGGATGTCGTGATAAGTCACGCCGGCCGCCACCTGGGCGGGCAGGTTCGTGCGGTCGCTGCCCGAGGCGTGCTCCCCGGCCGGCTCCGTCTCCGCGTGCGTGCTCACCTCGGGGCGTGCACGGAAGCGGAGCTCACGTGCCCTCACCGAGGCCCTGATCTCGACGTCGGGCACGGCCGGGCGCTCAGGAACCGGCACGGCGGGTCCTCACTTACGCCTGGGATGACGCTTGGCCGCGTGTCCCGGGCCGCCGGTGAGGTGGTCGAGCCAGTCGCGGCCGGCCCTGAAGGTCCTGCGGGCCAGGGCGGCGGCCAGCTCGGGCGCGCTCATCGCCTCCACCTCGTGCCCCGCAGCCGTCCCCGCCGCCGTCCCCTCCTCCGGCCTCGTGCCGCCGGGCTTCTCGACGACAGGCCCGGCCCCCACCGCCGCATCCCGCACGACCTCTCCGGCTCCGGGGCCGACGTCCCGCGCGACCTCCCTGGCCCCGGTCCCGACGTCTCGCACCGCCTCTCCGGCTCCGGGCGCGACGTTCCGTACGACCTCTCCGGCCTCTGCCCCGACGTCCCGCACCGTGCCACCGGGGCCCGTGCCCACGTCTCGTACGACCTCCCCGGCCCCGGCCCCGACGTCACGGACCGCCGCGCCCGCGCCCGCCCCCACGTCCCGTACGGCGCCCCCGGTGCCGGCCCCGAGGTCGCGGACCGCGTGGCCGGCGCCCACGCCCACGTCGCGCACCGCGTGCCCCGCCCCGGCCCCGAGGTCGTGGACGGCGGACCCGAGCTCGCGCGTCACGTGCTCAAGGATCTGCGGGTTGTCGTCGATGGTGGTCAGCACCCGGTCGATGATGCGCGCGACGTTGTCCAGCCGCACCTGCAGCACCGCCTGCGCCTCCACGCCCTTGATCGTCAGGTTGACGCTCCCCAGCACCACGTCCGCGCCCACGTTCAGCCTGAGCAGATCCAGCACCTCGGCCTGCAGCGACACCTTGGCCCGCAGGTCCTGCACGTCCAGGACGAGCTCCTCGACCTTGACCATGGGCACGTCCAGGTAGACGTCCGGATCGGCGGCCTCCCACGAGGTCTCGGCATCGTCGCTCTCGGACATCGCTCTTCTCCTTGAGCCGGCCCCGAAGTCGTACAGCCGGGTGGCTACCCGCCCAGGGGACGATTCAGACGAGGGCATGCAGAGACCTGACCTCGTCTTGGAATCAGGCCGGGATTTCTCCCGAGCCGCGCGCCACGAGCTCGACCGGCACCTTCACCCGCCGCGCCACCCGCGACGGGTTGAGCAGGAGGTCGACCGCGCTGCGGGCCAGCCGGGCGACGTCGTAGCGGACCACGGTGACGCCGGGGTTGAACACGTCGGCGAGGGCGAAGTCGTCGAACCCCACGTACGCCGGCCGCTCGGGCCGCTCCCGCAGGGCTTGCAGGATCCCGATCGCGGCCCGGTTGTTGGTGGCGAAGAACGCGGTCGGCGGCTCGGGCAGGCCGAGCAGCCTGGTGACCTCGTGGGCGACCCGCGCGGGCTCGAACACCCCGCACACCACGAGCTCGTCGTCGGCCGCCACCCCGGCCCCGGCCAGCGCCGTACGGTAGCCGATGGCCCGGTCGTGCACCGAGCTCAGCCCGTCGTCGTCGGAGATCAGCGCGATGCGGCGGTGCCCGTGGGCCAGCAGGTGCTCGGTGGCGGCCCGGCCGCCCCACACGTCGTCGAGCAGGACCACGTCGGCCGCCTGCAGCCCGGACGGCACCCGGTCCACGAACACGGTGGTGAGGCCGGCGTGCTCGGCCAGCCAGCCGTGGTCGGCCGCCGAGGGGACGATGATGAGGGAGTCGACGCCCCGCGCGTACATGGACTCGATGAGCATGCGCTCCTTGGCGGAGCTCTCCTCGTACGAGCCGAACACGACCAGCGCCTCGTGCTCGGCGGAGGCGGCCTCGACGGCGGCGGCCAGGCGGGAGTAGAACTCGTTGGAGATGTTCTCCATGACCAGCCCCAGCGTCAGCATGGTCGCGCCCCTGGCCAGCCGGGCGGCGGCCTCGTTGCGGCGGTAGCCGAGCGCGCTGATCGCCGCCTGCACCCGCTGCTGCAGGGACGTCCTGACGTGCGGCTCCTGGTTGACCACCCGGGAGACGGTCTTGAGACTCACGCCCGCGTGCCTGGCCACGTCGGCCATCGTCGGCTTAGGCGTGCGAGCTGTCATAGTCTGCCCCCATGGATGACGATTGGATCTGTAGCCGGTTGGGCGAGGACGAGCCGTGGGTGCTGGGCGCGGTCAACCCGCCGGTGTACGAGAACTCGGTGTTCACGTTCGAGACCGCGGAGGAACTCGGCGAGGCGATCAAGAACGAGGACGAGCGCTACGTCTACTGGCGGGGGACCAACCCGACGGTCGACCTCGCCCAGCGTAAGCTCGCGGCGCTCGAGCGGGGAGAGCGGGCGAAGTGTTTCGGCTCGGGCATGGGCGCCATCTCGGCGACGATCTCCTCCCTCGTGTCGGCCGGCGACCACGTGCTGGTGCTGGGCGCGGTCTATGGACCCACCACCCAGTTCCTGCGCTATCTGGAGAAGTTCGGGGTCACGCACACGCATGTAGAGGACCTCGCGCAATGTGACAGCGCAATCAGGGGGAGCACCCGCCTACTCTACTTCGAGTCCCCTTCCTACATGGCCTACCAGGTCGTGGACATCGCCGGGATCACCGCGTGGGCGCGGGAGCACGGGCTGGTGTCGGTGATGGACAACACCTGGTCCACGCCGCTGTTCCAGAAGCCGCTGACGATGGGGGTGGACCTCGTCGTGCACTCGCTGTCGAAGTACATCGGCGGGCACAGCGACCTGGTGGGCGGGGTCGTCGTGGGCTCCGCCCGGCTGGTCAGGCCGCTGGCGCTGACCGAGTACCAGCTCTACGGGGCCGCCATGTCGCCGCACGACGCGGCCAAGGTGATCAAGGGCCTGCGCACGCTGCCGGTCCGGATGGCGGCGCACCAGGAGCGGGGCCTGGCGGTGGCGGCCTTCCTGAACGATCATCCGGGGGTGCGGGCGGTGAACCATCCGGGGCTGCCGTCGCATCCGGGGCACGCGATCGCGCTGCGGCAGATGTCGGGGTTCTCCAGCCTGTTCAGCGTGGAGCTCGACACGGAGTCGCGGGAGAAGGTCTCAGCTTTTCTCGATAAATTGCGACATTTCAGGATCGGGGTGTCGTGGGGTGGGTTCGAGAGCCTGGTGAACGCACCCGCGCTGACCACCGAGGAGAGCGTGCGGGCCACGATGGGCATCCCCGTCGGTCTGGTGCGGCTCTCGGTCGGCCTGGAGCCCGCGGACACTTTGATCAAGGACCTTGGTCTGGCGCTTGAGGGGCTGGTCGCCTAGGTTGGCTCACAGCGCGTGACTGACAGCGCTGTCTAGAACCATCGCGGGAGGCTCGTCGTGAGAAACCCCCTCCTCCTGGCGGCCGTGGTCGCCGTGACGCTGGTGTCCGCCGGATGCGGCGGCTTCGGCTCGTCGTCCTCGGGCGAGATACGGCTGCGGATGATCGAGAGCCTGACCAGCCCGGAACGTACGAAGCTCATCAGGTCCCTGATCGCCGACTTCGAGAAGGCCAACCCCGGCGTCACCGTCGAACTCGTCTCCCCGCCCCTCGACAGCGCCGACCAGAAGATCACCCAGATCCTGCAGACGAAGAAGGACCTGGACGTGCTGGAAGTGCGCGACCACACGGCCAAGTCCTTCTCCAACAACGGCTGGCTGGCCGAGCTGCCCACCACGGACTGGGCCGGCTGGTCGGACCTGACCGAGCTGGCCCAGAAGAAGGCGGTCGAGGTCGGCGGCAAGCCCTACCTGATCCCGTACGGGTTCTACCAGCGGACCCTGTTCTACCGGACCGACTACGGCATGACCAAGCCCCCGACTACTTGGCAGGAGCTGTACGAGGCGGGCAAGCAGATGACCTCGGGCGACCGCTTCGGCTACTCGTTCAGAGGCGGCAAGGGCGGGGCCGACTACGCGGTGATGATGATCAGCGCGTACAACGGCGAAGCCCTGGATCCCGAAAAATCCTTCTATCTGAAGGACAAGCGGACGATCTTCTCGACCCCGGAGGCCGCCCAGGCCCTCGACCTCTACGTGAAGATCTTCAAGGAGGCGTCGCCCCCCGACTCCGTCTCCTGGGGCTACCCCGAGATGGTCCAGGGCTTCACCTCGGGCGTCACCGGCATGCTCATCCAGGACCCGGAAGTGATCAAGACGGTCGAGGAGAGCGGCGTCACGGCCTGGTCCACCGCCCCCATCCCCAAGGGCCCGAGCGGGTACGCCTACCAGCCCGTCGGCTACGCCGGCTGGGGCGCGACCTCCTTCACCAAGCACCCGAAGGAGGCGGTCAAGCTGGTGCAGTTCCTGTCGGAGGCCAAGCAGAGCATCGCCTTCGCCAAGGGCAACTCGCTCATCCCGATCTCCAAGCAGGCCCAGAGCGACCCGCAGTTCTCGCAGGGCGCGTGGAAGGCGTACCTGGAGGCCCAGCAGGACCCCAAGCAGGTGATCACGATCAGGCCGGTCGACTACCCCGGCTGGAGCCAGTTCCTGGTCGACTCCGACCGTGACGTCCAGGCCCTGATCACCGGCAAGAAGAGCACGGCCGAGGTGCTGAAGGCGTGGGACGCCTTCTGGGCGGACCAGGCCAAGAAGGTGTCGTGAACCGCGCCTTCACCGTCCGCAGGGCCCGGTTCATCGCGCTGTGCCTGCTGCCTGGCGTGGTGTTCGTGGTGCTGTTCACGTACTACCCGATGATCCGCGGCGCGGTGATCGCGTTCCAGCGCTACAACCTGTTCGACCTGACCTCGACGCCCTTCGTCGGCCTGGAGAACTTCCGGGCCGTCCTGGGGGAGGAGCGGTTCTGGACGGCGCTGCGCAACACCGGCACGTGGGTCGCCGTGTCGCTGTTCTTCCAGTTCTTCCTCGGCTTCGGGCTGGCGCTGCTGCTGCGGCGCCACTTCCGGGGCCGGGGGCTCTACCAGGCGTGGGTCTTCTTCCCCTGGGCGATGTCGGGGTTCCTGATCGGGCTGCTGTGGCGGTGGATGTTCAACGGCCAGTTCGGCGTGATCAACGACCTGCTGCTCAAGACGGGGCTCATCGACGGGCGCATCGGCTTCCTGGCCACGCCGGGCTGGGCGATGACCTCGGTGATCGTGGCCAACATCTGGTACGGCGTCACGTTCTTCGCCATCATGATCATGGCCGCGCTGCAGTCGGTGCCCAAGGAGCTCTACGAGGCGGCCTCCGTCGACGGGGCTTCCCGGCTGCGCCAGTTCTGGCACGTCACGCTGCCGCACATCAGGCCCACCCTGGCGCTGATCGTGCTGCTGCGGATCATCTGGATCCTCAACTTCCCCGACCTGATCTACTCCATGACCGGCGGCGGCCCGGCCGGCAGCACCGACATCATCACCACGTTCCTCATCCAGCAGGTCATCGGCGGCGACTACGGCCGGGCGGGCGCGGTCGGCCTGCTCATCCTGGGCCTGCTGCTGGCCTTCAGCGTCTTCTACCTGAACGCCACGAGATTCGAGAAGGCCCGATGAGGCGGCTCGCGCTCACGGCCAAGGTCGTCGTGCTCGGCGCCTGGCTGCTGATCACCCTGTTCCCGCTGTACTGGATCGTCGTCACCTCGCTGAAGCCCAAGCCGGAGATCTTCTCGGTGCCGCTGCGGTACTGGCCGGCGAACCCGACCTTCGAGCACTACGCCGAGTTGTTCTCGTTCGCCGACTTCGGCGCGTACCTGCTCAACTCCCTGCTCGTCTCGCTCGCCGCCGCCGCGGCGGTGACCGCGATCGGCGTGCTGGGCGGCTACACGCTGGCCCGCTTCGCCTTCCCCGGGCGCGGCATGCTGATGCTGGCGTTCCTGGTCACCCAGATGATCCCGCTGTTCATCGCGCTCGGGCCGCTCTACCTGCTGATGTCCGACCTCGACCTGCTCAACCGCCTGTCGGGGCTGATGCTGGTGTACGTGGCCATGCTGGTGCCGTTCGCCACGATCATCATGCGCGGCTTCTACGAGCGGGTGCCGGTGGCGCTGGAGGAGGCCGCGCAGGTGGACGGCGCCTCCCGGCTGGTGGCGATGGTGCGGGTGGTCATCCCGGTGATGCTGCCGGGGATCGCGGCCACGTTCATCTTCGCGTTCGTGCAGTGCTGGAACGAGCTGTTCCTGGCGATCACGTTCATCGACAGCGAGGACGCGAAGACGATCCCGGTGGCGATGAACTCCTTCATCACCCAGTACGACATCGACTGGGGCTCGATGGCCGCGGCCACGGTCGTGTCGGTGGTGCCCACGCTGGTGTTGTTCGCCGCGATCCGGCGCTACATCGTCGAGGGACTGACGGCTGGAGCCGTAAAGGGGTGATTGGGATAGCCGACCGCTCATCGCGCTAGACGGACCTTTCACCGCAGGCCATCCCCAACTAATCGCCCGCCCGCAGCGGCTCGGCGAACAACCCTCCTTGGGATCTCCACGACAGGTAGGTTGCGCTCTTACGTTGGGCGTGATCCGCATCACAGTGGAGGTCTCGTGACGACACAAGAACATGACGCATCGGTCTATGAGCAAATGCAGGAGAGAAGTGAGTTCCAGGAACTGAAACGGCGCTTCCGCCGCTGGACTTTCCCCATGACCGTGGCGTTCCTCGTCTGGTACCTGCTCTACGTGGTGCTGTCCGGCTGGGCGCGCGGGTTCATGGCCATCGAGCTGATCGGTGAGATCAACGTGGGGCTCGTCTTCGGGCTGCTGCAGTTCCTCTCCACGTTCCTCATCGCGTGGGCGTACGCCAGGCACGCGGAGAAGGTGCTCGACCCGATCGCCGACAAGCTGCGCCACGAGGTGGAGGAGGAGACCCAGTGACCTCGACGACCCTGGGGATGATCCTCTTCCTCACCTTCGTGGCCGCCACCCTGGCGATCACCTTCTGGGCGAGCCGTCAGACCAAGACCGCCGCCGACTACTACGCCGGCGGCCGGTCGTTCAGCGGCGTGCAGAACGGCCTGGCGATCGGCGGCGACTACATGTCGGCCGCGTCCTTCCTCGGCATCGCGGGCATCATCGCGCTGTCCGGCTACGACGGGTTCCTGTACTCCATCGGGTTCCTGGTCGCCTGGCTGGTGGCGCTGCTGCTGGTGGCCGAGCTGATGCGGAACTCCGGCAAGTTCACCATGGCCGACGTGCTGGCCTTCAGGATGAGCCCGCGCCCGGTCCGCACCGCGGCCGGCGTGTCCACGATCGTGGTCAGCATCTTCTACCTGCTGGCGCAGATGGTGGGCGCGGGCGCGCTGGTCGGTTTGCTGCTCGGCATCGACAGCCCGGCCGGCAAGGCGTGGACGATCGTCGGCGTCGGCGCCCTGATGATCGTGTACGTGGTCTTCGGCGGCATGAAGGGCACCACCTGGGTCCAGATCGTCAAGGCCGTGCTGCTCATGAGCGGCGCCGCCCTGGTGACGCTGCTGGTGCTGGGCAAGTTCGGCTTCAACCTGTCGGCCCTGCTCGGCCAGGCGGCCACGGTCAGCGGCCCCAAGGCCAACCCCGAGGCGTTCCTCAGCCCGGGCCAGAAGTACGGCACCGAGGCGCAGGGCCTGGCGGGCAAGATCGACCTGATCAGCCTGGGCCTGGCCCTGGTGCTGGGCACGGCGGGTCTGCCGCACATCCTGATCCGCTTCTACACCGTTCCCACCGCGAAGGACGCCCGCAAGTCGGTTCTGTGGGGCATCGGCATCATCGGCGTCTTCTACCTCCTGACCCTGGTCCTCGGCTTCGGCGCGGCGGCCCTGGTCGGCAAGACGGCGATCGCCGAGGGAGACGCGGCGGGCAACACCGCGGCGCCGATGCTGGCGCAACGGATCGGCGAGGAGATCTTCGGCTCGTTCGGCGGCACGATCCTGCTGGCGCTGATCGGAGCCGTGGCCTTCGCCACGATCCTGGCCGTGGTCGCCGGGCTCACGCTGGCCTCCTCCTCCAGCTTCTCGCACGACCTGTACGCGCACGTCTTCAAGCGCGGCCAGGCCAGCGAGCGCCAGGAGGTCGTGGTGGCCCGCATCTCCGCCTTCGTCATCGGCGCGGTCGCGATCGGCCTGGGCATCCTCGCCCAGGGCCAGAACGTGGCGTTCCTGGTGGCGCTGGCGTTCGCGGTGGCGGCCTCGGGCAACCTGCCGGCGATCCTCTACAGCCTGTTCTGGAAGAGGTTCAACACGGCCGGCGCGGTCGCGGCCATCTACGGCGGCCTGGTCTCCGCGCTGGCGCTGGTGATCTTCTCGCCCGTGGTGTCCGGCGGTCCGACGGCGCTGTTCAAGACGGCCGACTTCGTCATCTTCCCGCTGAGCAACCCCGGCATCGTCTCCATCCCGCTGGGCTTCCTGTGCGGCTACATCGGCACCGTGCTCAGCAAGGAGTACAACGCGGCCAAGTACGCCGAGATCGAGGTCCGCTCGCTCACCGGCGTCGGCGCGGAGAAGGCGTCGAAGCACTGACCCTGCTCGGCAACCACAGCAGGGCTTGACCAACAGGGCGCCCGTACCCCCCCTGCCCCTGGGGCGCCTGCCCGATGAGGGTCCGGCCGGACTTCCCGGCCGGGCCCTCTCGCGTGTGCGGGATCGCCCGCGGGGCAGGAGACGCCGGCCGTTCCGCGACCGGGGACCGGGTAATCTGAGCAACCCGTCAACACGGAAAGGCGCTCGATGCCCGGTGCGCGACTCCGGCCGGTGGATCTGGCGCGTGAGCACGGCCTGTCGACCCAGGCGGTCCGCAACTACGAGGACGCGGCCATCCTGCCGCCCGCCGCCCGCACCGAGTACGGCTACCGCACCTACACCCGCCTGCACTCCCGGGCTCTGGGCGCGTTCCTCGCCCTGGTGCCCGCCCATGGCCACCGGACCGCCACGTCGATCATGTGCGCCGTGCACCGGGACGCGGAGGAGGAGGCGTTGCGGCTGATCGACGAGAGCCACGCCCAGCTGCTCGACGACCGCCGCACCCTCCGGGCCGTCGAACAGGCCCTGCGCGCCCTGGAACCGCCGGACCCGTCACCGGTCGCCGGCACGTTCATCGGCCCGCTGGCCGTCCGGCTCGGCATCCGGCCCGCGACCCTGCGCAAGTGGGAACGGGCCGGGCTGGTCACGCCGCGCCGCGATCCGCAGACGGGGTATCGCGTCTACTCGGCCGCCGACGTACGGGACGCGCAGCTCGCGCACCAGCTCAGGAGAGGCGGCTACCCGCTGGAGCAGATCGCCCTGCTGCTCGCCCAGGTCCGGGCGGCCGGCGGTCTCGCGCCCCTGGAGAGCGCACTGAACGACTGGCACGAGCGGCTGTCGGCCCGCGGCCGCGCGATGCTGCACGGCGCCGCCGAACTGCACGCGTACCTGAACGCCCGCACTCCGAGCGCCGACCGAACCGGACCAGAGTGAACCGGGGATGAGGCGTCAGGCGAGCGGGAACACCTCGCCCTCCGTCCAGCGCTCACCGTCCACGCACACCAGCAGTGTCACGGCCCGCGCCCGGGACGTCAGCGGCAGCTCCCCGTCCAGGGCCGACTCCTCCACCACGCCGGCGCGCCCCAGGGTCAGGTGCGGGATGATCGTGTCGTACGCCCCGCCGTACGGAGGCGTCTCCGGCCAGCGCGCCACGACCGCCTCCGTCAGCCGGACGAACGGCTCGGCGGGCTCCGGCGCCAGGTAGACCACCTCGGGAAAGCGCCCGACCCGCCGGAAGCCGACGTCCACGGCCGGATGCAGCCGGAACAGCGCCCGCAGCTCGGTTCGCACGTTGTCGTCGATCCGGCTCGTGTGCAGGAACGGCACCAGCACGGTCACGTGTGCCGGGATGCCGTCCTCGCGCTCCCGCCACCGCCCCACCAGCGCCTCCGCCTCCGGCACCGTCACCACCAGCGCCGTATCCCCGGCCCGATGCGCCGCCTTCCGCTCGCCCCCACCCGCCGAGCTCCCCGCACCCGCACCCTCGCCCACGTCACGCCGTTCCGTCATCGCTCCCCTCAGCTCACACTGCCCCCGCATGCCCTTGCCACCAGCGTGTATCGCATTTCTTTGGCCCTCGCCACCACGACGTCTCGCGTCGGTCCGAGCAGGGCGTCAGGGGTCGCTCGGTCCCTGCTTTATTCGGATATTTCGGGAAAGACTGCACTGGATTCGGGTGCGACCTAATAGTCTCCCGGGGGTGCAGAATTCGCTGACTTTCACCGACCTTCTCGACGACGCCGCCCTGATCTCCTTGGAACACCAGCTGCATCTGGAAGAAGTCCTGGCCGAGCACAGCTGGCACGTGGACCTCCAGGCGCAGCGTTTCGAGTTCACCGGGGTGCGGCCTCGCACGTGCACCGCCTTCCACCTGCTCGGCAGCGCCGCCCCCGGTCCGGGCTCGTGGTTGTGGGCGTGGGCGAACCCGTCCGGTTTCCCGCCCGAGGTCGCGGCGACGGCCGCGAAATTGCGCGACTTCGGGCTCCAGCACGGCATCCAGGAGCTGGCCTCGGCGGAGGTCCCGTTCAGTGCGCTGCCGGGCTCGCCCACGGAGCCGCATATCGTCGCCGGGCTGATGACCGAGGCGGCCAAGGCGGTGACCGGCCTCTGGACCTCCTACAACGGTGACGCGGGCGGCGGCACGCGCGCGGCCTTCCTGGTGGAGCACCCCGACTTCCACCTGCCTGTGATCGAGTCGGTCCGTGTCATGCGGGTCATGCAGCAGGCGCTCGCCGGCCTGCGACTGTCGGACCACCGGCGGGTGGTGTACAGCTATGCCAAGCACCGGGGCCTCGGTGTGAGGTTCGACGGCGATCAGGCCACGCTCTCCGGGCCCGGCCTGTCGGCGGTCGTGGACTTCGACGGGCTGGGGCGGATCGCCCACATCAACGCCAACCTGTCGTCCGCGAACGGCGGCTGAGCCCGCCCTCTTCCAACATCGACACCGCCGGGACGGCGCCTGACGCCGCCCCCGATATCAACGCCCCTCCGGCAGCGGCGCCGCCCTGACAGCCCCCGGACGGAAAAGCCGTGGCCCGGGTCAAGGGGCTCGGGTAACTTGCTCCGCATGCTGGCCTACCCCGACAAACCGGCGCCCGGTGACAGAGTCGCGATCCTGTCCCCGGCCGCCGGGCTGCCCGCCATCTTCCCCGCCCCGTACGAGCTGGGCCTGTCCCGCCTGGAGAAGGGCTTCGGGCTCATCCCGGTCGAATACCCGACCACCCGCGTGCTCGGCGCCTCCCCTGCCGCGCGCGCCGCCGACGTCAACGCGGCCTTCGCCGATCCGTCGATCAAGGCCGTGCTGACCTCCATCGGCGGCGAGGACCAGATCAAGGTGCTGCGTCACCTCGACCCCGACGTCCTGCGCGCGAACCCGAAGCCGTTCTTCGGCCTCAGCGACAACACCAACCTGTGCAACTACCTGTGGAACCTCGGCATCGTCTCCTACTACGGCGGCGCGATCATGACCGCGTTCGGCCGCGGCGGCGCGATGCACGCGCAGACCGAAGAGGCCCTGCGGGCCGCGCTGTTCACGCACGACGAGTACGAGCTGCGTCCCGCGACGGGCCACAGCGACGTCGACCGCGACTGGGGCGACCCGGAGACGCTGCTGAGCGAGCCCGAGCTGTTCCCCGGCGACGGCTGGCAGTGGCACGGCCCGGAACGTGAGGTGACCGGCCCTTCGTGGGGTGGCTGCCTGGAGATCGTCGACTGGAACCTGCGCGTCGGCACCCACATCAGGCCGCCCGCCACGTACGACGGCTGCGTGCTGTTCCTGGAGACCTCGGAGGAGCTGCCCGACGCGAATTACGTCTACCGCGTGGTCATGGCCATGGGCGAGCGCGGCCTGCTCCAGCACTTCGGCGCCGCCGTCGTCGGCCGGCCCAAGGCATGGTCGATGGACAAGCGGCTGACGCCGGAGGGCAAGGCCGAGTACATCGCCGCCCAGCGGGAAGCCGTGCTGAGGGCGTTCACCGAGTACAACCCGGACATTCCACTGGTCTTCAACGTGGACGTCGGGCACACGGACCCGCAGCTGGTCGTCCCGTACGGCGGCACCGTCACCGTCGCCCCCGCAGCCGGCCGCATCACCGTGCGCTACTGAGCACCGCTACCCGGGAGAACCACGAAAATGACGATCTTCGGTCCCGTCATCGACGTCCGCCCCTTGTTCCCGCGCGAACGGCAGGCCCTGCTCGGCCTGCTGCGCGCCCTCGGCCCGGGGGACTGGTCGAAGGAGACGATCTGTCCGGGCTGGGACGTGCACGACATCGCCGGACACGTGCTCAACGACTACCTGCGGCGCCTGTCGGGCAGCCGCGACGGCTACGCGGGCGCCGTCTTCGCCGACGACGAGACGCTGCCCGCCTACCTCGCGCGGACGAACGGGGAGTTCGTCGCGGCCACCCGCCAGCTCAGCCCGAGACTGCTGATCGAGCTGCTGGAGCATCTCGGGCCCCAGCTCGACGCCGTCTGGGCGGCGCACGACCTGGAGTCACCGGCCGGCCTGAACGTGTCCTGGGCCGCCACCGACGTCGACAGCCCCACGTGGCTCGACATCGGGCGCGAGTACACCGAGTTCTGGGTGCACCAGCAGCAGATCCGCGACGCCGTGTCCATGCCGGGAGCCACCCAGCCGGAGCTCATGGCTCCGGTGCCGTACCTCTTCGCCCGCGCCCTGCCGCACACCCTGCGCACGATCGAGCGGCCCGAGGGGACGGCGGCCGAGCTGGAGGTGCTGGGGCCGGCCGGTGGACGGTGGAGCACGGTACGGCGCGACGGCCGCTGGCGCATGGCGGAGGACGCGGGCGAGCCGGCCGCGCGGGTCTCGATGGACCAGGACGTGTTCTGGCGGCTGGCGAGCAGGGGCATCACCGTGGGGGAGGCGCGCGAGCGTTCCACGTCGAGCGGCGACCCCGAGCTCACGGCCGCGATGACGACCCTGCTCGCCGTCGTCGCCTGAGCCCGACCCCGGGCCTACAGGCCGATACCCCGGTCGAACGAAAAAGCCTGGGAACGCTCTTCCGAGCGCTCCCAGGCCCGGGAGATCAGCTGCCGACCGGCTCGGCGCGCAGCCGGGCCGAGTGCTTGACCAGCGCGATCAGCACCTCACGACTCGACTCACGCTTCCTCGCGTCACACATGATGATCGGAACGGACGGGCTGAGCTGCAGCGCCAGGCGTACCTCGTCCAGCTCGAACGTCGGCGCCCCCTCGAAGCAGTTGACCGCCACCACGAACGGCGTCCCGCGCCGCTCGAAGTAGTCGACCGACGGGAAGCAGTCGGCCAGCCGCCGGGTGTCGGCCAGGATGACCGCGCCCAGGGAGCCCTCGGCCAGCTCGTCCCACACGAACCAGAACCGCTCCTGCCCTGGCGTGCCGAACAGGTACAGGACGTAGTCGCTGCCCAGCGTGATGCGGCCGAAGTCCATCGCCACGGTGGTGGTCCGCTTGGCCTCGACGGACGTGAGGTCGTCCACGCCGATGCCGCGGTCGGTCAGCACCTCCTCGGTGCGCAGCGGCCGGGTCTCGGAGACGGCTCCCACCATGGTCGTCTTGCCCGCGCCGAACCCACCCGCGACCAGGATCTTGATCGCCGTCGGCAGGCGCGGACGCTCAGAGCGAGCGAAGACCATCGAGCACCGCCCTGTACATCTTCATGTCGTGCATGTCCACCTCGGATCGTGGTTCCTGCGCGGAGACGAGTTCACGGTCGAACAGGTCGCCGAGCAGCACCCGGATCGTGCCCGCCGGCAGGTCCAGGTAGGCGGCTATCTCGGCGACGGACTTGGGCTCGCGGCAGAGCTGGATGATCCGCAGGTGCTCGGGATCGAGCCCCGCGTCCGGCCCGGGTGGAGGGCCCACCGCCAGCGCCATGGAGATCAGGTCGAACCTGCCGTGGGCAGGCTGGGTACGGCCGCGCGTGACGACATAGGGCCGGATGATCTCCGGATCCACCCAGTGCTCGTCCGTGGGCTCGCCGGCGCCTCTCACCGGTCGCTCCTGGCGATGGCCTCGGCGTTGCGGGCCCCCGAGGTCAGGTATTGGCCCACGCGGGCCACCAGCATCGCCATCTCGTACGCGACCAGCCCGATGTCGGCGTTCTGCGCGCACAGCACGGCCAGGCAGGCCCGCTCGCCCGCGGTGGTCACGATGAGGAACTGGTTCTTCCACTCGACGACCGTCTGCCGCACCTCGCCGCCGGAGATGTGCTCGGAGACTCCCTTGGCCAGGCTCTGCAGCCCTGAGGCCACGGCGGACAGGTGCTCGCCGTCGGTCCGCTGCAGGCCCGCGGAGGAGGCCATGAGCAGTCCGTCCGACGACAGCACGATGGCGTGCTCGGTCTCCTTGATCCGGCCGACCAGGTCGTCGAGCAGCCAGTTGAGGTCGGTTCCCGTAGACGGGGTCATGCTTCACCTCCGGGCTGCTCGTCCATCATCTCGGCCGCGCGGGTGCGGCCCAGACGGGTGCCTGACTGCAGAGATCCCATCATCGCGCGGATCTCCTCCGGCGAGCGCTCGTCATCGTCCTCCTCGAGGTCGGGCTGCGTGGGCGTGTCGTCACGCAGCGCTGGCGCCAGGTTGGCCTGGGGCACGCGCAACGGTAGCCCCGATGGGGTGAACTCGGCCACAGGTTGCTGCTCCGGGTCGGCCGGCTTCTCTGTCGCTGTTTCTGGGGTGGGCGCCGGGGCGCTCTTGGGCTCTGGGGCCGGCTCAGCGGCCGGCTTCGGGTCGGCCACGGGGGTGGGACGCGACACCGGCCGGGGCTCCGGCCTGGTCGCGGGCCTGCTCCCCGGTCCGTTCTCAGGAGTGGCCGAGGGACGCGGGACGGCCGTGGGGCGGCCGGGCTTGAGCGTGCGCACGTTCTCGGCCGAGGCCGGCCGGGTCGCCGCCGCCACCGCCGGCTGCCTGCGCGGCAGCCGGTCACGTCCTTCGCCGTCGTGCGGCTCGGGCGTGGGGTCGAGCTGGACGAGCTCCTGCGGCAGCAGGACGACGACCGTCGTGCCACCGTACGGGGACGCCTTCAGCACGACCTGGATCTCGTGCCGCCTGGCGAGCTGGCTGACCACGTAGAGGCCGAGCCGGGCGGTGCCGGTGATGCGGAACTCCGGCGGGTCCGCGATGCGCTCGTTGGCCGCCTCCAGGTCCTCGGGCTTCATGCCGAGGCCGCGGTCCTCGATCTCGATCACGTACCCGTTGGCCACGAGCTGCCCGCTGACCTGCACGTTCGTGTAAGGCGGCGAGAACGACACGGCGTTCTCGATCAGCTCGGCGAGCAGGTGGATCACGTCACCGACGGCCCGGCCGACGAGCACCACGTCGCCCATCGGCATGAGCGAGACCCGCGTGTAGTCCTCGACCTCGGCCAGCGCGCCGCGGACCACGTCGACCATGGGGACCGAGCGCCGCCATGTCCGGGCGGGCGCGGAGCCGGACAGGACGATGAGGTTTTCCGCGTTGCGCCGCATCCGGATGGCGAGGTGGTCGAGCCGGAAGAGCTCCTTGAGCTCCTCGGGGTCGGTCTCGCGGCGCTCCATCACGTCGAGGACGGTCAGCTGGCGGTGCACCAGGCCCTGCGTCCTGCGGGCCAGGCTGAGCAGGATGTCGCGGATGCTGCGGCGCAGCTCGGCCTGCTCGGCGGCGACGCCGATGGCGGTGCGCTGGACGGTGTTGAACGCTTGGCCCACCTGGCCGATCTCGTCGTCACCGAAGTCGAGCGCGGGCGCCTCCTTGGCGACGTCGACCTCCTCGCCCTGGCCGATGCGCTCGACGATGCCGGGCAGGCGGTCGTCGGAAAGCTCGTGGGCGGCGTCGCGCAGCTTCTGCAGCTGGGCGAACAGGGACCGGGCCGTGGTGATGGACAGCATGATCGAGGCGATGACCGCGAGGAGGCCGAGGCCGCCGGCCAGGACCAGCCGGACGATCACGTTGACGGCGACCGGCACCGTCCGCTCGACCACGCGGTCACCGGCGTCGAGGACCATGGTGTTGAAGTCGGTCAGGAAGCGCTCGGTGGCCGACTTCCACTCCGCGGCGGTGAACGGCAGACTCAGGGAGCTCTGGTCGTAGGCCATGACCCTGTTCTCCAGGGTCTGCAGCCGGACGGCCGACTGCCCCTTGATCAGCTTGTCGTAGGCGGCCCGGTCGAAGTCGGGCAGGTCGGTCGCGGCCTGTTCGGCGGTGATCCGCCAGGAGCCCACCATCTGGGAGAAGCCGGCCAGGGTGTCGGGGGTCAGCCGCCCGTCGGCGAGCGCGCCGGCCAGCAGCGCGTCTTCTCTGGTGAGGAGCTCTCTGGCGCGGCTCAGGGCGAGCAGCGAGCGGACGTCTCCGGCGAGCTCCTTGTCGTCGAGCGTCGCCAGCGAGCCGTAGAGGCCGTAGATGGGGTCGATGACGTCGGCGTACGCGTCCGACGTGCGCGTCTGGTCGAACCGGCCCGCGTCGATGCCCTTGCGGACCTCCTTGAGGGACTCCAGCCGCGTCAGCATCTCGGCGAGCCGCTCGTCGCCCTGGTCGTCGAGAGCCAGATCCACCACGCCGGAGCTCGCCGACTCACGGAAAGCCGCGTGGAAGCGGTCGGTCTGCTTACGCTGCGTTTCCAGTTCTTTGCGAGATTGGGCGGTCTTCTCGCTCAGTCTCACCATCGAAATACGACGCTCTTTTTGCAGCGCGAACAGCAAAGGGTCGCTCGGGGCCGACACAGCGCTGTCGAGTTGGGAGACCCAGAGGAGGTTGACGCCCTCACGGAGGGTGACCCACGCGGCGAAGACCCACAAGGCTGCCAGGGAGAGCAGCATGGCCGTGATCTTGGTCCGCAGCCGCGTCTTGCGGAAGCGCATTATATCCACCCGGTGAAAGTCACATGTTGAACGCCAGCCACCTGACGTGCGGGGACGCTGGACATCATATCGATCAAGGGACTCTAGCGCACCGGCAAAGCGTCTCTCAAGCAACGGTAATCACACTTGCCGGGCTATTGACACAATTTAGTCAAATTCACCCCAAAATGGGTCAGAAACGATATTCTCGGCAAGTGACCGAGCCTGCCTCCGTTTATTTCCGCATCCACAATGACCTCGCTGACCAGCTCCTTCAACAGTCACATCAACTGGCGGGCGTGCCACCGGAGGACCGCGGCGGCATCCTGCGAGCCGCACTCGACTCCGCCCCTGATGTGGCCCGTCTGCTGAGTCCCTATACCGCCCTTTTCGCCGACGGAGACAGCGCCGGAAGCCGGCTGGCCTTCAGCTGCCTGTCGGCCGCGGCCACGTTCCCGGGGGCGCGGCGCGAGCAGATCGCCGACCTCGGGGCCCTGAGCACGATCCTGTTCGGCGTCGACGACATCACCGACAACGTCACGGGCAGCGTCATGGGCAGCGTCATGGGCAACGTCACGGGCAGGTGGACTGACCAGGACGTCGTGGCGCTGTTCCGGCGGCTGTCCTCCGTCCTGGTCGGCGAGCGGATCGAGACGGGGCCGGGCACCACGCCCATGGAGCAGGCCCTGCACGCTTGGCAGACGTGGTGCGACCGCTTCCACGGGTACGGCGCCGCCGCCGCGTACGCGCCGCTCCTGGCGGAGCAGCTGGAGCTCACCGGCGCCGCCATGGCGCAGGAGAGCGTCTGGGCGACGGGCGGCGAGCCGTGGCCCGCCTACGCGGACTACCTGCCCAACGCCACCGTCACGTTCCTCTACCACACGTGGTGGCTGGCGGCGCTCGGGATCTGCGGCCCGGGCCCCGCCGACGCCGCCGCCTGGGAGACCGTCGGGCAGGTCACCGAGCTCGGGGCCGCCTGCCTGCGGCTGGCCAACGACGTCAGGACGTTCGAGCGCGAGCGGAGCGAGGGCAAGCCGAACGCGGTCCTCATCCTCGAACGCGCGGGCCTGCGTACCGAGGCGGCCGTCGAGCAGGTGTCGGCGCACATCCGCGAGCTCAACGCGGACTTCACGCGGGCGCTGGCCGGCCTGCCCGCCGATCTGGCGTGGGTCGCCGACGGGCAGCGCAGGTGCGTGTTCTTCAGCGGCGGCTGGTACATGGCCAGGGACACGCACGCGTACACCGTCCAGGACCTCGCCGCCGACGCGGACGCTCATCGCGGCTGAACCGCCTGTGCCCGTGCCCGCCGGACGAGGTGCGACGACGCGATCACGGCGGCGCGGGCCACGGCGGTGGGCACGTACAGGTCCTTGTCGTGCCAGAGCGGCGGGTGCTCGCCGGCCCGGCCCGACAGGTGCGCGTGACCGCGGTCCGCCGCCTCCAGCCGCCGCGGGTCGGCGTGCCCGCTGGTCAGCAGCAGGATCTGGATCGCGTACGCGGTCTCCTCCGCCGTGCCCTCCCATCGGCCCCACGAGCCGTCCTGCCGCTGGGTCCGCAGCGTCCACTCGGCCGCCGCGCGCACCGCGTCCCGCGCGGACTCCCCGCCGAAGGCGTCGAGCGCCAGCGCGCAGCTCACGGTCGCGTAGTACGGGGACGCGTGCCACCGGTCCGTCCAGCTCCCGTCCGGCTGCTGGCGCTCGCGGATCCACCCGGTCAGCTCGCCGATGGCCGCCTCGTAGCGCGGCGCGGCGGCGGGCACGCGGCGGACGTACTCGCCGAAGGCGTCCAGGATGTGCGCGTTCACACTGACCGAGACGCCCTGCTCGCCGGGCCAGGTGGAGAAGTGGGTGCCGGCCCGGAACCCCCACAGGCTGTCCGGTTCGTACGGCGCGTCCAGCAGCGCCAGCGCGTACAGCGCCACGGACGTCGTGTCGGCGTCGGCGGGCAGTCCAGGGCCCGCGGGCGTGCCGGCCGGGCCGATCGCGGTCCTGATGTCGGCCACCATCTCCGGCGGCACCTCGATCTCCACCCCCGCCCGCAGCAGCCAGCTCAGTACCCAGCCGCGCTCGAACACGGTGATGGGCAGCCCCACGGGCACGGGGCCCCCGTACAGCCGGACCACCGCCTCCAGGTGCCCGCGGGCCGGGTCGTGCGCGTCGCGCTCCCCGTGCTCTCCGAGCCAGGCGGCGGTCGCCGCGGGTGAGGCGCCGACGCTGCCGATCGGGGTGGGCCGGATGCCGGGCGCCCCCGCGGCGGCGTCGGAGGCGATCTCCAGGGCGTGCAGCAGCTTCTCCGGCACCTCCTTGCCGGACCTGACCCGCGACCTGACGACGTGGAGCGCGTCGTAGCTCATGGCCGCGGGCAGCGGGATCGGCGCCTGACCGGGTAAGTCCTCGACGCGCTGGTTGATGCGGGCGATCAGGGAGGGGACGATGTGCTCGATCGCCGGCATGTCGGGCAGGTCGAGCGGGCCGCTCAGCCAGGTGGTGAGCACGCGCAGGCCGCGCTCCACCGCGCCGGCCAGGCTCGCGCGATCGGTGTCCGGGTCCGCGCGCGTCAGTGCCGCCAGGAGGCCCTCGGTGGCGCTCAGGGTCGGCACCACGCCGTACCCGTCGGGCGCGCCCCAGGCGCCGTCCTGGCGCTGCGTGCGGATCAGGTAGTCGGTGCGTTCCCGATGCCCGGTCAGCCAGGGGGCCAGCGACACGAGCCGGCCGGTCTCGTACACGGAGGTCGAGACCTGCCCCCACGGCCGCAGCATGAGGCTCGTGACCAGTTCGCCCGCTTCCGCGGCGATGTCCGTACCCGCGGTGATGTCCGCCGCCTCGCCGACGCTCACGCCGCACGCGTCCGCTCGGCCGGGTGCAGCTGGAGGAACAGCTTCTGCTTGGGTCTCAAAGTGGCTCCCCCTGGTACGGGCTTCAGCTGCTGCGGATTGGCCACGACCGGCCGGAACCTGCTCATCACGTTGGCGATCACCAGGGAGGCCTCGATGTAGAACAGGTGCTGGCCGAGGCAGACGTGCGGGCCCACCCCGAAGGGGACGAACGCGTACCGGTGCGAGAGCGCGGTCTTCTCGTCGGCCCAGCGCTCGGGGTCGAACTCCAGCGGCCGGGGCCAGAACTCCTCCAGCCGGTGGGTCGTGTACGGGCTGATCAGCACCTGGGACCCCGCCTTGATCGGCACGCCGCCGATCTCCGTGTCCGCCACCGTCTGGCGGGGGACGACCCAGGCGTTCGGATAGACCCGCAGCAGCTCCTGGAGGACCATGCGCAGGTAGGGCATCGAGGTGATGTGCGAAGGACGTACCGGATCGTCGCCCACCACCCGGTCGACCTCCTCCTGCAGCCGCTCCCGCACGCCGGGATGGTCGTGCAGCACCTGCCACAGCCAGATGAGCGACATGGCCGTGGTCTCGGAGGCGGCGCCGTAGATGTTCACCAGGTCGTCGCGCACCTGCCGCAGGTCGGCCTCGCCCTCCTTCTCCAGCCGGGCCGCGAGCAGCGCCGAGACGACCTCCTTGCTCCTGGTTTTCTCGTGCCGCGCCTGCTCGATGAGGGGGTAGACGATCTCGTCGATCTTCTTCGCCGACCGCAGGAAGGCGCGGTCGCCGGGCACCCTGATCGAGTACGGGGCGAAGGGGAGCAGCATGCGGAAGCCGATCGAGGTCGCGCAGGTGGCGAACTCGGGCGCCAGCCGTTCGGCGGTGTCACGGGAGATCCGGCCGCCGAACAGCACCTTGATCACGGTGTCGTTGACGATCGAGGTCATCTGGTGCTCAAGGTCGATCGGCCGGCCCGCCCGCGAGTAGTCGTCGAGCTCGGAGATGCGCGCGGCGATGGTGTCGGCCATGTCCTCGGCCAGCGAGGCGGTGTAGCGGGCGGTGAACAGCGGCTGGAGGATCTTCCGCGCCGACGCCCAGCTCTCGCCCTCGCCGAGGATGCTGTGCCCGATCAGGCGCTGCAGCGGCCGCCAGAAGACGCCCGCGCGGACGAAGTTGGTCCAGTCCGTCTTGAGCACCTGCTGGACATGGTCGGGGTGCGAGATGAGGTACGGGCGGAACGGCCCGAGGTGAAGCCGGACGACCCGCCCAGCGGCGTCGGTGCCCATCCTGGCCAGCTCGGTGACCGGGTCGCTCACGAGCCTGGGAATGGCGTGGTGGGAGGGAACGATGTGAGGTGTGTTGGTGCGGGTTGCCTTGGCGTGCGGCATGACAGCGATCCCCGATCCGGATGCGATGGCACACGAGAGCCGGCGGGCGTCGGCGTCCGTGATGCCTGCGTGTCTGATGGGTGAGAGGCGGCGTCTGAACTAGATGGGGGGAAGGGCGGGTCGCGGTGCGGCTCGAGTGGCTGTGGCCGGCTCAGCGGGCGCCTTCGCGGGCACTCTGGTCGCACGAGCCCCGAACGCCACTTGTGATCCCTCCATCGCTTACGGTGCCCGTCTCACATCACGGACATCTCCTGACAAAAGTCAACCGTCTGGTGGAGTATCACATGCTTGTGCATGTAGATTCAAGATCGTACCCGGGGTAGGAGCGCCAGTTGAATCTCAGCCATCCGTTGCGCGGGGCCACGATGGCCCGCTGTCGCGGCCTCCTCGACCCCGCCCTCAGGGACGCCGTATCGGTGCTCGACCCCTGGGGGGAGCGCATGGCCGCGTTCGCTCTGGGCCGGTCCGACACCGACGGCGGCCCGCGCGGCGGGGTCGATGAATCCGGAGGGAGCGGTGGCGACGGCGGCAAGGGTGTGCGGCCCGCCATCGCCCTGCTGAGCGCCGAGGCCGTCGGGGCGCCCGCCGAGTCCGCTCTGCCCGGCGCGGTGGCGGTGGAGCTGGTGCACGCGTTCTCCCTGGCTCACGACGACATCATCGACCGCGACGAGCTGCGCAGGCACCGCGCCGCCCTGTGGAAGGCGTACGGCGTGGGCCCCGCGCTGCTCACCGGTGACGCGCTGCTGGCGCTAGCGGTCAGCCAGCTGGCCGGGCGGCCGGAGGCGATGCCGTACCTGTCGGCCGCCCTGATCGAGCTGGTCCAGGGGCAGAGCGCCGACATGGCCTTCGAGAGCCGCCCGTGGAAGGGGCCGGGCGAGGTCGGCATCGACGAGTACGCCGAGATGGCCGCGGGCAAGACCGGCGGTCTCCTGGGCGCCGCCGCGGCGGCCGGCGTGGCTCTGGGCGGGGCGCCGGAACTGGCCGACGCCATGTGGGCGATGGGCCGCGACCTCGGGGTGGCCTTCCAGATCGTGGACGACATGCTCGGCATCTGGGGCGATCCGCGCGTGACGGGCAAACCCATCTACAGCGATCTGCGGCGCGACAAGAAGACGCTTCCCGTGCTGGCGGCGCTGGCCGACGGGGGTTCCGCCGCCCGCGAACTGTCCGCCCTGCTGGCGGCCGGGGCGACGGACGAGGAGTCCGTACGGCACGCCGCCCACCTCGTGGAGGAGGCCGGCGGCCGGGAGAAGGCCCAGGCGCTGGCCGATCGGTACGTGGAGAGCGCGCTCGGCGTCATCGACGAACACCTGCCGGACGCCGGCGAGCTCCGCGCCCTGTGCGACTCCCTGGTCGACCGGGTCAACTGACGCGCGGGTCCGTCGCGTCAACTGACGTCGGTCCGCCGGATCGGCCGACATCGGTCCATCGGGCCGGCTGACATCGGTCCATCGGGCCGGCTGACATCGGTCCATCGGGCCGGCTGACATCGGTCCATCGGGCCGGCTGACCCCGGTCGAGTCCTGCCGGTCGAGTCCTGCCGGTCGAGTCATGCAGGTTTTGCCCCGATCGCGTTCATGAGCCGCGGATAGACCCGGTGCAGCTCCCGCTGCCAGTACACGTGCCGGTGCCCGCCCTGGTAGAAGTGGGTGCGTACCGGGATGTCCAGCTCCTCCAGCCGCCCGGCGAACAACCTGGCCGCCCGGTTCGCCAGGTCCTCGACTATGTCGCCCTGCCCGGCGGACACGTACAGCTCGACGCCCTTCAACCGCCCGGCCAGGTCGTAGGGGTTGTGCGCGCGCCAGACGTCCCGCTGCGCCTTCGGGTCGCCCCAGACGCGCTTCCAGTCCGTGCCGAAGCAGCCGATCGTGGTTCCCGCCATCACGGCCTGCGGGACGCCCGGCGCCAGGATGTGCAGCGCGCCGCTGAACGAGGCCGCCGCCTCGAACCGGCCCTCGGCCGCGTACAGCATGGCGCCCTGACCGCCCATCGAATAGCCCGCGACGGCGCGCCGGCCGCCCGCCCGGTAGCGGGACTCCAGCAGCGGCAGCAGCTCGTCGAGGTGGTACGACCTCCAGCGCGGCGGGCCGCCCGCACCGCCGTTCCACCAGTCGGAGTAGCTGCCGCACCGGCCGCCGTCCGGCATCACGACGAGCACGCCCGTGTCGCGGGTCAGCGCCTCGACGTCGGTCCGCTCGGTCCAGGACGTGTGATCGTCCAGCCCGCCGTGCAGCAGCCACAGCACCGGCCAGCCGGTACGCGACTCCCAGCCGCGCGGGAGCAGCAGGCGTACGCCCGTGGTGGCGCCGAGGGCGTCCGACCTGATCGTCAGCTCCATCCTGCGCTCGTCGAGCCGCCGCTCCGCCACGACCTCCGCCGGGCTCTCCGCGGACCTCTCCGCCGGGCCCTCTGCACCGGTCCCGGTCTCGTTCGCGGACGGGCGGGGTTCCTCGTGAACCCCCGGCAGGATCGTCACCACGCCCGCCAGGAACAGACCGCCGGTCACGACCAGGAACAGCCCGCCCGCGACCACCGCGCCGACCAGGCATCCACGTAAGCGGGGCCGCATCGAGCCTCCCAACCAGGGTGCGCGGATAATAGCGGGATGAGATCACTGGGCACTACCGGCCTGTCCGTTTTCCCGATATCGCTCGGCACCAATGTCTTCGGCTGGACCGCCGACAAGGAGACCTCGTTCGCCGTCCTCGACGCCTACGTCGAAGGTGGCGGCAACTTCCTCGACACGGCGGACGCCTACCCGTACTGGGCGACGGGGGAGTCCACCTCGGAGACGATCATCGGCGAGTGGCTGGCCGAGCGTCGTAACCGCGACTCCATCGTGCTGGCCACCAAGGTCGGCATGCTGGAGGGGCACAAGGGGCTGGCGCCGGCCACGATCAGGACGGCGGTCGAGGGCTCGCTGCGGCGGCTGCGTACCGACTACATCGACCTCTACTGGGCACACGTGGACGACCGGGACACGCCGCTGGTGGAGACGCTGTCCACGTTCGACACGCTGATCCGCGAGGGCAAGGTGCGCCAGGTGGGCGCCTCCAACTACGACGCGCCGCGCCTGGCCGAAGCCCTCAAGATCTCCGGCGAGGAGGGGCTGGCCCGGTATGTGGCGTTGCAGCAGCCGTACAACCTGGTCGACCGCGCCTACGAGGGCGAGCTGCGCGAGGTCGTGGTCACGGAGGGTCTGGCCAGCACACCGTACTCGGGGCTGGCCCGCGGCTTCCTGACCGGCAAGTACACGCCCGGGGCGAACGTGGACAGCCCACGGGCGGATGCGGCGGCCCGCCACCTGGAGACCTCGCACGGGCCCAGGGCGCTGGAGGCTCTCGTCCGGCTCGCAGGGGAACGCGGGGACGCACCGGCCTCGGTGGCCCTGGCCTGGCTCGCCGCCCAGCCGACGATCACGGCACCGATCGCGAGCGCGCGCAACGTGGAGCAGCTGCGGCCTTTGCTGGCGGCGGCGGAGCTGACGCTGAGCGAAGAAGAACTCACCCTCCTGGACGAGGCCTCCCGCCCCTGACCCGCCACCGCCCTGCCCAGCAGCGCGCCCTGCCGGGCAACTCGCCGTGCCCGGCAGCCCGTCATCCATCGCCCGCCATTGAGGGCACGTTGCGGCGACGGCACCAGCGTCGACTGACAAGCCGGGCCGCCGGACGTGGAGGTCAGGCGGCGACGAGGTCGTGCTGACGGCACCACTCGTCGACGCTGCCCGCCTCGCGCTCGGTGACCCGCGTCCAGTGCGCGTCGGCCGCGATCGCCTCCTGCACGGAGCCGTGGGAGGCGAACACCGCCGTGAGCCCGGTGATCTTGAAGATGCGCGAGATGCGGTCCGTGGTCATGACGAGCGCCAGCGACCCCTCGTGCGTACGCAGCCGCTTGAGACCGCCGACGAGGACCCCGAGGCCGGTCGAGTCGAGGAACTCCACCGCGCTGAGATCGGCGACGAGATGCACGACGCCCTTGGCCGCCAGGTCCACCACCTGCTCGCGCAGCTTGGGAGCGGTGAACACGTCGACCTCGCCGGCGATCTTGAGCACGGCGCAGTCGCCGACCGGTCCGACCACCTCGATGACGATGTCCTGCATGTCTCGCCTCACCATCAGTCGTGTCATTGACTACATTGACGGGGAACTCTGTAGATTTACAGTACTGTCGCGAGCACCCTTCCGTCAATGACTGGCTGTCGGTGTCATCGTGCAGAATGACAGGCAGGCGCGAGGGGACGAGGGGACGAGGGGATGCGGGTAGAAGAGGCGATCGGGCGGCAGCTCGCGCGGCTGCGGGCGGAACGCCGGATGTCGCTGACCGAGCTGGGCGAGGCGCTGGGCCGCTACCTGGACAGGCCGTGGAGCCGCCAGGCCGTGCACCAGGCCGAGCGCGGCCAGCGCGCCTTCACGGCGGCCGAGCTGACCGCCCTCGCCCTGGTCCTCGACACCTCGGTCCAGGTGCTGTTCCGCGCCGAGGACGTCGGGATCGAACTGCCCGGCGGCGCCGTCTCCCGCGAGGACTACCGGGGCATCCTGCTGAGCAGAGAGCCGGACATGCCGCTCGACGGGGTCGAGGAGCTGATCATCGCCCTGCACGACATCGGCGAGGTTCTCTCCCGCCCCGCCCTGGCCCGCCTCGCCCGCATCGGCCGCGTAGCCGACCAGGTAGCCGGCCCAGAACACTGACCCTCTCAGGCCGGCACCTCGGCCCGGGAGTTCGGCGAGGCGTGGAAGCCCGTCGAGGCCCGGGAACTCGGCCTGGCTTGGAACTCCGCCTGACATTCTCCCTTCGCCCGAGATCCCGCTCCTGGTGACATCCCGGCCTCGGCCTCATTGCCCAGGACGAGCTCTGGCCGGAACAGGGCGGGGTCGTTCAGCTTGGGAGCGCGAACCCGAGCGAGACGGTCGCTGTGGGCAGAAGGCGTCAGCGGGGAGGCTCCATGGCAAGGCTGTCAGGTGGGAAGTGACGGCGGTGGTGGGGGTGGCCGGGGTGGTCACCCGTGATCCGAGACGCCGGGTTCGCCGCCATACTGCCTTCACCCGCGGGAAACCTAGGCCGGCTGACCGGTCACCAGCGCGACCTCGGCGCCGTCGCGGAACTCATCGTTCACCCGCTCGTCCAGCAGCTCATCGAGCGCCGTACGCAGGTGCGTCAGCAGGCTCCACACGTCGTTCACGCGCTCGGGGCAGGCCACGATGCCGAAGTCGAGCATGCCGTCGTACGAGAAGCAGGTGATGTTGAGGCCGCCGCTCATGTCGGTGAGCACCGACAGCGGGTAGTAGGACAGAACTCTGCCCCCGCACAGATAGAGCGGGAACTGCGGGCCGGGGACGTTGCTGATGATGAGGTTGATCGGCGGGAAGGCCATCCCCGCCAGCCGGAAGATCGCCGGCGTGGCCAGGCTGGTGACCGGGGCGGGCAGCACCGAGCACAGCTCGCTCAGCCAGGTGGCCGGGGCCCGTGCGAACCGTCGCTTGGCCTGGCCCATGGTGTTTCCGACGGCCTGCAGCCGCTCTTTGGCGTCGGCGACGTTCGTGGGCAGGGGCGTCACCATGGTGGAGATCTGGTTGCCGACCAGGTCTTTCGCCTCGGCCCTCCGTACCGCCACCGGCACGGCCACGATCAGCGGCGTCTCGGGCAGCGCGTCCCGCTCGCGCAACCACGAGCGCAGGGCCGACGTGCACAGAGTCATGACGACGTCGTTGACGCTCACGCCGTTGGCCTTGGCGACGTTCTTGACGTCCTTGAGCGACAGCGAGCCGAAGGAGAGGCGGCGGCGGGCGCTGATGGGGCCGTTGAACGGGGTCCGCGGGACCGCGAGGCTGGGCAGGCCGGGACGGTGATGCCCGTCACCGGCGACCACCCGCGCGGCCTTGGCGATCAGCTTCGCGCCGGGGAGACCCGCGGCCACAGGGATGGCGTCCAGATCTTCCGCCACCCTGACAGCCGACTGGAGGGCGCGTACGGGATGGGTCACGCCACGGACGGCGGCTCCGGCCAGCATTCTGATCATCCCCGGCGGGCCGTCCTCGGGAGACGGAGAACCACCCATCGACCCGCCGCCCGTAGTGCCCACCTCGGAGGATGGGCCCGCGAGGACTGCGGGCTCCGCGCCGGCCGGCGACTCGGAGCTGGTGGGACGGGCGCCGGCGGGTGGAGCGGAGTGGCCTGAGGGGTGGATGTCGGCGGGGGGTTCGGCGGCGGTCGGGTGGGTGTCGGTGCGCCGGTCCGCGGGAGAGAGGTCGCTGGGGGGCTGCGGGGAGGGCAGGGTTTGAGAGTTGGCGGGGTGTTGAGTCCGAGGGTGGGCGGGGCGCTGCGGCCGTGGGGTCGTTGTCGTCGTGGGGAGATGTCGGCGGGTGAGGTGGCCGTCGGGGGTCAGGTCGAGGAGGGTAGCGAGGGTCTCGGCGCCGGAGACGCCGTCGATGGCGGCATGGTGCACCTTCGTGTAGACGGCTACCTTGCCGTCCGTCAGGCCGGTGATCAGGTGCATCTCCCACAGCGGATGCGCACGATCGAGCCGGCGGGCGTGGAGCTCGGCCACGGTCTCGGCGAGCTGCCAGTCGTCTCCGGGCTCGGGCAGCCTGGTTTCGAACAGGTGGTTGGCGAGGTCGAAGTCGGGATCGGCCGCCCAGTACGGGTGGTCGAGCCCCAGGGGCACCTCCACCAGGCGCAGGCTGAGCGCGGGGGAGAGGTGGAGGCGGTCCAGCAGCAGCTCCGCCAGGGCGGCTTTGTTGACCGAGCCGTCAGCCGAGTCGAGCAGCGCGAGACCGGCCACGTGCGCGGCGGTCGTGGTCGTCTCGACATTGAGGAACTGGGCGTCGAGTGCGGTCAGCTGGCGCATCGGCTCTCCTTTTCCCTTGATGTGGGCAGCCTCACACAAGGGGATTTCCGGAAGGTTTCTGCGCGAGTCTTTCAGATGAATTCAGGTGCGCCGAACCGGCCTTTCGTGAATCGCCAGCTCAGCCCGGATGGGTGACAATTTCCTATCCATTGACGACATGAATGGGATGTTGGACGACGGCGTCGAAGTGGTAGCCGAAGGGATGGCGCGGGATGGTGAGGGGCTGGGTGGCGCCGGTCTCGTCAGTGGCGCGCGCCATGAGCAGTCGCGTGCCCGTACGCTGCGGAGCCCATTCGACGTGCCACGGGAGCCATGCGCTGACCAGGTGTTGTCCGTGGTGCTCCGCCTGACGCCAGGTCAGTCCGCCGTCGAGGCTGACCTCCACGCGTACGATCCGGCCGCGTCCCGACCAGGAGCGGCCGCGCACGACGCGCGGGCTCCCGATGGGCAGGCGCGCATTCCATTCGAGCTCGAATGCGCTCTTCGCCGGCTGGGTGGTGACGTCCGGGTAAAAGACCGTGTTCCATGGCGTGAAGAGCTCTGTTGTTGAAACTTCTATGTCGCCGAGCCATTTTATCGACGCTATTCCCACCCATCCCGGCACCACCAGTCGCACCGGAAATCCATGATCGGGCGGCAGCGGTTCGCCGTTCATCTCATAGGCGACGAGCACGTCGTCCATGGCCTTGTCGAGGGGGAGCGGCCTGCGTACGTGGCCGTGGTCCTCGAACGGCGCGTCGAGCCCGGTGGGCAGCACGTCGACCGCGCCGGGCAGCACGCCCACCTCGTCGAGGAGGTGGCGCAGCGGGACGCCCCGCCACCGGGCGACCCCGATCGCGCCGAGCCCCCACTGGGTGCCGGGTGCTCCGTCGTGCTGCTGGGTCCGGTAGAAGCGCCGCCCGTTGCCCGCACACTCGATCGCCACGTCGTACGTACGGGACGGCAACGCCCGCAGTTCTTCGTAGCTGAACGCGCGCGGACGGCGCACGCCGGCCCCGTGGACGTTCAGTCGCCAGGTGGTGGCGTCGATGAGCGGGGTGAAGGTGTGATTGCGCACGAAGAACCGGTCGTTCGGGGTGTGGTACCCCAGCCCCGCCATCGACTCCCAGCGCATCTCCGCGCTGTTGCCGTGGACCCTGAACAGGTGGTCGGGCAGCGGTTTGATGATCGCCGCCGTGGCTTGCTTCATGAGAGCATCACCTCGTTATACCTATTTCCTACCTGGAAACCATTTAATCTCCTCACCCTGCGTGCTGGCGACCCCATTGCCGAAACCTGTCTCAGCTGTACGGGAACGTTCCAGTAGCCGTCCGAGCCGTCCCGCAGCCTCTACCCGGCTCCGGGCCCGGGCCAACCCAGCGACTCCTGGTCTGAGGCAATGCGGTGGCTCCTGGCCCCGAGCCAAATCCGGCGGCTCTGGGCCCGAGGCAACCCGGTGGCTCCGGGGCTGAGGCATCCCCGTGGCTCCGGGAGCTAACCCGGTGGTTCCCGGTGTGAGGCAACCCGGTGCTGCGGGCCCGAGTCAACGCGGCGCTGCGGGTTCGAACTCACCCGGTCATGGTCACCCGAGTCGGGCCGGGTTGGCGGATAACGGGAACGGGTGGCCGGCGTTGAGGTCGTCGATCAGTGTGAGGAGGCCGGTGCGGCCGTTGTTGGCTGCTAGCCAGCGGCTCACCTGGCAGGCGGATTTCGCATACGTCATCACGTCCTTGGACGCGGCGTTCAGCCACTCGTCGAGTGTTTGAGGGAGCGGAGCCGACGGTGACACCAAGCAGCGGTCGGAGGTCGTCTGCGGAGCCGTCTGCAGAGCCGTCTCCGGGGCTGTCTTCAGGGCCGTTTCTGAGGCTGGCTTCGGGGCGAGGTAGCGGGGGTCGTCGGCGACCACCACCGCGAGGCCCTCGTCGAACCACTGCGGGACTTCGGCTCCGGACGTTAGACAGGTGTGCAGCTCGACGTGGGACATCTCGTGCGCGGCGATCACCGGGTCGATGCCCTTGGGGGAGAGCAGTACCGATCGGTTGAGCACCGCTATGCCGCGCTCCCCGCCGCCGCCGATGCGCTTGTAGCAGCTCTCGGTCAGGCAGGCGAGCACGGTGGGGGAGCTGCGCCGGGTGCCGTAGAAGTCGGCGACGAGGCGGCGGGCCTGCTGGACCGTCTGTCTCACCTGCGCCTGCTGCGCGCCGGACAGGCCGTCTTCGGTGTAGACGGACTCCTCCAGCTCCGTCAGGCCGTAGCAGCCGGGGCAGAACGTCGAAGCCAGGGACGGGAAGGCCAGGGCCACCCCGGCGACGGCGGCCACGAGCAGCGCTGCCAGAATCGCGAGCAGCCGCGCCCACAGCTTGCGCGACTTCATCCGTAGGGGCCGGTGCATCTTGCTCGGGATCTCCTTGGGTGAGGGTGGGTGGTGGGAACACTTTTTCGTATGGTGAGGCCGGGCGCATCAGCCCACGGGTTGTCATGCTGACGGTTGAGAGGGCGGCTGTGCCTGCTTCTGGGGTCCTGCTTCCAGGGCTCTGCTCGACAGGGTCCTGCTCGACGGGGTCCTGCGCGACGTCAGGCCGCCGTCGGACGTGCCGGTCGGACGTGCCCGTCGGTCGGGGCTGTGGGACGTGCCCGTCGGGCGGGCCCATCGGGCGGGGCTGTCGGACGAGGGCCGTCTCTGCGAGGTTGGACGCAGGTTGCCGGACGAGGTTGGACGGGGGACCAGGACGCGGGGTTGCCGGGCGAGGGCGGATGATGTGTCGGACCAGGCCGGATGGGTGGCGGATGGGTGTGCCGGACGAGGAGGAACGTGACCGGGACGTGGTGGTGGGACCTGGTGATCGGTGCGGCGGTCGCGGTGCTCGCGACATGGGCGGTGCTGGTGGTCGCGCTCGTCGTCGTGCGGCCCCGTGGCGGTCTGTTGCGGGAGTCGCTGCGGCTTCTGCCCGACATGTTGCGACTCGTCCGGCGGCTGGCCGCAGACCGGTCCCTTCCTCGGGGTGTACGGGTCCGGCTGTGGCTGCTGCTGGCCTACCTCGCCTTTCCGATTGACCTGATCCCCGACTTCATCCCCGTCCTCGGGTACGCCGACGACGCCATCGTGGTCGCCGCCGTGCTGCGGTCGGTCGTACGGAAGGCGGGGCCGGCGGTGGTGGAGCGCCATTGGCCGGGGAGTGCGGACGGGCTCGCGGTCTTGGTGCGACTCACGGGCCTGCACAAACGCCGCCTCCCGTGACGGCGTCGGCCGCACGGCACGTCGCCGTCGGAGCCGCCCTCGCCCTCGCCTCCATCGCCCCCGGCGAGCACGGTGCCTGCAGCGCCGCCACGGCTTCGGCGAACAAGGACTCCGGGGCCCGTTATGCGGAGAAGAGGCCGGCGATTGCCGCTATCTTGATGGCCAGCGTGATCGGCATCCAGATCAGCCAGGGCAGCAGCCAGCGAGCCGCAGAGGCCGAGTAGCGGAAGAACACCACCACGGTGGCTGCGGCGAGCAGGAGGCCGGTCGCGTCGGTGACGGCGATGGAGCGCAGGCTGTCGGCCAGCCAGAAGAGGTTGGTCTGCAGATAGCCGGCGATCAGCACGGTCAGGGGTACGGTGACGTCGCTTCCGCGTGGTGCCCGGCGCCAGAGCTGCCAGGCCGCGATCCCCATGCCGGCTTTGATCACGAGCCAGACCACTATGAAGACCCACGCGGGCACGGGGACCTGGGTCATCCCGAGATCGGTGGCGACCTCGGGGTTGAGCGTGAAGGCGAGTGCGCCGGGAATCTGCCCGATGAGCACGGGAACGAGGACGAAGAGCAGCCCGACCGGCCAGAAACGCGTGTGAGCCGCGCCTGGCTCGTGGGTGCGGGCGTCGGTCGAAGCGTTCATCAGGGTTCCTTCCGGCTGCCGGTGGCCGCGCCGCCGGCGAGCTTGGCGAGCAGGACGTGCAGGGTCTGCCGTTCCTCAGGCGTCAGCGGGCCGAAGAATTCGCCCGAGATGCGTTCGCTGACCTGTTCGGCGTCGCGGATCTTCCGCACGCCCGCCGGCAGAAGGTGCACCTCCACGGCACGCCGATCGCGCGGGTGGGGACGCCGCTCTGCCAGGCCCATGGCCTCCAGTTCGTTGACCAGCGTCACCATCACGGGTTTGAACACACTCAGCCGCTCACTGAGTCGCGACTGGACCAGCGGGCCGCTCTGGAGCTGCGTCAGCACACCGAGGTGAAGCGCCTTGAGCCCTATCTCGGCCAGCGCCTCCTCGTACTGCTCACCGGCTCTGGCGGCGACCCACGACAGCAGGAAACCGGTCGAGCGCGCCAGCTCCTCAGGAGGACCCTCGCCCCTGTCCCCGCCGAACGCCTTATCGTTAAATTTCATAACGTTATGGAGATTAACGGTATTTGGGGCGCAACGTCAACGGCCGCGTGAAGACATGGCGGCCGGGCAAGGGCGACGTGCGGCGCCGCAGCGCCTTCGGACGGCGATGTTCGGCCGGCGGTGGAGAGGCCGGTACGTCAGCGGCCGAGGAAGGCCAGCAGCCGCTCCAGCGGCCAGGTGTTGATCACATCGTCCGTTGTCAGCCAGGCCCGCTGCGCGATCCCCACCCCGAAGCGCTGGTTGGCCAGGTGCGGGATCGCGTGCGAGTCGCTGTCGATCGAGAACTTCACCCCATGGTGCTTGGCCAGCCGCACCAGGTCGGCGGGCAGGTCGGAGCGGTCGGGGTAGGAGTCGATCTCCATGGCGGTGCCGGTCCTGGCGGCGGCGCGGAAGACGGCCTCCCAGTCGGCGTCCACCGGCTCGCGCTTGCCGATCTTGCGGGTCGTGGGGTGGCCGATGATGTCGACGTACGGATTCTCGCAGGCGGCGATGAAGCGGCGGGTCATCTCGTCGCGCGGCATGCCGAAGTGGGAGTGGACCGAGGCCACGCAGACGTCGAACTCCCGCAGGATCTCGCCCGGCCAGTCGACCGAGCCGTCGGGGGCGATGTTGAGCTCGCTGCCGTGCAGCAGCCGCATGCCGGGATAGCGGGCCTGCAGCTCGGCCACCCTGGCCCGCTGCTCCAGCGCCTTGTCCAGGGTCATCCGCTGCATGGCCAGGTCGGGAGCGTGGTCGGTGACCGCGTAGTAGGAGTAGCCGCGGGCGGCGCCGGCCGAGACCATGTCCTCCAGCGAGGCGATGCCGTCGGTCAGGTCGGTGTGGGTGTGCAGGTCGCCCTTGAGGTCGCCCAGCTCGACCAGCACGGGCAGCTCGCCGGCCAGCGCCGCCTTGACCTCGCCGCCGTCCTCGCGCATCGGCGGCGGCACGAACCGCATGCCGAGCGCCTCGTAGATGTCCTCCTCGGACTCGGCGGCGATCACCCGGTCGCCCTCGAAGAGCCCGTACTCGGACAGCTTCCAGCCCTTCTTGACCGCCATCTCCCTGATGGCGACGTTGTGCTCCTTGGAGCCGGTGAAGTACTGCATCGCCGCGCCCCACGAACCGGCGGGCACCACGCGCAGGTCGACCTGCATGCCGGACGTGGTGCGGATCGAGGTCTTCTTGTCGCCGGAGGCGATGACCTCGGCGACGTAGGGCTGGGCGCGGAAGTCGTCCATGATGGACTCGGGCGCCACGGCGAGGATGTCGATGTCGCCGATCGTGTCCTTCATCCGCCGCAGCGAGCCCGCGTAGGCGATGCGCTCGGCCTTCAGCGACCCCATCACCTGCTCGGCCAGGGACATGGCGACGCCGATGTGGACCCGGCGGCCCGACTGCTCCAGCTGCTCGATGCCCTTGAGCAGGTTGGCCAGGGTCTTCGGGCCGAGGCCCTTGACCCCGTCGAGGCGGCCGGAGGTGATCGCCTCGCTCAGCGCCGCGGTCGAGTCGATGCCGTAGTCCTCGAACAGCATGATCGCCGTCTTGGGGCCGAGCGAGGGCACCCTGGTCAGCCGCCGCACGCCGTCGGGCACGCGGCCGCGCAGGTCGTCGAGCTGGCGGAAGCTCCCGCGCTGCAGGAACTCCTCCATCTTCTTGGCGATCGCCTCGCCCACGCCGGGCACGCCGCGCACGTCGACGACCGAGATGTCGTCGGGGAACCCGGCGATCGCCTTGGCCGCCTTCTGATAGCTCCGCACCCGGAAGGCGTCGCCGCCGCAGAGCGCGAACAGCTCCGCGTATTCCTGCAGCGCCGCCGCCGCCTCCTCATTTGCCCGCATGACCCATACCTTAGGGGCCCGGTCCGACAAATAATCCCTGACGGGCCCGGGTCAGAAGCGCACCTCGCGCGCCCGGTACGGCGCCTCCAGGAAGGAGATCTCCTCCTGCGACAGCGACACCGAAACGGCCGCCACCGCGTCGTCCACGTGCCGTTCCTTCGTCGCCCCCACGATCGGCGCCGTGATGCCGGGCCGGTGCAGCACCCAGGCCAGCGCGATCTGTGCGGCGGGCAGCGCCCGGTCTGCGGCCACCTTGGCGACGCGGTCGACGATCTGCTGATCGTTCTCCGGGTCGTACAGGTAGTCGATGCGCCCGTCGGACCCCGTCCTGGTCGTCGCGGCGGGGGAGCCCGCCCTGGCCAGCACGCCGCGCGCCAGCGGGCTCCACGGGATCACGCCCACGCCCTGGTCGGCGCAGAGCGGCAGCATCTCGCGCTCCTCCTCGCGGTAGAGCAGGTTGTAGTGGGGCTGCATCGAGACGAACCTGGTCCAGCCGTTGACCTGCGCCACGTGCTGCGCCTTGGCGAACTGCCAGCCCCACATGCTCGAAGCGCCCAGGTAGCGGGCCTTGCCGGCCCTGACCACGTCGTGCAGCGCTTCCATGGTCTCCTCGATGGGCGTCTCGTCGTCCCAGCGGTGGATCTGGTAGAGGTCCACGTAGTCGGTGCCGAGCCGCTTGAGCGAGGCGTCGATGGCGGCGTGGATGTGCTTGCGTGACAGCCCGCGGTCGTTGGCGCCGCGGCCCATCGGGAAGTACACCTTGGTGGCCAGCACGTAGTCCTCGCGGCGCGGGAAGACCTCGCGCAGCATCTCGCCGGTCACGACCTCGCTCGCGCCCGCGCTGTAGACGTCGGCGGTGTCGAAGAACGTCACGCCGGCCTCGGCCGCCCTGCGGACGAGGGGCTCGGCGTCCTGCCGAGGCAGCGCCCAGTCCTGTTTCGCGGGGTCGCCGTAGCTCATCATGCCGAGGCAGATCCGCGAGACCTTCAAACCTGTGTCACCGAGTCGCGTGTAGTCCATGGTGCACACTTTATGAGGATGAATCCGGCGGCTGGCCGGGGGCGTCCGCTCGGGAGATGCTGGCGACCATGAAGCCTCGCGTACGGCCCCTTCCCCCCGGGGAACGGGACGACTTCACGAAGTCCAGCCCGTACAACGTGTTCGCCACCCTGGCCAGGCACCCGCTCCTGTACGAACCCTGGCGGCGTTTCGACGCCGCGCTCCAGGACGGCACGCTGCCCGACCGCGACCGCGAGCTGGCCACCCTGCGCACGGCTCACCACTCCGGCAGCGAGTACGAGTGGAACCGCCACTCCCGGCGGGCCAGGGAAAAGGGCCTGTCGGCCCTGGAGATCGAGCTGGTACGCAGGCCCGACGCCCTGTGGTCGGTCGAGGACCAGCTCGTCCTCCAGGTGGCCGACGACCTGCACTACGCCGGCGACCTGACCGACGCGACGTGGGCGGCGCTGTGCGACCGCTACGACGAGGCGGGCCGGATCGAGCTGGTGCTGCTCGTGGCCCATCACACCGCGCTGGCGCTGGTGGTCAGGACGCTCCGGGTGCGCTCCGAGGAGTGATCATCGTGACGCCCGGCACCGAGCCGATCGAGGCGAGCGCCTTACCGGCGTCGGCGAGCCCGATCGTGCGGGTGATGAGCTGGTCGGGGTGGAGGATCCCGGCCCTGATCATCTCCAGCATGGGCGGGTACGCGTGCGCGGCCATGCCATGGCTGCCCAGCAGCCGCAGCTCGTGGCCGATCACCCGTTCCATCGGCACCGGCGTCGCACCGCCCGGCAGCAGCCCGACCTGGACGTGACGCCCCCGGCGGCGCAGGCTCTCGACGGAGGCCGCGCAGGTCTGCGGACTGCCCAGCGCGTCGATCGACACGTGGGCCCCACCCCTGGTCAGCTCTCTGACCTGGGCGGCGGCGTCTCCGGCCGAGCCGTTGACGAAGTGGGTGGCGCCGGCCAGCTCGGCCAGGTGCAGCGCGTCGGTGCTGATGTCGACCGCGACCACCCGCGCGCCTGCCGCCGTGGCGATCATGACGGCCGACAGGCCCACGCCGCCGCACCCGTGCACGGCCACCCATTCGCCGGGACGCACCTCGCCCACCTGCGCCACGGCGCGGAAGGCGGTGGCGAAGCGGCAGCCGAGCCCGGCGGCGGTGGCGTACGCCATGTCCTCGGGGACGGCGATCAGGTTGACGTCGGCGTGGTCGATGGCGACGTAGTCGGCGAAGGAGCCCCAGTGGGTGAAGCCGGGCTGCGTCTGCCGCTCGCAGACCTGCTGCTCGCCGGTGGCGCAGGAGGGGCAGGTGCCGCAGGCGCAGATGAACGGTACGGTCACGCGCGCCCCCGGCAGCCAGCCGCGCACGTCGGAGCCGACCGCCTCGACCACACCGGCCAGCTCGTGCCCGGGAACGTGCGGCAGGACCTTGATGTCGGAGTCGTGGCCCTGCCAGCCGTGCCAGTCGGACCGGCACAGGCCGGTCGCCTCGACCCTGATCACCGCCCCGTGCGGGGACGGGGAAGGATCGGGCAGCTCGCGCACGTCGAGCTCTCCACCGAAGATGTCAAAGGCAACCGCTCGCATCTCATGAGCTTAGAGTCAATTGCCGCAGCTCGCGCAAGGCCCGGTGCGACGGCGAGCCGGGTTCGGTGGTGTAGAGGATGAGACGCAGGTCGTCGCGGTCGGGCACGAGCATGACCTGGCAGATCGTGTCGATGACGCCGACCGCCGGATGGATGATCTGCTTGCGCTGTTCGCGGCGGATCTCCACGTCGTGCTGGGCCCACAGCTCGGCGAACTCAGGGCTGAGCGCGTGCATCTCGGCCACGAGCGCCTGGAGCTCGCGGTCGCCGGGGTAGCGGCCGGCGGAGACGCGCAGGTCGGCGACCGAGGCGCGGGCGAAGCGGCCCTTCTCCTCGTCGCTGAGGTGCTCGGCGATCTGGGGGGACAGGAAGACCCAGCGGATCACGTTGAGCTGCTCGGGCGGCAGGGCGTTCAGTCCGCCCATGAGGGCGCCGGCCACGGGGTTCCAGGCGCGGATGTCGCCGCGGGCGTTCACGACGTACGCGGGCACCTCCTCCAGGAACGTGATCAGGTGCAGCACGCTCGCCGGCACGTCATCCCTGATGCGCGCGGGCTCGAGCGGCTGGCCCGCCAGGTGGAACAGGTGCGTGCGCTCGTCCTGGCTCAGCAGCAGCGCCCTGGCCAGCGCGCCGAGCACCTGCCGCGAGGGGTGCGGGCCCCTGGCCTGCTCCAGGCGGATGTAGTAGTCGATCGACATGCCCGCGAGCTGCGCGACCTCCTGCCGGCGCAGGCCGGGCGTGCGGCGGCGGTCCCCGCACGGCAGCCCCACGTCGGTGGGAGTGACGCGGGCACGCCGGGCGCGCAGGAATTCGGCCAGTTCGTCGCGGTTCATGGCTCCATCCTCCGCGATGGGACGGCGGCGAGGGTGGCACCGTTGATACCAGCCTCCCCAGGTCTCTCCTCATACTGCCCTGACCTGGGCGAACGTGGAGACATGACGAAAATCGCCCTCATCACGGGTGCCAACAAGGGAATCGGATACGAGACCGCGCGGCTGCTGGCCGGGCAGGGCGTCACCGCCGTCGTGGCGGCGCGCGACGAGGAACGTGGACGGGCCGCGGCCGGGCGGCTCGGGCTGCCGTTCGTCCAGCTCGACGTGACCGACGAGGCGAGCGTGACCGCCGCCGCGAAGTGGGTCGAGGCCGAGTACGGCCGGCTCGACATCCTGGTCAACAACGCCGGCATCACCGGCGGGATGACCGCGCTCCAGCCCAGCGCCCTCACGACCGCGCAGGTCAAGGAGGTCTACGAGACGAACGTGTTCGGCGTCGTCACCGTGACCAACGCCATGCTGCCGCTGCTGCGCCGGTCCGCGTCCGGCCGGATCGTGAACCTGTCGAGCGAGCTCGGCTCGCTGGCCGTCGCGGTGGACCCGGCCACCCCCTTCCGTTCGTTCAACCATCTGCCCTACAACTCCTCGAAGACCGCGCTCAACATGATCACCGTCTGCTACGCCAAGGAGCTGGAGGACACCCCGATCAAGGTGAACGCCGTGTCCCCCGGCTTCTGCGCCACCGACCTGAACGAGAACACGGGCGTGCTCACGCCGGAGCAGGGCGCGGAGGTCGTCGTACGGTTCGCGACCCTCGACACGGACGGACCCACCGGGACCTACATGTACGAGGACGGCGTGATCGCCTGGTGATGTGTCATGAACGGGAAAAAGGACAGAGGGGGGTGATGGGAAGAGATCTGGATAAGGAGCGTTTTACCGAGGCGGAGTACGCCCGCTTCGCGGACCGCATCCACGAGCAGCTCGGGGTGCTGCGCGAACTGCTCGACACCCCGGGTTTCGGCCAGGGGCCGACCACGATCGGCGCCGAGCTCGAACTGTTCCTGGTCGACGAGGAGGGCCGGCCCCTGCCGCGCAACAGCCAGGTGCGCGAGGCCGTCGGTGACCCCCGCGTCGTGCTGGAGCTGGGCCGCTTCAACATCGAGGTGAACCTGACTCCCATACCCCTGGCGGGCAGGCCCTTCGAGACGCTGAGCGGCGAGGTGCAGGAGACGATCGCCAAGGTGGACGCGGCGGTGGCGGGCGGGGGAGCGGTGCCCATCGGCATCCTGCCCACGCTCGACACCGAGGACTTCACGCGGGGCGCGATGAGCGACCAGAACCGCTACCGGGCCATGAGCAGGGGTGTCAGGCGGCTGCGGCTGGAGCCGTTCCTGGTCAAGATCGAGGATCTGGAGCTGTCGGTCGAGGACGTGATCCTCGAAAGCGCCAACACCTCGTGGCAGGTGCACGTACGCACGCCTCCTGAGCGTTTCGCCCGGATGTTCAACGCCGCGCAGCTGGCCATCGGGCCGGTGCTGGCGGCGTGCGGCAACTCGCCGTTCTTCCTGGGCAGGACGTTGTGGGAGGAGACGCGGATCGCGCTGATGGAGGAGGCCGCCGACGACCGTGACGTGCAGCGGCGCGAGCGCAGGGACGGGCGGGTGACGTTCGGCTCCGACTGGGTGTACGAGGGCGCCCACGAGTTGTTCGAACGCTATGTGAAGGACTACGACCCGATCCTGCCCGACCTCACCGAGGACGCGCTGCCGCACGAGGTGCCGGAGCTCCGGCTGCACCAGGGCACGATCTGGCAGTGGAACCGCCCCGTCTACGACCCCGCCGACAGCGGCCACCTGCGGATCGAGATGCGGGCGCTGCCCGCGGGGCCCTCGTGCGCGGACATGGCGGCGAACACGGCCTTCCTGCTGGGGCTGACGTTGTCGCAGGCGGAGCGGGACCTGACCGGCTACCAGTTCGCGCAGGCGTACCAGAACTTCTATCGCGCGGCCATGCACGGACTGGACGCCAAGCTGGCCTGGCCCGGCAGGGAGGGCGAGTTCGACGCGGGGGAGCTGGTGCTGTCGCTGCTGCCCGAGGCGCGGGAAGGGCTGCTCGGAGCCGGGGTGACGCCGGGCGACGCGGACCGGGCGCTGGGCGTGATCGCGCAGCGCACCCGGACGCGGCGGACCGGGTCGGTCTGGCAGCGGGAGACGCTGGAACGGTTCGGCGGCGACCGCGGGCGGCTCGTGCGGCGCTATCGGGAGCTGGCTCTGACAGGTACTCCTGTGCATTTGTGGAAGTGATCGTAAACCTTGGTCGCCCTTTTTCCGTCAGACTGGTCAAGAGACGGAAAAGGTGAGGAAGATATGGCGGCATCGGGCATGGTTCCTACCGATAAGTCAGCTTTTGTGCTGAATCGGGCGACAGGCGACCTGGCGGATGGGGCGGCCAAGCTGGCGAGCGACATCGGGAGCACCTCCGTCGAAGCGGTGCTCGCGGCGGCCAACCGGGCGATGAGACGCAAGGGCGCGAGCGCGACGATGGGTTCGATGAACCCCAGGCCGGCCGAGTGGTACTCCTTCGACGACGGCGACCAGCAGACCGCCGACTGGTACCCCCAGGGCCTGACCGGCAGCGACGACTCCGGCGGGATGGGGGTGCCGTCGTTCCTGGTGAGCTGGTACTTCAAGCCGGAGGCCGGCGAACGCGGCATCAGGCTGTCGTTCGTCAGCCCGCGCACGCTCAAGTACCGGCACGCGCTGCTGGTGCAGGCCAAGCCGGACGGGGCGTACGGGCCGATCGACATCCACGCGGGCGGCATCGCCTGCCACGGCGACCTGCTCTACGTCGCCGACACCGTACGCGGCCTGCGCGTCTTCGACCTGAACAACGTGCTCGACCTGCGTACCGTCCAGAACGACCTGGGCGACCCCCAGCGCGTCGGCAGGCACGGAGGCAAGCTGCACGCCTTCGGCTACCGCTACGTCATCCCCCAGACCGACTTCTGGAAGGTCGCGCAGGCCGGGCCGCGCTTCTCGTTCGTCTCCATCGACCGCAGCGGCGCCACCCCGCGCCTCATCAGCGGCGAATACCGGGAGAACGACCCCGGCGGCTGGGTGGGGCGCTGGGACCTCGACCTGGCGGGCGGCGCGCCGGTCGACGCCTTCGTCATGGGACATCCCAAGATCCAGGGAGCCACGTCGCGGGGCGGAAAGTGGTACCTGAGCCAGGCGGCCAACGCCACCACCAACGGCAAACTGCTCGTCTACGAGGGCCAGACCCTGCGCACCAGGCCGTTCCCGATCGGTCCGGAAGACCTGGCCGTGCAGGAGGGCAAGTTGTGGAGCGTCACCGAGTTCAGGAACAAGCGCACGATCTTCGGCGTCAGCCTCTGAAGGCTCTCAGCCGTCGAGGTGGTGGCGCAAAACCTCGCGGTAACGGCGGTCGAAGTCGTCGTAGACCGCCCGCAGCTCGGCCCCGGGCCAGCCGTCCGGCAGCAGTTCGCGCGGCAGGAGCGGGTCGGCCAGCAGGTGACGCAGCACCGCGGCCGAGACGAGGAACCCCACGGCCAGCCCCTCGGCCCGGCCGAGTGCGCGTTCCAGCCGGCGCGCCTCGCTCGCCCAGCCGTCCAGGTCCCACAGCAGGGGCGTGGGGTCGTCGTGCGGGCGGCCGTCGATCAGCGTGCACTGCGCCGTGACGATCTCCGGCCAGGTCCGCGCCAGGTTCGCCGGGCGCATCCAGGTTCCCTCGCGCAGCTCGGCCAGGCGTAGCGCGAGCATCGCGTGCCGGAACGCGGCCCGCTCGGCCGGAGCCCGCCGCTCCGCGGTGACCACGGCCACCTCCCACGTGCCGTCCCACGGCTTCGGATGCGGGTCGCGGCTCTCGTCCTGCCTGGCCTGACGCTCGACCAGCCGCTGCGACAGCGTGTACTGGCCGTCGGACTGGAGCAGGTCGCCCGCGGCCAGCATGCGTGACAACGCCACCCTGACCGTGCCCTCGGCGATGCCGAACAGCGCGCCGATGCGCACCAGGTGGCGGGCCGGCAGCCGGGGCGGGTGACTGCCGAGCAGCGCGCTCAGCACCGCGGAACGCGCGCTCAGTGTGGTATTACGCTCTTCCATCGCGTGTCGAGTATATGTAACACTCGCGGTATGGGCCGGTATCTCATCGAAGCTTTCGACCGCGGCGAGCGCAGCGACCGCTACGCCACCGAGCGTTACCAGGGCGCGGCCGGTCGCAACTGGTGGCGCTGCGACCCCACCCTGCGCCTGCTCATGCGCCGCCACCTGGGCGACGGGCTCGCCTGGGCCGAGCCGCACCTCGACGCGCTGGGCGAGCTGACGGGCGGGCTCGTCGCCGAGTGCGCCGAGGAGACCGACAGGAACCCGCCGCGGCTGGAGAAGTACGACAAGTGGGGCAGAGACGTCAGTCAGGTCGTCATGCCGCCGTCGTTCCACACCGCCCGGCAGGCCCTGATGGGCGCGAACTTCACTTCGCCCTCCTTCGCCGAACAGGCCAGGACACACGGGGCCGATCCGGCCGCGCTCGGCGCCGCGTGGACGTACCTGCTCGATCAGGCCGACATCGGCATGGGCTGCGCGCTCGGCACGGGCGGGGACATGGTGGTCTCCCTCGCCGAGAAGCACGCGCCCGAGGACGTACGCGATCGGGTACGGGAGATCTTCGCCAACGGCTACTACTCCGGCGAGGCCGCTCAGATGTTCACCGAGCGCAGCGGCGGGTCCGACCTGGCCGCGCTGGAGACCGAGGCGGTGCCCGCGGGCGACGCGTGGCTGTTGTCCGGGTTCAAGTGGTTCGCCTCCAACGCCAACGGTTCGGCGTTCGTGGTGCTGGCCAGGATGCCGGGCGGGGCCGTGGCGCCGTTCCTCGTCCTGTGGGAGCGGCGCGACGGCAGCCGCAACGGCGTGCGCATCCGCCGGCTGAAGGACAAGCTCGGCACCAGATCGGTCGCCTCCGCTGAGGTGGAGTTCGAGCGGGCGGAGGCGTTCCTGCTGGCAGGAACCGGCTCCGGCGAGGGCTCCGGCCTCGGCACCATGATGAAGCTCACCAACGCCTCCCGGCTCGGCGTGGCCATGATGGGCGTCGGCGTGGCCAGGCGCGCGCTGGTCGAGACGATCTGCTACGCCCGCTCACGCGAGGCGTTCGGCAGGCCGCTGATCGAACAGCCGCTCATGCGCCGCCGCCTGGGTGAGCTGATCGTCGAGGTCGAGGCGGCGCAGGCGCTGGTGTTCGACGGCCACGTCGGGCCCCGGCTGCGCCTGGCCCCCGCCTTGATCAAGCTGCGCACCGCCCGGCTCGGCGTGACCGCGGCCAGCGACGCGATCGAGGTGCACGGGGGCAACGGCTACATCGAGCAGTGGCCGGTGGCCCGGCTGCTGCGCGACGCCCAGGTCAACCCGATCTGGGAGGGTGGCGACAACATCCTCTGCCTCGACGTGCGCCGCGCCATGCTCAAGGAACGCGCCCACCTGCCCTTCCTCGACCACCTGCGCGCGCTGGCCACCTCCGACCTGGTGCGCGGGCGCGTGGACGACCTGACCAAGGCGATCGAGGCGTGGTCCGCGCTGGAGCACGCGGTGGCGGAGGAGCGGCTCTATCCGCTGGCGCAGTTCATGGCCGACGTCTACGCCGCCGCGCTGCTGGAGGACCAGGCCACGTGGGGGCTCGACGACGGGCGCAAGTCTTTGGTGGCCCGCCTGTACGCCGAGGCCCACCTGGCCGACCAGGGCCCGCTGCGCGGGATCGACCGCCCGGCGGAGGACCCGTTCGACGAGCTGCTGGGAGGCGCGGTCAGCCTCTGAGGCGGCGTCACTGGCCGTGGACAAGGTGAAAGCGTACGCTCGGCAGGTTCCCCGAGGAGGATCTCATGACCGTACGCGTGGAACGCCGCGGCCCCGTCACCACGGTGGTGCTCAGCAGGCCGGAGGCGCGCAACGCCGTCGATCGCAAGACCGCCGACGCCCTGACCGGGGCGTTCAGGGACTTCGAGGACTCCGACGCCGACGTGGCGGTGCTGTGGGGCGAGGGCGGCACGTTCTGCGCCGGCGCCGACCTCAAGGCGCTCGACAACCACGTCGGCGAGGAGGGCGACGGGCCGATGGGCCCGACCAGGATGCGGCTGAGCAAGCCGGTCATCGCCGCCGTCGCCGGGCACGCCGTGGCCGGCGGGCTGGAGCTGGCCCTGTGGTGCGACCTGCGGGTGGCCGAGGAAGATGCCGTGTTCGGGGTGTTCTGCCGCAGGTGGGGAGTGCCGCTGATCGACGGCGGCACCGTACGGCTGCCGCAGCTCATCGGCTCCTCCCGCGCCATGGACATGATCCTCACGGGACGGCCCGTCGAGGGGCCGGAAGCCTACGCGTGGGGGCTGGCCAACCGGCTCGTGCCTACCGGCACCGCCCGCGCCCACGCCGAGGAGCTGGCCGCGCGGATCGCCGCGTTCCCGCAGGCGTGCCTGCGCGGCGACCGCATGTCGGCGCTGGAGCAGGACGGGATGGCGGAGGCGGAGGCGATGCGGAACGAGCTGCGGCACGGGCTGGTGTCGCTGCCCGACGCCTCCGAGGGTGCCGCCCGCTTCGCGGCGGGCGCGGGCAGGCACGGCTCCTTCCTGAACCCCTGACCTCGGCGTACGGCTTCCCAAGATTGTCGGTGGCCGCGCGTATCGTGACCGTATGCCTGACATCATCGAGGTCGCCGGGCGCGAGGTCCCCATCACCAGCCCCGGCAAGGTGGTCTTCCCGCAAACCGGCCACACCAAGCTCGACCTGCTCCGGTTCTACCGGAGCGTGGGCGAGGCGGCGTTGCGCGGCGTCCACGGCCGGCCCATGGTGCTCAAGCGGTTCGTGCACGGCATCGAGCAGGAGGCGTTCTTCCAGAAGCGGGCGCCGGCCAAGCGGCCCGACTGGATCGAGGTGGCCGAGCTCAAATATCGGTCGGGGCTCAGCGCGGAAGAGGTCGTCTGCACCGACCTGGCGCAGCTCCTGTGGGTGGTCAACCTGGGCTGCGTCGACCTCAACCCCCATCCGGTACGCTCCGACGACCTGTCCAGGCCCGACGAGCTGCGCATCGACCTCGATCCCGTGCCCGGCGTCGGGTGGGCCGACGTGCTGGCCACGGCGCAGGTGGCGCGCGAGGTGCTGACCGATCACGGGCTGGTCGCCTGGCCCAAGACGTCCGGATCGCGCGGGTTCCACGTCTACGCCCGGATCGAGCGGCGCTGGCCGTTCACGAAGGTGCGCAAGGCCGCCGAGACGGTGGCCCGCGAGGTCGAGCGGCGCGCCCCCGGCCTGGCCACCAGCCGCTGGTGGAAGGAGGAGCGCCACGGCGTGTTCGTCGACTTCAACCAGAACGCCTACGACCGCACGGTGGCCTCCGCCTACTCGGTGCGCGCGGTGCCTGACGCCCGCGTGTCCACCCCGCTGACCTGGGACGAGGTGCCGGGGTGCCGGCCCGACGCGTTCACCATCGAGACCGTGCCCGAGCGGCTGGCCGAGCTCGGCGACCCCTGGGAGGACCTCGACCTGCATCCCGGCTCGCTCGACGGGCTGCTCGCCCTGGCCGAGGAGCTCGGGCCTGCGCCCAAGCCGCCCAAGGGCAGCGGGCGCAGGCAGCAGACGATGCCGGTGATCGAGATCGCCAAGGCCGAGCACAAGGACGAGGCGATGGCCGGGTTCGAGCGGTGGAAGGCCCGCCACCCCGAGGCCGCGGCCCGGCTGGAGCCCGCCGACGTGCTGGTCGACGGGATGCGCGGGCGCAGCAGCGTGTGGTACCGGATCCGGGTCAACCTCCAGCACGTGCCCGAGGAGGAGCGGCCTGAGCAGGAGGCGCTGGAGGTCGACTACGACCCGTGGCAGGGCGGCGGCGGCCCGGCGAGCTGAACGCACGCCGGTCCGGGGCGTGAGCGGGGCGTTCAGCGGCCGGAGATCAGGTTGGCCAGGTGGGCGTAGGCGGAGGTGGTCGTGCCGCGTTCGTTCTCGTGCCGGTCGGCGGCCCTGAACAGGGTGTAGATGAGCTGCACCCCGGTCCACCGCAGCGGCTCGGGCTCCCACTGCCGCACCTGACGCCCCACCCAGGGCAGGCCCGTCAGCGCGGTGTCGCGGCGCAGCACCAGGTCGCGCAGCGTGCGGCCGGCCAGGTTCGCCGTGGTGACGCCGCTGCCCACGTACCCGCCCGCCCAGCCGAGGCCGGCCGCGTGATCCAGGTGCACCGTCGAGCACCAGTCGCGCGGCACCCCGAGCACGCCGCACCAGGCGTGCTCGATCCGCGCGTCGGCGGCGGCGGGGAAGAGCTTGACCAGCATCCGCCAGAGCAGCGCGACCGTCTGCGCCTGGGTGGCCCCCCGGTCGTCGGTACGCGAGCCGTACCGGTACGGCACTCCCCGCCCGCCGATCGCGATCCGGTCGTCGGCTGTGCGCTGCGCGTAGACGTAGGCGTGCGCCTCGTCCTCCAGCAGCTCGCTGCCGTGCCAGCCGATGTGCTTCCAGACGTCCGGCGGCAGCGGCTCGGTGACGATCATGGAGCTGTTCATCGGCAGCCACTGGCGGTGCTGGCCGGTCAGGCTCGCGGTGAAGCCCTCGGTCGCGCGGATGACGTAGCCGGCCGTGACGACGCCGCGCGTGGTGACCGCGGCGGCCTTCCCGCCGCGAGCGGCGTCCCTGGGCAGGATCTCGGTGACCGTGGTGTCCTCGAGGATGTCCACCCCCAGCCCCTCCACCACGCCGGCCAGCCCGACGGCGAGCTTGGCCGGCTGGATGCGGGCGCAGTGCGGCGAGTACGACGCCTCCAGCGCCCCCGCCACCTGCAGCCGTTCGCGCTGCTCGTCACGTTCCATCAGCCGCACGTCGTCCGCGCCGTATCCCCACGCGCGCAGGTCGGCGACGCCGGCCCGCAGCCGCCGCCGCTGGGCCGGGTTGGTCGCGACGTGGATCAGCCCGCCCTTGTGCACGTCGGCGTCGATGCCCTCCGCGCGGGCCACCTCGATGACCTCGTCGACAGACCGGAACATGGCGTGCTGCAGGTCGATCATGGCCTGCCGCCCGCGCGCCCTGGCATGCCGCTTGCGTGACCCGGCGAACTCGGCCGACAGCCACCCGCCGTTGCGGCCCGACGCCCCGAACCCGGCGAACTCCTTCTCCAGGATCGCGATCCGCAGGCCGGGCTCGGCCCGCTTCAGGTAGTACGCGGTCCACAGGCCGGTGTAGCCGCCGCCCACGATGGCGACGTCGTAGTCACGCGGCCCCGGCAGCGCCGGCCGCCGCGTGGGCAGGCCGATCTGCCGATACCAGAAGGAGACGCCGCCGTTGGCGAAGTCCTTGGTCAGCGGGATGCCTTTCATCACCGAACACATTGTCTAGTAACAGCTCAGGGGCCTACAAGTCGGCGAAGTGTAATGAAACCGGGTGCCTGGCTAGCTTCGTGTCGGGCGTTCATACCCCTCGTCGCCTCCGTATACGCGCAGGTCAGGATCCTGCTCCGGCTGCGTGGCCGGGCTGGTGGGCGAGGCGGTGTGCTCGGAGGCGAAGTCGTCCGAGAGGATCGGCTCGGGCGGCAGCAGGTAGTCGTGCCAGGTGATCACACCTTGGGGCAGGGCGTCGGTGAGCAGCAGGCCCGCGCGCTGGGCCGCGTACAGGCGGCCCGGATAGCGGACGGGCACGCACGGCCGGCGCAGGCCCTGCGCCCGCAGCCAGGTCTTGACCAGCGTCTCGGTGTCGATCACCTCGGGGCCGCCGAACTCGATCTCCCTGCCCTCGGGCCCGGCGCTGAGCAGCGCGGCGGCGCGCGCGGCGACCTCGCCCGTGTGCACCGGCTGCCAGGGCAGCGAGCGGTCCACGGGCAGCGCGGGCAGCGACGCGAAGCCGCGCAGCCGTTGGTGCAGCCACTGGTGGAACGGGGTGAGGCGGAGGATCGTCCAGTCCAGGCCGCACTCCGTGACCAGGCGCTCGGCCTCCAGCTTGTGACGCAGGTGGCCGTGGGCGGCCCGGTCGACCCCGACCATGGAGGTCAACAGCACGTGCGGCCGCCCGGCCTCCCTGGCCAGCAGGAGCAGGGTCCTGGTGCCCGGCACGTCCACCGCGCCGCGCCCCTTGCGGCCGCTGGTGGCCAGGTGCGCGATCGCGTCCACGTCCCGTACGGCCTCCTCGACGCCCTTGCCGGAGATGAGGTCGCCCCACATCCACTCGACGTTCCCGCGGTCCTCCCGCTTGGCCCGGCTCAGCGCCCGCACCTCGTGACCCGCCTTGAGCAGGGCGGGCACCAGTGCGCCGCCCAGCGTGCCGGTGGCTCCCGTGACCAGAATCCGCATGTCGGGACCCCTACCCGCCACAATCCAGAAATGTCAGCGAAGCGCATCCCGGCCTCTGGTCCTGCGCGATCACCCGTAGGCGCGGGCGATCCCGGTGGCGGCGGCGCGCAGCGGCTCGACCAGCCGGGGCAGCTCGCGGGCCCGCCGCGAGGAGAGCACGATGCCCAGCGCCGCCACCGGCCGCCCGTCCACCAGGACCGGCGCCGCCGCCGAGCACGAGCCCAGCGTCATCTCCTCGTGCGTCAGCGCGTACCCCTGCGCCCGCACCGCCGCCAGCTCCCTGGCCAGCCGACCCGGCTCGGTGATCGTGCGGGGTGTCGGGCGTTCGAGCGCGCGGGCCAGGTAGGACGTGACGAACCAGTCCGGCTCGTACGCCAGCAGCGCCTTGCCCACCCCGGTCGGATGCATCGGCAGCCGGCCCCCGATCCGCGACACGATCGGCACCGCCCGCCTGCCGTACACCTTGTCCACGAACAGCACCTCGACGCCGTCCCTGACCGCGAGGTGCACGTTCTCACCCGTCGAGCCGAACAGCTCCTGCAGCCACGGATGCGCCAGCTCCTGCAGCCGGTTGGGCGCGAGCCGGCCCAGCTCCCACAGCCGCTGCCCCACCCGCAGCCGCCCGTCGGGGGTGCGGCCGAGCGCCTGCCACTCCTCCAGCTCGCCCACCAGCCGGTGCGCCGTGCTCAGCGGCAGTCCGCTGCGCGCGGCCAGCTCGGTGAGCGTGAGCTGCGGATGCGCGGCGTCGAACGCGCCCAGAATGGCCAGCACCTTGGACGTCACTGTCCGTCCCGGTTCGCGGGATCCGCCTGACATGAGCGCTATTCTTCCACTCAATGGAAGCAGCCTCTCGGCGATACGCCGCCTTAGGCAGATGCTTCCCTCATGCGAACTCAGGTTGGGATTATCGGGGCTGGCCCCGCTGGTCTGCTTCTGTCCCACTTGCTCCACCTGCGCGGCATCTCCTCCGTGGTGCTGGAGAAGCGCAGCCGGGACTACGTCGAGCGCCGCGTCCGCGCCGGCGTGCTGGAGCAGGGCACGGTCGACACACTGGTGGAGGCGGGCGTCGGCGAGCGTATGCTGCGCGAGGGGCTGCCGCACCACGGCATCGAGCTCAGGTACGGGGGCCAGGGCCACCGCATCGCGTTCGACAAGCTCGTGCCGGGCCGGGCCATCACCGTGTACGGGCAGCAGGAGGTGGTCAAGGACCTCATCGCGGCCAGGCTCGCGGCGGGCGGCGACGTGCGGTTCGAGGTCGAGGACGTGGCCGTGCACGCGCTGGAGTCGGAGCCGTACCTGACCTTCGGCGGCGAGCGGCTCGACTGTGACGTGATCGCCGGCTGCGACGGCTTCCACGGGGTGTCCAGGCCGTCCATCCCCGAGGGCGTTCTGAGCGTCTTCGAGCGGGAATATCCGTTCGCCTGGCTCGGCATCCTGGCCCGCGTCGCGCCCTCGTCGGACGAGCTCATCTACGCCAGGAACGAGCGCGGCTTCGCCCTGCACAGCATGCGCTCGCCCTCGGTCAGCCGCTTCTACCTGCAAGTTCCCGCCGATGCCGAGCTGGGGGAGTGGCCGGACGAGCGCATCTGGGCCGAGCTCAAGGCCCGGCTGGAGACCGTGCCCGGCTTCGAGCTGACCACCGGCGAGATCATGGAGCGGGGCATCACGCCGATGCGGGCGTTCGTGGCCGAGCCGATGCAGTACGGGCGGCTCTACCTGGCCGGGGACGCCGCTCACATCGTGCCGCCGACCGGCGCGAAGGGGCTCAACCTGGCCGTGGCCGACGTCAGGGTGCTCACCGAGGCGCTGGACGCGTACTTCTCCGGCGGCTCCGACGAGCTGCTCCAGGGCTACTCGCAGGCGTGCCTGAAGAGGGTGTGGCGGGCCCAGCACTTCTCGTGGTGGATGACGACGCTGCTGCACACGTTCGAGGAGGACGACCCGTACGCGCGGCGGCTGCAGCTGTCGTACCTGGACTACGTGACCTCCTCGGAGGCGGCGGCCACGACGCTGGCGGAGAACTACGTCGGGCTGCCGTGATGGCCTCTGACCTTGGGAAATGCTTTACAGTGTTGGGGTGGTCTTTGAGGACGGATGGGCGGCTTCGCCCCTGCGCTGGCTCATGAACACCCTGGGCGACGCGCAGCTCGCCATGATGGTCGAGCACCCCGGCATGGTCGCGGCGGTCGACCAGCACGCGGCGGTGCTGCGCGACGCGATCCCGCTCGATCGCGAGACGCTGGGCGACTATCTGCTCGGCTTCCTCGACGAGCTGCGGCACCGGGGCTGGGCCTTCACCGGCGAGCCGGACGCGCCGTCGCTGCGGCTGACGGCGGTGTGCTGGCTCACCCGCGAACTGGACCTCCTGGACGGCGCCGCCCCGGCCTGACACGGTGCGGCGCCGCCGTTTCGAGCCGGCGGTCAGCCGGGAGGCATGTCGGAGCGGTGGGCTCCGCCGCCCTGCGCCGACCTGATCGGCGCCGTCTCCTCCGTCATCGACCGGGCGTCCTCACGCCCTCGCTGGTACGCCTCCGCGTGCGCCCTGGCCTGCGGGGCCTCCTGCTCGATGCGGCTCAGCCAGCGCTCCCAGCGCTGCTGCATGGGCCGGACGAGCCCGCCCCCGACGCCGATCGCCGCGATCGCCCCGATGGTGGCGAGCACCGTGATCAGGACCGGGGTCGTGACCGCCGTGGCAACGCCGATCTGGTTGAGCGCCGCGATGATGCCGAGCGCCCAGATGAACACCGCGGCCACGGTCGCCAGGAAACGGCCGTAGGACAGGCCGCCGAGCGCGCCGGACAGGATGTCCCTGACGGCCTTGGCCACCGCACCGGCCACCACGATGATCACGATGGCCACGATCGCCTGCGGCAGCCAGGCCACCACACCGGCCAGCAGCGTCGAGACCGGGTTGGGGCCGAACACGTTGAAGGCTATCTGCAGCGTGATCAGCAGGATCGCGTAGAAGACGATCTTGGCGAGCAGGCTGCTGGCGTCGTACTTGCTGCGTTCCAGCCACCGCCGCACGCCGCTGCGCTCCACCGCCCGGTCGAAGCCGACTCGCTCAAGTACCTTGTCGACGAGCTTCTCCAGGGCTTTGGCCACGATCCACCCGATGATGAGAATCACCAGGAACGCGATCAGCCGCGGAACGAACGTGGCTATCTGCCGCCAGGCATCCGATATGCCTTGGCCTATGTCGATGTCCATAGTTTCCTCCTCTGAGGAGCCAATGCATCGGCGCTACCCGGGCTGAAACGGTATATACACGCAGAGCTACCAAAGTTCGCACAAGGCGATATACCTCCCCAGGCAGGGGCATGCAGTCGCAATCCCGGCGCAATGCCGGCCTGCGAGCGTGGCGGCGAGGTGGGGGCGCCGGGCCTGGCAACCCCGGAGGATCAGCCGCCCTTCGCGGCCTTCAGATGTGCCGCCGCGGCCTGCTCCATATGAACGAGGTCGGAGGCCACAGTCGCGAATGTGAAGCCCTCCGCCAGCCGCCGGGCGGCCTGCTCCCCGCCTGGGTTGTGGATGCCGGCCGCGATGCCCGCCGCCGCGGCGGCCGTACGGATTCGCTCCAGCGCCGCCTCGAAGGCGTCGGCCACCGCCGGGTCGTTGGGGAAGCGCCCGCCCACGGCGAGGCACAGGTCGGAAGGGCCGACGTACACGCCGTCGAGGCCCGGCGTGGCGCAGATCTCGTCGATGTTCTCCAGCCCGCCGGCCGTCTCGATCATCGCCAATACCACCACGGTCTCATCCGCCTCCGCCGGCGTGGGCCCGATGCGCAACGAGGAGCGCATGGGCCCGTACGAGCGACGACCGCCGGCGGGGTAGCGGGCCGCGGAGACGGCACCGGCGGCGTCCTCGGCCGTGTCGACCAGCGGCACGATCACGCCGCCCGCCCCGTAGTCGAGTGCCCGGCCGATCACGGCGGGATCTCCGGACTCCACCCGGACAATGCCGACAGAACGCCCGCCCGCGTCGATGGCCATGAGGTTGCTCAGCAGCCCCGCGTGGCCGATGAGCCCGTGCTGGCCGTCCAGCGTCACGTAGTCGTACCCCAGCCGGGCCAGGCGCTCGGTGGCGACGGGCGCGTCGAGAACCACCCAGTAGCCGACGCACTGTTCCCGATTACGGATCTTCCTGGCGAACTCGGCTGCGCTCATACGAAATCGATCTCCTCTACGGCGAGTACGGGAACGAGGTGAGTACGGCTCAACGGCTGCCCGCTCGCGCCGGGCGTACCGGTGAACGGTTGCAGGCGGGCCTCGTGCGTACAGCTCAACGGTTGTAGGCGGGCATCGGGCCGTGGAGCGACGCGCCCACCACGTCACAGGCGGCGGCCACGTCGGACGGCAGCGGCCCGGCCGCCAGCGCCTCCAGGTTGGCCCGCAACTGGTCGGGGCCGGAGGCGCCGAGCAGGACCGCGTTCACCACGGGCCGGCCCGCCAGCCAGCGCAGGGACAGCTCGGCGAGCGGCATCCCGGCCCGCCTGGCGATGTCGTCGAGCGTTTCGACCGCCTCGAAGAGCCGCGCGTCCCAGTAGCGCTCCCGGTACATCCCGGCCAGCCGGGAGTCGCCGAACCGGCCGCTCTCCGGCATGCGGTCGAAGCGGTGCCGGCCGGTCAGCAGGCCGCCACCCAGCGGGTTGTAGACCATGGTGCGCAGCCCGCTGGTCATGGCGAACTCGGCGTACTCGTCCTCGATCCGCCTGGCCACCAGGTTGTAGAGCTGCTGGGCCACCACGGGCGGGGGATCGATCCCGGCGATCTGCCAGGCGGCGTAGTTGGACACGCCCAGCTCGCCGATCTTGCCTTCCCGCTTCAGGTCGGCGACCGTGGCCAGGGTCTCCTCCAGCGGCGTGGCCCGGTCGGGCTGGTGCAGGTAGAACAGGTCGACGTGATCCACGCGGAGCCGCCGCAGGCTGGCCGTCAGCGCGTTCCGCAGCCCGCGTGGCGACAGCGGCGTGTATCCGCCGGCGTCCGGATGGGGCATGCCCGCCTTGGTCGCCAGCACGACCTGGTCGCGACGGCCGCGCAGCAGCTTGCCGAGGATCTCCTCGGCGGCGCCGCCCGCATAGCCGTTGGCCGTGTCGACCCCGGTGACCCCGGCGTCGAGGGCCAGGTCGAGCATCTTCCCGGCCGCGTCCGCGTCCACGGTGTCGCCGAAGGTCATGGTTCCGAGCACGGGCTCGGGATTCATCGAGCGTGTCCTTTCGCCGCCGGATGGACGTCGCCTGACTTGTATCCCCGCATGCTATCGAGCCCCACCTACCTAAACCTCGCACCGGGGACACGCCACGCGAGAACGGGCACCGCTTGCCGGCAACTCTGGCATAGCTGCGTACTCTGTGCAATGCTCAACGCGTGATTCGCGCAATTCGGTGGCCGGGGGAGACATGAGCGTGGGCTCGGCGTCCGTGCTCGCCCTGGCCGACGATCTGTCGGGGGCGGCCGAGACGGCGGCCGTGCTCATGTCCCACGCCGGCTCCGCGCTCATCGCCCTGTCCGGCCCGCCGTATCCGGCACAGGCACCCGTGCTGGTGGCCGACCTCGACAGCCGGCACCACCCCCAGACCTTTGACCTGGTACGGGAGGCGCTCAGGCACGCCGGGCGCCGCCGCGTCTTCGTCAAGATCGACTCCCTGCTGCGCGGGAACATCGCCGCCACGGTCGCGGCCTGCCTCGACACCGCCCCGGTGGTGCTCGCCCCCTCTCTCCCGTCCGCCGGGCGCACGGTGACGGGCGGGGTCCCGTACGTACGGGGAGTCCTGCTGCGCGAAACACGCACCTGGCGCGTAACCCCTACGCTCGCCACGGGCACATTCGCACAGCCAGCCCCCATCACGCCCACGGGAGCAATCGCGCAGTCTGCGCCCGCCACTGTCGAGGGCGCAGTCCCGGAACCCGCCCCCAGCACGGCCGATTGCCCGGTCACAGAACCACCCTCTGCCACGGCTGCGGGTACATCTGCGGCCGACCTCACCGGACCTGCCACCGTGGCGGACGCGCTCGGCGCGATGCCGTCCGTTCTCGTGCCGTTGAGCATCGTCCGGGCCGGGCACCGGATTCTGACGACCGCGATCACGGAGGCACGCGGCCGGGTGGCGGTGTGCGACGCGGAGACGGACGGCGACCTCGACGCGATCGTGGCGGCCGCACTCGACGCCGACCCGTCCACCCACCTGATCGGCGCCGGCGGCCTGGCCGCAGCCGTCGGCCGCACCCTCTCCCTCGACCCGCCGCCCAGCCCACATGACGACCCACCACCTGACCAGTTCCCTGGCCCGCCCTCGAACCCACCACCTGACCCACCACCCGACGCGCCCGCTTCGCGTCCCAGCGCCTCACCTCTGCTGGTAGTCGTCGGCACCGCGGAGCCCGGGGCGGCCGAGCAGGCCGCGTTGCTCGTCAGACACGGCGTAACCCCCATCCCCCTCACCGCGGCCGACCTGAACGAGCCCGAAGCCGCCGCCCGCCGGGTGCGGGACGTGCTGGCGCGACACGTCCCAGCCGTGCTGACCATGGTGGGCCCCGCCCCGCCGGCCTTGACCGCCACCCTGGGCGGAGTCGTCGCCCGAGCCATCGGCGACCAGCCCGCCGGCCTCGTCCTCACCGGCGGTGAGACCGCGAGACGCGTCCTCGACGCGCTCGGCGTCACTGAGCTGACCCCGCTGGGCCAGATCCACCACGGCGCGGTGCTCAGCCAAACCCCCCAAGGCCACCACGTGGTCACCAGACCGGGCAGCTTCGGCGAGCGTGACAGCCTCCTCCGCATAGCCGCCCATCTCGCCCCCCACCACTTCACCTCCGCAGAAAGGCTGACATGAGCACACCTCTGATCGCTCTCACCATGGGGGACGGCGCCGGCGTCGGCCCCGAGGTCATCATCGGCGCGCTGCTCGCCCCAGAGACGTCCGCGTTCTGCCGTCCGGTCGTCATCGGCGACGCCCGCCGCCTGCGCAGGGCCGCCGGGTTCGTCGGCGCGAGCCCCGAGGTGGTCGCCGTGGACGGCGTCGCCGACGCGGTGTTCGAGCCGGGCCGCGTCAACGTCATCGACCCGGGCCTGCTCCCCGACGACCTGCCATGGGGGCAGGTGTCGGCGGTCGCGGGCGGCGCGGCGTACGAGTACGTACGGCTGGCCAGCGAGCTGGCGATGTCCGGCCAGGTACAGGCGATCTGCACGGCCCCGCTCAACAAGGAGGCCCTGCACGCCGCCGGCCACCTCTACCCGGGCCACACCGAGCTGCTCGCCCACCTCACCGGCACCGAGGAGGTGTCGATGATGCTCTCGACCGCCAAGGTCAAGGTCATCCACGTCACCACCCACATCGGCCTGATCGACGCCGTCGCCCGCATCGAGCCGGGCCTGGTCGAGCGGACGATCCGGCGCGGCGAGGCCGCCATGCGCGGTTCCGGCCTCGTACGTCCCAAGATCGGCGTCTGCGGCATCAATCCCCATGCGGGGGAGAACGGCCTGTTCGGGTACGGCGAGGAGGAGGAGAAGATCGTCCCCGCCGTCGAACGCCTGCGCGCCGAGGGCATGGACGTGCACGGTCCGCTGCCCGCCGACACCGCGTTCTTCCTGGCCGGCCGGGGCGACTACGACCTCATCGTGGCCATGTACCACGACCAGGGCCACGGCCCCGTCAAGATCCTCGGCCTGGAGGCGGGCGTCAACATCACCGTCGGCCTGCCCGTGATCAGGACCTCGGTCGACCACGGAACCGCGTTCGACATCGCCGGCAAGGGCGTCGCGGACGCCGGTAGCATGATCGAGGCCCTCCGGCAGGCCGCCGAGCTGTCGTCCGCGCAAGGGTGGTGAGGCCGATGGGCCGTGCGGCACAGGCCAGACGCGACGAGATCGTCCACCTGGCCACCACCACCGGGCTGGCCAGCGTCGAGGAGCTGTCGGCCCAGCTGGGTGTGACGGCCTCGACCATCCGCCGTGACCTGGCCCATCTGAAGGCGGCGGGCCTGCTGGCCCGCACGTACGGCGGGGCGATGGCGGTGGTCACCCATCCAGAGGCGTCGCTGCGGCAGCGCATCGGGGAGGCGTTCGAGGCCAAGCGCGCCATCGCCGCCTGGGCCGCCGCCCAGATCCGTCCCGGCGAGACCGTCCTGCTCGACTCCGGCTCGACCACGGGCGCCCTGGCGCACGAGCTGCGCCACGCGGTGGACCTGACGGTGGCCACCACCGGCCTGAACGCCCTCCAAGAGCTGGCCGGGGCGACGGGCGTACACGTCGAATGCCTCGGCGGCACGCTCCGCCACGTGAGCCAGGGCTTCGTGGGCCCGCTGGCAGAGGCGGCGCTGAGCCGGATGACGTTCGACCGCGTCTTCCTGGGCGCCGACGGGGTCACGGCGGAGGAGGGGATCTGCGAGGCGAGCCTGCAGCAGACGCGCTTCAAGGAGCTGATGATGGAGCGCTCACGCCACATCTACCTGCTCGTCCACGCCGCCAAACTCGGCCGCCGCCCGTTCCACGCATGGGCCCGCATGCCGGACGCCTGGACTCTGGTCACGGACGCGTCGGCCACGGAGGAGTCGCTCAAACCGTTCACCGCGAAAGGCGTCAGAACGGTCGTCGTCACCACCCCGAGCTGAACCCTGGCTGGAATCGGCAAGGAGGCAGGCGGTCGACTGTATGTCATGTAGCCGTATCAGCAGCTCACGGGCGAGGGCGTGATGCATGTCGTCCTCGTCGAATCTGAGGACGGCGTTGCGTGCGAACGGCACCAGTGGCGGCAAGCCGGGAACGAACACGTCCGCCCCTGGCCACCCGATCACGTACGGATAGCGGAACGCCTCGGCGGGTTTGAAGGCGGCGCTCACGCGGACGCTCCGGCGTTGGCACGCCGGTTGACGAGCTGGGCGACCCGGGAGGGGTCGCTCTCCGGAACCATTTCCATCCTGTCGGTCAACGGCTCGGTCTCGTCGCCGACGTTCGCCAGAACAACCACGTAGCTGCCGGAGAGACGGCCGATGCTCGCGGTGGCGATCTCCCATCCGGCGTTCGCGTGGATGATCGGTTTCGGCGGATGCTGAAGCGTCTCGTCGCTCTCGTAAAGGGCGATCTTGCAGGCGTCGGCACGCCGCTTGATCAGTTGGGCGTTGACACCGGCCGGCATCAGATGCTCAAGAACCCGGTCGAGGGCGGTGTTCTGGACCGCCGCCTCCGCCTCCGAAATCGGCGTGCAGAGGAGTTCGTGCGATGTGTGTCCCGCCATGCCTCGACGGTAGGAGCCCAGAACCGAGGCTCTCAACAACCTTGCACGAGCTTGCAGGCCTACATGAAATTCTGTTGGGCGGCTTGGACAAGGCGCTTCGCCGGCGCACCTACAACGGACATGGCGGCCAGGTCAGTGAAGCCTTTGATGTACAAGCCGACCTCACTCGGCTGAGTCACGTTCACCGTGGCAGTCAGCAACTCGACCTGAACGAGGTTGTCGTCGAAGACGTTGAACGCCTCCAGCGTCCAGAGCCGGCGTGGTGCGGTCACGGGGATGATTCCTACGGAGGTCGACGGCAGCTTGGCCACAGCCAGGAGATGCTCAAGCTGAGCACGCATCACCGATGGGTCACCGATCTGATGCCTCAGTACTTGCTCTTCGAGCAGGAACTTGAAGCGGTATCCGGCTCGGCGAAGGAGGTCGTTGCGCGCCATTCGTGCGGCCACTGCCGCTTCCAGATCATCGGGAGCGTTATGGAAGTTGCCGAACATCTTCAACAACACCCACGCGTATTCGGGCGTCTGCAAGAACCCAGGTATGAGCTGCGAACAGTACACCCGGTGCAGACGCGTGCTCTCGTAGAGGGGAACCTTCGACTCCTGGAGCTGCCTGAGCCCGGTCCGATGAAGTCGCTTCCACTCCACGTACATGGACTCTGCCGTTCTCGACAATGAGAGCAGATCGTCCACCTGGTCTGTGGCGCCGCAAACCTGACACCACCTCCGGAGGTCTTCATCGGAGGGCAGGGTCTTGGCGTGCAGCAACCGAGATGACTTCGACTCATGCCAGCCCGCCGCGTCGGCCAGCGAGCGCCCGGTGCGGCCCGCGTCTCGCATGATTTCGCGAAGGCGTTCGGCGATGGCCAGGCGGACCTGTCGGGCGGACGAGTATGGCGAGCTGGGCATGGTCCCTATTGTGCTTATTCGGGCCGATACTCGGAATGGTCGGTTGATCGTTGCCAGACGGCCTCGAATGCTCTCAGGCATAGCTTGATCTGGGCAGGGTCGCTCGTCAGCTCCTCGCCGACGTACTGTCCGTCGCCGCCGAAGAGGGTGAAGCGCACAAGGTGTTCATCGAACACCCAAAAGTCGTTGCCCGGCAACATGAGATCCGATGCTCGGCTCCTTGGGAGCCACCGGACCTCTTCTCCGGCCGCGATATTGAGCGGCGATGTCAGTTCGTACTCGTACCGGATGAACGCGGTGACCGGCTCGGAAACGATCCTTGCTCGGCGCATGACCACACCGCGGGCCACCGTTCTGGCCACCTCGTCTCGCCACTCGTGCCAGTGGGTATCCACATCGATGATCCCGGTCTGCTGCCACTCGACGTAACAGGGATCGTCGGGGGTGCAGGTGTCCCCGGTCTCCAAGGGATCGGTGACTTCCCCAGCCTTGCAGCACGATGGAGCCGTCGGTTTCGTCCTTCCAGACCATCGGGCAGTTGTTGCCACCGCTGGTGTCGTCGATACCGATGAACCGTAGAGCCATGACTGACTCCGAGGACGCGAGTTTGCATGGACTTGCACACTCGTGCTTGAAGGGTTACTGGTGGGCCGTCAAGGGAGAGTAAGACTTACCGTCATCATTGGTGAGCACAAAGTGAGCGCCGGGCCGGCCCCAGTCGTGATCAACCACGGACAACAAAAGCCCCAGACTCTCGGCGTGTGCCGTGACCTGGGGCTGGAACTCCTGTTGACCACATTGGCGATGGAGTGTGGTGGACGATACTGGGATTGAACCAGTGACCTCTTCCGTGTCAGGGAAGCGCTCTCCCGCTGAGCTAATCGTCCGTATTGAGTTAAAACTCAGAGCGGAAGACGGGATTCGAACCCGCGACCCTCACCTTGGCAAGGTGATGCTCTACCACTGAGCCACTTCCGCGTGATGACGCTTCTTTACTTTACCGGATCCCGGAGGGTCCGCCGGTCATCGAGGTGGAGACGGGATTTGAACCCGTGTAGACGGCTTTGCAGGCCGCTGCCTCGCCTCTCGGCCACTCCACCAGGAGTCTTGCTCCGAGCGGAAGACGGGATTCGAACCCGCGACCCTCACCTTGGCAAGGTGATGCTCTACCACTGAGCCACTTCCGCGTGAAACTCCGGCGGCGTGCGCCGGGCCACGGGAAAACCATATCGTCTCCGCGGAGTGCCCGCGCGCACCGTCGGGGCCGTGGCCGGGAATTCAGCTGATCACGCGGACGTCGCCGGTCATGACGAACATCACCCGATGGCCGAGCTGGATCTGGTAATACCGCGTCTTGCCGGTGGTGGTGACGTGCTTGGACGCGCGGAAGGCGTTCGCGGCGTAGTACGAGCCGGTGATCGTGTCGCCCACCGTGTACGTCTGGCCCGGCTCGATCGTGTACTTGAGCGGTGTCAGGGCCTGGTAGGCCGCGCTCTTGTAGGCCGACTTCTCCGGGTACGCCCGCCCGTACACCTTCACCCGCCCCGACACGGGCGTCACCATGGGCCCCTTGGCGGGAATGGCGGTCGGGGCGGAGGCCGGGTTGTGGAACCACGCCTTCTGGCCCAGGTACCAGATGGCCGTCCAGTCGCCCTGCCGGGCCGCGACGGCGAAGCGCTGGCCGGTGGAGGCGCGGGCGCTGTGATCGTACACGCTGTACGTGCTCGGCTTGCCCGGGTGCTTGCCCAGGTCGGTGACGAGGGGAGCGGTGTGGCTGGGCGACTTGTGCAGCCAGACGGTGGCGGCGCCGTGGGCGGGGCAGGCCTGCTCGGGCTTCGTGGTGACGCAGCCGGTGAAGCGGGGGCGGTTGGTGGTGTACGACGGCCGGATGATGACCGAGTCACCGTCCTTGTCGCTGTCCTTCGCGGGCTTGAAGGGCTTGCCCATGAGGGCGAAGTAGTGGGCCCAGTCCCAGTAGGGGCCGGGGTCCTCGTGCATGCCGGCCACCGTCTGCGGGGTCGTGCCCGGTACGTTGTCGTGGCCGAGGATGTGGGCCCGGTTGAGCGGGATGTGGTACTTGGCGGCCAGGTGTTTGACCAGCCTGGCCGACGAGCGGTACATCGCCTCGGTGTACCAGGCGCCGGCCTTGGCCAGGTAGCCCTCGTGCTCGATGCCGATCGAGCGGGTGTTGACGTCCCAGTTGCCCGCGTGCCAGGCGATGTCGTTCGTCTTCACGTGCTGGGCGACATGTCCGTCACGGGAGCGGATCGTGTAGTGCCAGCTCACGTACTTGGGGTTGCGGATCATGGAGGGGATGCCCCCGTAGGAGCCCTCGGTGTCGTGGATGATGATGTAGTCGACCGAGCGGGTGCGGGCCAGGCGGTCGTGGTTGCCGTAGTCGCGGTCCTTCTTCTTGCCGAAGCGTTTGTACGCGGCGGGCATCCATTCGCAGGTGAGCGTGGACGGGCATTCGGCCTGGCCTGGCTTCTGCTGCTTCGGCAGGCCGGACAGGTCGGGCTCCGCCTCGCCGTCCCAGCCCAGATGCGGATCCAGGTCGAAGTTCAACGGGTCATCATCACCCAATGGCTCATCGTCCAGCGGCTCGTTGTCCGATGGTTCGTCGTCAGCGAACTCTTCGTCCGTTGAAGCGCGCGAGGTGCCGGCGGTGGCGTCTGACGTGTCGGTGGCGTGCTGCTCGGCGGTGGCGGGTGGGGCGTTCAGAGGGTCGGGTACGGCCGGGGCGGCGGCGGTTCCGGCTCGTTCGCTCGCCGCCGACTTCCCGCCCGGTGACAGGTTCACGGGGTCGAGTCGCACCAGATGTCCGTCATCGGTACGCCGCCGCACCCCTTCCCGCATCACCGCGAACACCTCGTCCGCGAACGCCTCCGCCGCCACCGGATCGTCCGTGCCCGCGTACCTGGCCACGGCTCCGTACCAGTCGGCCGGGTCGGAACTGGGCCGGTCCTGGTAGGAGGCGAGGAGTGCGGCGCCGGCGCGGATGTTGGCCGCCGGGTCGGTCCGCAGCCGGGCGGGCTCCACGCCGGCCAGGCGGCCGGCCTCGGGAAGAGTGGTGACAGGTGCGGCGGCGGAGTCCTGGGTCGTGCGTAGTGCGGCGTGCGGTGGGGGCGCGCCAAGTTCGGCGTGCGTACGGGACATCGGTCTCGCGTCGTCTCCCCGGGGGTCCCCGAGGGCGTCCCCGATCACGTGGCCGTGCCCGAGCGCGTCGGCGGGGAAGGCGTCGATCAGGTGCATCGGCCCGTAACCGCCCGCTGTGCTGGGCCGCCCGCCGTTAACGTCCCACCGCGACTCCAGGTAGGCCACCCCGAGCAGCACGCTCTCCGGCACCCCGAACTCCCGCGCGGCGGCGGCGAAATCGGCCTGCCGTCCTGAGGTCGTTGTCCCGGAGGTCGTCGCCCCTGAAGTCGTTCCGGCGGCTGCGGTCCCGAAGGCCGCCATCCCGGTGAGCGGATGCCGTCCAGGTACGGCGGGCGGGAGGGCGGCGGGTGTGGTGAGGGTGCCTGCGGCCAGGGCGGCGGCCAGCCAGAGGTGCATGAACATCTCCCCAGGAATGTCACGGAACAACTACTCACCGTAACCATGCCCCGGAAAGGGATGTGTCAGACGGGTCGGATGATACGCATGAGATCTGCCAGATCCGCTGCGAACTCGGCATCCCAGTCATCGACCGCCAGACGCCCCGCGAGCCGCCGGTGCGCGGGCAGATCGGCCCCCCGCCGCGTCCGCGACTCGTCCGAGGCGCTGGAGAAGCGCCCGTTCACCTCGGAGATCGCGAACCCCAGCACGAACGTGCTCACCAGTCGCTCGATCCTGGGTACGTCCGCCTCCGGCACCCCCGCGTCGAGCAGCGCCTGATAGATCAGATCCACCACGCGCACCCCGTCGGGCGTCACCGAGGCCCGGAAGAGCAGCAGCGGGAAGACCGCGGGATGCTCCCGGGCCAGCCGCCGGGTCGCCTGCGCGATCTCCGACAGCCGCTCCTGCCACGTGCCCGCCGCCTCGGACGGGGTCAGTCCGGTGAGCAGCCGCCCCACCAGGGCGTCGAGCAGCTCGTCCTTGTTGCGGAAATAGCCGTAGAGAGCCATGGGCGTCACCCCGACCCGCTCCGCCACGGCCCGCATGGACAGGGCGTCGAGCCCGCGTTCGTCGGCGATGGCGAGCGCCGCGTCGAGGATCTCCGGCTGCCGCGAGGTCTTGAGCTTCCGCACGGCATCAGTCTACAGTGTAGAGCAGTCTACGACGTAGACTGAGGGAGGCGGGTCGTCATGCTGACAGCCGAAGGACTGGTCAAGCGTTACGGCGGGGTCGTCGCGCTCGACGGCTTCGACCTGCGGGTCGAGCCGGGGGAGATCGCGGGCCTGGTCGGGCACAACGGGGCGGGGAAGACGACGTTCTTCGAGATCGCCGCCGGTCTCACCGCGCCGGACGCGGGGCGGGTGCGGGTCGGGGGCGACGTGGGGATGGCCCCGCAGCACCTCGCGCTCTACCCGAGCATCACCGTCCGCGAGACGCTGCGGCTCTTCGGCGGCCTGGCCGGGCTGCGCGGCCGGGCCCTGGCCGCGGCCGTCGAGGGCACGGCGGAGGAGCTGGCCCTCACCGAGGTGCTCGACCGGCGGGTCGGCCTGCTCTCCGGCGGCCAGCAGCGCCGCACGCAGGCCGCCACCGCGCTCCTGCCGGAGCCGGAGGTGCTGCTCCTCGACGAGCCCACCGCGGGCGCCGACCCCGAAACACGCGCCGCGCTGCTCGCCGCCGTACGCCGCCGGGCGCAGGGCGGGGCCGCCGTCGTCTACTGCACCCACTACCTGCCGGAGCTGACCGAGCTGGCGGCCACGGTCGCGGTGGCAGGGAACGGGCGGGTGATCGCCAGGGGTGCCGCCGCCGACCTGCTGCGGGACCTGCCGGGTGAGGTCAGGGTGACGGTGGAGGGCGCGGCGGAGATCGCCGTGGCGACCACCGATCCGACGGCCACCCTGGTCGAGTTGCTGCGCGGCCTCGACCGGCCCGTGCTCGGCATCGACATCCGCCGGCCGTCCCTCGACGACCTCTACCGGGAGCTGTCACATGTCACATGAAGCCCCGAGCCGCCCCCGCGCCTCACTGCGGCGGATCATCGTGCTGGCCGGGCACAACGTGTTGCTGCGACGGCGCGATCCCGCCCACTTCGTCAGCTACCTCGTCATGCCGATGGTGCTCATGCTCATCTTCAAGGGCATGCTCGGCGAGGCCACCCAGGCGGTGACCGGCCTGCTGGTGATGTTCTCGGTGTTGTCGATGGCCGACGTCGCCACCGCCACTCTCACCGAACGCACCTGGCACACCTGGGACCGCCTGCGTGCCACCCGCGCCAGGGTCCCCGAGATCATGATCGGCAAGGCGCTGCCGGTCTTCGGCGTGCTGGTCGTCCAGCAGACCGTGCTGCTGGCGTACGGGGTGCTCGTGGTCGGCCTGCGCCCGGCGGGACCGCTCTGGCCGCTCGCGCTGGCCGTGGCCGCGTGGTGTTTCGCGTTGCTGTGCGTCGGCACGGCCGTCGCCGCTGTCGTACGCAGCCAGGGCGGGCTCAGCACCCTGTGCAACATCGTCGCCCTGTCGGTCAGCGCGCTGGGCGGGGCGCTGGTCCCGTACGCGCTGATGCCCGCCTGGGCGCAGGCCGTCGCGCCGCTCTCGCCCGGCTACTGGGCCACGACCATGCTGCAGGCCGCCGTCAGGGGTGACGTGGCGGGCACGGCCGGTCCCGCGGCGGTGCTGGCCGGGCTCGGCGTGGCCGCCGGCGCGTTCGCCTGCCGGCGCTTCGGCCAGGGCTGGGGCCGTTCCGCGACCCTCTGACGTGAGGCTGGGGTCGTTCCGGAGCCCTCTGACGTTAAATCCTGCCCGATTTCGGGCAGGATGTTGGCGTGTCTCACTCCAGAGCCGTAGTGTCCTCGTCTGTGTCCACGACACGGCATCCGTACGAAGATCTCATCACCCACCTCACGAGGACGAGCCCGCTCGGTCCGGGCGAGGCGGCCCGCGTGGTCGCCGACGTGCTGTCGTACTTCTCCGAGCCGGCCGAGGAGTTCGTCCGCCGCCGGCACGGGGAGCTGAAGGCCAGGGGATTCACCAACGACGAGATCTTCCCCAGGATCGCCGGCGAGTTAGACGCCCGCCGGGTCGCGGCGCCGGAGCTGTCGCTACGGCAGCTTCGCAGGATCGTTTACGGATAGAGGAGACCTCGATGTGCGGAATCGTGGCCTACGTCGGCCCCAAGGACGCCGCGCCCATCCTGCTGGAGGGGCTGCAGCGGCTCGAATACCGGGGCTACGACTCGGCGGGGGTCGTCGTGTCCAACAAGGGCCTCAAGGTGCGCAAGGTCAAGGGCCGGGTGGCCGATCTGGCCAAGGTCGTGCCGGCCAGGTTCAAGGGCGGCCTCGGCATCGGGCACACCCGCTGGGCCACGCACGGCGTGCCGAGTGACGTCAACGCCCACCCGCACCTGTCCGCGGACGAGCGCATCGCGGTCGTGCACAACGGCATCATCGAGAACGCCGGCGAGCTGCGCGCCAAGCTGGAGGCCGACGGCGTGGTGTTCGCCTCCGAGACCGACACCGAGGTGCTCGCGCACCTGATCGCGCACGCCGCCGACGAGAACGAGTCGCTGGAGGAGGCCGTACGGAAGACGCTCAAGAGCGTCGTCGGCACCTACGGCATCGCCGTGATCGACTCCGAGCGGCCCGGCGAGGTGGTGGTGGCCCGCAACGGCAGCCCGATCGTGCTCGGCATCGGCGAGAAGGAGATGTTCGCCGCCTCCGACGTGGCCGCGCTGGTCCGCTACACCCGTCAGGTCGTCCACCTGGAGGACGGCGAGCTGGCCGTGCTCAAGGCCGACGGCTTCCACACCTTCGCCAGCGACGCCCGCGAGACGGCCAAGGAGCCGCTGACCGTCGACTGGGACGCCGGCCACTACGACACCGGCGGCTACGAGCACTACCTGCTCAAGGAGATCTCCGAGCAGCCCGAGACGATCACCCGCACCATGAGCGGGCGGCTCGACGAGCGTTTCCACGTCGCCCACCTCGGCGGCCTCAACATGGACGCCCGCGAGACGCGGGGCTTCCGCCAGGTGAAGATCATCGGCTGCGGGTCGGCGTACTACTCGGGGCAGATCGGGGCGCAGCTCATCGAGGAGCTGGCCCGCATCCCGGCCGACGCCGAGCCGGCCAGCGAGTTCCGCTACCGCAACCCGGTCGTCGACCCCGACACGCTCTACGTCGCGATCAGCCAGTCGGGGGAGACGTACGACACGCTCGCCGCCGTCCAGGAGCTCAAGCGCAAGGGCGGCCGGGTGATCGGCATCGTCAACGCCGTGGGCAGCGCCATCGCCCGCGAGGTCGACGGCGGCATCTACCTGCACGCGGGCCCCGAGGTGTCGGTCGCCTCGACCAAGGCGTTCACCTCGACCTCGGTGGCGTTCGCGCTGCTGGCGTTGCACCTCGGCCGGGTGCGCGACCTGTCGCCCGCCGACGGGCGGCGCATCGTGGACGGGCTGCGCCGGCTGCCCGGCCAGATCGAGCAGATCCTCGCCCAGAGCGAGGAGATCGCGGAGCTGGCCAAGAAGTACGCCCAGCACCCGAGCATGATGTTCGTCGGCCGCGTGCGCGGCTACCCGGTGGCCCGCGAGGGCGCGCAGAAGCTCAAGGAGATCTCGTACGTGCACGCCGAGGCCTATCCGGCCAGCGAGCTCAAGCACGGCCCGCTCGCCCTGATCGGCCCCGACATGCCGACGGTCGCGATCGTGCCCGACGACGAGCTGCTCGACAAGAACCTCACCACGCTCGGCGAGATCCGCGCCCGCGGCGGCCGGGTGCTCATGGTCGGCCACCGCGCGCCCGACGCCAAACTGGCCGACGACGTCATCGTCATCCCGAAGAACGAGATCGAGCTCGATCCCATCCTGCTGACGATCCCGCTGCAGCTCCTCGCCTATTACGCCGCCGTGGCGCTCGGCCGCGATGTGGACAAGCCTCGCAATCTCGCCAAGAGCGTTACGGTCGAGTAAGAGGCTAATTCGGGCCAAACTATCGTTATCTCGCTGCGGACGGCATAAATTCAAACTGTGCGGCAGTTCGACCAACACCGGCCCCATCCCGCACGCATGTACGACTACATGCTCGGCGGGAAGGACAACTACGCGGTCGACCGCCAGGCCATCGATCACCTGGCGGAGCTGATCCCGGAGGCGGTCCCGCTGGCCCGGGCGAACCGGGCCTTCCTCCAGCGTGCCGTGCGTTATGTGGCCCGCGCCGGGGTCACCCAGTTCATCGACCTCGGCAGCGGGCTGCCGACCCAGGGCAGCGCGCACGAGGTGGCCCCCGAGGCCAAAGTCGTCTACGTCGACCGCGATCCCGTCGTCGCCGCCCACGCCACGGTCCTGCTCCGGCGCTCGCCGGGCAGGGCCTGTTTCGTCCAGGCCGACCTGCTCGATCCCGAGGAGGTGCTGGCGAAGGCGGGTGAGTTCCTCGACCTCGACCGGCCGGTGGCCGTGCTGATGGTGTCGATCCTGCACTTCCTGCCGGACGAGCGGGACCCGCAGCGTGCGGTGGCCGTCCTGCGCGAACGGATGGCGCCGGGCAGCCATCTGGTGATCTCGCACGCGACGACGCTCGGCCGCATCGAGGACGAGGAGCGGGCCAGGAGCGTCCAGCGGGGATCGTCCTCGCGCAACGGGGCCGACCGCACACCGGCGCAGATCCGGGCGTTCTTCGGCGATTTCCCGCTGGAGCCGCCGGGGCTCGTGCAGGCCACCGACTGGCGTCCCGACCGGCCCAAGCTGGTGGGTGACTGGTCGCTGCCGTCGTCCCTCATGGCGGGAGTCGGAAAGAAAGTCAGATAAGCCTAAAAATCATGAAAAAGCGGCAAAAATAGTGATTTTGTGTGTTGACCGGGACCCCGGTGTATAGCCACTTGTAATGGGTTAATAACCTAGAGTAATGGGGGATTTGGGCAGCACGATCATGCGCCGCCGGGGCTTCATCGCCTGGGGCCTCGGCCTGGCGGCCTGCGCCGCCGGGTGCGGTGTCGAGCGCGCAGGTGAGCGCCTGGCCGCACCGCGTACCGGATTCTCGATCAACTCCGACCGGCGGCGCTGGGCCCGCGTCGGTCAGGCGTTCGCCGGAGCCGCCCGAGCGGCCGGGTTCGAGGCCGGCACCGGCCTGGGCGCCGGCTCGATGATCACCGTGACCGGCCTGCCCGCGCTCACCGCGGCCGAGTTGAACAACGGCCAGAGCCTGCTCGACACCGGCACCCCGCTGGCCAGGCTGAGCGGCGAGGCCGAGGTGGTGGTCGTGCCCGACGGCTCGCCGCTGCGCGACTTCGACGACTTCTGCGCCCGGCTGCTCGCCGGCCCCGGCCGGACCCTGCTGACCGGCGGGCCGCAGGGCGAGCCCGACCACCTGCTCTTCGGCCTGATCGCCAAGGCGCTCGGCGCCGACACCAGGCAGGTCGACTACACCGGCTATCCCAGCAGCGGCGAGGCCGTCGCCGCGCTGATGGCGGGCCGGGCCACCGCCGCCGCCGGCCCCCTGTCCAACTGGCGCACCGGCATCGGCCGCGGCCGGGTCAGGGCGCTCGCGGTGTCCTCGGCCCGGCGCGTGCCCGACCTCGACGCGCCGACGCTGCTCGAATGCGGCGTACGGGTGGACTTCGCCGACTGGGTGGCCGCGTTCGGGCCCGAGGACATGCCCGCGGAGCGGCGCGAGGCGGCCGTGCGCATGTGTGACGAGGTGCTGGGGTCGAGGGCGTGGGAGGCCGCCTGCCGGACGGCGGGCTGGCTGACGATCCCGCTGGCGGGCGACGACTTCGCGCTCTGGCTCGGCACGGAGATCGCCCGCACCCGGGCGACGCTGCGCGATCTCGGTTTGATCGACGCCACCAAAGCCACAACATGCTGGGGTAGTTGCGGGAACGGCCACTAGATGTAGGATCCTGGTCGTCGCTGGTTCGCCTCACCCGAGGCGGAGCAAAAGGGAACCCGGTGCGATTCCGGGGCTGCCCCGCAGCGGTGAGCGGGAACGACCGCCGTCATACGCACTGGAGAGATCCGGGAAGCGACGGCCAGTAGGAGCCATCGAGCACGCCCGCAAGCCCGAAGACCTGCCAGCGGTGTGAAGTGTTCAGGGCCTCGAGGGCGGGCCGGAGCGCGCCGCGGCGGGGGAGACCTCTGGCCGTCGTGCTCTCGCGTGCCCTCACGGGGATGAGCTCGCGAGGAGAGAGAGCACGTGACTCAGATCGTTGAGGTTGACCGCCGCCTGGCCATCGAGGAGGCCGCCGCCAGGGTGATCGCCGACCCGGCCAACTCCCGGGTCGCCGCCCGGCTGCTGGCCGAGGAGATCGCCGACGAGGCGGCCGGGCAGGGGGTGCGCACGTTCTCCGAGTCCGTCGCCGCCACCCACGCGGCCGGGCTTGTCCAGGACGGGCTGGCCGAGTTCGTCGCCGCGCACGCCGCCGAGCTCGACGCGCTGGTGCCGGACGACGCGGACGACCGCTTCGAGTACTTCGGGCTGCGCACGGTCTACGACCGTTACCTGCTGCGCCACCCCGAGAGCCGGGCGGTGCTGGAGCGGCCCCAGCACTTCCTGCTCCGCGTGGCCTGCGGGCTGTCGGAGAGCGTCGCCGAGGCGGCCGAGCTGTACGGGCTGATGTCCACGCTGTCGTACCTGCCCAGCTCGCCCACCCTGTTCAACTCCGGCGCGCGCCGCCCGCAGCTTTCGTCCTGCTTCCTGCTCGACTCGCCGCGCGACGAGCTCGAAGCCATCTACGACAGGTACGGGCAGGTGGCCAGGCTGTCCAAGTACGCGGGCGGCATCGGCATCTCGTGGACCCGGGTGCGCTCGCGCGGCTCCCTCATCAGGGGCACGAACGGCCACTCCAACGGCATCGTCCCCTGGCTGCGCACGCTCGACTCCTCGGTGGCGGCGGTCAACCAGGGTGGGCGGCGCAAGGGCGCGGCCTGCGTCTACCTGGAGACCTGGCACGCCGACATCGAGGAGTTCCTCGAACTGCGCGACAACACCGGCGAGGACGCCCGCCGCACCCACAACCTCAACCTGGCCAACTGGGTGCCCGACGAGTTCATGCGGCGGGTCGAGGCTGACGAGATGTGGTCGCTGTTCGACCCGAAGGAGGTGCCCGAGCTCACCGACCTGTACGGGGCGGAGTTCGAGGCGAAATATCGCGCTTATGAGGCCGCCGGGCGATATGTCAGGCAAATTTCGGCGCGTACCCTCTACGGCCGCATGATGCGGACCCTCGCCCAGACCGGCAACGGCTGGATGACGTTCAAGGACGCCGCCAACCGCACCTCCAACCAGACCGCCCGCCCCGAGAACGTCATCCACCTGTCGAACCTGTGCACCGAGATCCTGGAGGTCACCAGCGACGCCGAGACGGCCGTCTGCAACCTCGGCTCGGTCAACCTGGCAGCCCACCTGGCCGGCGGCGGCGTGGATGGCGACATGGACTGGGAGCGGTTGCGCGGCACCGTAAGGACCGCCGTGCGCTTCCTCGACCGCACCATCGACCTCGGCTTCTACCCGACGCCTGAGGCCGGGGCGGCCAACCGGCGGTGGCGGCCGATCGGGCTCGGCGTGATGGGGCTGGCCGACGTGTTCTTCACGCTGCGGCTGCCGTTCGACTCGCCGCGGGCGCTGGAGCTGTCCACCAGGATCGCCGAGGAGATCGCGCTGGCCGCGTACGACACCTCGGCCGACCTCGCGGCAGAACGCGGCCGGCACCCGTCGTACGCCGACACGCGCGCCGCCGCCGGTGTGCTGCACCCAGACCACTACGCGGCGGCCGGCTCGGCGCGCTGGGAGGCGCTGCGCGAGAAGATCGCGCGCACCGGCCTGCGGAACTCGCTCATGATCGCCATCGCCCCCACCGCCACGATCGCCTCCATCGCCGGCTGCTACGAGTGCATCGAGCCGCAGGTCTCCAACGTGTTCAAGCGCGAGACCCTGTCGGGTGAGTTCCTCCAGGTCAACCGGTATCTGGTGGCCGATCTCCAGGCGCGCGGGCTGTGGACGCAGCAGCTCCGCGACGACCTCAAGCGGGCCGACGGCTCGGTGCAGACCGTGCCCGGCATCCCCGAGGACCTCAAGGTGCTCTACCGCACCGCCTGGGAGCTGCCGCAGAAGGCGCTGATCGACCTGGCCGCCGCGCGCCAGCCGTACATCGACCAGTCGCAGTCGCTCAACCTGTTCATGGCCAGCCCCACCATCGGCAAGCTCTCCTCGATGTACGCCTACGCCTGGAAGAGCGGCCTGAAGACCACGTACTACCTGCGCTCCCGCCCCGCCACCCGCATCGCCCAGACCACGGTGACGGCCCAGCCCACCCGCTCCTCCGCGCTCGCGGCGGCCGAGGCGGTCGCGTGCTCGCTGGAGAACCCGGAAACCTGCGAAGCCTGCCAGTAAGGAGCCCCTCTCATGCTGCTCGACCCCGGCATGGACCTCACCCTGCGTCCCATGCGCTACCCCGACTTCTACGAGCGCTTCCGCGCGGCCATCCGCAACACCTGGACCGTCGAGGAGGTCGACCTGCACAACGACCTCGCCGACCTGGCCAAGATGACGCCGCAGGAACGCCACCTGATCAACCGGCTGGTCGCCTTCTTCGCCACCGGCGACTCGATCGTGGCCAACAACCTCGTGCTCAACCTCTACCAGCACGTCAACGCCCCCGAAGCGCGCCTCTACCTGAGCAGGCAGCTCTACGAGGAGGCCGTGCACGTGCAGTTCTACCTGACCCTGCTCGACACCTATCTGCCCGACCCGGACGAGCGGGTCAAGGCGTTCGCCGCCATCGAGCACATTCCCTCGATCCGCGACAAGGCCGAGTTCTGCTTCCGGTGGATCGACTCCATCGACGGCCTGCGCCGCTTGGAGAGCGCCGCGGAACGCCGCCAGTTCCTGCTGAACCTCATCTGCTTCGCCGCCTGCATCGAGGGCCTGTTCTTCTACGGCGCGTTCGCCTACGTCTACTGGTTCCGCTCCCGTGGCCTGCTCGGAGGTCTGGCCACGGGGACGAACTGGGTCTTCCGCGACGAGTCCATGCACATGGAGTTCGCGTTCAGCGTCGTGGACACCGTGCGCGCCGAGGAGCCTTCGCTGTTCGACGACGAGCTGGGCAAGCAGGTCACGCTCATGCTGGAGGAGGCCGTCGCCGCCGAACTCGCCTTCGCGGCGGACCTCTGCGGCGACGGCATGCCCGGCATGGGTGTCGAGCAGATGCGCCAGTACCTCGAATACGTCGCCGACCAGCGGCTGACCCGGCTGGGCCTGCCCCGGCGCTACGACTCGGCCAACCCCTTCGCGTTCATGGAGTTGCAGGACGTGCAGGAGCTGGCCAACTTCTTCGAACGGCGTGTCTCTGCTTACCAAGTGGCGGTTGAGGGCAATGTGAGCTTTGACGAGACGTTCTAAGACATAGGGGGCATGAACGTGCAGTCTCCGGCGGACTGGCCGATCCTCCTCATCGCGGTGATCGGATCGATCCTCCTGGTGGAGGTGCTCCGGCGGCTGCTGAACCGCGCAGGGCGCAAATGGGCCCTGGCCCGCCACCTCGTGGAGCACTGCACGTGGCCCGCCTTCCTGATGGCCGCCGCGGTGGCCGCCAACGCGGCGTTCGGGCAGGGGATGTTCGGCGACGCCCCGGCCGAGCGGGCCCTGGCCGGCACGGTGGAGCGGGTGCTCGGCCTGGTCACGATCGCGGCGGTCACCTGGCTGATCGTGCAGGCCACGTACGCGCTGACCGACGTCGTCCTCGACCGGCTGGTGCTGGTCGAAGGCGAGCGCAACCGGCGGGCGCGGCGGATCATGACCCAGATCGCGCTGGTCCGCCGCATCGCCGCCGCGGTCATCATCGTGGTCGCGGTCGGCGCGATGCTCTTCTCCTTCCCACAGGTCCGCGCGCTCGGCGCCGGCCTGCTCGCCTCCGCCGGCATCGCGGGCGCCGTCGTCGGCATCGCCGCCCAGCCGACCATCGGCAACGTGCTGGCCGGCCTGCAACTCGCCTTCAGCGACGCGCTCCGCCTCGACGACGTCGTGGTGGTCGAGAAGGAGTGGGGGCGGATCGAGGAGCTCACGCTCACGTACGTGGTGCTGCGTCTCTGGGACGAACGGCGGCTCGTGCTGCCGGTGTCGTACTTCACCCAGAACCCGTTCGAGAACTGGACCCGCCACGGCAGCCGCGTCCTGGCCGTGGTCTACCTGCGGGTGGACTGGGCCGTCCCCGTCCCGAAACTCCGCGACGCCCTGTACGAGTTCCTCCAGGGAAACCCGCTGTGGGACCAGAAGGACTGGACGCTCCAGGTCACCGACGTGCTGCCGAACGGGCTCGTGGAGTTGCGCGCCCTGATGAGCGCCGCCGACTCGCCGTCCTCATGGGACCTCAAATGCGATGTACGCGAATTCTTGGTCAACTTCGTCCGGGAGAATTACCCGGACGCCCTGCCCCGATTCCGCGTCGACTTCCCCGAGACCCAGGTGAGCGCGGGCTGGCACCGGGAGCAGAAGGACAATAAATAGGTGGCACGCCGCCCGATCATCCGTTTACCGTGGACAACGTCCGCCGGCGAGAAAGAAGGGAGAGCCCGAAGTGACCGACCTGAACGTCCTGATCAGCTACCGGCTGCTCGCGCCCTCCCCAGGTGCGCCGAGGCTTTCCGGATAACCCTCCGACGGGTTCACCGGAAAGCCGTCTCGGACGAAAGTCCGGGGCGGCTGATTGTTTTTCATTCCGAGTGTGGGGCAGTTTGGTCAGCCCGCCTGCCTTGGGAGCAGGAGAATCGCAGGTTCGAATCCTGCCGCTCGGACGACGGCCCTGAAAGGAAAGGGCCGCGGGCTACGGCCTGGCCGACGGGAATGGCGCCCCTCGGCCGGACCAGGCCCTCGCCCCGGGCCGGCCCACGCCAGCCAAGCCCGGGGTCCAGCCGCTCTGGCCCAACTGGCAGAGGCGCCGTCTTCAGGAGGCGGAGGTTCAGGGTTCGAATCCCTGGAGCGGCACCGAGAAGACCCTGAACTTTTGCGTGCCCCCTGCGAGGGGTCCAGAAGAAGGGGACACGTCGACATGCCCTCTGAACAAGGCTTTCCTGCCGTTGCAGAGCGCAGCCGGAGCGACAGGCGAAGATCGAGGCCGTGCGGCGGCTTCCACGACATCAGGCGAAGTCGGGATCGTCGGGTGGTGGGGATGACGTTGGCGGATGCTTCGGTCGAGCAAGGGACGTTGACGAAGCTCAGCGCGACTCTGGCGAGTCACCGGCGGCAATGGCCGCTATGCGGCCTGGGGGAGCGGAGTCGTCGGATCGGTGGATTCGGTGGACGACCACGGCGGCGGTTCTCGTGCTGGCCGGGATTGCTGCGGTGGTGTCGTTCCGGCATATGCGTGGGCTGGCCGTTGCCCATGGCGAGGACGAGCTGGCTGCTGCGCTCATTCCGTCGGCGGTGGATGGCACGATCGTGGCGGCGTCGATGGTGCTGTTGCGAGCCAGCCGGCAAGGCGATCGGGGTGGCGTTCTGCCGTGGGTGTTGTTGATTGTCAGCAGTCTGGCGAGCGTCGGGGCCAACGTGGCGGTCGCCGAGCCGACGGTCATCGCTCGGTTGATCGCCGGCTGGCCGAGCTTGGCGCTGGTCGGCGCGTACGAGATGCTCATGTGTCAGATCCGCCAATCTCCCAAGAGGTCGACGCACTTCCATGGCCAGACAGCGTGCGATCAGGACGAAGATGCGCCGTTGGAGCGCTTATGCGCTCGGCGCTTGGGCCCTCCGCGTGGCCCTGCGCGTTGGAACTGGCGTCCTGTGGCTGAGGCAAGCACCAGCACATTCCAGTTCCCCGCGCTCGGCCGGTGCATGGGACCGGGGAATGTGACCAGCGGATATCGCTTGACGTGGGTGGTGGAGGTGGGCGTCGATACCGACCGCCCCGGCCAACCGGCGGCCGTGAACGTGCCGATGCGGTCGTCAACGGCCTGTGAGGACGACGACAGCCGCTACCCGGCCGGGGCAGGTCCGGGACTCCGTGCAGACCAGAGCGCTCAGCGGGAACGGTCATAGCGCCCGTCATGACCGTTGCCAGAGCGGATGTGACCTCTAACCGGACGATTTCTGCTCGTCCACGCGCCTGGGCCGGCGCCCAGTGGCCAAGGTGACGGCGTACAGCTTCCCGTGCCGAGCGAGGTAAAGGCAAAAGCCGTCTACCTGTACCGACCTCTGCGCGCCAAGAAGTATGCCGAGCCCGATTTTGGGGATGCGTGGCGAACAGGGAGCTCCGGCCTCGCCGACCTTGACACATCTTGATACGGTCCCTACAGGTGCGCCGGGAAGTCTGGTCGGCAGGTCCTTGTCCCGTTGCCCGAAGGATGTGCCCCGATGCGCGCTCGTGACCTGCTAGCCGACTTTCCCGTGGTCGGGCTCGACTCTCCGGTGATCGACGCGGCCAGGATGCTGGCCGACCAGGACCTGCCCGGCATCATCGTGGTCGGCGACGACGGCGCGCCGTTCACCATCCTGCCCGGCACCGAGGTGCTGCGCCTGGCCGTGCCCACCTACTGCCAGGACGACCCGGCGCTGGCGCGGGTGGTGGACGAGGCGCACGCCGACCGCTTCCTGGACGGCCTCGCCGGCCGGACCGTGCGCGAGGCCCTGCCGCGGCAGCGGCGCGAGCTGCCGGTCACCGACCCTGACGCTACGGTGCTGGAGCTGGCCGCGCTGATGGCCCGCACCCGCAGCCCGCTGGTCGCCATCCTCGGCGACGGCCGCCGGTTGATAGGGGCGGTGACGCTGCAGGCGCTGCTGGATCGGATGCTCGCGGCATGAGCGTGCTGTCCTGGGTCAGCGTGGCGGTCTTCCTGGCCGCCTACACGTTGATCGCCACCGAAAAGGTCCACCGGGTCGCCGCAGCCCTGGGCGGCGCGGGGATCATGCTGGCCATTCACGCCACCGGCGCCGAGGCGGCGTTCTTCTCCGAGCACTCCGGCATCGACTGGAACGTCATCTTCCTGCTGCTCGGTATGATGATCATCGTCGGGGTGCTGAAACAGACCGGCGTTTTCGAATATCTGGCCATCTGGGCGGCCAAGCGTGCCCGCGGGCGGCCGTTCCGGCTGATGGTGCTGCTGGTGCTGATCACCGCCGTGGCGTCGGCGCTGCTGGACAACGTGACGACGGTGCTGCTGATCGCGCCGGTGACGTTCCTGGTGTGTGAGCGGCTGGCCGTCTCGGCGGTGCCGTTCCTGATCGCCGAGGCGATGGCGTCCAACATCGGCGGCGCCGCCACGCTGGTCGGTGACCCGCCGAACATCATCATCGCCAGCCGCGGCGGCCTGAGCTTCAACGACTTCCTCATCCACATGGCACCGATGGTGATCCTGCTGATGGCGGTGTTCGTCGGCCTGTGCCGGCTGATGTTCGGCCGCTCGTTCCGCTACGACCCGGAACGCGCCGCATCGATCATGGCGCTGGACGAGCGGGAGGCGATCGCGGACCGGCGGCTGCTGTGGCAGAGCCTGGCGGTGCTGGCGCTGGTGATGGCGGCGTTCGTCCTGCATCCCGTGCTGCACTACGAGCCGAGCGTGGTCGCGCTGCTCGGCGCGGGCGTGCTGGTGGCGGCGACCAGGGTGACCACCTCCGAGGCCATCGCCGAGGTGGAGTGGCCCACGCTGGTGTTCTTCGCCGGGCTGTTCGTCATGGTCGGCGCGCTGGTCGAGACCGGCGTCATCGGCCAGCTGTCCCAGGCCGCCGTCGCGGCCACCGACGGGCGGCTGGAGCTGACCACGATGGGGCTGCTGGGCGCCTCGGCCGTGCTGTCGGCCATCGTGGACAACATCCCCTACGTGGCCACGATGAGCCCGATCGTCGAGCAACTCGTGCAGGCCGCCGGCGGTGACG